>CAUJSJ030000147.1:0-77972 GCA_963422775.4 uncultured Roseateles sp.
TCTCGCCGTAGGCCACCTGGGTGATGGTGGCGCAGGTTGCGACCGACGAGCCACACACCGAGCCGAAGGCCGCCGCCGCGAGGATGGCGGCAAAGGCCAGCCCGCCGCGCCAGTGGCCCACCCAGGCCGCGGCAGCCGCGGAACAGCGCCTTGGACAGACCGCCCTGGGTCGCGAACTGGCCCATCAGCAGGAAAAGCGGGATGACGGACAGCTCGTACACCGTCAGCCGAGCCACCGCCGAGCCCTTGATGAGGTTGAGCAGCGCCGCGTCGCTGCTGAGCCAGGCATAGCCCAGTGCGCCGGGGATGAACATGGCGGCCGCGATCGGCACGCGCAGCGCCATCAGCGCAAGCATCAACCCGAAGATGACGAGGCCGACCGTCATTTCCTGACCGCCTGCACGACGGCAATGACGGCAGTGAGCGCCAGCCCAGGGGCGAGGATGGCGTAGGTCCACCACATCGGCAGGCCGAGGACCATCGTCTGTTCACCCGCCTGACCAACAGCCATCGCCCCCACGCCGCTGCGCCATGCGAGCAAGGCCAGCATCACGGCCAGCAGCAGCGCGCCGAAACGGTCCAGCGCGCCGTTGAGCCGCGCCGGCGCGGCCTGGGTGAAGAAGTCCACGATGATGTTGCCGCGCTGCAGCTGGCACCAGGGCAGGCACAACGCGATGGTGAGCGCGATGCCCATCTGGCTGAGTTCGATGTCGCCGCGGACCGGCGCCGCCAACAGGTTGCGCGCGACGACGCTCCACAGCGTCATGCCGGCCACCAGCAACGCGCACACGCCACCCAGCAGCGCGAACGCCGCGGCCAGCTTCTCCAGCGCCTTCACTTCCTGTACTTGGCGAGCAGCGCCTGGGCCTCGGCCAGCATCTGCTTGCCCGGCAGGCCGCGCCTGTCCATGTCGGCCGTCCAGTCGTCGTACAGCGGATGGCTGGCCTTGATCCAGTTGTCCACCTCGGCGGCGGGCACCGTGTAGAACACGTTGCCGCGGTCCACCGCATGCTTGCGTGCCGGCGCCTGGCTGGCATCCCAGGTGCGGCCGGCAGCCTGCGACAGCGCGGCGCCGGAGTGCTTCTCGATGACGGCCTTCAGGTCGGCCGGCAGGCTGTCAAAACGGGCCAGGTTCATCGCAAGGATGAAGACCGCGCTGTACAGCGCCGGGCGGCTGTGGTCGGTCTCCGTGTGGTACTTGACCATCTCGTGCAGCTTGACCGACGGGATGACCTCCCAGGGCAGCGCGAAGCCGTCGATGGTGCCCTTGGCGGTCGCATCGGCCACGGCCGGCAGCGGCATGCCCACGGGCGAGGCGCCGAGAGACGCCAGCAGCTTGTTGGTCTGACGCGTCGGCGCGCGCAGCTTCAGCCCTTTGAAATCCGCCAGCGTCCTGATCTGCCGCTCACGCGTGTGCAGATAGCCCTCGTCGTGCGTGGCGAACATCAGCGGCTTGATGCCCGCGAACTCCTTGCCAGCGTACTTGCCGTGGAAATCCCAGGCGGCGCGCGAGGCCGCCTCGGCCGAGTTCGTCATGAAGGGCAGCTCGAACACCTCCATGATGGGGAAGCGCCCGGCCGTGTAGCCCGGCAGCGTGAAGGCGATGTCGACGACGCCGTCCTTGACCTGGTCGATCAGCTGGGCCGGCGTGCCGCCGAGCTGCATGGCCGGGTAGACCTGGCACTTGAGGCGGTTGCCCGAATCGGCCGCGATCCGGTCGCACCAGGGCGCGAGGATCTGGGTGGGTGCCATGGCGCCCGGCGGCCAGAAGTGGTGCACCTTGAGCGTGACGGGCTCCTGGGCCTGCACCGCGGTAGCGGCGAGCAGGGCGGCAATGAAACCGATGGCTTTCAAGCCTGTCTCCTTGGGTTGTGTCTTCATCCTAGGGGAAGTGAAGACCCGGATCGCTTCTGGCGCACCCTAGGAGGCTGTCGGGCTTTGGGCCGGGTGCGCGTTGGGCCTGCAAGGGGGCTCAGCCTAGGCGCAAAGCGGAGCTGGGCTTGATGCCCAGCGAGCATTTGCAACGACGGATCCGCCCCCTTGCAGGCCCAACCCGCAGGGCCGGGGCGATTTGCGGGGCGATCCGGCGTTGCCGACTCGTTGTGGGGGGCGATCCCACGCCTCGTCGGCGCCTTGCCTCGCCCCGCAACTCGCCCCGGCGCGCACCCGGCCCAAAGCCCGACAGCCTCCTAGAGAGCCGTCCTACAGCCAAAGCCCCTGCACTGACATACCGTTGGCAGCAGATTGCGATACGGTTGCCCCCATGTTGACCGCCCTGCTCCGCACCACGCGCGCCCACTCCCTGGCCCTTGCCTCGCCCCTGTCGGACGAGGACGCGCAACTGCAGTCCATGCCCGACGCCAGCCCCGCCAAATGGCATCTGGCCCACACCACCTGGTTCTTCGAGACCCTGGTGCTGGCGCCTTATCTGCGCGGCTACCAGCTCTTCGACGAGCGCTGGCCGCGCCTCTTCAACTCCTACTACGAGAGCCTGGGCCCACGCCACGCCCGCCCGCAGCGTGGGCTGCTGAGCCGGCCGTCGCTGGACGAAGTCAAGGCCTACCGCAGCCACGTCGACGCGGCGCTGGCCGATCTGCTGCCTCAATTGCAAAACGCGGCGCCAGCTGAGGCACTCGCGCTGATCGAACTGGGCTGCCACCACGAGCAGCAACACCAGGAGCTGCTGCTGACGGACATCCTGCATGCCTTCGCGTGCAACCCGCTGCTGCCGGCCTATGGCCCGACGGCAGCGCAAAAGTTCGAGGCACCCGGGCAGGCCTGGCTGTCGCACGCGGGCGGCATCGTCGACATCGGCCACGACGGCGGCGGCTTCGCCTTCGACAACGAAGGCCCGCGTCACCAGGCGCTGCTCGCGCCCTTCGAGATCAGCAACCGCCTTGTCACCTGCGGCGAGTTTGCCGACTTCATTGCCTCGGGCGGCTACCGCGAGCCGCTGCTGTGGTTGTCCGATGGCTGGGCCACCGTGCAGGCGCAGGGCTGGCAGCGCCCGGCCTACTGGCTGGAGGATGGCAGCGTGTTCGGCCTGCACGGCGTGCAGCCGCTGGATCCGCAGGCGCCCGTCATGCAGCTCAGCTTCTACGAGGCCTGCGCCTTTGCCGAGTGGGCCGGCGCCCGGCTACCAACGGAGTTCGAGTGGGAGGCGGCATGCCGCTTGCCAGGCTTCGCGCAGGCCGCCGACCAAGCCTGGCAGTGGACGCGCTCCAGCTACGCGCCCTACCCCGGTTTCCGGCCGGCGGCGGGCGCGGTCGGTGAATACAACGGCAAGTTCATGGTCGGCCAGCAGGTGCTGCGCGGCGGCAGCCTCGCGACGCCGCCCGGGCACACGCGAACAAGCTATCGCAATTTCTTCCCCCCAGCCGCACGCTGGCAGTTCAGTGGATTGAGGCTCGCACGATGAAACCAGGAATCGAATGGCGCCAGACCCGCGCTTCGGCAGACAACGAGCAGTTCGCGGCCGACCTGCACGCCGCCCTGGGCCGTGCGCCCAAGGCCATCTCGCCCAAATACTTCTATGACGAGACCGGCTCACGCCTGTTCGAGCAGATCTGCGACCTGCCCGAGTACTACCCGACGCGCACCGAGCTGGCGTTGCTGCAGACGCACGTCGCCGACATGGCCGCGCAGATGGGCGGCCAGGTTCAGCTCGTCGAGTACGGCGCCGGTGCGCTGCGCAAGGTGCGGCTGCTGCTGGACGCCATCCCGCGCGACAGCGTGCAGTTCGTGCCGGTGGACATCTCCGGCCCCCACCTGCTCGCCGCCTGTGATGGCCTGGCGGGCGACTACCCCGGCCTGGCCATCCAGCCGCTGGTGGCCGACTTCACGAAGACCCACAACCTGCCGCCCTGCCCCGAGGGCAGCCGCCGCGTCGGCTTCTTCCCCGGCTCCAGCATCGGCAACTTCACGCCCAGCGAGGCCGACGCCTTCTTGCGCCTGGCCGCGGCCGAACTGGCGGGCGGCGGGCTGCTGATCGGCGTCGACCTCGAGAAGGATCGCGACACGCTGCACGCCGCCTACAACGACGCGGCCGGCGTCACGGCGGCCTTCAACCTGAACCTGCTGGACCGCGCCCGCCGGGAGCTGGGCGCGGAGTTCCCGCCGGACGGCTTCGAGCACCTGGCCTTCTACAACCCGGCCTACCGACGCGTCGAGATGCACCTGCGTGCCAGGCGGCCGCTGGAGTTGCGGCTGGGCGACGAGGTCTACGCCTTCCACGAGGGCGAGACGCTGCACACCGAGCACTCGCACAAGTACACCGTCTCGGGCTTCCAGGCCATGGCCGAGCGTGCGGGCTTCAAGCCCGGCAAGGTGTGGACGGATGAGAACGGGTGGTTTGCGGTGCTATGGCTGGAGGCAGGACGCGGCTAAATGTCGCCGCTCAACGATTGACTTGAGCGGACCGCCGGAGGCGGGTCCGCTTGAACAAAGCGGCTATGCGTCAGATTCATGCGCTTCGAAGTATTCCGTACGCGCCGAGAGCGATGCCAGCCAAGACAGCGGCGATGCCGACCCGCCGAATGACGACCATATGTTGGGGCTTGCCCGTGTTCAGTACGCCCGCCCCAGCGTCTGATGAATCAACGCTGATCTCGACAGCTTTGCCCACGGGAAACGCCGCAACCAGTGCTCGTGCCGACTGCTCCGGTTGAGCGAAGGTCATACCTTCAGTGTGACGCGACGTGGTGAACTGCTTCCCGCCTACAGAGTACGTGCAGGCGAGTTCGGCCCGATAGGATGTCCCGTCGCTATCGGAGACTTCGCGAAGTTCGCTGCGAACGACAACGCCAGCAACCCTGGGCCATCGCATGGCGCTGTCGTGGAGCAGGAGCAGCGAGTTGGCTTTGCGGAGCAGGGAGCCGCCAGCTGTCGTGAGCAAGGTTCCTGCGAGTACTTCGAAGTACTGCATCTTCTGACGCCTGACGCGTTGTAGGTCGATCGTTGGCGATCCTTGCCTAACATTTGAGCATGCGACCGTCCCGCCCCGCCACCAGCGCTGAACGTGACTCCCGAAAGGAGCGGCTGCTGACCCGTTGTGCCACCGAGGATGGGCCTGCTCGACGCCAGGATGGCCGGGAGGGCAGCCGGCAACCGTTCGACTGGAGCTTCGCGTGCGGCGGCATCGCATGGTCCTTGCACTTCGAACCCAATCCGAGAGAACGGCCGAACCTCAGATCGCCAGCCTCTCCCGCACCCCATCCGCCGCCATGTCCTTGCCCCGGCCGCGCATGACGATCTCGCCGCGCTGCATCAGCAAATACTGGTCGGCCAGCTCTTCGGCGAAGTCGTAGAACTGCTCGACCAGCACGACCGACAAGCCCTTGTCATGCGCCAGGTGCTTGATGACGCGGCCGATGTCCTGGATGACGTTGGGCTGGATGCCCTCGGTCGGCTCGTCCAGCAGCAGCACCTTTGGGCCCGGCGCGAGCGCGCGGGCAATGGCAAGCTGCTGCTGCTGGCCGCCGGACAGGTCACCGCCGCGGCGTGAGCGCATCTTGGCGAGCACCGGGAAGAGTTCGAACAGTTCCACCGGCAGCGGCGTGCCGGCGGGCTGGCTGGACAGGCCCATCTGCAGGTTCTCGATGACCGAAAGCCGCCCGAAGATCTCGCGGCCTTGCGGCACGTAGCCCAGGCCCGCGCGCACGCGCTGGTGGGTCTTCAACTTGTTGATGGGCTCGCCGGACAGCGTGATGCCGCCCGACGTGATGGGCACGACACCCATCAGGCTCTTCAGCAGCGTCGTCTTGCCGACGCCGTTGCGGCCCAGCACGACGGTGATCTCGCCGGGCTTCAGGTCGAAGCTCAGGCCACGCAGGATGTTGGAGCCGCCGTAGTGCTGGTGCAGGTCTGCGACCTTGAGGATGTCGCTTGCCGCCGGGCCGCCCCAAGGCGAGCGAGCGCCCCCTCGGGGGGCAGCATCCGCAGGATGCGTGGGGGCCGCGTTATCTGCCAAGGTACACCTCGATCACTTTCTCGTCGGACTGCACGGCGGCCATGGTGCCTTCGGCCAAGGTCTTGCCCTCGTGCAAGACCGTGACCGTGCGATGTGCACCGGCCAGCGTGCCGACGAAGTTCATGTCGTGCTCGACGACGACCAGGGAGTGCTTGCCTTCCAGGCTCAGGAAAAGCTCGGCCGTGCGCTCGGTCTCCTCGTCGGTCATTCCGGCGACGGGCTCGTCCAGCAGCAGCAGCTTGGGGCCCTGCGCCAGCAGCATGCCGATCTCCAGCCACTGCTTCTGGCCGTGGCTCAGCAGGCCGGCGACCCGCTCGCGCTCGGGGGCGAGGTGAACGGTCGTCAGCAACTGGTCGAGCCGGTCGCGCTGCTCGCCGCTGAGCTTCGCCCGCATCGCGAACCGCGCGCCGCGGTTGCCGGCCAGGGCCAGCTCCAGGTTCTCGGCCACCGTCAGCGCCTCGAAGACCGTGGGCTTCTGGAACTTGCGGCCGATGCCCGCGCGGGCGATCTGCTGCTCGCTCATCAGGCGCAGGTTGAGGTTGCTACCGAAGAAGATGCGCCCGCTGTCGGGCCGCGTCTTGCCGGTGAGGCAGTCCATGGTCGTCGTCTTGCCGGCGCCGTTGGGGCCGATGACGCAGCGCAGCTCGCCCACGCCGACGGTGAAGCTCAGCCCACCAAGCGCCTGGAAACCGTCGAAGGCGACCTTGAGGTCTTCCACGTAGAGAGCCACGCCCTGATTGAAGACGGGTTCGCCGGAGGTGGCGATGCTGGTGAACGCCCGCGAGCGCGCTTCCGCGCCAGCTTCAAGAAGTTCCGGGGTCATTGCTTGAACCTCTTCGCCAGACCCATCAGGCCCTGCGGCAGGAACAGCGTCACCGCGATGAAGAGCCCGCCGAGGATGTAAAGCCAGCCTTCGGGCCACCAGGCTGTGAACACCGACTTGGTACCGTTGACGAAGAAGGCACCCAGCACCGGCCCGATCAGCGTGCCGCGGCCGCCCACGGCCGCCCAGATGGCCATCTCGATGCTGGCCGCCGGGCTCATTTCGCCGGGGTTGATGATGCCGACCTGGGGCACGTACAGGATGCCGGCCAGCGCGCACATCAGCGCGGAGATCACGTAGGCGCTGAGCTTGAAGGCGACCGGGTCGTAGCCCAAGAAGCGCACGCGGCCTTCGGCGTCGCGGATGGCCTGCAGGATGCGGCCCCAGCGGCTTTGCGTGAGCGCCCGCGCGATCAGGTAGCAGGCGATCAGCGCGACCCCGCTGGCAATGCACAGCCCGACCTTCATGCCCGGCGTGTTCAGCGGCATGCCGGCCAGGCGCTTGAAGTCAGTGAAGCCGTTGTTGCCGCCAAAGCCCGTCTCGTTGCGGAAGAAAAGCAGCATGGCCGCCACCGTCAGCGCCTGCGTGATGATGGAGAAGTACACGCCCTGGATGCGCGAGCGGAAGGCGAAGTAGCCGAACACCGCGGCCAGCAGGCCAGGCACCGCGAGCGCCAGGAAGATCTGCCCGACCAGCGAATCGCTGAGCGCCCAGTGCCAGGGCAGCTCCTTCCAGTTCAGGAAGACCATGAAGTCCGGCAGGTCCGACTGGTACTGGCCTTCGCGGCCGATCTGGCGCATCAGGTACATGCCCATGCCATAGCCGCCCAGGGCAAAGAAAAGCCCATGGCCCAGCGACAGGATGCCGCCGAAACCCCAGATGAGGTCCAAGGCCAGGGCACAAATGGCAAAGCAAAGGAACTTGCCGAGCAGGCCGACGTAGAACTCGCTGAGGTGCAGCGCGTGGCCGGGCGGGAAGGCGAGGTGCAGCAAGGGCACGAGCAGCAGCACGGCTGCGAGGGCGATGAGCAGCGTCTTCTTCATTCGACGCTCCGGCCCTTGAGGGCGAACAGGCCTTGCGGCTTCTTCTGGATGACGAGCACCAGCAGCATCAGCAGCGCGATCTTGGCCAGCACG
This sequence comes from uncultured Roseateles sp., assembly GCA_963422775.4. Classification (GTDB taxonomy): domain Bacteria; phylum Pseudomonadota; class Gammaproteobacteria; order Burkholderiales; family Burkholderiaceae_C; genus Pelomonas. The sequence goes on from CAUJSJ030000147.1 coordinate 7,928, forward strand.
GCGCCCTGCCAGCCTTCCAGCAGCTTGGACAGCACCCCCAGGCCCAGGCCCGCGTAGACGGTGCCGGCCAGCTGGCCCACGCCACCGAGAACGACCACCATGAAGGCGTCGACGATGTAGCTCTGGCCCAGGTCAGGCCCGACGTTGCCGATCTGGCTCAGCGCGCAGCCGGCCAGGCCCGCGATGCCGGAACCCAGCGCAAAGGCCATCGTGTCGACCTTGGCCGTGTTGACGCCAACGCATGCAGCCATGCGGCGGTTCTGCGTGACGCCGCGCACCATCAGCCCGAGGCGCGTCTTGGCCAGCAGCAAGGCCATGCCGCCCAGCACCAGGGCCGCGAAGCCGAGGATGGCGAGACGGTTGTAGGGCAGCGTCAGGTTGGGCAGCAGCGCCCAGCCGCCGGACAGCCAGCCGGGGTTCTCCACGGCGACGTTCTGCGCGCCGAACAGCGTGCGCACGGCCTGCATCAGCACCAGCGAAATGCCCCAGGTGGCCAGCAGCGTCTCCAGCGGCCGGCCGTAGAGCCAGCGGATCACCGTCCGCTCCATCGCCGCGCCGACAAGGGCCGCCGCGACGAAGCTCGCCGGCAGTGCGATCCACAGGTAGTAGTCGAAGGCTGCGGGCAGCCAGGCGCGAAAACCCTGCTGCACACAGTAGGTGGCGTAGGCGCCCACCATCAGCAGCTCGCCGTGGGCCATGTTGATGACACCCATCAAGCCATAGGTGATGGCCAGGCCCAGCGCGACGAGCAGCAGCACCGAGCCCAGGCTCAGGCCCGAGAACAGCAACTGGGCACGCTCGCCCCAGGCGAGGCGTTCGCCGATGGCGTCGATGGCGCTCTTCATCGCGGCCTTGGTGGCGGCGTCGGTCTCGCCGGTCATGCGCTCCAGCAGCAGGGCGCGCGTCGTCGGGTCGGCACTGCCAGCCAGTTCGGCGGCAGCAGCGCGGCGCTGTGTGGCGTCCGCTGACGACAGCTTGGCACCCGCCACCAGCGCGCTCAGTTGGCCGCGCAGGGCCGCATCGGTCTCTGCCGCCAGCGCGCGTTCGTACAGCGGCAGCTTGGCGGCGCTGGCGTCCTCGCGCAGCGTCGCCAGTGCCTTGGCGCGCACGTCGCGGTCCTTGGACAACAGGGCCAGCCCCGCCAGGGCCGAGTCGATCTCCCGGCGCAGGCGGTTGTTCAGCATCGGCTCCTCGCCGTCGGGCGGCACGGTGCCCTGGGCGGCCACGACCACCTTGCCCTCGCGCAGCCGCACCCGGCCGTCGAGCAAGGCGTGCAGATAGTCCGCCAGCGCCGGATCAGCCAGTGCGACGGCCTCGTTCAGGGCGGCGACACGCTCGTCGCCCTCACCCGCCGCGATGCGCGTGAGCAGCTCGGGCGAAAGCGCCCAAGCCGAGCAGCCGAGCAGCGCCAGCAGCCAACCAATAACAAGTCGTTTGATCATGAAGCCCCAGGCGAACGAAAGCAGTGCCGCGCGCAGCGCGCACGCCCCTCCAGCGGCCGCCGTGGAACTGGCTCTGCCAGGCCACTGGCGGCGCCCCCAGCAGGGGGGCCGCAGCTTCGCTGCGGTAGGGGGGTTGCTTATTTGGCGGGCTCGTCCTTCTTGCCCTTGTTCTCAGGGATGTACGGGCTCCACGGCTGCGCCTTGACCGGGCCGGGCGTCTTCCACACCACGTTGAACTGGCCGTCACCCTTCACTTCGCCGATGAAGACCGACTTGTGCAGGTGGTGGTTCTTCTCGTCCATCTTGGACGTGATGCCCGACGGCGCCGTGAAGGTCTGGCCGGCCATCGCAGCGATGACCTTGTCGGTGTCCGTGCTGCCGGCCTTCTTGACGGCTTGCGCCCACATGTTGATGCCGATGTAGGTGGCTTCCATCGGGTCGTTGGTCAGCGGCTTGTCCTTGTGGCCGGCGATGCCCTTGGCCTTGGCGTAGTCGCTCCACTTCTTGATGAAGGCATCGTTGGCCGGGGCCTTGATGGACATGAAGTAGTTCCACGCGGCCAGGTGGCCCTGCAGCGGCTTGGTGTCCACGCCGCGCAGCTCTTCTTCACCCACCGAGAAGGCCACCACCGGCACGTCGGTCGCCTTCAGGCCCTGATTGCCCAGTTCCTTGTAGAAAGGCACGTTGGAGTCGCCGTTGATCGTCGAGATGACCGCCGTCTTCTTGCCTTCGGCGGCGAACTTCTTGATCTTGGCGATGATGCTTTGATAGTCCGCGTGGCCGAAGGGCGTGTAGTCCTCCATGATGTCCGTCTCGGGGATGCCCTTGGACTTCAGGAAGGCGCGCAGGATCTTGTTGGTGGTGCGGGGGTAGACGTAGTCGGTGCCCAGCAGCACGAAGCGCTTGGCGCCGCCGCCGTCCTTGCTCATCAGGTATTCCACGGCGGGGATGGCCTGCTGGTTGGGCGCGGCACCCGTGTAGAACACGTTCTTGCTCAGTTCCTCACCCTCGTACTGCACCGGGTAGAACAGCAGCGAGTTGGTCTGCTCGAACACCGGCAGCACCGACTTGCGGCTGACCGAGGTCCAGCAGCCGAACACGACCGCGACCTTGTCCTGCGAGATGAGCTGCTTGGCCTTCTCGGCGAACAGCGGCCAGTTGGAGGCCGGGTCGACGACGACGGGCTCCAGCTTCTTGCCGAGCAGGCCGCCCTTGGCGTTGATCTCGTCGATGGCCATCAGCACCGTGTCCTTGAGCACGGTTTCCGAGATGGCCATGGTGCCCGACAGCGAATGCAGCACACCGACCTTGATGGTGTCGGCGGCGTGGGCGGCGGGGGTGAGGAGAGCGGCGGCGGCGGAAGCGGCCAGGGTCAGGGCAGAACGGCGAAGCATCGGGTTGTCCTCCAGAGGGTTTGGGGATGAAGTTCGGTAGCCGATGCCACCGTCCGCAAGGCCCGTGCCAGCCCGTGAACTTCGTCACGCTCCACAACGGGCGAGCAAGATCGCGCCGTTGTGGTGCAAGCCGCACCGTTGGCGTACTGCAGCATGGGGCGCCGCACCAGACCGGGCAAGCAGCGCCCCGGTTTGTGCTCAGCCGGCCAGGCCGCGCAAGACCTGGGACCGGCTCCGGCTGACCGGCAAGCTACGGCCGTCCTTCAGCTCGGCATTGAGCTGGCCATTGGGCAAGCGCCGAAAGCGCGCCACCCCGTCGAGGTTGACGATGCAGCCGCGGTGGATGCGCACGAAGCGCTGCGGGTCCAGCCGCTCCTCCAACCGCGCCAGCGCCAGGTGCAGCAGATGCTCGGCACCACCGGCGTGCACGGCCACGTAGTCGCCCACCGCCTCGAAGTGGCTGACGTCATTCACGGCCACCGGCACGATGGCCACGCCGCTGCGCACGAACAGGCGCGTCAGCGGCCCCCGGCCGAGCAACTCGGCCAGGCGCTCCAGCGCCGGTGGGCAGGGCTCGCCCAGGGCCGCACGCACGCGTTCCAGCGTCGCGTTCAAGCGCTCGGCACCGAACGGCTTGAGCAGATAGTCCAGCGCACCAAGTTCAAAGGCCGTGATGGCATGCTCGGCATGGGCCGTCGTGAAGATGACCAGCGGTGGCGTGCCGGCCTCGGCAACACGCCGCAGCACCTCGGTGCCCAGCAGCCCCGGCATCTGGATGTCCAGGAAGACCAGCTCGGGCCTCAGGCGCTGGATTTCGGCCAGGGCCGCCGGGCCATCGGCCGCCTCGCCGATGCAGTGCAGCCAGGGCAGGCCGCGCAGCAGATGGCGCAGGCCGGCGCGGGCGACGGGCTCGTCGTCGGCGATCAGCGCGGTGACGGCCGTCATTCGTCGTCGCCGTCGTGATGCAGGGGCAAGCGCAACTCGGCGTGCAACCCCTGGCCTGGCACGGTCCGCAGGGCCAGCGACGCGCTGCCGCCGTAGAGCCACCCCAGGCGCTCGCGCAGGCGGCGCAGGCCGGTTCCGCCAGCCGCCAGCGCGGCCGGCTCGGCGCCCATGCCGTCGTCGTCGACGGTGACGAGCAGGGTCTCGCCCTCCACCCGTGCCCGCACGCGGACCGTGGTGGCCTCCACGCGCGGCGCGGCGCCGTGGCGCACGGCGTTCTCCACCAGGGTCTGCAGCGCGAAGCTGGGCACCGGCGCCCCCAGCGCCTCCGGCGTGAACTCCGCATCCACCACCAGGCGTTCGCCAAACCGTATGGCCTCGATATCGAGATAGAGCTGCACGACGGCCCACTCCTCCCGCAACGTGACCCGCTCGCGCGGATTGTCAAAGCTCGCACGCAGCAGGGCGGCCAGTTGCTCGGCCGCGCGCGTGGCGCGCTCCGGGTCCAGCGGGATCAGCTGCACGACCGTGTGCAGCGCGTTGAACAGGAAGTGCGGATGCAGCTGGGCCCGCAGCGCTGCGAGCTGGCTGCGCGCCTGCAGCGCCTGCAGCTGCGCATTGCGGGCGGCGGCGCGCTGCGCGTAGGCGACGCCGGCAATCATCACGTAGAACCACACGCCGGTGACGAGGTAGGCCGGCAGCCCCGGCCCGACCACGACGACGACGCGGCCCACCACCAGGCTCTCGACGACGCTGTTCGCCGCCACCCAGGCCAGCGCATACAGCGCCGCGCCGAGTGCGTGCTTGGCGACGAAGCCCAGCTTGAGCGGATGCGGCCAGGGCAGCCGCGCGGTGAAGCGGTGCACCACGAGACCCAGCACCGCCGCTGTCGCCATCAGCCGCACCGAGTAATGCAGCGCCGACGCGAAGCCCGCGCCATGCACCGTCATCATCAGCACTGCGAAAAGCGCGGCCACCGGCAGCCAGCCGATCAGCCATTGCGCCCAGATCCAGGTTCGCCCCATCGAGATCCTTCGCTTCAGTTGTCCTTGCGGGCCGAGCGCCGGGCCGCTCCCAAGCCGGCCCGCCTCGGGCGATGTGCTTGCCGGTCAATCCGGCAAGCATCGCCGTCACCTCGGGGGACCGGCCAAGGTACTCCTTGGACGAGGGGCTGCGTCCCGCGACGTGCGCTTGGCTATCACCGTCAGCGTTCCTTCTTCCCAGCTCGCACCATTGTCATAGGAGCGGTCCTGGCGCATCTTGAAGCGGTCGGCCGTGATCTCCGAGAACCGCGTGCGCGTCAGCATCGGCTTGCCCTCGGCGTTCTGGCCGCTGCCCTCCAGGCGCATCTCGCCGTCCTGCCACTGCCCGCTGCTGCTGCCGAAGCGCGCGCGGTAGACGTCCAGGCCGCTGATGAGCCAGCGCTTGGTCTTGGCGTCGAAGATGCGCTGGCTGTGGCTCAGCGACAGCGGGTTGCCCGACGCGTCGAGGATGCGCAGTTCGTCGTCCAGGCCATAGCCATCGAAGGACTTCCAGGCCTTCCAGCTGCCCACCAGCTTGGGCGCGCCGTGGATCATCGCGGCCAGGCCGTTGACCTTGGGCGCCACCTCCAGCTCCCACTGGCCGACGAGAAAGTCGAACTGCGCGGCTTCGGCCGGGACGCTGGCGGCAGCCGGACTGGCGCCGCCGTGTTGAGCATGGGCAATGCCGGCCAGCGCGATGGCCAGAGACAGGATGAAGGCTTTCATGGCGTCTCCAAAAACAAGGGATGGCGCCAGCATCGCGACACGCAAGGCGCCTGGCGAGCCCGATTCGCCGAGTGGCAGAACGGCGCCGTCCAACGGTGCGCCAGCGGCCCGCCCGCTTCCTACATTGGCCGGCATGCAAGTTCAAACCCAAGCACTCATCCGCCTGCGCGGCGTCGGCAAGACCTACCCCGCTGCGGGTGGCGACTTCCACGCACTGCGCGCCCTCGACCTCGACATCCGCGCCGGCGAGTTCGTTGCCGTCGTCGGCCCGTCGGGCAGCGGCAAGTCGACGCTGCTCAACCTGCTCGCCGGCATCGACCGCGCCGGCAGCGGCGATCTCAGCGTGGCGGGCCAGGACCTGCGCGCCCTGCCCGAACGCGCCCTGTCACGTTGGCGAGGCAAGGCCGTGGGCGTCGTCTTCCAGTTCTTTCAGCTGCTGCCCACGCTGACGGCGCTGGAGAACGTCATGCTGCCGATGGACTTCTGCGACCAGTGGCCCGCCGCGGAACGGCCCGCACGAGCGCGCGCGCTGCTGGAGCGCCTGGGTGTGGCCGACCAGGCCGACAAGTTCCCGACGGCGCTCTCGGGTGGCCAGCAGCAGCGCGTCGCTCTCGCCCGCGCGCTGGCGAATGCGCCGGCGCTGATCCTGGCTGACGAGCCCACGGGCAATCTCGACTCTGCCAACGCCGAGGCGCTGCTCGCGCTGCTCGCTGGTCTCGCCCGCGAGCAAGGCGTCACCATCGTCATGGTCACACACGAGGCCGCGGCGCTCGGCCAGGTGCAGCGCAGCCTGCGCCTGCGCGATGGCCGCCTCGTCGAGGACCGCCGTCATGCTTGACTCACGTTCACGCAAGACCTGGCGCGACCTCTGGCAGCACCGCGCACGCAGCGTCCTCGTCGTGCTTGCCGTGGCACTGGGGCTCACAGCCGCCGGCACCATCCTCAACGCCTGGGCGCTGGTGGAACGCGCCACCGACCAGGGCTACCGCGCCAGCCTGCCGGTGTCGGCCACGCTGGTGCTGGACCGCGCCGACGCGCCGGCACTCGCCATCGCACAAGCCCAACCCGGCATCGCCGCGGCGCGGCTCAGGCGCAGCGTGATGGCCGCCGTGCAGGCCAATGGCCGGGCGCGCAACGCCGTCGTCGTCGCGCTGGACGACTTCCAGCGTGCCGACATCGCCCGCCTGCAATCCGATGCGCCACTCGGGCCTCCGGCGGGCGGCAGCCTGTGGATCGAACGCTCGTCGCTGGACTTCTCCGGCGCCAGCGTCGGCGAGCCCGTGTCGCTGCGCCTGACCGGCGGCGAGACCCAGTCCGTCGACATCCAAGGCCTGGTTCGCGACGTCAGCCTCGCGCCGGGCTGGATGGAGAACATCGTCTACCTCTACGCCAGCGAGGCGACGCTGGCCCGCCTGGGTGCGCCGACCGGCTTCAACGAACTGCAGCTGCGCGTGCACGACGGGCACGCCACGCGCGCGGACGTGCGCCGCATCGTCGAGGCGTTGGAAGCCAGACTATCCGCCGCCAGCTACACCGTGAAGAGCATCGACGTGCCCGAACCCGGTCAACACATCCACGCCGCGCAGATGGACTCGCTGCTGATGACACAGGGCGCCTTCGGCCTGCTGGCGCTGCTGGCCTGCGGCTTTCTCGTCGTCAACCTCGTGGCCGCGATGCTGGCCGGGCAGACGCGCGAGATGGCCGTCATGAAAGTGCTGGGCGGCTCGCCGGCACAGATCGGCACCATGGTGCTGGCGCAGGCTGGCGCGCTGGGCCTGCTGGCGTCGCTGATCGCGCTGCCTGCTGCGCTGTGGCTGGGCCGGGCCTACGGCGGGCTGAAGGCCGAGTTGCTGAACTTCCCGCTGGACGGCATCGCGACGCCGGCTTGGGGCGTTGCGCTGCAACTCGTCGTCGGCATCGGGCTGCCGCTGGCCGCCGCCGCGCTGCCGGTGCGGGCCGCCCTGCGCCGGCCGGTGGGTGAGGCGCTGCGCGACATCGGCATCACGCGCGGTGGCCAGGCGCTCAGTGTCAGGCGCGGTGCGCTCGCGGCACGCCTGGTGCCCCATCTCGGCGGCTGGGCGCGGCCGTTGCTGCTGTCGGTCGGCAACGCCTTTCGCCGGCGCCAGCGCATGTTGCTGACCGTGCTGGCGTTGGCCAGCGGCGGCGCGGTCTACCTGGGCGCGGCCAATCTGCGCAGTGCGGTGAGCGGTTCGGTGGACGATCTTTTCGGCGCTCAGCGCTACCAGCTGCAGGTCCGCGCCACGGCGCCATCGCCCGCTTCGAAGCTGGAGGCGCTGGCGGCCGAGGTGCCCGGCGTCGCGCAAGCCGAGGCCTGGCGCGGCCTGCGGATCCATCTCGGCAGCGAGCCGCTGACGCTGCTTGGCGTGCCGACCGCCGGTCATCTGCTGGCGCCGCGCCTGCTCGAAGGCCGCTGGTTGGCAGCAGACGGTGAACTCGTCGTGAGCCGCCTGCTGTTGAAGCAGCAACCCGCGCTGAGCGTCGGCAGCAGGCACCGCATGGCCGACCGGGACTGGACGGTCGTCGGCCTCGTCGACAGCGGCCCGCAGGCGCTGGCCTACACGTCGCGCGCCACGCTGGACGCGCTGGCCGGCAACGACCTCGCGACCAGCCTCGTGCTGAGGCTGGACTCGCCCAACTCGCCCGTCGCGCTGCTGGACGCCGTGCAGCATCTGCGAGAGGCGCTGGCCGAGGCGGGCATCGGCATCGCCAGCAGCCAGTCGCAGGCCGAGAACCGCCGCGTCGTCGAAGACCACCTGCTGATGGTGGTGGACTTCCTCGGCGCGATGGGCCTGGTGATGATCGCCGTCGGCGCGATGGGCCTGGCGTCGACCATGGGCCTGGCCGTGCTGGAACGCCAGCGCGAGATCGGCGTGCTGCGCGCCATCGGCGCACGCGATGGCGCCATCCTCGGGCTGATCCAGATCGAGGGCCTGACCATCGTCGTGCTGGCCTGGCTGACATCGCTGCCACTGTCTCTGCCCATCAGCGCGCTGCTCGAAGTGGCCTTCGGCCGCATCATGTTCAGCGTGCCGTGGCGGCTGCTGCCGAGTGCTGGCGTGGCCTTCGGATGGCTGGGATTGATGGCGCTGATTTCGCTGCTCGCCTGCGCCCTGCCCGCGCGTCGCGCGCTGCGGATTCCCGCTGCAAAAGCACTCGCATACAACTGAATCACGGTAAGCCCCAATCGCTATTTGAAGCACTTCTCAAGAGAATCCACGCCTCCCGGCAGTCGGCGACGCTCTTGAGTCACACAACATTACAGAAGTCGTACGAAACGCAAGGTTGGCGTCGCCGGGTGGCCCGCAAGATGCGTCGCATGTTGGCGTTGGCGCTGTTGCCCTGGAGTTGCGCGGCCATGGCGGCCGGCGCGGCTGTGGCTGCACCGGCGGCCGATGGCGCGGGTGAACTGAATGTGCTGCACTGGTGGACGTCCGCCAGCGAGCGCGCCGCGGCCAACCATGTCGCGGCGCGCATGGCCGAGAACGGCCTGAAGTGGGTGGACGGTGCCGTGGCCGGCGGCGGCGGCGGGCCCGCCATCAAGGTGCTGAACGAGCGCATCCTGCGCCGCATGGCGCCCAAGGTGGCGCAGCTCAACGGCGCGTCCATGAACGAGTGGGCCGACATGGGCTTGCTGCTGGAGCTGGACGGCGTGGCGGCCAAGCGCAACTGGGCCAAGGTCATGTTCCCGCAGGTCATGGCGCAGGTGACGGTGCGCGGCCACATCGTCGCGGCGCCGCTGGGCATCCAGCGCATCAACAACCTCTACCTGAACAAGGCGCTGCTCAAGCGCCATGGCATCGAGCCGCCGAGCGACTGGGAAGGCCTGGAGCGCGCCGCCGTCAAGCTGCGCGCGGCGGGCGTCACGCCAGTGGCCTTCAGCGACGAGCCCTGGCAGGTGGCCACCATTTTCGAGGCCATGCTGCTCAGCGAGGCCGGCCCGGCGCTGTACCGGCGCATGCTGGAGCAGCGCGACCTCAGCGCCTTCGACGACCCTGCTCTCGAACGCGCGCTCAAGCGCCTGCGCAACTGGCGCAATCTCGCCCTGCCCGCGAACTCAGCGGGGGGCGCCGCACCCGGCGAGCGGCCCTGGACCGATGTCGTCGCCGACTTTGCCAACGAGCGCGCCGCCATGATGATCATGGGCGACTGGGCCCGCGGCGAGCTGGGCGCCATGGGGCTGGAGGGCGAGCGCGACTTCAGCTGCAAGGCCGTGCCCGGCACCGCCCAGGCCCACCTCTACAGCATCGACACCCTGGCCATGCTGGCCGGCAACGGCGGCAGCCAGGCCGACCAGGAAAAGATGGCCGAGCTGCTGGGCAGCGCGACGCTGCAACTGGGCTACAACCGCATCAAGGGCTCCATCCCCGTGCGCCGCGACGTGCCGGTGGACGAGCTGGACCCTTGCGCGCAAGCCTCCTTCCACCTTTTTGCCAACCCCAACACGCCGCGTGTGCCCAGCCTCGTGCACCGCATGGCCTTTGGCGAGGTCGGCAAGAACGCCATCATCGAAACCGTCCACCGCTTCGCGCTGGACCCGAGCCAGACGCCGGCCGCCGCGCAGCGCAAGCTGCAGGGCCTGCTGCGTGCGTTGAGCCCCAAGAAAGCAGTTCCATGACTCCCCGCAAGATCTTGATCGTCGACGACGATCAGAAAATCCGCAGCCTGCTGAAGACCTACCTCGAGAAGAACCAGTACGAGGTGCTACTGGCGCACGACGGCGCCAGCTTCATGGCCGAGTTCGAGCGCCACCGCGACGAGATCAGCCTGTGCATCCTGGACGTGATGCTGCCCGACACCGAAGGCTTCACGCTGTGCCAGTCGGTGCGCCGCCGCTCCGAGGTGCCCGTAATCATGCTGACGGCCAGCGCCGACGAGACGGACCGCATCGTCGGCCTGGAGCTGGGCGCCGACGACTACCTCGGCAAGCCCTTCAACCCGCGCGAGCTGCTGGCGCGCATCAAGGCCATCACGCGCCGCACCGGCCAGGAGAAGGCCAAGGAGCCGCGCTACTACGCCTTCAACGGCTTCACGCTGGACCTGCTGGAGCGCAGCCTCATCGACCCGGACGGCGCGGCCTCGGCGCTGTCGGGCATGGACTTCCAACTGCTGAAGCTGCTCGTCGAACACCCCGGCGAGGTGCTGGACCGCAGCCGCCTGGCCGAGGTCACGCGCGGGCGCGACCTCGGGCCGCTGGACCGGTCGCTGGATGTGCAGGTCAGCCGCCTGCGCCAGCGCCTGCAGGACGATGGCAAGCAGCCGGCACTGATCAAGACAGTGCGCGGCTCAGGCTACGTGTTCTCGACGACCGTGACGCCAAGGCATGCCCTCTGAGGTTGAGGACGCAGGGCCGCCCGCGCCTTTGCGACGCTGGCCGCAGCGCGCGAGCAGCTTTCTCTTTGACAGCCTCCAGGGCCGCTTCGTGCTGGCCATGCTGGGCGGACTCGCCCTCGTACAGCTGGCCGTCAACCTCGTCTGGTACAGCCAGGTCGAGCAGCGTGTGCGGCGTCAAACCGAGTTGGCGGCCCACCACGTAGCCAGTGGCGCGATGGGCGCGGTTCGGGCGCTGCGCGAGCTGCCGGCCGCCTACCGGCCCCTGCTCATCGAACAGCTGCGCACCATGGGCGGCACGCGCTTTCTCGTCTTCTTCAACAACGCAGCCGTCACGGTGACGCCGCTGGCCGGCCAGCCCATGGCGCGCACGCTGGAGCAGCAGGTCACGCAGGAGCTGAGCGCGCAGATGCCCAAGGGCACGCCGGTCCGCGTGGTGCTGGCGTCGCCCCTCGGCCTGGCCGTATCGCCCAGCGGCGCGCTGCTGAGCGACCTGCCGGAGAGCTGGGTCGAGCCGTCGTTGATTGCCGTCGAGCGGCCGGCGCCCTTTCTCGTCATCCAGGCCGAGACGGAGCCGGGCGTTTGGCTCTACCTCAGCAGCACGCTGCCCGATCCCTACTTCCTGGAGCAGCTGGAGTTCTTCACCTGGCAGCGCCTAACGCCGCAGCTGCTGGCACTGGGCCTGGCGGTGCTGCTGACGCTGATCGCCGTGCGCGCCATCACGCGGCCGCTGGCGGGCCTGAGCCTGGCGGCTGCGCGCGTGGGCCGGCGCGTGGCGCCCAAGCCGCTGCGCGTCAGCGGCACGCAGGAGGTGCGCCAGGCCATCGAGGCCTTCAACGACATGCAGGAGCGCATCCGTCGCTACATCGGCGACCGCGAGCGCCTGTTCGCGTCCATCTCGCACGACCTGCGCACGCCGATCACGCGGCTGCGCCTGCGCAGCGAGCTGCTGGACGACACCACCGTGCAGGACGAGTTCCACGAGGACCTGGACGAGCTGGACATGATGGTGAAGACGGCTCTGCAGATCGTGAAGGACACCGACATCCACGAGAACCGGGCGCCGCTGCGCATCGACCTCGTGCTGCAGAAGATGGTGCGGGATGCGCGCATGGGCGGCCACAAGATCGAGCTGCAGAACGAGCCGCTGACGGTGTTCGGCAAGCCGCTGGCCTTGAAGCGCGCCATCGGCAACCTGCTGGACAACGCGATGTTCTACGGCGATGCCGAGCAGCCGGTGGAGGTGAGCGTGGGCAGCGACGAGGACGGCCTGGTCATCGTGACCGTGCGGGACCATGGTCCCGGCGTGCCGGACAGCGCGCTGGCGCGACTGGGCCAGCCCTACACACGACTGGAGCATGGCGCCAGCCTGCGCAAGGAAGGCCTGGGCCTGGGCCTGTCCATCGTGCGCGAGATCGTCGCCGACCACGGCGGCACGGTGCGCTTTCGCAATCACCCGTCGGGCGGCTTCGAAGTGCGCCTGGCTCTGCCGGCAGGCTGAGAAATGAGTCCCCCGAAACACATCGCCATCGTCGGCGGCGGCACGGCCGGCTGGATGACGGCCAACTTGCTGCGCCACCGCTGGGCCAGGCTCGGCGTCGAGGTCACGCTGATCGAGTCGGCCGATATCGGCACCATCGGTGTCGGTGAAGGCTCGACGCCGTTTCTGCGCCACTTCTTCCGCACGCTGGGCATTGCCGAGCGCGACTGGATGCCAGCTTGCGACGCGACTTTCAAGAGCAGCATCCGCTTCCCCGGTTGGAGCAGCGTGGCGGGCTATGAAAGCTACGTCCACCCCTTCTTCAGCGAGGCGGACCGCGAGCTGGGCAATCAGTTCTTCACCAACGCCTGCCTGCGCCGGCGTGGCCAGGCGGCGGATGCCAACCCGCAGGACTTCTTCCTCGCGGCCGAGTTGGCGCGCCAGCGCCGCGCGCCGCTCGGCACGGACTACGCGTACCACTTCGACGCGGGCAAGCTGGGCACCTTCCTGCGCGCACATGCCGTCGGCCTCGGCGTGCGCCACCTCGTCGACACGGTGGCGCGCGCGGAACAGCATGAGAACGGCGACATCGCGGTGCTGCGGCTGAGCAGCGGCGCGCGCATTGCGGCCGACCTCTTCGTCGACTGCAGCGGCTTCAAGGGTCTGCTCATCACCGAGACGCTCGGAGAGCCCTTCCACGCCTACCGCGACAACCTCTTCAACGACCGCGCCATCGCCATCCCGACGGCACTGATCGATGGCGAGGACATTCCTTGCGAAACCGTCTCGACCGCGCTGCGCCACGGCTGGGCCTGGCAGATCCCGTTGACGACACGCTACGGCAACGGCTACGTCTACAGCTCGGACTACGTCAGCGACGACGCGGCCGAGCGCGAGCTGCGCGAGCATCTCGGTCCTGCAGCCGAAGGTGCGACGGCGCGCCGGCTGCGCATGCGCGTCGGCTGCGTGAAACAGCACTGGCGGCAGAACTGCGTGGCCGTCGGCTTGTCTCAGGGATTCATCGAACCCCTGGAGGCGACGGCGCTGATGCTGATCCAGCTCAGCGTGGAGCAGTTCATCGCCGCGCTCGAAGACGACGGCTTCGGCCGCGCGCGGCAGGACGCCTTCAACGAGCGCGTGAACGCGATGTTCGAGGGCGTGCGCGATTACGTCGTCGCCCACTACCAGCTCAACACACGCCACGACACCGACTACTGGCGGGCCAACCGCGCCAACCGCAACATCTCGGAGCGGCTGGCCAGCCTGCTCGACGCCTGGGACCGTGGCGGCGACTTCGAGGCCGAGTTGGAGCGCCACGGCGCGGAGCTGATGTATCTGCGCCCGTCCTGGTATTGCCTGTTCGCAGGCATGGGCCGTTTCCCAGCCGAGCTGCGCCCGGCACCTCAGGCCGTGACGGCAGAGGTCGCAAGACAACGCCTGGCTGGCATGGCTCGAGCGTTCCGCTCACACCATCGCGAACTGATGGACGAGTGAGCGATCTTCGCCAGGCATGCCGTGGTCAGTCGCGTCGAGGCCACCTGCACTCGTCAAATCTGACGTCGATCAAGCCCGCTCCAGGCTGAGCTGAGTCATTCACATGCCGATACAGCAGCGACAGCAGCCGTCCGGACCGGTCATTGAGCGCTGCCGGCACCGACCGGCAGCTTCGCCCATGGGAGCAGTCGCTTGATCACGGTCCTCGAAAGTCAATCGGTTGAAGCGAACCTTCCCCGCTTCGAGCCATGGTTCGGGTCGTAGACGCCCCAAGCCCAATCTCCAAACCGGGTGTGTCGGTAGTCTTCGTAGGCACGTCGGATTTCGTCTAGCGTGGTCATCACGAACGGCCCGTGCTGCACGACGGGCTCTTCAATCGGGCGGCCCTGGAGCAGCAGTACCTCGGCTTCCTTGGACCCATTTACCAGCTCGACCACGGCGGAGCAGTCGACCTCGATAGCAGAACACGCGTCGACGCACTCGCCGTCGATGGTCAGCGCGGAGCCCTTGAAGAAGAGGAGTTGCCTGCGCGTGCCGCTACCCGAGGCAGCCGGCAGCTGCCACCTCGCACCCGGCGCCATCTTCAACGTCCACACGGCCAAGTCCGAACTAGGGTTTGACGCCCATGACCTTGAAGGCGGTGACGGCGGCTCTTGCATGTCCACTCCGCGCAAGGTGCCGACAATGCATGTGACGTCGACGCCGGCTTCAACATGCCTTGGGATGTCCTCAGCCCAGAACATCTTGAAGCTGGGCTCAGCCATCTTGTCGCGCGCCGGCAGGTTCAGCCATATCTGAAACAGCTCCAGCGTGTTCGGCTTGAGGGGGTCCAGCAAAGGGAACATCTCCGCATGCACGACGCCACGCCCCGCAGTCAGCCACTGCACATCGCCTGCGGCATAACGGGCTGTGGCGCCCAGTGAGTCGGCGTGATCGACCACGCCCTGGCGGACGATGGTGATGGTCTCGAAGCCGCGGTGCGGGTGGGCGGGGAAGCCTGGCACCGTCTGCCCGAAGTACATGCGCCAGGGCTTGGCGGCGCCTGCATCGGCGGATGGCGGCTCGCTGGGTCCCAACTCGGCGTTCCCGGGTGGATAGTGGTCGAGGTGATAGGCGCAGACGAGAAACGGGTCGATGGTTGCCCAGGGGGTGCCGAGCCGGGCGACGCTGATGATGGAACGGGGCATGGTGAATCCAATGAGAGCAGGGGACGAGACGCCCTTGGCCGGCAGTCAGCTCAACTTGATGAGGTTCTGCAGGATCAGCGGCCCGCCCATGCCGATCAGCTTTCCGCCTTCGTTCACTTTGCCCAGGGGGACCGGCGCGAAGCCCAGGTCCGCGACCACCTTAGCCATCGCTGCCTCAGCACCGGCGTCGTTGCTCGACACGAACATGACGCGCCGACCGCCGTTGACTGCAGGGTCCTGCGCGAGCAGCTTGGCCGGCAGCTGGTTCAGCGTCTTGACCACCTTCGCACCAGGGAAGGCGGCTGCCACCACGTCAGTGGACGCCTGCCCCTTCAGCTCTTCCGGCGAGATGCCGTAGGTGTTCATCGCGTCTACAACGACCTTGCCAGACCAGCTCGAGAGGGCTCCGCCGACCGCTGCGTGAGCACGGAACGGAACAGCCAGGATGACAACGTCGGCCACAAGCGCGTTCTGCAGCACGACGGGAACCACCTTGTCGCCAAGTTCCGCGGCAAGGGACGCAATGGAGTCTGGGCCGCGCGTGTTGGCGATCTGCACGGAAATGCCGCTGCGGGCGAAGTGGCGAGCCAGGGCGGTACCGACGTTGCCGGAACCGATGATGGAGTAGGAGGTCATGATGATTCTTTCAATGGGAGTTTGAGAGACGGCGCGTGGGCTCGTTAGGCTGCAATCGCCTCGATGTCTTGCAGGGCCTTCGCGATGGCAGCGTCCTTGGCTTCCGGTCCGAACGCGATGCCTTCGGCGCGCACGACCTTCACGTCGGTCACACCGAGGAAGGCCAGCAGGCCGATGAGGTAGCTTTCCTGGTGCTCAAGCGCAGCAGCCGGGCTGCCGGCCGAATAGACGCCGCCCCGAGCCGATGCGATGAAGGCCTTCTTGCCCTTGAGCAGCCCTTGCGGCCCGGTCGCGGTGTACTGGAAGGTCTTGCCGGCCACGGCGACGCGGTCGATCCAGGCCTTGAGCGGCGTCGGAATCGACAGGTTGTACATGGGGGCGCCGATGACGAGCACGTCCGCGGCGAACAGCTCATCCATGTAGGCGTTGCCCTTGACCAGATCGGCGTTGATGGTGGCGTCGTCGCTGGTAGCACCCATGCGCGCGGCCATATGAGCGCCGGTG
The DNA here is from genome assembly GCA_963422775.4 of uncultured Roseateles sp. Lineage (GTDB taxonomy): Bacteria > Pseudomonadota > Gammaproteobacteria > Burkholderiales > Burkholderiaceae_C > Pelomonas. The sequence goes on from CAUJSJ030000147.1 coordinate 24,104, forward strand.
AGGTGCAAGGCGGGGTCGGCTGCAAGGTCCCGATAGGTCACCCGGATGTCCAGGTGAAGCGCCTTTTGGCGGGCGACGATTTCAGCAGTCAGCTGGCGGCTGACGGACGCGGCGCCGAGGGCGCTGGAGTCAAGATGAAGGAGTTGCATGTTGGGTCTCGAAGTGGGTGGGGGTGGTTCGCAGCGGGCTTACTGCTTGACGGCTTCGACCTGCACGGAGAGCTTCACGGTGTCGGGGATGCCAAAGTTGATGCCCCAGCCGATGCCCCATTGGCTGCGCTGAATCGTGGTCTCGAAGTCGCCGCCGCACACCTCGCGCTTGAGGATGGGGTTCGTGTAGCAGTTGAAGTTGGAGGCTTTCAGCACGACGGGGAGGGTCTTGCCCAGCAGCGTGAGTTGCCCCGCCACTTCGCTGACCTTGTCGCCGTTGAAGCTGAACGTGCTGGCGACGAACTTGGCGGTCGGGAACGCGGCGGCGTTGAGGAAGTTGTCGCTCTGCAGGTGCTGGTCGAACGCGGCCGTGCCGGTGCTGATGGAGCCGGTCTCGAGCGTCAGTTCGACCTTGCCGGTCTTGGCCGCCTTGTCGAGTTGAACGGTTCCTTCCTTCTTGTCGAACCGACCGCGGTTGGTCGAAGTGCCGAAGTGGGTGACCTCGAAGGTCACGTAGGTGTGCGTGGGGTCGATGCTGTAGGTTGCGACTTCCGCGTGAGCAGTGCCGACGAGTGCGGTGGCGGCGGCCAGTGCGGCCGCGATGAGGGTCTTGCGCATGGGACGGGTCCTTTGAGGGTGGCTTGCAGGAACTGGGGCTAAAACAGAGATGGGTCCCTGCTGCCTCCTATCCTTTGCAGCGATGACTGCATGGGAACGAATGATGGAGACCGGCTTCAATTCTGAGAAGCCGGTATATTGAGATTCGATCTATCTGTTTCCGAGATGGAAGGAGTCTCGATTGCTCGACGGCGTTTCCTTGGACCAGCTCAGGACGTTCATCGCCGCGGTGGACGAGGGCAGCTTTTCCGCCGCCGCACGCAAGCTCAACCGCGTGCAGTCAGCGGTGAGCGGCTGGGTCAGCGGGTTGGAGCAGCAGATCGGCGTGGTGCTCTTCGACCGCTCAGGCCGGTTTCCGAAGCTCACCGCGGAGGGTGTGCTTCTGCTGGCCGATGCCCGCAACATCGTGTCTGGTGTGGACACGCTGAAGGCCCGAGCGAAGCTGATGGCGGCAGGCCAGGAGACCGAGCTCTCGGTGGTGGTTGACGTGTTCTTCCCCACTGCGCTCGTCAGCGCTGCCGCAAAGGCATTTGCGAGCCAATTTCCCCTAACGCCGTTGCGCCTGTTCGTGGAGGGCCTGGGAGCGGCTTACCAGCCCGTGTTGGATGGGCGGTGCAGTTTGGGCATTCTCTCGACCTTGCCTGCAGTGACGTTCCCGTCGCTGGTGAGCGAGCGCTTGGGCGAATTGCCCCTGGTGTCGGTCGCCGCCGCGAACCACCCGCTCGCGGCTCGGGCAGATCGGATTCCCCGGAGCGAGCTGGCGAGGCACGTCCAACTGGTGCTCACCGACCGATCAGACCTGATGGCAGGACGCGACTACGGCGTGGTGTCGCCGTCGACCTGGCGCCTAGCCGATCTGTCGACCAAGTACGCCTTCCTGAAGGACTGCGTCGGCTGGGGCGGCATGCCACTGCACATGGTCGAGAAGGACATCGCTGACGGCACCCTGGTTGTCCTCGATGTGGACGACATGCCGCGGACGGGCTTCATGTTGACCATGTCCGCGTACCACCCGGCTTCCGAACCGCCCGGGCCCGCGGGCAGGTGGTTCATTGACCACTTGAAACAGTCCTGGGAGTCCTTGCGGGAACTGCCCTGATGCCTTCGGCAGGAAGGCTCTTTCAGGGATATCCAGATGACGCTTGAGCGATCGGACGGTTGCTTGCAGCTTCCGCTGCAGAGATGTCGGGGTGAGGTGCGTGTGGCGCACCCTCGCCGCTCGAAAGCAGTCGTTGCTGCCATGTCGACAGGTCACTCGACGACTGCTTCCTGTCCAAGACCGCGAACCCGGCGACCTGCCGCGGATGACGGCACTCGCTGCAAACCGGCCCCCGACAAGGGCTACAGCAACAGCTGAGGCGAGCCTGCGACAGACTCACCAGGTCCTGAGGCGGCTGCCGAACAATGCATAGAAAAGAATGAGGCCGTACCAAGGCAGCATGACCCAGTAGCCCAGCTGCGGGCTGGTCACGTCGGCCAGGTGGCCGTAGAGCATGGGGATCAACGCGCCACCAGCAATGCCCATGATGAGCAGGGCCGAACCGGCCGCCGTGTATTTGCCCAGGCCTTCGAGCGCCAGCGGCCAGATGGACGGCCAGACCAGGGCGTTGGACAAGCCCAGCATGGCCAGGAAGAACACGGTGTTGGGCACCGCCGGTACGCCGGCCCAGCCCAGCAGGGCTTGCGAGATGCTCGACTCTGTGGGCGATGACGTTGCGACGCCGAGCACGAACGCGATGCCGCTGACAGCCGAGAAGAGGAGCGCCGCGCGCTGCGACATCCAGCGCGGGATCAGCGCCACGCCGAGCAGATAGCCCAGCACCATGAAGCCCATGGTGTACGACGTCAGCACGCCGTAGTGGGCCACGCCGAGCTGGCGGCCGTACAGGCCGATCGTGTCGCCGGCGATGACTTCCACGCCCACGTAGCCAAACAGCGCAATCGCACCGAGCACGACCTGCGGGTACTGGAACACGCCCCAGCGCTTCACGGTGCCCGCAGGCGTGCCAGCGGCCTCCAGCTCGGGCTCACGCAGTGACGAGAAGTGGATCAAGGCCATGAAGGCCAGCAAGCCCGCGGCCATCACCGCGTACGGAAAGACCAAGCGCTGCGACAACTCGTTGCGCAGCGCCTCGCGGCCGGCGGCGTCCAAGGCCGCGAGCGCTGGCTCGGAGAAGCGCTCCATGCCCGACAGGATCAGCGCCGAGAACACCAGCGGCACGACGATGCCGGCACCCTTGTTGAACAGGCCCATGATCGAGATGCGCATGGCGGCGCTCTCGCGTGAGCCGATGCAGACGATGTAGGGGTTGATGGCCGTCTGCATCAGCGTCATGCCGCTGGCCAGCGTGAACAGAGCGATCAGGAAGACGGCGTACTCACCCGAACGCGCCGCCGGAATGAAGGCCAGTGCACCGACGGCCATGACGCCGAGCGCCGCCGTCATGCCGCGCTTGTAGCCGATGCGCGCGAGGATGGCCGCGCTCGGCAGGGCCATGACCGTGTAGGCGATGTAGAAGGCGAACGCGACCCACAGCGCCTGGAAGTTGTTCAGCTCGCAGACGATCTTCAGGAAGGGGATCAGCGAACCGTTCAGCCAGGTGACGAAGCCGAGGATGAAGAACATCAGCCCGATGAAGAGCATGGGCAGCAGCACGCCCTGGCCTGCCGTGGGTGTGAGGGTTTTGGTGTGCATTTGAGAGGGCGTCAGGCAAGGGCCGGCAGCGGTGTGTGTACACCGCCGCCGGGAACCACAACAGAGGTCGTACCTTAGAACTTGGCCCGCACGCCGATGCTGTAGCGCGCACCGTTCTCGTACGCGCCGACCGGGATGCCGTCGACCGTGTTGGACTTGATGACTTCGTTGTTGAGGTTCACCGCACTGGCGTAGACGGCGATCTTCTTCGTCACGTCCCAGCTCGCCGACGCATCCCACTGGCCATAGGCGCTGTTGACGACCTGGCCACCCATCTCGACGTTGCCATAGCTCTTGGAGCGGTAGTTGTACGAGACCCGCAGGCTGATGGGACCTTGCTCGTAGTAGCCGCTGAAGTTGAACTGGTCACGCGAGTTGCCCAGCACCTTCAGGCGCGGCTGGCCGGCGACCGAGCCGGCCTTGGCGTCGGTGAAGGTGTAGTTCACGACGGTGCCGAAGCCGGTGTTGCCGAAGGGCTGCTGCCACTGCAGCTCGAAGCCCTTGATGTCCGCGCCGTTGTCGGCGTTGTACGGGCGCTCCACGGTCAGCGTTTCGTTGCCCACCTGCTCGGACTTGGAGGCCTTGTAGGTGAAGGTGTCGAGCTTCTTGATGAAGAAGGTGCCGGAGATCAGGGCCGCATCGGCGTAGTACCACTCGGCGCCAATCTCGGCCTGGTTGGCATGCACCGGCTTGAGCAGCGGGTTGCCGGCATAGCCCTTGGACAGCACGGTGCCGTCCCGGCGCAGGCCGGGGCTGAGCAGATCGAAGGTCTGGCGGGCCATGGCGCGCGACACCGAGCCGCGCAGGATCAGCTCCTTGCTCAGGTCGTAGACGACGTTCAGGCTGGGCAGCGCATCGGTGTAGTTGTTGCCGACGCTGGTGGGCGAGAAGCCGCCGCTGGCGTTGCCGAGATAGCCGTCCGAGGTCTGCTGCGTGCGCACGAAACGCAGGCCGAAGTCGCCGCGGAACTTGGCCACAGAGAAGTCGGCCTTGGCGTACACAGCGGAGATGCGCTCGTGGATCTTGTAGTTCTCGTTGAGCACGTCCTTGTAGGTCATGGCCTTGTCAAACATCGGGATGCCCTTGCTGGCCACCAAGCCGTCGTCGTACCAGGCGTACTGCGTCAGCGCGTCGGACGTGGCGGCCTGCTGGCTCAGCAGCGGCGAGGCGCCCGTCGACAGATCCGCCAGCGTGAACGACTGCCAGCCATTCGAGCCCGGCCCGGCCGTGCCCTGGATGCGGGAGTTCTTCAGCGTGTTGTCGCGCCGCTTGACGCCCAGCTTCACGGCGTTGATGACGCCACCGTCGATGTCGAAGGTCACATCGCCCTGGGCGTAGTTCTCCTTGGCCTCCATGCGGCGGATGCGGTCGTCGCCGGCCTTCAGCGTCAGCGCCTTGGGGTCGAGCGGGCTGACGTCGAGGTACTTCACGCCGTAGTGATCGGGCCCAAGGCTGATCGTCGTGCGCGTGTCGCCTTCCATCCAGAAGTGGCGGTCATGCGAGCTGCCGCCCGAGCTGTTGGTGGTGCCGGCCTGGCCGTGCAGCTTCCAGTTGCCGCCTTGGTAGCTGCCGTCGAGGTCCGCCACGCGGGACTTGATGTAGCTCTCGCGGTAGATGGGCTCGAAGGACACGCCCGTCTTGGGGCCGAAGGTGCCGCCGACCAGGGCCTTGGAACCGTCGGCCACGGTGATGAACTTCGGGTCGACGGCGCTGATGACGCCGCCCACCGCCAGGCCGCCGGCCTGCCAGAGGTAGTTCTGGTTGTTGTTGTTCATCTTCATGTCCGAATCCATCAGGTTCAGGACGATGTCGGTGGCCGGGTTGGGCTGGAACTGCAGCGCCAGGTTGGTCGTCGTGCGTTCACGCTCCTGGCGGAAGATGGCCGAGCCACCGCCCCAGGAGGCATAGGCGTTGGTGACCGCGCCGTTCTGGTCCTTGACGTCGTACTTGCCGTCGGAGAACTGCTCCAGGCCGTCGCGGCGCATGTGGCGCTTCTGGCTGCTGATGGCCAGCAGCACGCCAAAGGTCTTGTCGTCGCTCTTCCAGTTCAACAAGCCCGAGACCTGCGGGTCGGTCTTGCCGGGCAGCTTGCTGTACATCGCCTCGGCCGAGGCCTGCAGCGTCAGCTGGTCCTTGAAGGCCAGGGGCTTGCGGGTCTTGACGATGACGAGGCCACCGATGCTGCCTTCATCCAGGTCGGCCGACGGGCTCTTGAAAACGTCCAGGCTGCCGACGATCTCGGAGGGCAGCACGTCGTAGTTGAAGCTGCGCGTCTGCGGCTCGTTCAGCCACCACTCGGAGGACGCCACGGCTTGGCCGTTGAGCTGCGTCATGTTGAGGTTCTTGTCCGTGCCGCGCACGAAGATGGCCTTGCCCTCGCCCCAGATGCGGTCCACCGAGATGCCGGGCACGCGCTGCAGCGAGTCGGCCACGTTCTTGTCGGGGAACTTGCCCACGTCCTCGGCGCTGATGCTGTCGACGATGTTCTGCGACTCGCGCTTCTCGGCCAGGTTCTTCTTCAGCGTCGCCCGCACGCCGCGGATCTCGACGGTGTCGAGCTGCTGGTTCGCTTCCTGCGCGCTGGCGGAACCGAACGCTGCGGCCCCCAGTGCGAGACCGATGAGATGGGGCAAGAGGTTCTGCTTGAAATGAGGCTTGGCCACGTAGGTGCTCCTGGGCAACGAGTTCTGTTGGACCGGCCTCGCCCGCGGCGGGTGTGCCAACGGGCGGGGCTCGACTCAGAAGGCCAGGGCTGCGTTGTCTCTTGTCGTCAGACCCTGGCCAGTGCCCGCAATCTAGCGGCGGCGGCCACGCCGGGAGCACGGCGTTGCGCTTTGTTGGACTTCATTGCGCCGACGTTACGTTGGCGCAAGACAGGGTCAGGCCGCGGGCGTGATTTGCCCGTCGCAGGCCCCGAAACCGATGCGTCGAAATCCGGGTTTCTCCGCAAAGGCGCGCAGGCCGAGGGTGTCGCCGTCGAGCACGAACGTTCTCGTCTCGCCGTTGGGCAGGGTGATCGGCTGCTTGCCGCCGCCGGTCAGCTCCAGCAGCGAGCCGGCCTCTTCGGGTTGCGGGCCGCTGATGGTGCCCGTGCCCAGCAGGTCGCCCGGCTGCAGATTGCAACCGTTGCTCGCGTGGTGGGTCAGCATCTGCGCGAGCGACCAGTAGGCGTGGCGCAGGTTGGAGCGCGACAGCCGCGTCGGCTCGGCCATCGAAGGCGTCTTGAACCAGACCTCCAGCTCGATGTCGTAGTTCGCGTTGGCACGGTGGGCGGGCGAGTCGAGATAGGGCAGCGGCTGCGGGTCTTCGGCAGGCCGCGTGAACGGGATGCGGAAGGGCGCCAGCGCCTCCATCGTGACGATCCACGGCGAGATGGTGGTACCGAAGTTCTTGGCCAGGAAGGGGCCGAGCGGCTGGTACTCCCAGGGCTGGATGTCACGGGCCGACCAGTCGTTGAGCAGCGTCAGGCCGAAGGCGTGTTCATCGGCCTCGTCGATGCCGAAGGGCTCGCCCAAGGCATTGCCTGGCCCGACGAACAGGCCCAGCTCCAGCTCGCAGTCGACACGCGCGCTCGGCTTGAACACGGGCGCCTCGGCATCCGGCGGCTTGACCTGGCCCTTGGGCCGGCGCAGCGGCGTGCCACTGACGACGATGGAGGAGCTGCGGCCGTGGTAGCCGATGGGCACCCACTGGTAGTTGGGCAGCAGCGGGTTGTCCGGGCGGAACAGCTTGCCAATGGCGCGGGCGTGGTGGATGCCGGTGTAGAAATCTGTGTAGTCACCGATGCGGCAGGGCAGCGTGTATTCGGCCTGGGCCTGCGGCACGAGTTCGAGCACCGGCGAGCCAGCCTTCAAGGTATCGAACAGGCGATGGCGAAGCGCGCGGCGTTCGAGGCTCGGGCGTGCCATCAGCGCGTTCAGGTCGGCGATGCCCCAGGCGCTCAGGTCCAGGATCTGGTCACCGATACCCACGCCCACGCGCCAGGGCTCCAGCGTGCCGGCGCGGCGGAAAGAACAGAACGGCAGATTCTGCAGCGGGAAGTCGGTGGCCGGGTCGTTGGCCGAGGCGACCCAGGACAGGGCCGCGGCGTCGTGGGTATGGTCAAGCATTCTTGAATTCTTCCTTCAGGCCTTGCCAGCAGTCGGCGTAGGTCGTTTCCAGCGGCGCGTCACGCAGCGCCCAGGCGGTGGGTTTCAGGGGCCAGCGAGTCTCGAACATGAAGGCCAGCGTGTTGTCCAGCTTGTGCGGCTTCAGGTCAGCGCCGCTGGCCTTGTCGAAGGCCTCGGTGTCCGGGCCGTGCGGCACATAGCTGTTGTGCAGGCTGGCGCCGCCCGGCTTGAAGCCCTCGGGCTTGGCGTCGTACTGGCCCAGCACCAAGCCCATGAACTCGCTCATCACGTTGCGGTGGTACCAGGGCGGGCGGAAGGTGTCCTCGGCCACCATCCAGCGCGGCGGAAAGATGACGAAGTCGACGTTGGCCCAGCCGGGCATGTCGCTGGGGCTGGTCAGCACCGTGAAGATGCTGGGGTCGGGGTGGTCGAAGCTGACGGTGTTGATCGTCATGAAGCGAGCCGTGTCGTAGCGGTAGGGCGTGAGGTTGCCGTGCCAAGCCACGACGTTGAAAGGGCTGTGGGGCTGCGTCGCGCGCCACAGCTGACCGCCGTGGCGCCGGACGATTTCGTACCCGCCCTCCTCGGCTTCATGCCAGGCCACGGGCGCCTCGAAGTCCCGCGCGTTGGCCAGGCCGTTGGAGCCGATGGGGCCGAGCTCGGGCAGGCGGAAGGCCGCACCGTGGTTCTCGCAGACATAGCCGCGCGCCGGCACGTCCAGCGGGTCGACCTTGAAGGCCAGGCCGCGCGGCAGCAGCGCGATGGAGCCGGGCGCGACTTCAAGCCGGCCCAGCTCGGTCGTGATCAGCAACCGCCCTTGCTGGGGTACGAGCAGCATCTCGGCATCGGCATTCACCAGCGCGCGCCGGCCCATGGCCCGCGTGACCACGTAGGCCAGCGCGGCCATGCCGCCGATGCCGGCCTCGCCGTTGACGGCGTAGCTGCGCAGGCCGTCGACGAAGTCGCCCTCGCCCTGCAGCGGTGTCGGGCCCCAGCGCAGCGGATCGGGCGGCGCGCTCTCGCCCTGCGCAGCGCCGCTCTTCCACAGCGGGTGTGGCAGCGCCTCGTAGCCGCCGCAGACGACCGAGGGACGGCGGCGGTAGAGCCAGGTGCGCTGGTTGTCGGCCCGCGGCGCGGTGAAGGCGCTGCCGGACAGCAGTTCGGCGTACAGCCCGTGCGGTGCGCGCTGCGGGCTGTTGCGGCCGATGGGCAGCGCGCCGGGCACGGCCTCGCTGCTGTGCTGGTTGCCGAAGCCGGTGAGGTAGGTCAGTTCAGTCATGGTGTGTGCTGGAGAGCAGTCATCGGGATTCGCGCGCAAGCGCGAACGCCTGACGAAGCACCTCGCGGTCGCCGATGTGGTTGCACAGGATCAGGGTCAGCCGCGCCAGCCAGTCGGCCGCGGCCTCGTCGCTCAGCTCCGCTTGGGCGGCGATGAGTTCGGCGTAGAACGCATCGGACTCACCACCGAAATTTGGGGTCAGGTTCAATTTAGTCAATCGGGCCTCCCGTGGGCGCAGGCCAGCGCGGCGCGCACCGCGTCGGCATCGAAACGATGCCAGCGTGCGGCGATGATGGCGTCGGGCCGGACCAGATGGACGCTGCCGGGGCGGGCGCCGTAACGCGTGGCGGCCAGGCCTTCCGCCGGCAGCGTGATGACGCGCAGCCCCCCAGCCTGCACCGGCCAGCCGAACGCCAGCAGCGCGAAACCACCTGCCAGCGCTTCGCTGAGCCAGCCGCCGCCATCCAGCGGCGCATCGGGCGCAGGGCAACCTGGGCCGGGGCCGGCTTGCCAAGCCTCTTCTTCGGGCGTGCTCAGCGGCGAGTCCAGGTGCTCGGTCGGCAGGGAAAGCCGGCCGCTGTTGACCAGCGCCTTCGCGAAGTCCGTGCGGGCGGCCAGGTCCAGCGCGGCGCGGCGAAATCTGCGGCTCAGGGCGCTCTTGGGGCTGATGAAATCGGTCGCACGGGTCGAGTGGCCGATGTTGTCGTCGGCGGCCTCGATGCGCTCGAACTCGTAGGAATCGAGCAGCACGTCACCGCCCTCCCCTTTCAACACGGCGGCCAGCTTCCAGCCGAGGTTGTCGACATCCTGCACGCCGCTGTTGGCGCCGCGCGCGCCGAAGGGCGAGACCTGGTGGGCCGCATCGCCGGCGAGCAGCACGCGGCCCACGCGAAAGCGCTCGGCACGTCGGCAGGCGAACTGGTAGATGGACGACCAGGCCAGCTCGAAGGGCGCGCCGTCCAGCATCGCGCCCACGCGGGCCTTGATGCGATCAGGCTGCCTTTCGGCCTCGACATCGGCGTCGCGGCCGAGCTGGAAGTCGATGCGCCAGAGGCCGTCGGCCTGCGCATGCAGCAGCACGGACTGGCCGCGGTGAAAGGGCGGGTCGAACCAGAACCACCGCTCGGGCCTGGCCGGATCCAGGCCGCGCGGCCGGGCTCCGGGCGCGAGGGTGACGTCGGCGATGAGGAAACGGTCCTCGAAGACCTGGCCGGCAAAGCCCAGGCCCAGCAGCGTGCGCGTGGGGCTGCGAGCGCCGTCACAGGCGACGACCCAGTCGGCACGCATGTCGAACAGGCCGTCGGGTGTGCGCACGTTCAGCGTGACGCCCTGAGACGGGTCATCGGCGTCCTGCTCCAGCCCGATCAGCTCATGCCTGCCGCGCAGCTCGATGCGGCCATCCAGCTGCGCCGCACGCACCAGCCGCGCTTCCACCTGGTCCTGCTGCAGGTTGACCATGGCCGGCATCTTGTGGCCGGCCTCTGGCAGCAGATCGAAGCTGTAGGCCTCGCGCTCACCGTGGAAGACGCGGCCGCGCTGCCAGCGCACGCCCTCGCGCGCCACGGCCTCGCCAATGCCGAGACGGTCGAAGACCTCCAGCGTCTTCTTGGCCCAGCACACCGCGCGCGAGCCGCTGCCGATGCGATCGTTGTCGTCGATGACGACGACGGGCATGTCGCGCCGGGCCAGGTCCAGCGCCAGCGTCAGGCCCACCGGCCCGGCACCAACGATGACGACAGGCCGGCGCTGCGGCTGGCCGGAGCGCTGCTCCAGGCTCTGTTGGTAGGGGTAGTGCGGCAAACCCACGGCTCAAACGCCTTCGAGGGCCTTCCACATATCCACATCGCGCTCGGCCGTCCAGATGCGCGGGTGAGCCGTGCCGCCGGCCTCGTCGAACGCGCGGGTCACGTCGAAGGGCATGCAGTGGTCAAAGATGACCCAGTGGCCGTACTTCGGGCGCAACGCGGCCATCGTGCGCTGGTAGACGGGCTTGAGCTCCTCGCCCGCTGCCACGCCGGCTTGCACGGCCGCGTACAGCTCGCTGACGAAAGCACGCGTGCCCGAGAGGCCGGCCGCCACCTGCGCGGGCCCTTTCAATGCCGGGCCACGACCCGGCACAAGGGCGTTGGCGTTCAGCGTGGCCACCGCGTCCAGCGTGGCCGGCCAGTCGGCGAAATGGGCGTCACCGCAGTATGGCGTCGCATCGAACTCGACGAGGTCGCCGCTGAACAGCACGCGTTCCTCGGGCAGCCAGGCCACCGTGTCGCCCGCGGTGTGGCCACGGCCGGGCGAGAACATCTCGACCTTCACGCCACCCAGGTCCAGCGCAAGCCGGCCGCTGAAGGTCAGCGTCGGCCAGGTCAGCCCGTCGGGGACGGACTCGACGTTGCGGAACAGGCGCGGGAAGCGGCCGATCTCGCTGGCCTTGTCCTGCTCGCCGCGCTCCTTGATCAAGGCCAGCGTCGCGTCGCTGGCGATGACCTGTTCCAGCCCCTCGGCCTTGAAGGCCGACGCGCCCAGCACGCGCACCGCGTGATAGTGGCTCAGCAGCACGTACTTGATGGGGGCGGCCGTCACTTCGCGGATCCGGCGGATCACGTCGGCGGCCATCACCGGCGTGGCCTGGGTGTCGATCACCATGACCGCATCGCGGCCGATGACGATGCCGGTGTTCGGATCGCCCTCGGCCGTGTAGGCCCAGGCGTGCTCGGACAGGCGCTCGAAGGTGACCCGCTTCTCTTGCAGGTCAGCTTGCGAGGCAAAGGCTTTGGTCGTCATGCAGGTCTCCATCGTCGAATCCGAAATTTATCCTATTCCAAATCAATTCACCAATATAGAATTTTCAACATGGTTCAGCCGAAGGCCCCGCGGGGCATCCAAAGCATCGAAGTCGGCGGCCAGTTGCTGCTGGCACTGGCCCATCAAGGCCGGCCGATGGCCTTGAAGGACCTGGCCCGCGAAGCCGGCATGACGCCGGCCAAGGCCCACCCCTATCTGGTCAGCTTCATCAAGCTGGGCCTCGTCGAGCAGGACGGCGGCAGCGGGCCCTATGGCCTCGGGCCGCTGGCGCTGCAACTGGGCCTCATCAGCCTGCAGCAGTACGACCCGGTGCGCCTGGCCACACCGGTGATCGAGGAGCTCGCACAGCGGCTGGGCCACACGGTGGCCATCGCCGTCTGGGGCACCCGCGGGCCCACCATCGTGCGCGTGGCCGAGGGGCCGGCGCCGGTGCACGTCAGCATGCGTCACGGCACGGTGATGAGCCTGGCGGGCACGGCATCGGGTCGCTTGTTCGCCACGTGGCGCAGCGAGGACGCCGCAGGCCTGGGCGAGCCCCTGCCCGACGCCAGCGTGACAGCAGCCGTGCGCCACGACGGGCTGGCCACGTCGCGGGATGGCGTCGTCGCTGGCGTCAGTGCGGTGGCGGCGCCCGTCTTCGAGGCCTCGGGCAGGCTGGTGCTGGCCCTGACGGCCATCGGACCCAGCGCAAGCTTCGACACCGCGCTGGATGGCCCCGTCGTCATGCCGCTGCGCGATTCGGCGGCCCTGCTGTCGCGTCGGCTGGGGTGCTGAAACCAGACGAAGACCCTCGACAGGCTCGCGACAGCAAGTTTTCCGAAAACCCGCGCAAACTATTTTCACAAGTTTGGAACGCCGGTTCCAAATTCGCGGCTCAAAGCGCGAATCTGTGATTCAGAATATGGATGGCTGAAGCCATATATGACTGAATCAACAACAAATGCGCAGCTCGGCGATCGGTATGCCTCCACAAGGTAATGGAAGGTGAAGATGGATTGCTGGAGCGAAAACTGCAGCATCCAAGCCACACCCGCTGCGCCCCCCACATCCGTAGAAATTTCATAGCGATCAAAGACTTGCGCCCCGCCGGGCAGGTCTCACGTCCGCGTTTCCGGGGGGCCTAGGGGTTTTCCCAAGTCGGCCGGAATTTCACACCCTCCGAGAATTTGCTTCAGCCACCGCCCGACCGGGCGGTTCGTCCTTTGGCTGAGCCGTTTGGCAACACACCCGCTTGCCATTCTTTTCTGGAGCAGTGATGCATAAGCAAACCCAAATCGCCGTCGCGGTCTTGTTGACCGTCGGCGGTATTAGCGCCTGGGCCCAACAGGCCGAGCCGCAACAGATCGAACGCGTGACCGTCACCGGTTCCGCGATCAAGCGCATCGACGCCGAATCCGCCGTGCCGGTCACGGTCATCAAGATGTCCGACCTGCGCAACTCCGGCGTGACGTCGGTCGAGCAGATCATGGCCAACCTGACGGGCGTTCAGTCCTCCGTCAACGCAGCCCAGTCCATCGGCTCGGGCAGCGGCGGCGCATCCTTCGCCGACCTGCGCGGCATCGGCCAGGACAAGACCCTGGTGCTGCTCAACGGCGAGCGCATCGCCAACAACGCGGTCGACGGCTCCGCGCCCGACCTGAACATGATTCCCTTCGCTGCGATCGAACGCATCGAAGTGCTGCGCGACGGCGCCTCGGCCCTGTACGGTACCGACGCCATCGGCGGCGTGATCAACTTCATCACGAAGAAGAGCTACAACGGCGCCACCATCACGCTGGGCTATGACTCGCCCAAGCACACCGGCGGCCGCGCCAAGAGCGGCAACATCGGCGTGGGCTTCGGCGACCTCGCCACCCAGGGCTTCAACGTGCTGGGCTTCTTCAGCGTACGCAAGGAAGACCCGATCGCCGGCAACGAGCGCGACTTCAACAAGCGCATCGTCGGCGGCCTGTCCAACAGCACCGACCCCGCCAACTACACCCAGGACTTCGGCACGCTGTACAACCCGGCGGCTCCGACCTGCACGGGCACGTCGCTGATCCCCATCGCTGGCGGCACGCAGTGCAAGATCGTCACGCCCAACTTCGTCGACTTCGCACCCAAGTCGGACACCGTGTCCGGGATGCTCAAGGGCACGCTGCGCGTCAACGACTCGCTGGAACTCGGCGCTGAAGCCTTCCTGACCCGCAACCGGGTCACGACGCGCATCGCCCCCGTGCCCTACGGCGGCTACTACATGAACCCGACCATGCCCAATGGTCAGAAGAACCCCTACTTCCCCACCGCCCACGTCGACCCGACCTTCGACGACGGCTCGGCTGGCACGAAGCCCTTCAGCCCTTCTGCTGCCTTCGCCAACCCGGTGGCCGTGCAGCCGGGATTCGTCTACGTCCTCTGGCGCGACTTCCCGAACGGCTCGCGCGCCCAGATGAACGAGAACAAGCAAAGCCGCATCGTGCTGTCGGCCGACGGCAACGCGGCAAACTGGGACTACTCGATCAAGTTCTCGGCCAACAAGAACACCGTCGACCAGAATCTGACCGGTGGCTATGGCGACGGCGACATGATTGGTGAAGGCCTCCTGGAAGGCGTCATCAATCCCTTCGGCACGCAAAGCGCCGCGGGCACCGCCCTGCTGGAAAAGGCCGCCCTGAACGGCAAGCTGCAGACCGCGACCGGCAAGGTCAACATCTTCAAGATCACGGCCAGCCGCGAACTGGGTGACTGGATTGGCGCTGGTCGCCCTGCCCAGATCGCCTTGGGCGTTGAGCGCCGCCATGAGGACTTCGACTCGCACCCGGTCAAGGATTTCGCCCAGCTCGTCTCGGCGTCCACCGGTGTCGATCCCGACGCGACGTCCAAGGGCAAGCGCGATGTCTCGGCCCTGTACACCGAAGTCAACGTGCCGGTGAACAAGATGCTGGAGCTGACCGGCTCGCTGCGTTACGACAAGTACAGCGACTTCGGCGACAGCACCAATCCGAAGATTTCCTTCCGCTTCCAGCCCAGCAAGGAAATGCTGTTCCGCGGCTCGGCTTCGACGGGCTTCCGCGCGCCGACGCTGTTCGAGCTTTACAGCTCCACTTCGTTCACCAACACCGCCGGCAACTTCAACAACCCGATCAACTGCCCGGGCGGCACCGCCATCCCCGGCGCATCGCAGGCCAACTGCAATGGCCAGTTCCAGGTCCAGAACGGCGGCAACCCCTTCCTGAAGCCTGAGAAGGCCAAGAACTACACCCTGGGCGCCGTCTTCGAACCGATGGCCGACATGAGCCTGGGCATCGACCTCTGGGCGATCAAGATCAAGAACGCGATTGCCGTCCTGCCCCAGTCGACGCTGTTCCAGAACTACTCGCAGTGGCAGCAGTACTTCCACTTCGCGCAGCCTGGCAACCTGCTGTCCATCACCAGCAACTGCCCTGGCCCGCGTTGCGGCTACGTTGAACAGCTGAACCAGAACCTGGGCGGCACCAACACCAACGGTGTGGACCTGAGCGCCCAGTACCGCCTGCGCTCCAACGTCGGCCAGTTCGATTTCGCGTTGAACAGCACCTTCGTCAACAAGTACGAGTATCAGGATTACCCGTCGGGTCCCTGGAACCAGAACGTCGGCGTCTACTCCGGTGCCGGCCCCGTCTTCAAGTGGCAACACAACCTGACGGCCAACTGGTCCTACAGCACCTTCGCGCTGGGCACTGCGATCCACTACAAGTCGGGCTACGTGGACTTCACCCCGACGAACCACGTCTCGGCCTTCTCGACGACCGACCTGTACGGCAGCTGGACGCCGATGAAGGGCACGTCTCTGGTGCTGGGCGTTCGCAACCTGTTTGACCGCGACCCGCCGTTCACCAACCAGGGCGACCTGTTCCAGTCCGGTGGCTGGGATTCGCGTTACGCCAACGCAGCTGGCCGCACGTACTACGTGCGCGGCACCTACTCGTTCTGATCACCTGATCAGCACGCAAGCCAAGGCCGCTCGGTTCACGCCGAGCGGCTTTTTTACGCCCGCTCGCTGCTGACCAATGCGATGCCCGCCAGCACCAGGCCACCGCCGGCGATGAACGATGCCTCCAGGGCTTCTCCCAGCAACCACCCACCCAGCAAGACGCCAAACAGTGGCGTGAGGAAGGCGAACGCGCCCAGCCGCGAAGCCAGGTAGCGGCGCAGCAGCCAGCACCAGGCCAGAAAGCTCGCGAAGGACACCGCCAGGCTCTGGAAGGCCAGATGCGTCCACACGAGCGCCGACGGCTCGAAGTGCCACTGCCCGGCCAGCCAGGCACCGGGCAGCAACAGGCAGGCCGCGCCCAGCAACTGGTAGAACAAGGTCTCGGTGGCCGGCGCTGCGGCGAGTAGCGAGCAACGGATGGTCACCGTCGTCGCGCCCCAGGCCATGCCGGCCATCAGTGCCAGCAGGTCGCCCAGCGGCGCCGCGGCGGCGCCATCGGCGCGCCCGCCGAGGAAGGCCAGCGCGATGCCACCGAAGGCCAGTGCGATGCCGCTCCACTGCCGCGCGCCCAGCCGCTCTGCCGGCAGCCACCAGTGCAGCCCCAGGGCCGCGAACAGCGGCGCGGTGTACAGGAAGATGACGACATGCGAGGCATGCGTCAGCTGCAGCGCTTCGGACACCAGCAGGTACTCCAGGCCGAAGAGGCTGCCCGCCAAGGCACCGGCCTTCCAGCGCCTGCGATCCGGCACCTCACCGCGCCAGCGCATCAACATCGCCAGCAGCGCCAGGGCGATGAGCGAGCGCAGCGCCACCATCAGCATCGGGCTGGCCTGCGCGGCCACGGCCTTCAGCGACACCTGCTGCAAGCCCCAGATGAAGCACAGCAGCAGCATCAGGCTGCCAGCGCGGGCGTCGAGCGGGCCGGCGGTGACGACTCGGGCCATGCCGGAGGGGGTGGCCGCGAAGGCGGTCGTGGGGCTCACAAGGTACTTCATGCCACCAATGTGCTGGATGCCCGCAATTCCGAAAAGCGCACAATTCGAACGCAACCCATCCGATTTTCGAAACCATGCGCGACCTGCAGATCGACTGGCTGAAATGCTTCGTTGCCGTGGTGGATGCGGGCTCGCTGTCCAGCGCTGCGGCCGAGATCCACCGCTCGCAGTCGGCCGTCAGCATGCAACTCCAGAAGCTGGAATCGGCCATCGGGCACCGGCTGCTCACGCGCGGCGCGCGCCAGCTTGAACTGACGCACGAAGGCCAGACGCTGCTGGGCTATGCACGGCGCATGCTGGATCTGCAGGCCGAGGCCCAGGCGGCGCTGCGCGAGGATGACGTCGCCGGCCTCGTGAGGCTGGGCGTGCCGGACGACTACGCGAGCCAGTACCTGACACCGGTGCTCAAGCGATTCGCCCCGCGGCACGGCGGCGTCGAGATCCTGCTGGACTGCGAACAATCAACCTCGCTGATCCCGCGCGTGGCCCGCGGTGACCTCGACCTGGCCCTCGTGTCGCGCGACCACGCCAGGCGCGGCACCCTGCTCTTTCACGAGCCCATGGTCTGGGTGGGTTCACCGCAGTTCGATGTCTGGCGCCGCACGCCTTTGCCCATCGCCGTCTACGAGGAAGCCAGCCTCGGCCGGCGCAGCGCCATCAACTCGCTGGCCCTGCAGGGCCGGCCCTACAAGGTGGTCTACAACAGCTCCAACCTGGCCGGCCAGATTGCCGCCGTTGACAGCGGGCTGGCGGTGGCCGTGCTCACGCAGTGCAGCGCGCCAGCCCATTTGCAGTTGCTGGGCGCCGAGCATGGGCTTGGGCCACTGGCGCCGATGGAGGTGGCTGTGTACCGCAGCCAGGCGTCCAAGGGCAACAAGGCAGTGGACAGCCTGCAGCGCATGCTGCTGCAGACGCTCAGGCAGGCCGACCCGCCTGCCGTCAGGGCGAAGGCGTGAGGCGCAGCATCAGCACGCCGTGCGCCGCCACGCGACCTCCGACCTGAGCGGAAACATCGCGGGTCTTCTTGCCTGACCACAGGTCGTGTGCCTCGACCTTGAGTTTCGCGGGCCAGTCCAGTTGGTCCCAGCCCACCTTGATGTCGGCCGCCGTCTCGCCGCGGTTGAACAGCACGACGGCGCGGTCGCCGCCCTGCAGCGTTCGAGCCCAGACCTCCAGATTTCCCTGGCGCCAGATGCGGCGCCCTTGACGACCCAGTGGGTCCTGGTCGACCTTGATGACCTCGGCATTGGTCAGGATGCGCTTGGTATCGGCGTCCATCTTGGCCATGTCGTTGCCGGCCACCAACGGCGCGGCCAGCATCGCCCAGATCGAGAAGTGGCTCTCGTACTCGGTCGTCGTCATGCCGCCGTTGCCCACCTCCAGCATGTCCGGGTCGTTCCAGCCGTTGGGCGCGGCGTCGGTCCACAGCTCGGCGTTCATGTCGATGATGTCCAGCAGGCCGTGCGACCACTCCTTCTTGCCCTTCCAGGCGTCCCAGATGTCGCCCGTCGTGCGCCACAGATGGCCGATGGGAGCGGCCCAACGGCCGGGCTGGCTCGAGCCCCATTCGCAGATGGACAGCACGATGTCTCGGCCCGATTCGCGCAGCGCCTTGGCCATGATGGTGTAGGCCGCCTCCGGGTTGCGCGGCCCGGTGTAGCACCAGTCGTACTTCAGCCAGTCCACGCCCCACTTCGCGTACTGGCGCGCGTCCTGGAACTCGTGGCCGGCGCTGCCCGGGCGGCCGCCGCAGGTCAGCGCGCCGGCGTCGGAATACAGGCCGAACTTGAGTCCCTTGGCATGCACGTAGTCCGCCAGCGCCTTCATGCCCGTCGGGAAGCGCTCGGGGTCGGCCTGGATGTTGCCGTCGGCGTCACGGGTCTTCTGCCAGCAGTCGTCAATGACGATGTAGGTGTAGCCCGCGGCCTTCATGCCGGAGGCGACCATCGCGTCGGCCTGCTGGCGGATCAACTGCTCGCTGACGTTGCAGGCGAACTTGTTCCAGGAGTTCCAGCCCATCGGTGGCGTCGGCGCCAGGTTGGGCTTGGGGGCGTCGAGCTTGAGCGTTTCATGCGGGGCGGCCTGGCAAGCCAGGGACAGGCAAGCAGACGCAGCCAGCAGCGCGCGGCGCAGCCACATTGAAGTCATGGACAACTCCTAGACAGTGCCGCGGCGGGCTTCGAGCTCGGCGCGGATCTCGTGCATGCGCTGCTCCGTCAGGAAGTAGCGCGACACGATGAAGAGGGCGACGAGCAGGCCGCAGATGGGGATGCCCGACAGGAAGATGCGGATCAGGAAGATGGCGTCCTCGCCCTGAAGCGGCAGCTTGGAATCGAACCCAGTGAACTGCAGCACCCAGCCCGAGGTCATGTTGCCCAGCGCCAGACCCACCTTGGAGATCCAGGAACCGCAAGCCGCGAACGAGCCCTCGCGGCGCTGGTGGCTGCCGAGCTCGTCATGGTCGACCACGTCGGCCATGGCCGAGCCGTAGATCGTCCAGAAGCCCGCGCCGATGAAGGCCACGCCGCCGCTGGCGAAGAGTTGCAGCCAGGGCAGCTGCGGGTTGTAGAAGAACCAGTCGCCGATGAACGCGAAGATGCCCAGCGCAAGCACCGTCATCAGCGCGCTGCGCTTGCCGTAAGCCTTGGCCACCCAGCCCGCAAACACGATGCCGGCCAGGCCGCAGCCCATGCCTGCGACGCCCATCAGCGAGTTCCACTTGGTGGCCTCGACGATGTTGCCGCCGCAGACGTAGTAGACCGTCGCGTAGTAGCCCAGCAGCCCGACCATGGCCGTGGCCATGTTGTAGGCCAGCATGGTGCCCAGCATCTGGCGGAAGGGGCGGTTCTTCAGCGTGCGGTAGAGGGTGTCCTTGAACGGCACGCGCTGGGTGCTGCGGGCGACAACCTTCTCGTAGTAGCGCTCACGCGTCAGCAGAAAGATCGCTACCGACACGACCACCATGATGCCGCCCAGGATGCTGGTGTAGACCTGGGCACCCAGCAGGATGTCGGGCTTGCCGTTGGCGTCGTAGAAGAAGGCCAGCGTCGTGAACTGGGCGGCGACGAACATTGCCAGCTCGGGGATCTTCTGGATCGCGTTCTTCACCGACATCACGCGGGTGCGCTCGTGATAGTCCGGCGTCATCTCCGCGCCCAGGCTGTTCCAGGGCATGACGAAGCAGCTCATGGCCGGCACGTACAGACACGTCGACACGAGCATGAAGACGAAGTACTCGGTGTCCGTCCAGCCGCGACCGACGGCGAACATCAGCGGCAGGCCGATGCCGGCGAGCACGCCGCCGACGAGGATGAAAGGCCGGCGGCGCCCCCAGCGCGTGCGCGCGTTGTCGGAGAGCCAGCCGAACAGTGCGTCCGAGACCGCGTCCACAAAGATCTTGATGCCCAGCGCCGTGGAGATCAGCCCGGGCGCCACGCCCAGGAAGACGTTGAAGACGTGGAAGGCCAGTGACTGGTAGAGCCAGTGGCCCCACATGTCGAGGAAGGACCCCAGGCCGAAGCCGATCTTCTGCGGCATCGGCACGCGGTCCGCCGCAACCGGCGCGGGTGCCACTGAGGGGCGAGGCGTCAAAGGCGCGGCGGCCCCATCCGGATCGGCAAGCACGGCTGTCTCCTGGGTCGCTTGAAGCGACGCTGTTTTAGTAAACAGCGTGATTTTCGTTCTTCGACAGATCAAACGAGAAGCGGTGCAACTACCTAGCTGATCGCCCACCCTGCCCACTGAACCTCCATGCGCCGGACTGGCATCAGGCCGACATGGCGGGCGGTTCTCTGCGCGTCTTCCAAAGCGACACCAGCACGCCGCCACCGATCAGGCCGAACGTGACCGACAGCGAGATGGCCGCCGGGATCTTGCCGATGAAACCGACCAGGAAGATCTTGCCGCCGATGAACACCAGCACCAGGGCCAGCGCGTACTTGAGGTACTTGAAGCGATGGATCATGGCGGCCAGTGCGAAGTAGAGCGCCCGCAGGCCCAGGATGGCGAAGATGTTGCTGGTGTAGACGATGAACGGATCGGTGGTGATGGCGAAGATGGCCGGTACCGAGTCCACTGCGAAGACCAGGTCGACGATCTCCACCAGCATCAGCGCCAGGAACAAGGGCGTCGCAAACCGCTCGACCCTGCCTGTAGCCGGGTCGGCCTCACGCACCCAGAAGGCGTTGCCGCGCAAGCCTTCGGTCACGCGCATGTGGCGCCGCAGGAACTTCAGCACCGGGTTGCTGGCGATGTCGGGCGTGTGGTCCGCAATCACCCACATCTTGATGCCGGTAAAAACCAGGAACGCGCCAAATACATAGAGCAGCCAGCTGAACTGACTGACCAGCGTTGCCCCCAAGCCGATCATCAGCGCGCGCAGCACGATCACGCCGAGGATGCCCCAGAACAGCACGCGATGCTGGTATCGCCGGGGAACGGCAAAGAAGCTGAAGATCAGCGCGATGACGAAGACGTTGTCCATCGACAGCGACTTCTCGATCATGAAGCCGGTGTAGTAGTCCATGCCGCTTTGCGCGCCGAGGTACCACCACACCCAGGCACCAAACAGCAACGCCACGCTGATGTAGCCGGCCGACAGCAGCAGGCTTTCGCGCACGCCGATCTCATGGTCGTCCCGGTGCAGCACGCCCAGGGTCGAAGGCCAGCAGCGCCACGACGATGTCCACGAACACCAGCCACAGCCAGGCTGGCTTGCCCATGAAATCGGACTGAAGAAGGGGAAGCAGCGCATCCATGTCGCACCCTCAGAGGATGGCGGCGGCAAGCGCACCACTGCCGAAAAGCAGACCGAAGCTGCCCAGCAGCGCGACATCGCGGCGCGCGTTGCCCTGGCGCCAGGCGTAGAGGGTGGAGACAAGCAGCGTGGCTGCGAGGACGAGAAGCAAGTACGTGGTGTCCATGGTGCGAGGGCGGTGAAGGCAATGGGACGCGGGGTGGCCGACGGGCGGGAAGCAGCGGCAGCCGGCTCACGCCGCCGCCAGGCCCCACTGCTGGCGAGCGGCGCTCAGCACGACGAGCTCGGCCTCGGCCAGGTGCTCGTCAGCCTCGGCTGCGGCGCTGGCCAGTGCCAGCACCTTGCGCTGAAGCTCCGGGCTCTTGATCTCGGCCATCAAGGCGGCCAGCGTCGGCGCGTCGATGCCGCCCATCAGCCCGCCACCGGCATCCGCGCCCAGCAGCAAGTCTTCGCACAGCACTTGAACCTGCTGCCCGAAGCTGCCGGGCTGCAAGCCCAACTCGCGCTCGATGCCCAGGTGATTCAACACCTCGATCTCGCTGCGGCAGACATGCCCATCCGCCACCAGCAGCAAGGCAATGATGCGGGCCGCCGCTTCGGGGCTGTCGGGAGAATAGGAGCGCATGGATGGACCTCGACTTGGTTGCAGAACCTGGATGAACGAACAGACCATCTGACGTTCAGGCGAGCCGCGACGGTAGGTTCTGCAACGCCCGCGAAACAGCAACCAGACGCTGATCTCCGATCAGGGAACGCGGAAGCGAGCCGCCGTCAGCTTTCTCCGAACCAGGCGCAAGGCAAAACATGCTGGGTCGCTGCACAACCCACTGCTAACTTGCCGTGCCTTTCAACCCAGGAGCATCGACATGCAAGTGCTTTTTCAGACCCGCAACCCCGAGGCGGCCGCGCTGCGCGAAGGCGTCGAGCAGCGCGTGCGCTTCGCGCTGCGCCGCAACAGCTGGCGGGTACCGCGCGCGCAGGTCCAGCTGTCGGACGTGAACGGCCCGCGCGGCGGCGTCGACAAGCGCTGCCAGATCGAGTTGCGCATTCCCGGCGCCGCGCCGGTCGTCGTGTCTTCTGTCGCTCCCGACTGGCGCAGCGCGCTGGACCTGGCGCTGACGCGTGCAGCGCGCTTCATGCTGCGGCTGTTCAAACGCATGGCGCCCACGCGCCGCCTGCCGCAGCGACAGGTACTGCACGAGGCCTGAGCCTCAGCGGGCTGCTCGGCGCCGCTGCCCGGCCGCTCAGCCGCCAGCGGCGACGGCCCGGCGCCCAGCCTTGCGCGGGCGCATTGCAGCGCCGGGCGCGTCGGCCAGCGCCGGGAGGGCCGAACTTTCTCGAATGACGAGTTCGACCGGCAGCGACGCATCGTTGGGCGCGATATCGCCTTCGATGAGGGCGCGCGCGGCGACGTTGCCCAGCGCCTCCTTGTCCATCTTCACGGTGGACAGCGGCGGCTTGTTGCGCGCAGCCTCCTCGATGTCGTCGTAGCCGATGAAGCGGATGTCCTCGGGCACGCGCAGGCCGCGCTCGTGGCAGAGCTCGATGGCGAAGATCGCCGTCGAGTCGTTGTAGGCGAAGACGGCATCCGGCGGCTGGGGTAGCTCAAGCAGCCGGCGCATCGCGTCGCGGCCGGCGTCGCGGTACTCCAGCGCCGGGTCCAGCGTGACCTCGTACTCGGGGTCATAAAGCCGGCCCGCCTCGAACAGCGCGCGGCGGAAGCCCTTGGCGCGCAGCGACGTCGAGTAGTGCGCCAGCGGGCCGAAGATGGCGGCGATGCGCTGGGAGTTGCCTTCCAGCAGATGGCGGGTCGCCAGCCAGGCGCCGAGCTGGTTGTCGTCGTTGACGCAGCGCACGCCTGGGTAGAAATGGTCTACCAGCACCAGCGGCAGCTCGCAGCGGCGGATGGCCTCCATGGCCTCGGGGTCGAAATAGCCGGCCCCCAGCAGCGCATCGGCCTCGTGGCGGCGCACCTGGCCGGCCACGTCGTCGCCGGCCAGCACCGACATCAGGCTCAGCGGCACGCCAGCCTCGCGGCAGACCGTCTCGGCGCCGTGCAGCACGTAGGAGTAGAAGGGGTTGTTCGCCAGCGAGCCGATGCTGCGGCTGTACAGGAACAGCATGCGGCGCGGCTTGCCGGTGCGCAGCTTGGCCGTGTCGTAGCCCATCTGCTGGGCGACTGTCATCACCTGCGCGCGGGTCTGCTCCGACAACCCCGGCTGGCCCTTCAGCGCCCGCGACACCGTCCCGATGGACACGCCGGCAGCCTCGGCCAGTTCGCGAATCGTCACTCCCTTGTCGGCCATTGCCCGCGCTCCAGCTGTTGTTTAGCACCCCGCCTCGGCAGCGATTGTGGCATCGCCGCCCTGCCCTCCCTGGGGCGACAGGCTCATCGCTCACCCTGAGGCAAAGCCTAGGTCCCGAATTGTTCACTAAACAATTCTTGTTGCATAGAATATTTCCGCAACTCCAACAGGCCGCCCCGCCGACATGTCCCTCTCCCCCATCGCCGTCCTGGGCGAAGCCCTGGTCGATGAATTCCATGACGGCCCGGTCGCGGGCGGCGCGCCTTTCAACGTGGCGCGCTCCGCCGCCGCCTTCGGCGTGCCGGTCCTGTTCGTCAGCCGCATCGGCGCAGACGACGACAACGGCCGCCTGGTGCGGGACAGCGCTCGGCGCTACGGCCTGGAGGACGCCGGCCTGCAGCGCGATGCCCAGCACGCCACGGGCCGGGTCAGCGTGCACGAGGAGGCCGGCGGCCACCGCTTCGAGATCCACGGCGACGCGGCCTGGGACCACCTCGACGCCGACACGGCCCGCCGGCACCTGGCCGGCGCGAACGCCTCGCTGGTCTACTTCGGCAGCCTGGCCCAGCGCCACCCGGTATCGCGTGCCGCACTGCGCGAGATCGTCAAGCCCTTCGCCGGCACGCGTTTGCTGGACCTGAACCTGCGCCCGGGCACCGACGCCCGGCTGCTGGCCGCCGAGTCCCTGATGCTGGCCGACTGGGTCAAGCTCAACGACGAGGAACTGGCCCAACTTGCCGGCTGGTTCGACGCCGCCGCGGACGACGACGCGGGCCGCGCCTCTGCGGTGATGGCGCGCTTCGCGCTGCAGCGCCTGGTGCTGACCTGCGGCGCCAGCGGGTGGCGCTTCTACGCGCCCGGCGGCGTGCTGCTGGCCCAGGGCGCGGGCGTCATCCAGCCGCATGTCGTCGACACCGTCGGCGCGGGCGATGCCTTCACGGCGCTGCTGCTGGCGGGCCTCGCGCTGCGGCGCGACCTGCCCGCCACGCTGGCGCTGGCCAACCGCTACGCCTCCTTCATCTGCGGCGTGCGCGGCCCCCTGCCCGCCGAGCCGCTGGCCCTGCAACCCTGGCGCACGGCACTGCACGCGCTGCCTCTCTCCTCCTGACTGCCCGACATGGATCTGACACCGCCTCCCACCTCCCTGGCCGACCTCGTTTCGCCGCCCGCCGGCTCGCCGATGCACCGCCGCGACTTCGTCTTCGGCGCTGGGACCTCGTCCTACCAGATCGAGGGCGCTGCCCATCAGGACGGGCGACTCGAATCGATCTGGGACCGCTTCTGCGCCACCCCGGGCAAGGTGCTGCGCGGCGAGAACGGCGACATCGCCTGCGACCACTACAACCGCCTGAACGAAGACCTCGACATCCTGCAGCGCCTGGGTGTCGACGCCTACCGCTTCTCCATCGCCTGGCCACGCGTGATGGACGAATCCGGACGACCCAACTCGCGCGGCATCGACTTCTACAAGCGCCTGCTGGACGGGCTGGGTGAGCGCGGCATTCGCGCCTTCGTGACGCTCTACCACTGGGACCTGCCCCAGCACCTGGAGGACCGCGGCGGCTGGCTGAACCGCGACACGGCCTACCGCTTCGCCGACTACGCCCATCTGATGAGCCGCGTGCTGGCCGGCCACGGCGACGTGGCCGCCTGGACGACCCACAACGAGCCCTGGTGCTCGGCCTACCTCGGCTACGGCGACGGCCACCACGCGCCGGGCCGGGCCAACCCGCGCTGGGCCGCGCAGGCCATGCATCACCTGCTGCTGGGCCATGGCATGGCGCTGCCGATCCTGCGCGCCAACGCGCCGCAGGCGCTGCACGGCATCGTCGCCAACTGCGCGCCCGGCTATGCCGACACCGACTCGGCTGCGGACCGCGACGCCGCCCACCTCTTCGAGACCTACCAGAACCGCTGGGTGCTGGACCCGCTGCTCAAGGGCGAGTACCCGGCCGACCTGTGGCGCTACTGGAAGGGCTGCGAGCCGCTGGTGCTGCCCGGCGACATGGACCTCATCCAGCAGCCCATCGACTACCTCGGCATCAACTACTACAGCCGCGCCGTGCTGCGCTCCAAGGGGCCGGACACCATCGACTGGGTGCGCCACCCCGAGGTCGAGCGCACGACGATGGATTGGGAGGTCTACCCGCAGGGCCTGCAGGACCTCTTCGAGGCCTTTAAGCGCGACTACCCCAACCTGCCGCCTCTGTACGTCACGGAGAACGGCATGTCCAGCGACGACAAGCTCAGCGCCGGCGAAGTCGACGACCTGCAACGCCAGGCCTACATCAAGCAGCATTTCGCGGCATGCTCTCGGGCCATGGACAACGGTGTGGACGTGCGCGGCTATTTCATCTGGTCGCTGATGGACAACTTCGAATGGGCGTTCGGCTACGAGCGCCGCTTCGGCCTCGTGCATGTGGACTTCGAGACCCAGCAGCGCACCCTCAAGCGCAGCGCGCTGGCCTATGCCGACTTCCTGCGGGAGCGCGCCGCAGCGCGCTAGCCCCGCATGAGCCGCATCCGGCGCATCGTCATCCTCGGCGGCGGCTCCGCCGGCTGGATGTCGGCCGCCGCGCTGGCGACGGGGCTGCGCGGCGTCACAGTCGAGCTGGTCGAGTCCGAGGAAATCGGGATCATCGGCGTCGGCGAGGCCACCTTCCCGTCGATCCGCCAGTTCAACGACATCCTCGGCATCGCCGAAGCCGATTTCCTCGCCGCCACGCGCGGCAGCTACAAGCTCGGCATCCAGTTCCGCGACTGGAAGCAGCGCGGCGAGCATTACTTCCACACCTTCGGCGACTTCGGCCACCTGGACGGCCCGATGGCGCTGTGGGGCCAGCTCAGGCGCCTGCAAGCGGCGCCCGGCACGCCGCTGGGCGAGTTCTGCCTGCCGACGGTGATGGCCAGCCAGGGGCGCTTTTGCCGGCCGGCCGAGGGCGACCAGGGCCTGGCCTCGCGCTACACCTATGCCTACCACTTCGACGCGACGCTGTACGCGGCCTTCCTGCGCCGCCTGGCCGAGAGCCGCGGCGCGCGGCGCACCGAGGGCCGCGTCGCCGGCGTGGACCGCCACGAGGACGGCCGTGTGCGCGCGCTGCGCCTCGCGGACGGACGCGAGGTCGAAGGCGACCTCTTCATCGACTGCTCGGGCCTGGCGTCCCTGCTGATCGGCCAGACGCTGGAGCAGCGCTTCGTCGACTACGGCCACTGGCTGCCCGTCGACCGCGCCTGGGCCGTGCCCACCGAACGCGCGCCCGGCGGCCTGGCGCCCTTCACGCGCTCGACGGCACTGGAAGCCGGCTGGGCCTGGCGCATCCCGCTGCAGGACCGCACCGGCAACGGCCATGTGTTCAGCAGCCGCTTCATCGACGAAGGCCGCGCCCGTGAGCAACTGCTGGCTCAGCTCGATGCACCCGTGCTGGCCGAGCCGCGCTTGCTGCGGTTTCGCACCGGGCACCGCGAGCGCTTCTGGGTCAAGAACGTCGTCGCCATCGGCCTGGCCGCGGGCTTCCTGGAGCCACTGGAGTCCACCGCCATCTTCATGGTGCACAACGCGCTGGGCCGGCTCATCCCGCTGCTCGGCGAGGCCGACCACGCCGAGGCCGCGGTCGGCTTCAACGTGCAGCAGCTGCGCCAGTACCAGCGCATCCGCGACTTCATCATCCTGCACTACGCCTTGAGCGAACGACGCGACAGCGAGTTCTGGCGGTCACTGACAAGCATGGCTTTGCCCGAGTCGCTGGACTACAAGCTGCACGCCTGGCGCGAGACCGGCACGCTGCACGTCTACGACAACGAGGCCTTCGACACGTCGAGCTGGCTGGCCATCCACGCCGGCATGGGCCACTGGCCACGGCGGCGCAGCCCCTGGCTGGACGAGATGCCGGCCGAGCTGGCGGGCCGCTATCTGGCCGAGCGCCACCAGGCCATCGCGGCGCTGGCGGCTCGCATGCCCGACCACGACAGCTTTCTGCGTGCCCGCGTGGCCGGCGCTGCGGGATAGCGACCATGCCGAGCGGGCAGGCGCCTGCCTAGACTCGCACACAAACAAGACGGGGACATTGGATGGAGAACTGGGCCAAGCCGCTGCGGCGGGTGGTGATCGTCGGCGGCGGTGCGGCCGGCTGGATGTCGGCGGCGGCACTGAGCGCGGTGCTCAAGTCCCCCTACGAGATCCGCCTCGTCGAGTCCGACGAGATCGGCATCATCGGCGTCGGCGAGGCCACCATCCCGCCCATCCGCATGTTCAACGGCCTGGCCAGGATCGATGAAGCCGAGTTCCTGAAGGCCACGCAGGGCACGTTCAAGCTCGGCATCGAGTTCGTCAACTGGGGGCGCCAGGGCGAGCGCTATTTCCACGGCTTCGGCGGTGTCGGCCGCGAGGCGTTGTGGCCGGTGGACTTCTCGCAATACTGGCTGCGCCTGCGGGCGCTGGGCCGTGCGCTGCCGCTGGATGCCTACGTCATCTCCAACATGGCGGCCAAGGCGAACCGCTTCATGCTGCCGCGGCCCGACATGAAGGGCTCGCCGCTGGAAGCCCTGGGCTATGCCTACCATTTCGACGCATCGCTCTACGCAAGGCATCTGCGCAAGCTGAGCGAGGCCCGCGGCGTGCGCCGCACCGAGGGCAAGGTCGTGCAGGTGCTGCTCAACGAAGCGCCCGGGCCGAACCCGGGCCATGTGCGCGCGGTGCAGATGCAAAGCGGTGAACTCGTCGAAGGCGATCTGTTCCTGGACTGCTCGGGCTTCGCGAGCCTGCTCATCGAGAAGACGCTGAACACCGGCTTCGAGGACTGGAGCCACTGGCTGCCCTGCGACCGTGCCGTGGCCGTGCCCAGCGAAAGCACCGCCCCGCTGCTGCCCTACACGCGTTCGACCGCACACCGCGCCGGCTGGCAATGGCGCATCCCGCTGCAGCACCGCGTGGGCAACGGGCATGTCTATTCGAGCAGTCATGTCAGCGACGACGAGGCGGCCGGCGTGCTGCTCAAGCACCTCGATGGCCAGCCGCTCGCCGACCCGCGAGTCATCAAGTTCCGCACCGGCATGCGTCGCCAGGCCTGGAGCCGCAACGTCGTGGCCATCGGCATGTCCGCCGGCTTCGTCGAGCCGCTGGAGTCGACGGCCCTGCACCTGATCCAGATGGGCGTGGCCAAGCTGATCGAGGCCTTCCCGCACAGCGGCTTCGACGCGCTGGAGATCGACGAGTACAACCGCCAGAGCCGCGAACGCTACGAGTACGTGCGCGACTTCATCGTGCTGCACTACCACCTGAACCAGCGCGACGACAGCGAATTCTGGAAGGCCTGCGCGGCCATGGCCATTCCCGAGAACCTGCGTCGGCGCATGGCCCTGTATGCCTCCAGCGGGCGCCTGGCCAATGTGGATGGCGACCTGTTCCGCGAGCCCAGCTGGCTTGAAGTGATGGAGGGCCAGAACCTGCGTCCCAAAGGCTGGCTGGCACTGGCCGAGTTGCAGGGCGTGGAGGAGACAGCGACCTACTTCAAGGGCGTGTCCGACACCATCGCGCAATGCGTGGCGGCGATGCCCGATCACGCGGAGTTCGTGCGGCGCTACTGCCCGGCGGTGCCGGTCTGATCACGCGATGGGCCACGGCCGCCGCAACGAAGCACTCGCCGTCGCCGAAGCAGCGCTGAAATCGGTTTGACTGCGGCAGCCTGCAGCTGAGAATGGACGGACTGAAGCTTGCAAAGCGTCTTCGCAGCAGGCTGTGCAGGGGAGGCGGCAGCAGGCAGCAGGCAGCAGGCTACCGCAGTCGAGGATCAGGCCAAGACCACAACATGCCCGACAAACCAAAACCAGCTGGAGATGGCGTCTTCATTTCGTGCGTCTCCGACGAATTCGAGAAGGCCTGCGCACCGTTTCCCGGCCTGCGAGGACAGTTGCGCGGCTACCTCGCGCGCACCCGGATCAACGTGCGGGTGCAGGAAGACTTCCCGCAGACGGCCGTGGACACGGTCAAGAAGCTGGCCGACGAGATCCGCCCGCGCGCCGTTGTCATTCACCTGGTCGGCGAGAAACCCGGCGCCCTGGCCGCTCCCGCTGCGGTCGCGGAGTACCTGAAGGCCGAGCCCGAGTTCCTCGCCAACCATCCCGCGCTGCGGGCCGCCCTCGGCGACTGCTCCGGCTTCAGCTACACGCAGTGGGAAGCCTTCATCGCCCTGCATCACGGCATTCCGCTGTTCGTCTACGCCACCGACAAGGCGTCTGCCCAGCAGCTGCACCTCGACCGGCTGGCGCTCGGTCGACGGCACGCCACGAGGATCGAGAGCGACGCCGACTTGCTCGGGCAACTGATCGGCGATCTTCACGCCATCCTGCCGGTCGTCCCGCAATTCACTCGCAAGATCTCCGGCACGCAGTTGCAGAAGCACGCGCCCAAAATGCTGTTTGGTCGCGAAACGGAACTGGCGGCGCTCGACGCTGCCTGGGACAACGACACACTGAACGTCTACACGCTGATGGCCTGGGGCGGAGCGGGCAAGACCTCGCTGGTGTTCCACTGGGTGCAGACCCGCTTGGCGGCCCAAGGCTGGCCCGGCATCGAGCGGTATTTCGACTGGAGCTTCTACAGCCAGGGGACCGGCGAAAGCCGACAGACCTCCGCCGACCTGTTCATCGCCAAAGCCCTCGAATTCTTCGGCGACCCCGATCCGACCCGGGGCGGCGCGCATGAACGGGGCGAGCGGCTGGCCGGGCTGATTCGCCAGCACCGCACGCTGCTGATCCTCGACGGCATCGAGCCGCTGCAATACCCGCCGGGCGATCCGCAGGCCGGGCGGCTGAAAGACCCGGCGCTCGAAATCCTGCTGCGCGAACTCGCCGCCGACAACCCCGGCCTGGTGGTCATCACCACGCGTGAACACCTGACGAACGTCGAGGCACTCACCACCACCGAGGAGCAGAAGCTCGACAAGCTGGCCCAGGAAGCGGCGGTATCCCTGCTGCGGCACCTGCAGATCGTCGGCACGGACGAGGAGTTGCACGCCGCGTGGCGAGATGCCGGCGGCCACGCACTCACCCTCAGCCTGCTCGGGCGCTTCATCGCCGACGCCTATGAAGACCGCGACATCCGCCACTACCGCGAGGTGAAGTTCGAGGCGGCCGATCAGGAGCACCAGGGCCGCTCGGCGTTCAAGGTGATGACCGCCTACGAGCGCTGGCTGCAGAGCGGCGGGCCGCAGCGCCAGCGCGAACTGGCCGTGCTGCGGCTGACCGGCCTGTTCGACCGGCCGATGGCCAAAGGTTGCCTGCAAGCCCTGCGGGCAGAGCCGGCAATTGGGGGGCTGACCGATACGCTGGTGAAGCTGACGCCGCAGCAGTGGAACATCGCAGTAAAACGGCTGAGCGAGGTGGAACTGCTCTCCGTCTCGCCCGACGCGATCGACGCTCACCCGCTGATCCGCGAGTACTTCGCGGCGCAGCTGAAGCGCGAGCAGCCCGAGGCCTTCCAGGCGGCCCACTCGCGGCTGTTCGACTACCTCTGCGAGAACACGCCGCACCAGCCGGACGGCATCGACGGACTGGCCCCGCTCTACGAAGCCGTCACCCACGGCTGCCTCGCCGGACGACATCAGGAGGCGTGCGACAAGGTCTACTTCGACCGCATCCTCCGCGGCGGCGGAAGTGGTGGCTTCTACAGCACAAAAAAACTTGGGGCGATCGGGGCCGACCTCGCGGCGGCTGCGGCCTTCTTCGACGAGCCGTGGGGGCAGGTGTCGCCGAACCTGGCTGCAGCCGATCAGGCCTGGCTGCTGAGCGAGGCCGCAACCCGCCTCCGTGCCCTCGGCCGTTTGACCGAAGCGCTGCAACCGATGCGTGCCGGGTTGGAGATGCTGGTTGAGAAGGGCGACTGGATACGTGCGAGTGTTGTTGCCAGCAACCTTAGCGAGTTGGAGGTCACGTTGGGCCGGTTGCCGGACGCCGTGACCGACGCCCACCAGGCTATCACCCACGCCGACCAGAGCGGCGATGCGTTCGAACAAATGGGCAAACGCACCACGGCGGCGGATGCCTTGCACCAGTCCGGCCAACGGGCCGAAGCCGGCGCCCTCTTCGCCGCGGCCGAACGGCTGCAGCAGGAAGATCAGCCGCAGTTCGACCCGCTCTATTCGCTGCAAGGCTTCCGCTACTGCGACTGGCTGCTGCCCCCCGTCGAACAGGCCGCGTGGCAGCACCTGCTCAATCAGCCCATCTCAATATCCAAATCTCAAATCTCAGGTGGCCTTACCGAGGTCGAACGCCGAGGAAATTACGCGCTGAACATCGTCTTGACTGGCTCGCAGAACTTGCTCGATATCGGCTTGAATCACCTGACGCTTGCCCGCGTCGGGTTGATCCGAGCGATCCTGGAAACCGATCTCACCAACCCGCAGCCGACGCTCGACCTGCCGCAGGTCGTCGCCGCCGTCAACGGCCTCCGCGCCGCAGGATCGATGCACCATCTTCCCCGAGGCCTGCTCACCGCCGCGCTCTACCACTTCGTCCGCGGCGAGCCCGCCCTGGCGCAGAAGCACCTGGCCGAAGCCCAGCAGATCGCCGAGCGTGGCCCGATGCCCCTTTTCCTCGCCGACGTCCACCTGACGCGCGCCCGCCTCTTCCGCGACCGCGAGGCCCTCACCCAAGCCGCCACCCTCATCCGCACCCTCGGCTATGGCCGCCGCACTACCGAACTCGCGGATGCCGAAGCTGCGATGGCAAAGCGACAGTAGTAATTTTCATTTTTGATGTTTCTGCACTAGTTTGTACCAGGCAAGCACAACCAGACTTTCGCCATGCACGACTACCAATGGGACGTTTTCATCAGTTATCGCCAGTTTGACAAGTGGAAGGAGTGGATAGATAAGCACTTCAAACCTTTCCTAAAAAAAGCCCTCCAGGTGGAACTTCGAAAGACGGATGTACGGATTTTTGTCGACCGTGACGATATTGTTGAAGGAGCAAACTGGCCGGACAACCTGCGCAGCGCTCTGGCCACAAGCCGAGTATTGGTTCCACTAATTTGTGCTGGATACTGGGATACTGAATGGTGCCGGCGCGAACTTGCCATCATGCTCGAACGAGAAGGAACGTGTGGACACCGCGCCAAAAACTCCGTTTCCACACTAATAATCCCAATATTGATTCACGATGGAGACCGTATTCCGCCTTCATTTTCGAAGGTTCAGGTTTTCAAGGCAAAACCGGCGCATGTGCGGTCACATTTATCTAGCAAAGCTGGACTCGAGACGTTCATTCAGGAAGTGGCAGTCCGGATTGCAGAGCACCATAAGCGCTGCCCGACATTTGATCCGAACTGGATCAATTTGACTGGCGATGCTTTCGTGAGCCAACTCATGCCGATCGACGAAACAACCTCATTCCCAAACCTAGCGTAGAACAGAGAAAACCATGGGTGAAATTGTTTCGTTCTATTCTTACAAAGGTGGCGTTGGGCGCACGATGACCATCGCAAATGCGGCCGCCATATTGGCAGCGCGAGGTTGGCGTGTACTGGCTATCGATTGGGATCTAGAGGCTCCAGGCCTTCATTACTATTTTCCTCAGGCCATGGCGAGCAACTCTGGGCTGCATGGTTTGATGGATCTGATGGTGTCCGCAGCTACAGGCGGTGAACGGCTCGACTGGCGTTCGTGCACGATTAAATGCTTCACGAATACGAAGGGACTTCCCACCTTCTGGCTGACGGCGTCGAGGCGCCAAGATTGATGGTGCGAATCGTCAATCTGCAAGCCTGTGAAAGGGGAAGCCCATGAACGAGATTACCCGAGTCGGGGTCGATCTGGCCAAGCGCGTGATCCAGATTCACGCCATTGATGCAGCCGGCCGCGTGGTTGCCGCCAAAGCCCTGCCCGCCGACAAGTTTGCCGCCTGGTGCGTGCAATTGCCGCCGGGCTGTCTGGTGGCGATGGAGGCCTGCGGCGGCGCCCACCACTGGGCGCGCAAGCTGCGCGGTTTCGGATTGGACGTCCGCCTCATCGCCGGCCACTTCGTCACGCCCTATCGCATGGCGGGCAAGGGCGGCAAGAACGATGCGGCGGACGCCGCTGCGATCTGCGAGGCCGCAGGCCGGCCCCACATGCGCTTCGTGCCGGTGAAGACGCCCGCCCAGCAGGCCCTGCTGGCCATCCACCGGCTGCGCGAGGGCTACAAGGAAGACCGCACCGCTTGCATCAATCGCATCCGTGGCCTGCTCACCGAGTTCGGCATCGTCTTTGCGCAAAGCCCCGAGGCGCTGCGCCTGGGCCTGGCTGACGTGCTGGAGGACGCCAGCAACGAGTTGCCCGGCATTGCCCGACTGGCGATTCAAGAAGCCCGGCTGCACTGGATTGAACTGGAGTGCCACATCGCCCGCTGCGACGAGCGCATCACTGCGCATGTGCGCTCGGACGAGCAGGCCAAGGCCGCTGCTCAACTCGCCGGCATCGGCCCGGTCACCGCGTCGGCGCTGGTGGCCACCGTGGGCGACTTCAAGCAGTTCAGGAATGGCGCACAGTTCGGCTCGTGGCTCGGCCTGGTGCCACGGCAGAACTCCAGCGGTGGCAAGACGGTGCTGGGGCGCATCACCAAGCGTGGCGACGACTACCTGCGCACGCTGCTGATCCAGGGCGCCAAGTCGGCCGTGATGACGGCGCACAAACGCACGGACAAGATCTCGCAGTGGCTGGTGCAGTTGCTGGCCCGCGTGGGCTGGCAGAAGGCGGTGGTGGCGCTGGCCAACAAGAACGCCCGCATCGTCTGGGCGCTACTGGCCAAGGGGCGCGTGTTCGACCCGAACTACGTGTCGGTCAAGCCGGGTGAACTGCTGGCGCTACCCGTCGAGATGCCGGCCTGAAAACCCCCTTCCCAACGAACAAGTTCTTCCCGAAGACGTGCGTTCGAAGATGCATCACACAGGTCAGACCGGCAGCAGGCAAGCTCGACTAACCCTGTGCCGCGCCCATGGTGGCGACGGCGGCGAACGAATGGAGCCCTGCTGAGCGGTTGGTATCTGGGCCCGCACCGAAACCCGAGTGCAACAAGGCCGCCTGTAGATGTGCAGTCTGTTCTCTGTGGTGCTGCATCGAACCCGAACTCAGGTATTGAGGAAAACAGCAAAGGCGACTATCGAAAACAGCCCGAACCCAACTGCTTGATTAACCGGGAAGTCCCTGTAGAATGGGTTAAGACTCGACCTGCTTCCTTCGGGTGTCGGCCGACAAGGATACGAAACTGCAGTTGCGAATTTCAACTGGGCAGAGTTCTTCGTGCACCACAAAGGCGAGCAGTTCCTCGAGAATCTTCGCAATGAGTGGATGAGCGAATACGACTTCGTGCTGATCGACAGTCGAACTGGCATTACAGATACGAGCGGCATATGCACGATATTCATGCCTGACATCTTGGTATTAGTGCTAACAGCCAATGAACAGTCGCTTGCAGGAACAGAGTACGTCACCAAGCACGCGCCAGTGCGGCGTGATCAGCTCAAAAAATCGCGCCCCCCATTAACTCTAGTTCCTGTCATTTCTCGATGGGATGGGCGAGAAGAGACCAAAGAAGCGGATGTGTGGCTCAATAGTATTCAGAGCCGATTGACTCATTGCGTGACCGATTGGTTCCCGACCGGGCGCGATGTCAAAGAGCTGTTTATGTCACTACGCATTCCCCATGTGGCATATTTCAGTTTCGGCGAAAAACTTCCTGCGCTCACAGACAGCACGACCGACACAGAAAAGCCGGGTTTCTATTACTCAAAGTTGGCAGACCTGTTGGAAGCGCTCTCCGATCCACTCAGTGATCTCGATAGGCTGTGGCGACCACGGAATAACATGCGAGGTTGGCGCAAGGTGGCGCTCATTGGCAAATCAGCGAAGCTGCAAGAATACTGGCCTGTAATGACTACGCTCTTGAGAAATAACGGAATTGAAGTAGTAGTGCAGGACGAACTTCAGTCGTTGTCGCAGTCGAGTCCGGCAGTCCTTCGCGAAGTCATTGGCAACGTTGATGCCGCCATTATGCTGATAGGAAACGACCTGCGCGCGCCCTCTTCGCCGAATGTTAAGTCGCATTTGGAAATCGAGTATGAACTCATTCGGGAATTGGAAATACCTCTGTTTGCCTTTGTTTTCAAGGATAGGTCGTCGAGATTCAACGAAAGCTCAGAACACCACAGTGCGAAAGATCGATTTTTGGATCGCATTCGAAGGGAGTATGTAATCAGCGAGTTTACGAACGGGTCTGACTTGCGATCGAAATTGACGACGCTCTTGTCGCAACTGACTCGTAAGATCTCAGGCACGCAGTTGGCGAAACACGCTCCCAAAGTGCTGTTTGGTCGTGAGACGGAATTGGCAGCGCTGGATGCGGCCTGGGACAGCGACACGTTGAACGTCTACACGCTGGTGGCCTGGGGTGGAGCGGGCAAGACTTCGCTGGTGTTCCACTGGGTGCAGACTCGCTTGGCAGCCAAGGACTGGCCCAGCGTCGAGCGCTATTTCGACTGGAGCTTCTACAGCCAGGGGACGGGCGAAAGCCGACAGCACTCCGCCGACCTGTTCATCGCCAAAGCCCTTGAATTCTTCGGCGACCCCGATCCGACCCAGGGCGGGCCGCATGAGCGCGGCGCGCGGCTGGCCGGGCTGATTCGCCAGCATCGCACGCTGCTCATCCTCGACGGCATCGAGCCGCTGCAATACCCGCCGGGCGATCCGCAGGCCGGGCGGCTGAAAGACCCGGCCCTCGACGCGCTGCTGCGCGAACTCGCCGCCGAGAACCCCGGCCTGGTCGTCATCACGACCCGCTTACACCTCGCGAACGTCGAGGGGTGGGCAACTGCCGCCGAGCAAAAGCTCGACAAACTAGCCCAGGAAGCGGCGGTCGCTCTACTGCGGCACCTGCAGATCGTGGGCGCCGACGAGGAGTTGCACGCCGCGTGGCGAGATGCCGGCGGCCACGCGCTAACGCTCAGTTTGCTCGGTCACTTCATCGCCGACGCCTTCGATGACCGCGACATCCGTCACTACCGCGAGCTGAAGTTCGAAGCGGCCGACCAGGAGCACCAGGGTCGCTCGGCGTTCAAGGTGATGCTCGCCTACGAGCGCTGGCTGCAGAGCGGCGGGCCGGAGCGTCAGCGGGAACTGGCCGTGCTGCGGCTGACCGGCGTGTTCGACCGGCCGATGGCCAAGACTTGCCTGCAAGCCCTGCGCGCAGAACCGGCGATTTCGGGGCTGACCGAAGCGCTGGTGAAGCTGACACCGCAGCAGTGGAATATCGCGGTGAAACGGCTGAGCGAAGTCGAGTTGCTCTCCGTCTCGCCTGACACGATCGACGCCCATCCGCTGGTCCGCGAGTACTTCGCGGTGCAACTGAAGCGCGAGCAGCCCCAGGCATTCCAAGCAGCCCACTCGCGGCTGTTCGACTATCTGTGCGAGAACACACCGCACCACCCAGACGGACTCGACGGACTGGCCCCGCTCTACGAAGCCGTCTCCCACGGCTGCCTCGCCGGACGACATCAGGAGGCGTGCGACAAGGTCTACGTCGACCGCATCCTCCGCGGAAGGGGGAGCGATGGCTTCTACAGCACCTTCAAGCTCGGGGCGATCGGGGCCGACCTCGCGGCGGTGGCGGCTTTCTTCGACGAGCCTTGGAGCCATGTGTCGACTAACCTGACCGCAGCCGATCAGGCTTGGCTGCTGAACGAGGCCGCATTCCGTCTCCGGGCCCTCGGTCGCCTGACCGAAGCGCTGCAGCCGATGCGTGCTTCTGGGGAGATGGATGTCGGGGTTGCCGAGTGGAATGGGGCTGCGGTCAGCTACAGCAATCTGAGCGAGTTGGAGGTAGCGCTGGGCCGGTTGCCGGACGCCGTGACCGACGCCCGCCAGTTGATCGCCCATGCCGACCGGAGCGGCGATGCGTTCTGGCGAATGGCCGCTCGCACCACGGCGACGGATGCCTTGCATCAGTTCGGCCAGCGGGCCGAAGCCGGCGCTCTCTTCGCCGAGGCCGAACGGATGCAGCAGGAGATGCAGCCGCAGCTCAACCTGCTCTATTCGGTGCAAGGCTTCCAATACTGCGACTGGCTGCTGGCCCCCGCCGAACAGGCCGCTTGGCGGTGCTGGCTGGATCAGCCCCTCTCAAATTCCAAGTCTCAAATCTTAGATGGCCTTGCCGAGGTCGAACGCCGGGCGACGACGACATTGGACTGGGGCACGCAGTTCGCCGCCCTCCTCGACATCGCCCTCGATCACCTGACGCTTGCCCGCGTCGGGCTAATCCGGGCGATGCTGGAAGCCGGTCCCATGAACCTGCAGCCAACGCTAGACCTGCCGCACGTCGCCGCCGCCGTCAACGGCCTCCGCGCCGCAGGAACGATGGATCACCTTCCCCGCGGCCTGCTCACCGCCGCGCTCTACCACTTCATCCGCGGCGAGCCCGCCCTTGCGCAGAAGCACCTGGCCGAAGCCCAGCAGATTGCCGAGCGTGGCCCGATGCCGCTCTTCCTCGCCGACATCCATCTGACGCGAGCCCGCCTGTTCCGCGACCGCGAGGCCCTCACCCAAGCCGCCACCCTCATCCGCGCCCTCGGCTATGGCCGCCGCACCGAGGAACTCGCCACCGCCGAAAAGGCCCTGGCCTCACCCGGATGATTCATGCCCTCCCGGCGCCCGGCCAGATGGCAAAAGGGCACCGCAAGCGGTGCCCTTTCTTCATGGCGAGCCGGGTTGCCCCGGCCCGGAGGCTTCATCAGAAGCTGTACTGCGCGCTGACCCGGTAGCCGCGGCCCGACGTGAAGTAGTTGTGGCCGATCATGCCGATGTGCTGCTGCATGATCTGCTTGTACGTCTTGTTGGTCAGGTTGGTGGCATCCAGGCCCAGGGACAGATCGTTGCCGACCTTCACGTGCAGACCGGCATCCACCTGCCCATACCCGTCAGCCCACAGCGGCAGACCCACGGGCAGGTTGTGCTGACCGTAAGTGGCGCTCGCCGGGTTGGTGTCCAGCGCATTGGTCTGGTTCGGGCCGGTGTTGTCCGAGTTCAGCGCCACGCCGTAGAGGTATTTGCCGCGGTAGTTGTAGGCGATGCGCGCGGAGATCGGACCACGGTCGTAGAGCAGCGCGATGTTGAAGGTGTTCTTCGACAGGTTGTCCAGCGGCATGTCGCCGAAGGAGCGGCCATCGGTGTCGCAGCCGTTGATGTACAGGTTCAGGTTGTCCTGGCCTGCACCCGGTGAGCAATAGCCGGTGTACACCGCGTTGTAGCGCTTGACCTTGCTGTCCACGTAGGTGTAGTTGGCCTGCAGGCCAATGCCCTGCAGCAGCGAAGGCAGCCCCTCGAAGTACTGCTGGTAGGCCAGTTCCACGCCGCGCGCGTAACCCTTGGCACCGTTGACCGGGCCGTTCAGCACGAAGTTGACCGGCTTGCCGTTGGCGTCGTTGATCGTGCGGTTGAAGGCCTGGTTGACGATGATGTCCTTCAGGTTCTTGTTGAAGACGGCCATCGTCATCGAACCGTTCTTCGCGAAGTACCACTCGGCCGTGATGTCCTCCTGGTCCGACCGGATCGGCTTGAGTTCCGGGTTGCCGCTGGCCGTGCCGGTCAGGTTCACCTTCTTGACGTTGGGCGGCACGCTGGTCGCATCCACCTCGATGGTCTGGTTCATCTGCAGGAAGCCCTGCATCTGGCTGAACTGCGGGCGCGCCAGCGCACGCGACGCGGCGAAGCGGAACTGCAGGCTGCCGTCGGCCGTGGCCTTGTACTTCAGGTTCAGGCTGGGCAGCCAGTCCGTGAAGCTCTGGTTGAAGTTCTGCTCCTTGGCGAACGGCGTCAGCTGCGGCACCGCCAGGCCCACCGCACCGGCCGGGGCGGCCTGCGTGGTCAGGATGGTGTAGCCGTCGGCCTGGTTCTTGGTGTGAACCACGCGCAGGCCGACGTTGCCGTCGACAGGGAGCCCGACCTCATCGAAGGAGAAGCGCAGCTGGCTGTAGGCCGCCGTGGTGGTCTCGGCCTGGGTGTTGCGGCCGGCCGGGTCGGTGCCGAAGGAGGTGGGGTGCCACGCACCGCCGCCCTGGATGCTGTTGGCCTGCTGCGGGCAGCCCGCGCCGTCCCAGCCCGGCTTGAAGTTCGTGCACTCGTTCAGGTAGAGCTGGTGCAGCTTGTTGTAGCTGTTGGGCCAGTCGAACGCGACCGAAGCGGCCGGGAAATACAGCGACGGCAGGTTGGCCTTGCCACCGCCCATGAAATCGCCGTAGGTGTTCTTGTAGGTGGGAATGTCGGAAGCCTTGGTGATGTAGGCCAGGTCGCCGATGTTCCAGCCCAGTTGCCAGGCGTGGGTGATGGTCGCCCAGTTGTAGCTCGGGTTGCTGTTGACGGTCTCGGCGTCGCGCTTGGCGATGCGCACGCCGAAGCGCAGGTCGTTGAGGATCTTGCTGTCGTGGAAGACCCAGCGCGCGTCGCCCTTCCAGGCCTTCTGCGTGCCCTTGCCCTTGTCCAGGTGGTCCATCATCATGGCCCAGTAGTACTTGCTGGGGTCGTTGAGGATGGCCAGGTCGCTGGCGTCGAACACCAGGCGCGGCATGGAGCCGGTGTAGTCCACCTGCTCCTTGGGCAGCGACACGGCGGTGCCCACCGTCGAGTCGAAGTTGTTGGTCTTGGAGCGGATGTACTGGAAGTCCGACGTCAGCGTGAGCTGGTCGTTGACCTTGCCGGCGATCTTCCAGGCCAGCTCGTCGGTCTGCGAGTTGCGCTTGGAGTAGCGCGTCTGGTTCTCGACCTCCAGGCCGTCGTACTGGCCGTTGCCCAGCGACTTGCCGGTCAGCGTGCCCTTGGTCAGCACGCCGTTGGCGTCGTAGACACCGTTCAGCACGGTCACGTTGTAGGGGTCGACCTGGGCGCTGACGTTGTTCTCGTTCCAGTTGAACTGGAACTTGGAGCGGAAGAAGGTCAGCGAGGACTCGACATCGTCCTTCTTCCACTGCAGCGCGCCGTAGACGCCGTCACGCGTGCGGTCGTAGAACTGCTGCTTCCACGACATGTCGCGGGAGAACCAGGTCTTGCTGTCCGGTGAGGCCTTGTAGAACGGGTCCAGCACCAGGCCGTCGGTGCGGTTGGAGCTCAGCGAGTGGGCCACGTCGACCAGCGCGCCGATCTTGCCCAGGTCGGTGTTCCAGGTGTTGCTCAGCAGGCCCGAGACGCTGGGCTTGTTC
This sequence comes from uncultured Roseateles sp., assembly GCA_963422775.4. Classification (GTDB taxonomy): domain Bacteria; phylum Pseudomonadota; class Gammaproteobacteria; order Burkholderiales; family Burkholderiaceae_C; genus Pelomonas. The sequence continues at coordinate 64,974 of CAUJSJ030000147.1, forward strand.
TTCTTGGCCAGGCTGTTGCGTGCGACGTCGACCGAGATCGAGCCCTTGAAGCCGGGGAAGTCGAAGGGCAGCGCCGTGCGCAGGTTCACGAGGCCGCCGATGGCGCCCTCGATCTGCTCGGCCGACGGGTTCTTGTACACGTCCACGCCGGCCATCAGTTCGGGCGGCACGTCCTCGAAGCCCAGCGTGCGGCCCTGGTTGGCGCTGAAGGTCTCGCGGCCGTTCAGCGTCGAGCTGACGTAGGTCAGGCCGCGGATGTTGACGCCCGAGCCTTCGACCGAGAAGTGCACCGGGTCGTTGGAGGACGACACGCGCGACATCGTCGCGCCGACGATGCGCTGCAGCACCTCCGACACCGAGCGGTCGGGCAGCTTGCCGATCTCGTCGGCGACGACCGAGTCGACGATTTCGTCCGAGTCCTGTTTGAGCTTCTGCGCCGATGCGAGGGCGGCGCGGCGCCCGGAGACGACGACCGTCTCCAGTTGCTGCGAGCCCTTGTCGGCCGCCGACGCAGCGGATGCCGGCGGCGTGGCCGTCTGTGCCATCACCGGCGACGCCCAGACCATCACGGCCTGAAGCGCAGCCAGCGACAGCGTTGTCCGTTTGAAATGTCTCATCCTATTTGCTCCTCTTTGGTGGGAAACATCCAGCTCTCGCGAGCCTGGTGTCGGCCCTGCTGGCTTGAATGCCGCAGGTGTTTGGTAACGCTATCAATCTTTGATCTTCACCGCATCGGGAAAATCAGGGGGAGGGGAATACACGCATGATTGCTTGTCATCAGCCTCCTCGGTTCTCAAGGGAGACCTGCCAGCGCGGGTGCTCAAGCGCCACCGCCTGAAGCATCTCTGGTAGCGCTATCCATGACTCGACCCGGTACTCGGCACCCGGCATCAGATCGATGAAGTTGTCGGCCAGCGACACGCCCGGATGCTGCAGCCACAGGCCTTTGACGGGGCGGTCGCAGCTCAGCCGCAGCGCCTGGCCATCGGCCTGGATGACGATGCGCGCACCGGCCGGCCGGTAGAACTTGAAGGGCTCGGTCCAGGCACAGTCACGCGCCAGCTCGCGGCCATCGGCACCGATGGCGCGAAGCTCGGCGGCGACCGGTTCATCTGCCGCCGGCAATGCCAGCGTCGTCTCCACGCTGGCGCTGGCCGGCACATCCTGGTCCGCACGGCGCTCGGCCAGCAGGCGGCCGTCCATGGCAAACAAGCGCAACTGCAGCTGCACGGCACAGGCGTCCGCCCGGCCGTTCATGACGGCCACGCGTGCCTGGCCCGCCTCCAGCCTCACGGCCACGGCCAGTGGTGCCAGCGCGCGGCGCACCGCATGCCAGGCAGGCTTGACGGTGCCGGACGAGTCGATGAGCGCCCAGCTCGTCACCGGCCAGCAGTCGTTGAGCTGCCAGACCAGCGCGCCACCCACGGCCCGCGCGCCGGGCTTCTGCCAGCGGCGGCGGAAGTCCTGGTAGGCCACGCGCATGGCCTCGGCCTGCACGAACTGCGTCGCGTAGACGTGATCCGCCAACGTGGGGCCCACGCGCAGGTTGTCAGCCAGGTAGACCGCCAGGCGCCGGTGCCCGTCAGGTCCGGCGGCCGAGCCGGCCTTGTTGTGCCACTGCACGGTGCGGCTCTCGGGGAAGCGCTCGTCCTCGGGCAGCACGGACTCAAACAACGCCAGCGACGGATGCGACTGCATGCCGAACTCACTGACGAAGCGGGCCTGCACGTCGCCATAGCGCTGGTAGGGCAGCATCTGCTGGTGCCAGACCTCCCAGCTGTGGCGGTCGCCCACCGTCGCATCGGACGACTTTGCATCTCCAGGCGTGAACGGGCTGCCCGGCCAGTACCCGGTGTCGGGGTCCAGCGCCGCGCAGACTTCGGGCAGCAGGCCTTCGTAGATCGCACGCGCCTCGAAGCGCTCCGCCGGCACGCCGGGGCCGGCCAGGCCGACCGACTCCGCAATCATGTAGTCCTCGTTGTTGCCGCACCAGAGGGCCAGGCAGGCGTGGTGCCGCAGGCGCTTCACCTGGCTTTCGGCCTCAGCTCGCACGCTGGCCTGGAAGGCCTCGTTGGCCGGGTAGATGCCGCAGGCGAACATGAAGTCCTGCCAGACCAGCAGGCCCATCTCGTCGCAGGCCTCGTAGAAGGCCTCGTGCTCATAGATGCCGCCGCCCCAGACGCGCAGCATGTTCATGTTGGCGGCCGCGGCCTGCGCCACGCGCTCGCGGTAACGCGCCGGCGTGATGCGCTCCAGCAGGTTGTCGTCGGGGATCCAGTTCGCGCCGCCGGCAAAGAAGTCCTGGCCATTGACCTCGAAGTGGAAGCTGCTGCCCGCCTCGCCTTCGACGGCGGCCTGCACGAGGTGCAGCGTGCGCAAGCCGATGCGGCGCCTGTCCTCGGCCAGCACGCGCTCGCCATCCATCACCCGCGCAACCAGCGTGTAGAGCGGCTGTTCGCCCAGGCCGAGCGGCCACCACAGCCGGGCTTCGGCCACGCTCAGCGTCGCGCGCGCCACATCGGCCGGCACGGTCTGCTCGGCCACGCTGTGGCCCTCGGGGTCCAGCAACTCGAAGCTGCAGCGCAGGCCGGCCGCGCCGGCCGCTCGCGCCGAGACCTGCAGCGTCGCTCGCCGGCCGGCCACATCCACGTGGCTGCGGCACTGCAGGTCGCAGATGCGCGCGTGCCAGCTGTGCCGGCGCACTGCGCGCCACGGGCCGCTGACGATGAGCTCGGGGCCCCAGTCCCAGCCGAAGTGGTACTGCGCCTTGCGGACATGCAGGCGGGCGCTGTCGCCGTTCCACAGCGGGCGCCTGCCCTGCACGGCCTCCACCTCGCGGGCGCGGGCGAGCGCGGGCTCGAAGCACAGCAGCAGCTCGTTGCGCCCGGGCTTCAGCCGTTCACGCACGTCCACGCGCCGCGGCACGAACATGTTGTCGCTGTCCAGCAGCTGCTCGCCGTTGAGCCACACGGTGCAATAGGTGTCCAGCCCCTCGAAGACCAGGTCCTCATGCGCCGCGAGTTCGCCGGCCACGTCAAAGCCCAGCCGCCACGCCCAGCGGCGCTCGCCCACCCAGCGCACATCGGCCTCATTGCGGCCATAGAAGGGATCGGGAATGCGCCCGGCAGCCAGCAGCGCGCCATGGGCCGTGCCCGGCACGGCGGCCGGCAGCCAGGCGCCGGCCGGCAGGGCCGCCAGCGCCGGGCCGTCCAGGCCACCAAGGCCGAAAGGCGCCTCGGCCAGCTGCCAGCCGTCATGCAGATCGATCAGTCGTTCAGGGCTCACGTGTCGGAGTCGTTGCAGTTGCGTTGCACACCAGCCCGCAGCGGGAGACACCGAGCCGGCGCCTCATGCGCCGCAGCCCCGCACCGCAGCCATCACCCGGGCCGCGGCTTGTCTCCTGCTTCGCCACAAGCAAAGCTAAACATTGTTTTGTTGCGCATTCTGTTTCTCTACGCAAGTGCCGGCACTCGGGGAATTTCCTGATGTTTTCTGGAAGAGACAGTCAACACGGCCACGCAACTCCCGAACATAATTCACGTCGTTTAGTAAACAACAACGAGACAAGCTGGCTTCATGGCCAGCGTTCCCCTTTGTGATGAAAGCCCTGTTCGCGCAGATGGCGCTGGCCTTGAGCCTCGCCGCCGGCGCGCCGCCTGCAGACGCCGCCCACCTGGTCATCTGGATGGTGGGCGACGACAAGACGCCGCAACTGATGCGGCCGGCCGTCGATGTCTTTCGCGCGGCCCACCCCGGCACCACCGTGGAGGTGCGCGACGTGCCCTGGGCCGACGCGATGACCAAGTACTCCGCGGCGCTGGCCAGCAAGCGCGGGCCCGACCTCGTCACCGGTAGCACGTCCTACGCCATCGCGCTGGGAGCCAAGGGCGCGCTCGTCGATCTGAACCAGGCCGCGCCCGACCTCACCCGCCAGCTTGAGCAGCACGCCAACCCCGGCGCGCTGCGCGCCATCCGCCGCGCCGACGGCCGCCTCTTCGGCGCGCCCTTCGACATGCATGTGCAGCTGCAGTACTACCGCAGCGACCTGGCGGCCGAAGCACCCACCGACTGGGAGGGCTTCATGACCACCGCCCGCAGCTTGCGCAGCCGCGGCCACGGCTTCGCGCAGCAGTGGGGCAACACGAGCTGGCTGGGCTTCTATCCCTATCTGCGCCAGGCCGGCGGCAACGTCTACGACGCGGCCTGCACGCGCGCCGTCATCGACAGCGCCGAGGCCGTGCGCGCGCTGACCTACTACGCGCGCCTGTACCGCGAGCTGCAGGCCCCCACCGACGGCTGGCCCGACGCCGACGGCGGCCTGGAGAGCGGCGCCTACGGCCTGATGCAGTCCGGCACCTGGCTGCTGTCGCGCATGGACATGGTCCACAAGGGCCTGGTCGGCAAGTGGGCCGCCGCGCCACTGCCCACCGGCCCGACGGGCAAGCGGACGGCGGTACTGGGCGGCACCGTGCTGGCCATCACGCGCTTCTCGCCCAACCGCGAGCTGGCGCTGGACTTCATGCGCACGGTCTACCAGCCGGAGGTCACGCGCCGCATGGCCGAGGCAGCGCTGGCCTACGGCGGCATGTGGCTGCCCTCGGGCCGGCAGGACCAGATCGCCAGCCTGAACCTGCCGAATCGCGACGCACTGCTCACCCAGCTCACCGATGCCGAGGGCCCGCCGCCCTGCCCCGCCTGGATACGCCAGGACTACATCGTCACCCGCGCCGTGCAGCGCGTGGTGCTGGCCGGCGGCGACGCACAGGTCGAGCTGAGCCGCGCGGCGGCTGTCATGAACCGTGCGCTGGAGGCGCAGAGATGACAACCTGGCGCCGCCACGGACGGGACATGTTGCTCGTCGCCCCCTTCTTCGCCGTTTTCGGCCTGTTCGGCGTCTGGCCCGTGCTGCGCTCGGCCTGGCTGAGCTTCACGGACTATCACGCCACCGACGACCCCAACTGGGTGGGCCTGCGCAACTACGCCGAGCTGTTTGCCGATGAGCGCTTCTGGACGGCCCTGGCCAACACCGCCGCCTACATGGCCTCGGTGTCCGTCATCGCGGTGCTGCTCGGCCTGGTGCTGGCGCTGAACTTCGGCAGCAACTCGCGCCCGCACCAGTGGGTGCGCGTGGCCTTCTTCCTGCCTGCGGTGGCCGGCGGGGTCGGCGCCATCTCGGCCTGGAAGTGGCTGGCCAACTCCGAGGCCTATGGCCTGTTCAACAGCATCCGCGCTGCCTTCGGCCTGGAGCCGGCGCGCTTCCTCGGCGACCCGGCGTGGACGCTGCCGGTGTTGGTGCTGGTGGGCGTGTGGTCGGTACTGGGCTACAACCTCGTCATCTTCGTCGCCGGCCTGCGCGCCATTCCCGAAGAGCTCTACCAGGCCGCGCGGCTGGACGGCGCCTCGCGCTCGCAGCAGTTGCTGCACATTACGCTGCCCAACCTGCGCCCCACGCTGGTCTACGTCAGCGTGACCGGCATGATCGCCAGCTTCCAGGTCTTCTACGAGCCCTACCTGCTCTACGGCGCCGTCGACACGCTGGGCGGCCCGCTGGACTCAGCGCTGATGCTGGTCACCTACCTCTTCGACCGCGGCTTTCGCCAGCTCGACCTGGGCTTGGCCTCGGCGGCCGCCTGGGTGCTGACGACGCTGCTGTTCGGCCTGACCTGGCTGAACCTCAAACTCATCGGCAAGGAGGGCGACCGATGAAGTGGTCACCCCTCTTCAAAGCCCCGCTGTGGCTGCTGGTGCCGGCCATGCTGCTGCCCTACTACTGGATGGCCATTGGAGCGTTCAAGAGCGTGGCCGAACTGCTGCGCCAACCGCCCACCCTGCTGCCGCAGGCACCCACGGCGCGCAACTTCTTCAACCCCGACTGGGCCGGCACGACGGCCGATCCGACCAAGCTCGCCGGCATCCTGCAGGTGCAGGTCGAGGGGCACGGCTTCCTGCGCTTCTACGCCAACAGCCTGCTGGTCACCGTCGTCGTCACTGTCGTCAGCCTACTGGCCGCGTCCCTCGTCGCATTCGTGCTGACGAAGAAGCCCTTCCCCGGCAGCCGCTGGCTGTTCCGCGCGCTGCTGGTGTCGATGATGCTGCCGTGGGAGGTGACCATCGTCCCCAACTTCGTGACCGTGGCGCAGCTGGGCTGGATCAACAGCTACGCCGCCCTGCTGGTGCCGGGCCTGGCCAAGGCCTTCGTCGTCTTCTACTTCCGCCAGGCGATGCTGGGCGTGCCCGATGAACTCGTCAGCGCCGCCACGCTGGACGGCGCCGGCACGCTGCGCATCTGGTGGAGCGTCGTGCTGCCCATGCTGCGGCCGGCACTCGCGGCCATCGCCATTCCCGTCGCCGTGGGCGAGTGGAACAACTTCCTGTGGCCGCTGCTCGTCGTCAACGACGCGGCCACGCTGACCCTGCCGCTGCAGCTTGGCAAGATGGCCGGCGACCTGAGCTTCAACCCGCAGTCGGCCGCCGTGCTGATGGCCGGGTCGCTGCTCGCGTCGGTGCCGGCCGTCGTTCTCTTCCTCCTCTTCCAGAAGCAGTTCCTTGCCGGGCTGCAGGCGGGCGCCACCAAGGGTTGACATGAACTGGTTGAAAGGATTCGCGTTGGCTTTGTCTTTGATGCTTCCGGCGATCAGCCGTGCCGACGCACGGCTGCAGGCCGTCATGCAACGCCTGGAGGCCGGCGAACCCATCACGCTCGTCACCATCGGCGGCTCCATCACGACCGGCTATGCCGCCCAACCGCCCCGCGAGAAGGGATGGGCCGCGTTGCTGGCCAGGTCGCTCGGGCCCCAGGTCAGGCTCGTCAACGCGGGCGTCAGCGGCACGGACTCGGCCGCCGGCGTGCAGCGGCTGCAGGCCCAGGTGCTGGACAAGTCGCCTGACCTCGTCATCGTGGAGTTCGGCGTCAACGACCAGTGGCTGGACCCGGCGGTGCGCGGCAGCAGCTATGAAGCCATCCTGCGCAAGCTGCTGACGGCGCAGAAGCCACCCGCCGTCGTCGTGCTGGGCCTGACCCAGCAAGGCAACCAGCCCCGCGATGCGACCGACGTCCAGCTCAAGCTCGCCGCCCACTACGGCCTGACGGCCCTGGACTTCGGCCGCTGGATACAAGCCCGCGTCGATGCCGGCGAGGAACGCTGGGCGGCGCTCTACGACGAGCCTGTCCATCCCAATGCGACCGGCCACCAGCGCATCGCCCTCGCCTTGGCCGAAACACTGCGCGCGGCCCGCACCTCGTCCGCTGACAAGCCTCTTCCCGAGTCCGTCTACGGCCGCGCCCACGAGTTCACGCGCCTGCTGGCCGGCGAGACCCTCAAGCCTTACCAGGTGCACGGCTTCGAACGTGGCGGCGACGTGCACCCGGAATGGACCGGCCAGCAGCCTGGCTGGACAGCCAAGGCCGACGACGCCGCGGCCCACTTCCTGGTCTGGGGCCGGGAGATCGCCGTCTTCCATGCCGAAAGCGCGCTGTACCGCAACCTCGAAGCCCGCGTGGACGATGGCCCCTGGGTCATGCTGCGCGGCCAGGTGGCCGAGCGCAAGGGCTACCTCGGCTGGCACTACGGCGTCGTCGGCCGCGAGCTGGAGCCCGGCGCCCACCTGCTGCATGTGCGCGTGCGGCGCGACGAGTGGGAAGGCAGTGGCCGCCCGGCGAGCCTGCTGGCCGTCATGTCGGCCGGCATCTTCCCGCCCGAACTTCACCCCAGCGACTTCGTGCGCGAGGTGCCGTCGAACGCGCCGGGGTTGATCGCCGCCGACGACGTCAAGCTGCGCTGGATCGGCCGCATCGGCCCGGCGCCCGGCGGCAAGCAGTTGAGCTGGAGCGGCAGCGAGCTGCGCGCCCGCTTCACCGGAAACCAGCTCTCGCTGCTTCTCGCGCCGTCGCGTGGGGGCATCAACCATTTCACCGTCGAGGTCGATGGCCAACGGCACGCGCTGGCGCTGCGCGGCGAGGGGCCAGCCCAGTGGCGCCTGCCGCTGGCGGCCGGCGAGCACGAGCTGCGCGTGGTCAAGCGCACCGAGGCTTCACAAGCCGAAGCCTTCTTCCTCGGACTGCGCCTGTCTGAAGGCGGCAAGCTGCTCGACCCGCCGGCGGCACGCCCGCTGAGGATGGAGGTCTACGGCGACTCCATCACCGCCGGCGCCTGCAACGGCGACATCGGCGAAGACCAGTACGCCGACCTGTCCACGCACGACGGCACGCGGGCCTACGGCGCGGTGACAGCTGCGAAGCTCGGTGCGGACTACGTCGGCATTGCCGTCAGCGGCATCGGCATCACGGCGACCTGGGACCAGTTGCTGATGCCGCAGGTGTGGGACCGCTACGCCCCGCGCCTGGACGCTGCCGTCGCGCCGCCCGACTCGCGCGCGCCGGACGTCGTGCTGCTCAACCTGGGCCAGAACGACCACGGCTTCCCTGCGTCCAAAGGCTTGGCAATAGCCGCCGACTTCGGCCCGCGCTACCTCGCCTTCGTGCGCCAGCTGCGCGCGCGCTATCCGCGGGCCAGCATCGTGCTGCTGATGGGCGGCATGTCGGCGCCGCGCGAGCAGCCCGCTATTCCCCACGCCGTTCAACGCGCTGTGCAGACCTTGCGCGGCGAGGGTGACAGCAAGGTCTGGAGCTACCGTTTCGATGCCTTCTCCTGGGCCCACCCGCGCATCGACGTCCACGCGCTGATGGCCGACGAGCTCACCCGTTTCCTGAAAGACGAGGTATTGAAATGAGCGTTCCCGACATGCGCCAGCCCGAAGCGCTGTGGGCCCACATGCGCCACACGCTGGCCTTCTACGCGCCGCGCGTGAAAGACCCGACCGGCGGCTGCTTCCAGTTCTTCAAGGACGACGGCAGCATCTACGACCGCCGCACCCGCCACTTGGTGAGCAGCACGCGCTTCGTCTTCAACCATGCGCTGGCCTGGCGCTGGTTCGGCGGGGCGGTGGCCGACATATCGCATGCCTTGGCCTTCGTCAACGAAGCGCATGCCCAACCGCAAGGCGGCTACGCCTGGGTGCTGGACTGGCAGGACGGCCATGCCGCCGTCACCGACGGCACCAACCACTGCTACGGCCTGGCCTTCGTGCTGCTGGCCAACTCGCATGCGGCGCAAGCCGGCGTACCCGGCGCACGCGATGGCATCGCCGCCACCTTCGAGCTGATGGAGCGCCGCTTCTGGGAGCCCGCCCATGGCCTCTACGCCGACGAGGCCACGCCCGACTGGCAGCTCGGCACCTACCGCGGCCAGAACGCCAACATGCACGCCTGCGAGGCCATGCTGGCCGCGCATGCCGCCACCGGCGAGTCCCGCTACCTGGACCGCGCACGGACGCTGGCGACGTCCGTCGCCCGACGCCAAGCTGCCCTGGCGGATGGCCTGGTCTGGGAACACTACAAGACCGACTGGACCCCCGACTGGGACTACAACCGCGACGACAAGACCAACATCTTCCGGCCCTGGGGATTCCAGACCGGCCACCTGACCGAGTGGGCCAAGCTGCTGCTGATGCTGGAGCGCCGCTTGGGCGACGCAGCTCCCGACTGGCTCGTGCCCACGGCCCGGCACTTCTTCGACACCGCCATGCAGCGCGGCTGGGACACCGCCCACGGCGGCCTGGTCTACGGCTTCGCGCCAGACGGCGCCGTGTGCGACGGCGACAAGTACTTCTGGGTGCAGGCCGAAAGCCTCGCCGCCGCCGCCTGGCTGGCCGTCCGCACCGGTGACGACGTTTACTGGCAGTGGTACGACCAGCTCTGGTCCTATGCCTGGAACCACTTCGTCGACCACGAGCACGGCGCCTGGTACCGCATCCTGGCGCCCGACAACAGCAAAGTCACCGACGAGAAGAGCCCCGCCGGCAAGACCGATTACCACACCATGGGCGCCTGCCAGGACGTGCTCGCCGCGCTCGGCGTTGCGCCGCCCGCCACGGCCTGAGGAGACCCGATGCGACGCTCCCTGTTCACCACGGCGCTGCTGGCCGCGCTGCTGACCGCCTGTGGCGGCGGCGGTGCGTCCCCCACAACGCCCGCCCCGGCGGCGCCCGCAGCCGACCCGCTGGACGCCTACCCGCCCATGCCCGCGGGCACGCTGCCCGGCGCGTCGCCCGCAGCCCGCGCTGCCGCCACGGCCCTGGGTGGCGGCATCAATTTCGGCAACATGCTGGAGGCACCCTCGGAGGGCGCCTGGGGCCTGAAGGTAGAGGACGAATTCATCCAGCTCGTCGGCGCCACGGCCAGCCCGGCCATGACGCAGGCCGTGCGCCTGCCCGTGCGCTGGAGCAACCACGCCAGCGCCGACGCCGCCGCCACCATCGACGTCACTTTCATGACGCGCGTCGAGGGCATCGTCAACAAGCTGCTGGCCCGCGGCGTGACGGTGGTGCTCAACATGCACCACTACCACCAGCTCGACGGCGATGCGGTGGAGAGCGGCGAGGCCAGCGTCGCCGCGGACGTGGTGCAGCTGCGCTTCCTGGCGATGTGGCGCCAGATCGCCGCGCGCTTTGCCGGCGCCGGGCCGGGCCTGGTGTTCGAGCTCTACAACGAGCCGCACAACAAGCTCGAAGCGGACTGGAACACGCTCGCCTCGCGCGCGCTGCGCGTGGTGCGCGCCAGCAACCCGAACCGCGTCGTCATGATCGGCCCGGTGCAGTGGAACAGCCCCTGGGCGCTGTCCCGGCTGCAATTGCCGGCCGACGCGAACCTGCTGCTGACCGTCCACCACTACGAGCCCTTCGCCTTCACCCACCAGGGCGCCGAATGGATCAGCCCCTCGCCGCCCGTGGGCGTTGACTGCTGCGACGCAACGCAACTGGCCAAGATCCGAGAAGGCCTGGACCTGGCCGCCAACGAGGCCAAGCGCCTGGGCTACCCCGTCGTGGTGGGCGAGTTCGGCGCCTACAGCCGGGCGGCGCCGGCGGCCCGCGTGCGCTATCTCAAGGCGATGCGCGCCGAGATGGCCGCCCGCCAGCTGCCCTGGATGTACTGGGAGCTGGCCTCGGGCTTCGGCCTGTACGACCCGCAGGCCCACGCCTGGCGGACCGACCTGGTGCAGGCCCTGTACGGCCCCACGCCGTGAAATCGACGAGAGACATGACATGAAGCTGCGACACCTCACCACCGCCTGCCTGCTGGCGAGTTTCATCCAGGGCGCCTGCGCGTCCGAACTGCTGCCCTGGCGCGGCATCAGCCTGTCCAGCGCCGAGTGGGGCGAGAAGAACCCCTTCCCTGGCGTCTACGGCAAGGACTTCGTCTACCCGACGGTGGCCAGCACGGCCTACTACCAGGCCAGGGGCATGAACCTGATGCGCATCGGCTTTCGCTGGGAGCGGCTGCAGCCCGCGCTGATGGGCGAGCTGGACGCCACCGAGCTGGCCCGCCTGCGCGAGTTCGTCGACGGCACGACGGCCCGCGGCCTGCACGTGTTGCTGGACCCGCACAACTACGCCGCCTACAAGGAGGTGCACGTCGGCAAACCCGAGGTGCCCATCGCTGCCTTTGCCGATTTCTGGCGCCGGCTGGCCCTGCAGTTCAAGGACAACGCCAGCGTGCAGTTCGGCCTCGTCAACGAGCCGCGCAACATGCCCACCGAAACTTGGGGCCAGGCCGCTCAAGCCGCCATCGATGCGATCCGCAAGACCGGCGCCACCAACCTCATCACCCTGCCCGGCAACGGCTACACCGGCGCCTGGAGCTGGTTCGAGTCCACCTGGTACGGCACCGCCAATGCCGAGGTCATGGGCAAGGTGCGCGATCCGCTGGACCACATGGTGTTCGAGGTGCACCAGTACTTCGACAAGGACGGCTCGGGCACGAATGCCGAATGCGTCAGCGCCGAGATCGGCGCTGAGCGGCTGAAGCGCTTCACCGCATGGCTCAAGGCAAACAAGAAGCGCGCCATCCTGGGCGAACTGGGGGGCGGTGCCAATGCCGTCTGCGAGCAGGCCGTGAACGGTGCGCTCCAGCACCTGCAGGCCAATGCCGACGTCTGGACCGGCTGGCTGTGGTGGGCGGGCGGCCCCTGGTGGGGCGACTATTTCCTGTCGCTGGAGCCCGGCGCGGGCGGCGCAGACAAGCTGCAGATGCGCTGGCTGGCGCCCTACCTGAAGTAGCGCGATCAGTCCTCTTTCATCTGCGCTGCCTTGGCGATGGGCGCAAGCCGCGTCTTCTCGGCGGCCAGGAACTTGCGGAAGTCCTCGCGGCTGCCGCCCGTCGGGTCAATGGCCAGCGGGATCAGCTTGGCACGCAGTTCGCTCGTCTTCAGCGCCGCGTTCACGGCGGCGTTGAGCTTGTCCAGGATGGCCTCGGGCGTGCCCTTGGGCGCGAACACGCCCGACCAGTGGCCGATGAAGACGTCGCTGAAGCCCTGCTCCTGCGCCGTCGGCAGGTCGGGCAGCGCGCCAATCCGGCGGTTCCAGGTCGACGCGACGGCCTTGAGCTTGCCCGCCTTGACCATGGACAGCACGACCGGGCTGGCCTCCGAGGTCGCATCCACCTGGTTGCCCACGACGGCGGCCATGCCCTCGGAACCGCTCTTGAACGGCACGATCTGCAGCTTGGCGCCGGCCTTGAGCTTGAGCATCTCGGCAACGAAGTGCGGCGTGCTGCCGGTGCCGGCGGTGGCGAAGTTCAGGCCGGGGCCCTTCTTGGACGCGGCGATCAGGCCTTTCAGGTCCTTGATGCCCGAGTCGCCCGGCACGACGATGACCGAGGGGCTGACAGCCATCATGACGACGGGCACGAGGTCGTCCTCCGCGTAGGGCATGCGGGTCTTGATCAGCGCGTTGGTGATGACGCCGGCGGCGGGCGTCAGGAAGGTGTAGCCATCGGGCGCTGCCTTGGCGACGTAGGCCGCGCCGATCATGGAGCCGGCGCCGGGCTTGTTCTCGATGATGATGGGCTGGCCCAGCTGCTTGGCCGTGGCCTCGGCGACCGTGCGGGCGACGATGTCGTTGGCGCCGCCGGGCCCGAAGGGCACGACGAAGTGCAGGGGCTTG
>CAUJSJ030000148.1:0-5214 GCA_963422775.4 uncultured Roseateles sp.
GGAGACGCCGCTGTTGGACTTGGCCGTGGCGCTGCCGCCGCTGACGCCGCCCAGGCCCGCCGCGCCGGACGCTGCCGCTTCGGCCAACGCCGTGTTCTTGCCCTGGGCCACGACGTTGATGGTCGTGGAGCCGCCGACGCCGCCGCGCAGGTCGGCGGTGGTGCCGCCACCCACAGTGGCCGCGCTGGTCGACTTGCCGAAGCCGATCAGGCCGGCGGCGCCCAGGCCGGAGGTGTCGCCGGTGGCGATGTTGGCGCCATAGCCCAGCACCTTGACCGAGCCGCCCGCCGTCAGCTTGGCCCCGGCGCCGACGGTGGCGTCGACACTGGCCGCAGCCGTGGCCGAGGCGGACGCACCCGTGCCGCTGACCAGCGCACTGCCCGCCGAGGCCTTGGCCGTGGCGGTGGTGTCCAGACCGGTGGCGGCCGTGCCGTCGTGGTTGTGGCGGGCCTCGACGAGGACGGCGCCGCCCGCGTCCAGCACCTGCGCACCGGTGCGTGCGAACACGGTCGGGCTCATCGTCGCGGTGGCCGAGGACGCACCGATGCTGCCGGCGATGCTCAGCGCCTTGCCGAGGGCCGTGGCCGTCGCGTCGGTGCTGGAGAGCATCTGCACCGTCGCATTGCCGCCGACGTGGGTCGTGCCGCTGCCCAGGTTGATGCCCATCGTGGGCGTGAAGCTGGCCGTGGCGCTGTTGATCTGGCCGCTGAACAGGCCGCCGCCGGCCGCGTGGGCTGTGCTGGTGACCGGCTGGCTGGACACGCCCAGCGCGTTCAGGTCGCGCCCGACCGTGCCGCTGGCACTGGCGAAGTTGCTCGTCGCCGAGCCGTCGACGGTGCTGCTGGCCACCGCGCCGCCAACGGCGGCAACCAAGCCGAAGGTGTCGCTGTCGGCCGTGGACTCGACGTGGTTGCCGATGGCCAGGCCGATGTTCAAATCGCGACCGGCGTTCAGCGTGACGCCCGAGCCGGAGCTCTGCAGGATGTTGTAGCTGGTCTGCGCCGAAGCACCGGTGCCGCTGGTGCCCAGGGCGGCGCCGCCCGAGGCCGCCGTGGCCGTGGCCGTGGCGCCGCCGCCCTGGCTGCTGCCGTTGTTGACGCGGGTGCGGATGGACAGGTCGGAGCCCGCGCCGTTGGCGCTGAGGCTGGCGCCGGTGCCGATGCGGTTGGTCATCGTCGGGTTCAGCGTCGCGTCGGCGACCGAGATGCCCATGGAGACGCCGCCGGACACGGCGACGCCGGTGGCCTTGCCGTCGGAGTCGGCATTGGTCTCGGCCACGATGGAGATGGGTCCGCCGACGCTGACCTGGGCGCCGTCGCCGATGCCGGCGTTGACCGTCGGCGTGGCGCTGCTGGTGCCGACAGCGCCGTTGGCGCCGAGAAACACGCCGCCGGACGCCGCCTTGGCCGTGCCGTCGGCGTTCTGGTCGGCATGGGCCAGCACCGAGTAGCTGGCGCCAGTCACGTCGGCGCCGCTGACGGGCACCGGTCGTGCCGCCGGTGGTGGCATGGGCTACCACGGCACCGGCGCCGATACCCCAGGCCACGGACAGCGCGTCGCCGGTTGCGTTGGCAATGTTGTCTGACAGGCCTTCGACGACCACCGCACCGCTGCCGCCGGCCATCGAGGTGCTGTCACCCACCAGAGCCTGGGCACCACCCAGGCTGGTGGCGTTGACGATGGCGCCCGAGGCCGCCAGGCCCAGGCTGCCGCTGGCCGCATCGGCCTTGGCCGTGACGTCCTCGCCACCCTGGTTGTGATAGGCCCCGACGCGCACGCCACTGCCGGAGACGAGGTTGGTGCTGCCGGTGACGGTGGAGCGCACGTCCGGCGAAGCCTCGGCGCTGGCGGCCATGATGCCGACCGCGGCGCCCAGGCCCAGCGACAAGCCGAAGGTGTCGGCCGTCGCATCGTTGCTGGAGCGGGACTCGATGACGATGCTGCCACTGGCGTTCAGCGTCGCGTTCTGCGCGGCGACGCCCACGGTCGTCTGCACATTGCCGTTGGCCCGCGCGGTGCTGCTGGCGCCGTTTGGTGCCGACGATGCCGCCGCCCGAGGCGTCGGACGCCGAGTTCGCCAGGTTGCGGGCCTGCGAGCGCACGGTCAGGTCCGTGGACGAACCGACGCCGCCGAGCAGCTCGGCCGTCGTGCCGCCATTGGCGCGCGCATTGCCGACGCTGACGCCCACGGTGGCACCGCCAACCGAAAGCGCCAGCGCCTTGGCCTGGACCTCGTTGTTGCCGTAGGCCAGCACATCCACGCGGCCGCCCGCGCTGATGAGGGAGCCGGAGCCAACGCTGGCCTTGACGACGCCGTTGGCCTCGGCCGTGGGCACCGCGCCGTTGCCGGTGAAGCCGCCGAAGCCCGGCGCCGTGGACGTGGCCCAGGCGCCCTTGTCGGCCAGCGCGCTGCTGCCGTTGTGGTTGTTGCGCGCCTGCACGCGGATGAGGCCGCCGGCGTTCAGCACCGAAGTGGCGCCGAACAGCGCCTGCACGGTCGGCGAGAAGGTCGCCGAGGACAGGCTGACGCCGGTCGCGCCGGCGCCGCCGGTGACGGTCAGCACATTCGCATCGGCCTTGCCGGTGGCGATGGAGTCGATGGTCGCTTCGCCGCTCGTCTTGATCAGCGAGCCGTCGCCGATGGACGACCTCAGCGTGGGGCGTGACGTCGTCGAAGGCGAAGTTGGCGCTGATGGCCACCGCGCCGATCGAGAAGCCGAGCGTGTGGGCGTAGGTGTCGAAATTGGCCTCGGTGTCCAGGTGCAGCGCGCCGACCGTGAAGCCGGCGTCCTGGCCGATGCGGGCACCCAGGCCCACGTCGGCGCTGACCTGGCCGTCGCTCGTCAGCCGCGTGAACGACGCGCCCGCGGCCACCGCGCCGGCCGTGCCCTGGTCGGTATTCAGGTGGATGGTGCGGTTGGAGATGGCCGTCCACGTCGACGCTGGACGCGCCCTTGACGCGCGCGCCGTCGGCCAGCGCGCTCTGGTTGTAGCTGTGGTCGCTGAGCACGGACACGGCCGCGCCCAGGCCGACGAAGCCGGCGCCGCCGGCGAAGGCGATGGCGTCGACGGTGCTGTCCAGCCGCGACGTGACCTTGAACTGGCCGCCCGCCGTGTAGGTGCCGCCGGCGTTGGCGTTGGTGTTGAAGGCGGTGGAGAACACGCCGATGCCGGCGCCGATGCCGCCCGCGCCGGCACCGATGGCGCCGACGAGGAAGTCCACGTCAGCCCACTGCCGGGCATTGACAGTGATGGCGTTGCCGGCCGTGATGCTGGTGCCGCCGGCGATCGTCGCCTCGGTACCCTGGGCCGGGTTGGCCGCGTTGATGGCGGCCAGCCATTCGGCCTGACTGGGGCCGGAGCCGTTGACCAAGGTGCTGGCCGCGCCGGCACGGTCGTGCACCCGCTGCTGGCCGCTGCCGGCCGAGCCGCCGCTGAAGCCACCGAGCACGCTGCCGACCTGGCCCTTGGCCATGGAGGCCTGGCTGGCCGCATCGCTGTCGCCAGAGCCGGAGCTGCCGTCGCCCTGGGTCTTGGTCAGACCGTCGGCTGCCGTGCCCTGGTCGTTCTTGTAGCTGCGCTCCAGCGGCGTGCCGACGGACCAGACCGTCACCGCGCCCGCCGCGCCGACGAAGCCGCCGGCGCCGGAGATGGTCAGCGAGTCGAGGTCGATGCGCGACAGGCCGTTGACGGCCACGTCGCCCGCCGCGGCCACGTCGGCGTTGCCGAGGATGCGCGCGGCCGTGTCGTTGCGCAAGCTGCCCACCTGCACCGCGCCGCCCACGCCCACGAAGCCGCCAGCGACCGCACCGGTGAAGTGGGTGCCGCTCGCGTTGTTGGCCGCGGTCACGTAGACGCCCTGGTCGCCGTCGGCCCCGGCATTGCCGTTGTTGCGGTTGATCTTGGTGTTCGCGCCGATGATGGCCGTCGTGTCGGAGTCCAGCAGCGTGACGCCCACGCCGCCGCCCACGCCCACGTAGCCCGCGCCGGCCGCCACGTCGAGGTGGAAGAAGTTCTCGCTGCTGTTGGCCTGCACGACCACGCCGTGGCGCTCGGCGGTGCCGAGGCCGCCCGCGCCGACCGAGCCGTCCAGCATGCCCAGCAGCCCCGTGCCGGCGCCCTTGGCGTCGACGCTGGCGCCCGTCAGCACGCCGGCATCGGTGTGCTTGGTCACGCTCATGACGCCGACGGACGCACCCACGCCCACCGTGCCGCCGCCGAAGGCACCGGCGATGAGGTTGATGTCGCTGACGTCCTTGGCCAGCACGCCGACGTCGCCGCCGGCCAGCACCGCCGACGCCGCGCCGAGCGTGGCTGCCGCGTGGTTGTTGACGACGAGCACGTTGACCGCGCCGCCTACGCCCACCGTGCCGGCCGCGATGCCGGCGGAGATGAGCAGGAGGTGGTCCTGGTTGGAGGCCTGCACGACCACATCGTCCCTGGCCTTGACGCTGGCGTTGCCGCCGATGCTGGCGCTGGTGTCGTGGCTCAGCACGGTCACGTCTACGCCCGGGGCGACGCCCACGGTGCCGAAGCCCAAAGCGCCGGCGAGAGCCACGTGCGAGAAATCGTCGCCCGCGCCGACGAGCACGCTCTGCCCTGCGCCGCCGGTGCTGGTGTCGGCATTGACGTTGGCGCCGGCGCCGATGCCGGCCGTCGTGCTGGTGCTGACGACGTTGGTGGCCGAGCCGACGCCGATGCCGGCCGTGCCGGCGCCCAGGGCGACGGCAAAGGTCTCGATGTCGTCGCGGTTGGTGGCCGTGACGGCCAGGCCCGTAAACCCGGCGCGCGTGCTGGGCGTGGCAACGCGGTTGCCGCTGAAGCTCGGGTCGCTGCTGGAGTTGCCGTTGCCGTCGGGCGCGTTGAAGGTCGGCGTGCCGACCTCGAAAGCAGCGGCGCTGCCCTTCTGGCCGGCGGCCGCGTTCGGCAGGCCGCTGGCGTTCATGGGGGGCGCCGCCGCGTAGCCGACGCCGATGCCGCCGTCCTCCACGGTCAGGCCGGCACGCAGGCCGTCGGCGGTGACCTTGGCGCCGTCGCCAACGAGAGCCACGGTGTTCTTGCTGGCCGTGGACGACGCCGACGGCCGCGCCGACG
Source organism: uncultured Roseateles sp. (assembly GCA_963422775.4). GTDB lineage: Bacteria > Pseudomonadota > Gammaproteobacteria > Burkholderiales > Burkholderiaceae_C > Pelomonas. The sequence continues at coordinate 5,095 of CAUJSJ030000148.1, forward strand.
CCGGCCGAGCCGGAGGCGCCGACCGAGCCGGTGATGAGGTCGATCTCGGTGTTCTCGTCGGCCGCGACGACGATGCTGCCCTGGGCATGCACGTCGCCCGCGCCGGCGCTGGCCTTGGCG
>CAUJSJ030000149.1:0-9582 GCA_963422775.4 uncultured Roseateles sp.
TGCTGGAGCTGGGCGCCAAGGTGCTGGGCAACACGGCCAGTGCCATCCTGCAGGTGCGCAGCCACCTCAACCGCGACACCATCGACCGCGCCGTCGACATGTTGCTGGCCGCACACCGCATCGAGTTCTTCGCGCTGGGCCACTACGGCGTCGTCGCGCAGGACGCGCAGTTCAAATTCCTGCGCTTCGGCATGCCGTGCGGCGCCTACACCGATCCGCGCCTGCAGCTGCTCGCGGCCGACGTGCTGCGCGAGGGCGACGTGGCCGTCGTCATCAGCAGCGGCGGGCGCCTGCCCGAGCTGCTGTCGGTGGTCGAGAAGGCCCAGGAGCGCGGCGCCAAGGTGGTGGCCATCACGGCCAGCCAGAGCCCGCTGGCCAAGAAGGCCGACGCGGCGCTGATCGTCGACCACATCGAGGACATCGCGACCCACTTGCCCATGGTCAGCCGCATCCTGCACCTGCTGGTCATCGACATCCTGGCCGTGGGTGTGGCGATGCGCCGCAACCCGGACAGCATTGCCGCGCTGACGGCGGGCGCGGAAGACGACGACGCCAAGCCGGCGCGCGGCGCGGCGACGCCGGGTGTCAGCCTCGCGTCACCGTTGTCGCGGCTGACGTCGCACAGCCGCTAGAAGACGCTCGCCAGCACGGGCGCCAAGTCGAGCGACACGGCAACGGCGAGGCCCCACGCGGCTGGCTCACCGGCGCCGCCCAGCCCGAGCGCGGTTTGCTGACGTTGGAACTGCACGCAGCCGTGTCGCCCGACCTCACCCACGAACCCGCCATCCGGGTGCTCTTCACGGCGCCCACGCAGCGCCTGGCGATCGACACGCGCGGGCCGCAGGGCCGCTCCGTGCGGTGGCAGGCGCACAAGCCCTGACCCTGCGCGCCGCTGCGGCGCGTGCATGACTTTCGCCAAGGTCTTTTTCACTCACGAGGATGCGCCGCATCCGGCCTCGCTGCGTCCAGTTCCTTGCTACCCTGCGGCGCGCTCGTCATCCGCGCTGGCCCGCCGACGGGTCGCCGTCAAAAACTATGCAACGGGGCCCAGACCCCCGACGCCCTGGGAGGGACATGAAAGCATTCCTGAAACGCTGGCGTACGCGCCTGATCGTGGTTGCCCTGCTCGCGGCGGGCGCTGTCGGTTGGTGGCTCACGCATCCCACGCCGCCGCCCCCGCCGCCGCCCACGGGCGTCGTTGCACTGGCCGACGTGACCCAGGCCGTGCAGGCCGCCGGCGTGCTGCAGGCCAAGACCAAGGTCGACGTCGGCGCCCAGGTCAGCGGCCAGATCCAGACCATCCACATCCAGCTCGGCGAGCAGGTCAGGAAGGGCCAGATGCTCGTCAGCCTCGACCCCGAACTGGCGCGCAGCGACGTGGCCCAGGCCGAAGCTGCCGTGGCCCAGGCCAGCGCTGCCATCGACAGCCGCCGCATCGACGCCGATGCCGCCCGCCGCGAGCTCAAGCGCCAGCAGCGCCTGCTGGCCGGCCAGGCCACGTCGGGCTTTGATGCCGAGAAGGCCGAGATCGACCTCGCCAAGATCGAGGCCGACCTGCGTGGCCAGGCGGCCAACCTGCAGCGCCTGCAGGCCGACCTGGACAAGCGCAAGGTCAACCTCTCCTACACCCGGATCACGGCGCCGATGGACGGCACCGTCGTCAGCCTGCCGGTGCAGGTGGGCCAGACGCTCATCTCGGTGCAGATCACGCCGGTCATCCTGACGCTGGCCGACCTGGACACCATCACCGTGCGCACCAAGGTGCCCGAGGCCGACGTGCAGGCCATCAAGGTGGGTCAGGTGGCGCGCTTTTCCACGCTGTCGGGCGAGGGCAAGCGCTACGAAGGCAAGGTGCGCGTCATCCAGCCGGTGCCGGAGCGCGCGGGCAACGCGGTGTTCTACAACGTGCTCTTCGAAGTCGACAACCGCGACCGCTCGCTGTTCAGCGACATGACGGTGCAGGTGGACATCGAGACCGGCTCGGCCAGGCAGGTGCTGGCGATGCCCATCGTCGCGTTGGGCGAGCGCGGCAAGGACGGGCGCTTCACGGTGCAGGTGCTGGATGCAGCGAACAAGCAGGCGCCGCGGCAGGTGAAGGTGGGCTTGCAGGACGGCGCGAAGGTGCAGGTCATCGACGGGCTGAAGGCCGGCGAGAAGGTGCTGCTGGCGCCGCCGAGCGCGGCGGACGCGGCGGCCTCGGGTGCCAGCGCGGCGAGCAGCTGACCATGCCGCTCATCGAGCTGAAGGACGTCGCCCGGCACTACCAGCTGGGCGAGATCGACGTCCCCGCGCTGGACGGCGTCAGCCTCAACATCGAGGCGGGTGAATTCGTCGCCATCATGGGCCAGTCGGGCTCGGGCAAGAGTACGCTGATGAACGTGCTCGGCTGCCTGGACAACCCCACCCACGGCAGCTTCCACATCGACGGCAAGGACGCCGGCACCCTCGGCCCCGACGAACTCGCCGCGCTGCGCCGTGAGCGCTTCGGCTTCATCTTCCAGCGTTACCACCTGCTGCCACACCTGGATGCGCGCGCCAACGCTGCGCTGCCCGCCGTCTACTCGGGTGTCGCCAAAGGCCCGCGTGGCGAGCGCGCCCGCGCGCTGCTGGAGCGCCTGGGCCTGGGGGAGCGCCTGCACCACCGGCCCAACGAGCTGTCTGGCGGCCAGCAGCAGCGCGTTTCCATCGCGCGGGCGCTGATGAACGGCGGCCAGATCATCCTGGCCGATGAGCCCACCGGCGCGCTGGATTCCACCTCGGGCGCCGAGATGCTGCGCTTGCTGCGCGAGCTCAACGAGCGCGGCCACACCATCATCCTCGTCACGCACGACGCGGCCGTGGCGGCCCACGCGCGGCGCGTCATCGAGCTGAAGGATGGCAAGGTCGTCGCCGACAACGGCACGCCGGCCGGCCACGTCGCGCCCACCGAGCTGCCGAGCGACGCGCCGCCGGTCAAGGAAGGCGGCAGTCTGCGCCGCCTGCAGGTGCAGTGGCGCGAGGCCGTCGCCACCGCCCTGCTCGCGCTCAAGGGCAACCGACTGCGCACGGCCTTGTCCATGCTCGGCATCAGCATCGGCATCGCGTCGGTCGTCAGCATCGTCGCCCTCACCACCGCCGCGCGTTCGTCCATCGAGACCGATCTCTCCAGCCTGATCTCCGGCCGCATTCCCGTCTGGCGCGGCAATCCCGGGCTGCCGCCGGGCGCCGTGCCTCAGCCCTTCCGGCCCAACGAGATCGACTCGCTGCGGGCCCTGGCCGGCGTCAAGAGCATCACGCTGAACCGCCAGATGCAGCTGACCGCCCGCCACCAGTCGCGCGACGCGATGCTGGAGGCCATCGGCGGCGACACGGCCACGCTGAAGGCCCGCAAACTCAAGCTCGTGCAGGGACGCTACCTGAGCGCAATGGACTACGAGACGCGCAGCCAGGTCGCCGTCATCGACGAGAAATCGCGCGACGCGCTGTTCAAGAAGGGCGAGTCGCCGCTGGGCCAGCTCGTCTTCGTGAACCCCGGCATGGCGGCAGACCCCGCCGCCCAGCAGCCCGGCGCACCACCGCCGCCCACCGCCGCCCTGCCCTTCACGGTCGTCGGCGTCGTCGCGCCGGAGGGCGGCGCCTTCAGCTTCGGCAGCTGGCTGGGCCAGCTCTACATCCCGCACACCACCTTCTCGCGCAAGCTCGACGCCCGCGCCGATGTCGACAACTTCGACGTGCTGCTGGACCTGACCGTGCCGCCGCAGCAGGTGCGCGAGCAGATCATCCACCGCCTGAAGGCCCTGCACGGCCGCGAGGACTTCGGCACGTGGAACGGCGAAGAGGAGTTCCGCAAGTTCCAGAGCGTGACCAGCGCGATGGCGGCGCTGTTCGCCGGCGTGGCGGCCATCTCGCTGCTGGTGGGGGGCGTGGGCGTCATGAACATCATGCTGGTGTCGGTGTCCGAGCGCACCCGCGAGATCGGCATCCGCATGGCGGTGGGCGCGCGCCAGGGCGACGTGCGGCTGCAGTTCCTCATCGAGGCGGTGGTGCTGTGCATCCTGGGCGGCCTGGTGGGCGTGCTGCTGAGCTGGCTGGCGGCGCAGGCGGTCAACGCGGCCCAGCAGCATCTGCAGGTCGTCATCAGCTGGGCGGCCCTCGGCGTGGCGTTCGCGGTGTCCAGCGGCGTGGGCCTGGTGTTCGGCACGCTGCCGGCCCGCCGCGCCGCGGCGCTGAGCCCGGTGGATGCACTGGCACGAGAGTGAAGAACATGAAACTGAACTTGATCACCCTTGCCACTGCCCTGCTGCTTGCTGGCTGTGCCTCCGGCCCCGCAGTGAAAGCACCTCAAGTCGCCGCGCCCACGGCCTGGAGCCTGAGCGCCGGCGACGTCGCGCCCGACTGGGCCGGCCTGCTCGACCCGACGCTGGCCGACCTGCAGGCCCGCGCCCTCGCCGCCAACCGCGACATCGCGCTGGCCGCCCTGCGCTGGAAGCAGGCCCAGTTGCTGGCCGAGCAGAGCGCGCTGCGCTGGACGCCCAGCGCCAGCCTGTCGGCCAACGCCAGCCGCCCCGTCGAGACGCAGAGCAGCACGCGCAACGTGGACATCGGCGGCGTCACGGTGCCGGTCACCAGCTCGACCGGCTGGAGCCGCAGCTACGGCGCGTCGCTGGGCGTCGGCTACGAGCTGGACCTGTGGGACCGCCTGGCCCAGACCACCGCCGCGCAGCGCGCCCAGGCCGAAGCCGCGCGCACCGACATCGACGCCGCCCGCTTGGTCCTGCGCAGCCAGGTGGCCGAGGCCTACTGGACGCTCGCCGCCATCCGCGCGCAGCGGCCGCTGGCGCAAGACCAGCTCGCGCTGACCCGCGAGACGCTGGAGCTGACGCGACAGCGCGTGCGCGAAGGCAAGCTGCTGCCCATCGAACTCGACAAGATCGCCGCCACCGTGCAGGCCGCCGAGTCGCGCCTGACCGACCTCGCCGCCGACGCGCAGCTGCAGCGCCAGATCCTCGCGCTGCTGCTTGACGAGCCCCTGCCGGGCCCCGCGCCCGAGGCCGCCCTGCCCGCCGGCGAACCGCCGCGCTGGCGCCTGGCCGGGCCTGCCGAGGTGCTGGCCCGCCGGCCCGACGTGCAACGCGCCCGACTCGGCGTGGATGCCTCACTGGCCCGGCTGCGCGTCAGCGAGGCCGACCGCTACCCGCGCCTGTCCTTCTCCGCGGGCCTGAGCACCGGCGGCTCGCGCGCCAGCGACTGGCTGTCCCAGCCCCTGGCTTCGCTGGGCAGCAACCTCATCGTGCCGATGATCGACTGGCAGCGCCTGGCCCTGCAGCGCGACGGCGCCCGCACCGAGCTCGACACCTCGGCGCTGACGCTGCGGGACACGCTGCAGAAGGCCCTGGCCGACATCGAGACCCAGCGCATCGAGGCCGAGCGCGCGGCCCAGCAGTTCGCCGCCAACGTCGGCCGGCTGCGCGAGGCCACCGAGAACGAGCGCCTGGCCGCGCTGCGCTACGAGGTGGGCGCGATCGCCCGCGCCGACTGGCTGCAAACCAGGAGCGCCGTGCTCGACGCCGAGCAGACCCGCATCCGGCTGCGGTTGACGCAGTGGCTGCGCCAGGCGGCGCTGTTCAAGTCGCTGGGCGGCGCTTGAACACGCGACTCAAGGTCTTGTTCATCTGCAGCCGCAACCAGTGGCGCAGCCCGACCGCGGAACAAGTCTTCCGGCGCCACCCCGCGCTGGCCGTGCGCTCGGCCGGCACCAGCGCCAGCGCGCGCAAGCAGGTGAGCACGGCCGATCTGGCCTGGGCCGACGTCATCATCGTCATGGAGAGCAAGCACAAGTCGAGGCTGATGCAGGCCCATGCCGACGTGCTCGCGGGCAAGCCGCTGCACGTGCTCGACATCCCCGACGACTACCGCTTCATGGACCCGGAGCTGGTGGAACTGCTGCAGACAGCCGTGCCGCCGCTGCTTGATTTACGCTGACGGCATGAACTCGAATTTCGATCCACGGCGGAGAGCCTTGCTGGCCGCGCTGGCCGGCGCTGTCGCCTCGCCCCTGGCCATGGCCGCCACGCCCGTGCAGGGCTTCAAAGTCATCAAGAGCTACCCGCACGACCCCAGTGCCTTCACGCAAGGCCTGTTCTTCCACGACGGACATCTGTTCGAAGGTACCGGCCTGCGCGGGCGCTCCAGCATCCGCAAGGTGGAGATCGAGACCGGCCGCGTCGTCCAGGCCGTGGACCTGCCGGGCGACGTCTTCGGCGAAGGCATCACGCAGTGGGGCAACCGCATCATCGGCATCACCTGGCAGGAGCAGACCGCCTTCGTGCTGGACCTGAAGACCTTCAAGCTCTGGCGCAAGTTCAACTACCCCGGCGAGGGCTGGGGCATCACGCACAACGACCGCGAACTCATCATGAGCGACGGCACGGCCGAGCTGCGCTTCCTGGACCCGCTGACCTTCAAGGAACTGAGGCGCCTGCGCGTGACGGCCGACGGCCGGCCGGTGGACCAGCTCAACGAGCTGGAGTGGGTGAACGGCGAGGTCTTCGCCAACATCTGGCAGACCGACCGCATCGCCCGCATCGACCCCAAGACAGGCCGCGTGCTCGGCTGGATCGATCTCACCGGCCTGCTGCCCGCCAACCAGCGCACGGGGCAGGACGATGTGCTGAACGGCATCGCCTACGACGCGGCGAAGAAGCGGCTGTTCGTCACCGGCAAGCTGTGGCCGCGGTTGTTCGAGATCCAGCTGACGACGCCCCGCTGAAGCAGTAACGGCCTACTCAGCCGCTTCTACCCAGATCGTCTGGCCAGGGTGATGCTCCCTGACTGTGTCGAGCGTCGACGCCAAGCCCGTAGGCAAATCGAGTCAGACGGGTGTCGCTGCCAGCCTGGAATTCGGCCTCCGTGATGGCATTGGCGCCGCACCAGACGGCATCGTCCGCGGCGGCAGCGCAGAGCGCTATCGCCAAGCCATCGGGTGTGATAGCTAGGAAAACCATCCCTGGAGTTTGCCCGCTCTCAGCGGCACACCTCGGTCCCGAAGTCGAACACGATCTCCCAGCCACCGGCGGCCTTACGGCGCCACACCGACTGGAAGCGTGCCGTCACCTTGCCATCGGGGTCCAGCACCGGGCCAGTGGTGCGGGCCAGGTCGCCGCTGGGCAATACCAGCACCAGGTCGGGCGCCCAACTGAACGGTGGCTTGGGTGAGGTGAGCAGGCCGTTCCAGGCCGCCATGACTGCGTCGGGGCCGTGCAGCGGCTCCTTGCCCATCCAGATGGTGTCGGGTGCCAGCGAGCGCCTGAAAGCCGCTGCGTCGCGCGCCGCGAACGCGGCTGCGAAGGCTGTTTCGGCAGCGCGGGCCTCGGCCACGCGCCTGGCGATCTCGTCGGCAGACGGCCAACCGGGTTCGGACGCGGCGGTGGCCGCCGCAGGCAGCGTGGCGGCGGCAAGCAGGGCGTGGCGGCGAGTGGTCATCGGTGTCTCCTCGTTTGGAATGCCGCGAGCATGCCCCGCCCCCGCCCCCGGTAACTCAAGTAACCCGCTCGATCAGTTGGGGACAGAGCAGCCCCGCGGGCAGGTCTGTCCCGCAAGGCCATCAGAACGCCGCGATGCCCGTGATCGCCCGCCCCAGGATCAGCGCATGGATGTCATGCGTGCCCTCGTAGGTGTTCACCACCTCCAGGTTCACCAGGTGGCGGGCGATACCGAACTCATCGCTGATGCCGTTGCCGCCGAGCATGTCGCGCGCCATGCGGGCGATGTCCAGGCTCTTGCCGCAGCTGTTGCGCTTCATGATGGACGTGATCTCCACGGCGGCCGTGCCCTCGTCCTTCATGCGGCCCAGGCGCAGGCAGCCTTGCAGGCCGAGCGTGATCTCGGTCTGCATGTCGGCCAGCTTCTTCTGCACCAGTTGGTTGGCCGCCAGCGGCTTGCCGAATTGCTTGCGGTCCATCGTGTACTGGCGCGCGGTGTGCCAGCAGTCCTCGGCCGCACCGAGCGCACCCCAGGCGATGCCGTAACGGGCGCTGTTCAGGCAGGTGAACGGGCCCTTGAGGCCGCGCACCTCGGGGAAGGCGTTCTCTTCAGGACAGAACACGCCGTCCATGACGATCTCGCCGGTGATGGAAGCACGCAGGCCCACCTTGCCGTGGATGGCAGGCGCCGACAAGCCCTTGGCGCCCTTCTCCAGCACGAAGCCCCGGATCTGGCCGCCGTCGTCCTTGGCCCAGACGACAAAGACGTCGGCGATGGGGCTGTTGGTGATCCACATCTTGCTGCCCGTCAGCTCGTAGCCGCCGTCCACCTTGCGGGCGCGCGTCACCATGGAGCCCGGGTCGGAGCCATGGTTGGGCTCGGTCAGGCCGAAGCAGCCGATCCACTCGCCGCTGGCCAGCTTGGGCAGGTATTTGCGCTTGGTCGCCTCGTTGCCGAACTCGTTGATGGGCACCATGACGAGTGACGACTGCACGCTCATCATCGAGCGGTAGCCCGAGTCCACGCGCTCCACCTCGCGGGCGATGAGGCCGTAGCTGACGTAGTTCAGGCCGGCGCCGCCGTACTCGGCGGGAATGGTCGGGCCCAGCAGCCCCAGCTCGCCCATCTCGCGAAAGATGCTGGCGTCGGTCTTCTCGTGGCGGAAGGCGTCCAGCACGCGCGGGCGCAGGCGGTCCTGGCAGTAGGCCGCGGCGGCGTCGCGCACCATGCGTTCGTCGTCGGAAAGCTGCTCGTTCAGCAGCAGCGGGTCGTCCCAGTGAAAGCTTGCCTTCGTGGCCATGGTGCGTCTCCTGAATGCAGCGCGCCCGACACGAGCGTCGGGCGCAGATGGCGGGAGTATTGCGCCGAGGCCCGATTCGTGTCCAATTCAAGAAACGACTTCGACGATTCGCAATGCCTATCGCCTCTTCCACAGAATCGGCGGCCGCCACCCGCTCGCTGGAGTTCCGCCACCTGCGCTACTTCCTCGCCCTGGCCGAGGAACTGCACTTCGGCCGCGCCGCCCAGCGCCTGGCCATCTCGCAGCCGCCGTTGTCGGTGGCCATCCAGCAGTTGGAGGCCAGCGTCGGCGCCCGCCTGTTCGACCGCGACAGCAAGGGCGTGCGCCTCACGCCCGCGGGCGAGGCCTTCCGCGGCAGCGCGCAGGCCCTGCTGGACCGCGCCGACGACGCCTGCGCGCTGGCCCGCGAGGTGCAGGCCGGCGAGGTCGGGCGGCTCAGGCTGGGCTTTGTCGGCTCCACGCTGTTCAACGGCCTGTCCACCTGGCTGCAGGCCTTCCAGGCCAGCCACCCCAAGGTGGAGGTCGTCGTCGTGGAGCTGAACTCGCAGGACCAGATCGACGCACTGCTCGGCGAGGAGCTGGACCTCGGCCTCGTCCACACCGACCGCCTGCCGCCCGCGCTGGCCTCACAGCCGCTGTACAGCGAACCCTTCCTCGCCTGCCTGCCGGCCAGCCACCCGCTGGCGGGGCTGGCCGAGATCCCGCTCGCGGCGCTGAGCGACCAGCCCTTCATCCTGTTCTCCCGCAAGGGCTCACCGGACTACCACGCCCGTATCGTCGAGATCTGCCGCCAGCACGGCTTCTACCCGCGGCTGCAGCAC
>CAUJSJ030000150.1:0-2746 GCA_963422775.4 uncultured Roseateles sp.
ATCCAGTCGGCGCCCAGCACGGGGGCGGTGAAACCGAAGGACGGTGCCGACCCGTTGCCGTTGAGCTGGTAGCTGGCGTGGGTCGTGTTGATGTGCTCTTCGAGCACGTCCTGGTTGAGGGTCTGGCCCTTGCCCTTGGACGAACCGACGTTGGCCGTCAGCGTCAGCGCGCTGCTCACCTTCCAGGAAGCGTCTGCGCTCAGGTAGCCGCTCTCGGCGGCAGCCTTGCGCGAGATCATGTCGTAGTAGCCGGCCGGTCGAAGCCGTGGGGCCCAGTCGAAGGTCGCGTTGGTCAGCGTCTTCACGCCCTTGCTGTCGGTCGCGATCGAGTAGTTCGAGATCGTGGCGCCGTTGATCAGGCCGGCGCGCGGCGCAATCATGTAGTTGCGGTTGTAGTTGTCCGCGTCCATCTTGGACGAGAAGCCCGTCACCGTGATGTCCAAGTCTTGCGTCGGCTTGAACTCGGCGCGCACCAGGCCGCCCTTGCGCTCACGCTCCTGCGTGAAGAAGGCCGAGCCGATCAGGTCAGGCGTGTAGACGCCGGCCAGCTCGGGGTGCGCTGCGATGAGGGCAGGCGCGTTCGCGCTGCTCAGCTGGTTGATGAAGCCCAGCGTTTCGACACCGTCACGACGCAGGCTGCGCTTTTCCGAGAAGGCTTGCACCAGGACGCCGAAAGTCTTGGAGTCGTTCTTGAAGTTGGCCAGCACACTCAGTTGCGGGTCCGTCTTCTTGGGCAAGCTGGCGTAGACGGCGCCGATGCCGGCTTCCACGGTCAGTGCCTTCGAGAATTCCAGCGGCTTGCGGGTGATGATGTTCACCGAGCCGGCCGTGCCGCCTTCAACGAGGGAGGCTTCGGCGCTCTTGCGCACTTCGACGCGGCTGACCAGTTCGGAGGGCAGCAGCGAGTAGCTCACGCTGCGGCCCACGCCAGCGCCGGTCTGGTCCAGCACGAACCAGTCGCCGTTGGCGATGCCGTGGCCGTCCAGCAGGGTCTGCGTCAGGCTGGGGTTGGTGCCGCGCAGGCCCACGCGGTCGCGCTCGTCGAAGCCGCCGGAACCGCCGGCCGGGCTGTTCAGGATGGTGACGCCGGGCACGCGGGCCAGCGAGTCGGCCACGTTCTTGTCGGGCATCTTGCCGATGTCTTCGGCGGAGATGACGTCGATGTGGGCGTCGGCATTGCGTTTGACGCTGAGCGACTTCTCCTGCGACGCCCTGATGCCGGTGATGGTCACGGTGTCGAGTTGAGCCGGGGCCTGCGCTTGCTGCGCAAAGGTGGCGCCGCTGGCGCCAAGCAGGGCGATGAATACCGCCTGCGAGATGGGGGTCTGCTTGACCTTCATGTACTGTTCCTCGTTGTGGCCAATGAATCGGGGCGGCGGTGATTCGCGTCGGGTGCGTTGCATACCACCTTGGATCCGGTTTCGGCCGCCGCTGCCCTCAGCGACGGCTTCCAACCAGTGCGATGCCACTGTAACGACTGATAACGCCACTTTGCTACCAATTTCTACTGAGTGGTTTCCCGAGTGGTCGCGGCGAGGCCCGCTGTTCATGGGTGGCCCTCTCCCGTGAGGCGCAGTTTTAGTGCGTCGATTGGTATTGGATTGGACTTAGTTGATGTTTGAAACTGTTGCGCTTCGGCGACGAAGGGCTTGCGTGCGGTCTCGAAGTCGGCGGCGCGGAACTGCCGGGTGGTAGCCGGGTGGCCTTGATGTGGTCCGGAATTGGTCGTTTCCGTCCGGGGGGGGGGGCGGAGAGTGGGCGCGAGTAGGGCCGGGCGAAAGTGCTTGCGACGGCTGGGCGGCTGTCGATCAGGGCATTTGCTGGCGTTGCAGGCGTGGCGCGGATTCCGTCGCTCGGTCACGGCCGGCGTGCACAGTGCGTGGTGACCGTCCGCGCGAGCTTGTTTTGTTCTTCTTGGCGAAGGGGCTGTTGCGCCCCATTTGCCCTGTGCTATAGTTGCGGGCTTGCCTCAGGAGGGGTGGCCGAGTGGTTAAAGGCAGCAGACTGTAAATCTGCCCGCATAGCGTACGCTGGTTCGAATCCAGCCTCCTCCACCAAAGACCGCCTTGCTGGCGGTTGCGGCAGGGCTCCCAGAGCGGGAGTAGTTCAATGGTAGAACCTTAGCCTTCCAAGCTAATGACACGGGTTCGATTCCCGTTTCCCGCTCCATCGAGCGAGTTTGGTCGGCAGACGTCGACACCGGTTTGCCGGCCAGTTTCTGGCGTCAAACCCGTGCCGATGCCCATGTGGCTCAGTGGTAGAGCACTCCCTTGGTAAGGGAGAGGTCACGCGTTCGATCCGCGTCATGGGCACCACAACTTTTCTCTTTTTCTACTCGTTTCAACGGGTTCGCCTCAGGAGCGCAAGATGGCAAAAGGCAAGTTTTGAACGGACCAAGCCGCACGTGAACGTGGGCACGATTGGTCACGTTGACCACGGCAAGACGACGCTGACGGCAGCGATCGCGACCGTGCTGTCCAAGAAGTTCGCGGCGGCGAGGCCAAGGCCTACGACCAGATCGACGCGGCACCGGAAGAAAAGGCTCGCGGCATCACGATCAACACCGCCCACGTCGAGTACGAGACGGCCAACCGCCACTACGCGCACGTTGACTGCCCCGGCCACGCCGACTACGTCAAGAACATGATCACCGGTGCCGCCCAGATGGACGGCGCGATCCTGGTGTGCTCGGCCGCTGACGGCCCGATGCCGCAAACCCGCGAGCACATCCTGCTGGCTCGCCAGG
>CAUJSJ030000151.1:0-5559 GCA_963422775.4 uncultured Roseateles sp.
ATGATGGCGAAGAACAGGACCCAGGCGCGGTTCAGGCGCAGCCAGATGATGTCGGGCAACTGCAGCTCGGCGCCCAGCATGGCCTGGATCAGGTTCTTGCCGAACCAGGCCTGCGAGATCCACAGCGTGAGCGCCATCGCCCAGTGCAGGCCGGTGGGCTTCCACTTGATGAAGGTGTCGTTGTGGAACCAGACCGTGGCCGCGCCGAGCGTCACGACCAGCACGAGGCTGATCCACAGCATCAGGTCGATCTTCTTGCCGCGCAGCTTCAGGATGGCCGCCTGCGTCAGCGTGGCGATCATGACGACCAGCGTGGCCAGCAACACCGGCGCCTCCTGGGCGCCGACGACGCCACCGGAGACGAGGAAGCCGAAGTGCTCGGTGGAGAACGCTGCCGCTGCCTCGGCGTGGCCTTCGGCGCCCTTGAAGACGATGAAGAAGAGGATCAGCGGCAGAAAGTCGAGCAGCAGTTTCATGTGCCAGGATTGTCTTTCACGAAATCAATGGACGCCGAGTTGATGCAGTAACGCTCTCCCGTCGGTTCAGGGCCGTCCGGGAAGACGTGGCCGAGATGGCTGCCACATTTGTTGCATCTCACTTCCACTCTCACCATGCCATGGCTGCGGTCGACGATGCGCTCGATGACTTCGCTGTTGACCGGCGCCCAGTAGCTCGGCCAGCCGCAGCCTGCGTCGAACTTGGTGTCGGCCTCGAACAGCGGCGTGCCGCAGCCGATGCAGTTGTAGCGGCCGTTGTCGAAATGGTCCCAGTACTTGCCGGTGAAGGCGCGCTCGGTGCCCGCCTGGCGGGCGACCTGGTATTGCGTGGAGTCCAGTTGCTCGCGCCATTCGGCGTCGGTCTTCTGGACGGGGTAGGGCTTGCTGGGGTCGTGTTGGGTCATGATGAGCAGGAGACTTCGAGGTGCCTGGGCCCAGTCGGGCGGCAGGGCCGCGTCGCTGGGGAGAGCGGGTTCGTCGAACGGGTGGCTCAGAACTTTCAGCAAGCGTTCGATCTCCGTGAAATCGTTCTGCTGGGCGGCGCGGATGGCACCCTCGGCGAGGTGGTTGCGCAGCACGACGGCCGGGTTGACGGCCAGCATGCGGGCCTCGGCGCTTGGCGTGACGCGTGCGCGCCAGCGAACCAGCCAGGCCTCCAGGGCCTCGCGGTCGATGAAGAGGTCGCGCAGTGGCTCGGGCGTGGCCTGCGCGCGCGACAGGCGGCGGAAGCTCTGCGTGAAGTCGGCGCGCGACGCGGCCATCAGCTTCAGGAAGTCGTCGGCCAGCGCCTGGTCGCCGGCCGCCTCGCCTTCGAGGCCGAGCTTGGCGCGCAGGCGACCCAGCATCTGGCTGGCGAAGCGCTCGCGGTAGGCCTCGACGGCCTCCAGCAGCCGCTCGCCGGCGGCTTCCTGTTCGCCCGCCAGCAGCGGCACCAGGGCCTGTGCCAGCGCGTGCAGGTTCCAGAAGGCCACCGCGGGCTGGCGGGCGTAGGCGTAGCGGCCGCGGTCATCGCTGTGGTTGCAGATGTGGCCGGGATCGAAGGCATCCATGAGGCCGAAGGGGCCGTAGTCCAGCGTCAGGCCGAGCATGGACATGTTGTCCGTGTTCATGACGCCGTGGCAGAAGCCGACGGATTGCCAATGCGCGATGAGCTCAGCCGTTTGCAGCGACACCTTCTTCAGCAGCGCCACGGCAGGCTCGGGCGCGTCGGCGCATTCGGGCGCGTGATGGGCGATGAACCAGTCCGTCAGGCGGCGCAGCGCGTCGAGCTGGTCGTGGTGGGCGAAATGCTCGAAGTGACCGAAGCGGATGAAGCTGGGTGCCGCGCGGGTCACGACGGCGGCCGTCTCGACCGTTTCGCGGATGACGGGCAGGCGCGAGCCGGTGATGCACAGCGCGCGCGTCGTCGGCACGCCCAGCGCAGCCATGGCTTCGGAGCACAGGAACTCGCGGATGGACGAGCGCAGCACCGCACGGCCGTCGCCGCGGCGGGAGTAGGGCGTGGGGCCCCCGCCCTTGAGCTGCAGCTCCTGCGGGCCGGCAATCGTGTCCACCTCGCCCAGCCACAGCGCGCGACCGTCGCCCAGCTGGCCGGCCCAGACGCCGAACTGGTGGCCGCTGTAGACCGACGCCAGCGGCCGCATGCCGGGCCAGGCGGTGTTGCCGGACAAGGCGGCGAGCGCCTCGGGCCGCGCGGTCCAGTCGCCGGGCAGGCCGAGCAGTTGGGCGCAGGCGGGGCTTTGTGCCACCCAGTGTGGATCGGGCAGGCCTTGGGCGGGCAGCTCGGTGAAGAAGTCGGGCCCCAGGTCGGCGAAGCGGTTGGTCCAGGCGAGACCATCGAGCGGATTCATTGCACCAGTTTAGTGAGAGGCTCTTTGCCCTCGTTCGCCCGGGTGTTTCCCCGGGGGGCGAGGGTCGCGGTTGTGACGTTGTCGTGCTGTAACCGGGGGCTAGACTGGGTCGATAAGACAGCCAGGAGACAACCATGGCATTGATGGGCCGGATGATGTCGGATCCGCTGCTGATCTCGTCGCTGCTGAAGCACGCCGAGCGGCATTCGGGCGAGACCGAGATTCGTCAGCAAGCGGGTCGAGGGCGACCTGCATCGCAGCAACTGGCGAGAGGTCGCGCGCCGTTCGCGCCAGGCCGCGCAGGCGTTCGCGCGGCTGGGGCTTGAGCCGGGCGACCGGGTGGGCACGCTGGCCTGGAATGGCCATCGCCACATGGAGATCTACTACGGCGCTTCAGGCTCTGCGCTGGTGTGCCACACGATCAACCCGCGCCTGTTCCCGGAGCAGATCGTCTGGATCGCCAACGATGCGGCGGACCGTGTCCTGTGTTTCGACGCGACCTTCCTGCCGCTGGTCGAGAAGATCGCGCCGGCGCTCAAGAGCGTGCAGCACTTCGTGCTGATGACCTCGCGCGCCCCACATGCCGGCAAGCAGCGGCATCCCCAACCTGCTGTGCTTCGACGACCTGCTGGCTGCCGAGTCCGGCGACTACGCCTGGCCGCAGTTCGACGAGAACACCGCCTCCAGCATCTGCTACACCTCCGGCACCACGGGCAATCCCAAGGGGGCCGTCTACAGCCACCGCTCCACGGTGCTGCACGCCTACGCCGCGGCGCTGCCGGACGCGATGGACTGCTCCGGCCGCGACGTCATCCTGCCCGTCGTGCCGATGTTCCATGTGAACGCCTGGGGCCTGCCCTACAGCGCAGCCATCGTCGGCTGCAAGTTCGTGCTGCCCGGGCCGCACCTGGACGGCAAGAGTCTGTACGAGCTGTTCGAGGGCGAGAAAGTCAGCTTCAGCGCCGGCGTGCCGACGGTGTGGCTGGGCCTGCTGAACTACGTCAAGGCCAACAACCTGAAGTTCTCGACCTTCAAGCGCACCGTCATCGGCGGCTCGGCCTGCCCGCCGGCGATGATGAAGTCGCTGCAGGAGGACTTCGGCGTCGAGGTCATCCACGCCTGGGGCATGACGGAGATGTCGCCGCTGGGCACGCTGTCCAAGCTGACGACACGCCAGTTGGGTCTGCCGCCTGAAGCCCAGCAGCGCCTGCTGGAGAAGCAGGGTCGCGTCATCTACGGCGTCGACATGGCCATCATCGATGACGAGGGCCGCTCCCTGCCCTGGGACGGGCAGAGCTCGGGCAATCTGGTCGTGCGCGGCCACTGGGTCATCTCCCGCTACTTCAACCACGAGGAGTCGCCGCTGGTCAGCGTGGACGGCGAGCCCGGCTGGTTCCCGACCGGCGACGTGGCCACCATCGACGCCGACGGCTTCATGCAGATCACCGACCGCAGCAAGGACGTCATCAAGTCCGGCGGCGAGTGGATCAGCTCCATCGACCTGGAAAACGTCGCGATGGCCCACCCGGGCGTGCACGAGGCCGCCGTCATCGCGGCCAGGCATCCGAAGTGGGATGAACGGCCGCTGCTCGTCGTCGTGAAGAAGCCCGACTCGACATTGACGCGTGAGGAACTGCTGTCCTTCTACGAGGGCCGCATCGCGAAGTGGCAGATCCCCGACGACGTTTGCTTCGTCGACGAGATTCCGCACACCGCGACCGGCAAGGTGCAGAAGCTCAAGCTGCGCGACCAGTTCCTGAACCACAAGCTCCCCGGCGCCTGAGCGGGCGGGAAAGCCCGGGACCGCGATGCGGCCCGGGTGCATTAACTTTCGTTCACATAAAGCCACAACCCGGAGACAAGCATGTTCGACAACATTTCGACCCGCTCACCCCTGCGCCTTGTCGCAGCTGCGACGTTGGTGCTGGCATCTGCTGGCGCACAGGCCCAGAAGGGCGAGACGGTCAAGCTGGCCTATATCGATGCACTCTCCGGCCTGATGGGCCCGGTGGGCCAGAACCAGGTCAAGACCTTCCAGTTCCTCGGCGAGAAGTTCAACAAGAGCAACCCCGCGGGCGTGAAGTTCGAGGTCGTGACCTTCGACAACAAGTTGAGCCCCGCCGAGTCGCTGAACCTGCTGAAGGCCGCGGCCGACCAGGGCATCCGCTACATCATGCAGGGCAACGGCTCCAGCGTGGCGCTGGCGCTGAGCGACGCGGTCAGCAAGCACAACGAGCGCAACCCGGGCAAGGAAATCGTCTACCTGAACTACTCGGCGGTGGACCCTGACCTGACGAACAGCAAGTGCAGCTACTGGCACTTCCGCTTCGACGCCGACACGTCGATGAAGATGGAAGCGCTGACGACCTTCATGAAGGACCAGCCGGACGTCAAGAAGGTCTTCCTGCTGAACCAGAACTACGCGCACGGACATCAGGTCGCCAAGTACGCCAAGGAGATGCTGGCCCGCAAGCGCCCCGACGTGCAGATCGTCGGCGAAGACCTGCACCCGCTGGCCCAGGGTGCGCGACTTCGCGCCCTACGTTGCCAAGATCAAGGCCAGCGGCGCCGACACCGTCATCACCGGCAACTGGGGCTCCGACCTGGCCTTGCTCGTCAAGGCGGCCAACGAGGCCGGCTACAACGGCAAGTTCTTCACCTACTACACCGGCGTGACCGGCACGCCGACGGCGCTGGGTACCGGCGGCGCGGGCCGCGTCTTCCAGGTGGCCTACAGCCACTACAACATGGGCGGCGAGGCGCAGAAGAACGCCGACGAGTACAACAAGAAGTTCAACGACGACATGTACACGCTCAGCGTGCAGCACATCTACACGATGCTGAGCCAGGCCATGGCCAACGCCAAGTCCACCGACCCGGTCAAGGTCGCCGCGGCGCTGGAAGGCCTGACGGTCAAGAGCTTCAACGGCGAAGTGACGATGCGCAAGACCGACCACCAGTTGCAGCAGGCGCTCTTCATCTCGGTCTGGCAGAAGGCTGACGCCAAGTACCCCTACAGCCCCGAAAAGACCGGTATGACGCTGGCCCCCGTCAAGCTGTACGAGAGCTATGTGTCGTCGACGCCGACCTCCTGCCAGATGAAAAGGCCGGGTTGAATCGCGCTGACCAGCCCGCTACGGCGGGCTGTTTCTACTGGGGCTAGCTCTTGGACCAACTCTTCATCAGTCTGTTGAACGGCCTGTCGTCCGGCC
>CAUJSJ030000152.1:0-25964 GCA_963422775.4 uncultured Roseateles sp.
GCCGTAGGCGTCGATGCTGCCGTAGTGGCTGGGCAGCAGCACGATGTGCTTGGCGTCGACGGCGCGGATCGTCTTGTAGAGGTCTTCCACGCGGGTGACCATGGCCTCGGGCGTGGAGCCCCAGGGCTCGTTGAGCGGGTCGTAGGCGGCCACCACGGGCTCGTCCTTGTACTTGCCGGCGATCTGCGTCCACAGCCAACGGGTGCGCTCCTGGGCGTCGACATCGGTCCAGTATTTGTTCTGGCCGGCGCAGCCGGTGTGGTCGTTGGGCGTCTGGCCGCCGGCGGCGCCGTGCAGGTCCAGGATGACGTAGATGCCGCGCTTCTTGGCCTCGGCGATGCTCCAGTCCAGGTAGGTCCAGGCGTCGGCGCGCAAGGTCTTGGGCTTCTTCTCGTCTTCGATGACGCTCCACAGGATGGGCAGGCGCACGACGTTGAAGCCGAAGGCCTTGAGCTGGTCCCAGTCGCGCTCGGTGATCCAGTTGTCGCGGTAGAGCTTGATGAGGCGCTCCTTCTCGGCGTAGCCGAAGCGCTCGGTGAGCTTGGCTTCCAGCGTGCACTGGTCGGTCACGCCGTTGCCGCCCTGGCCCATCATCCAGAACTCCTGCACCAGCCAGTTGCCCAGGTTGGTGCCCTTGAGCAGCACCTGCTTGCCGCTGGCATCCACCCACTTGCCGCCGTCGGTCTTCAGCAGGCTGGGGCCTTCCGGCGTGGGCGTCGGGGTGGGCGTGATCGGCGAAGGCGTTGCCGCTCCGCCCGAGCCACCACCACAACCCGCCAGCAGCACCGCACCCAGCAGGCCGCTCAGCAAGGCGCCACGCACGGCACCGCCCCTGCGAGCGGCAGCGCCGCCCGCGATCCATCGTTGATCCACGTTTTGTCTCCGTCGTAAGATTTTGGAACCGGTTCCAATCCAGTATCGGAGAGGGCTCGCTGACATGTCAACTGCGGGAAGCGAGCAGCCGCCGCCGGCGGGCGGGGGGCGGGCGGGGGGCGGGCGGGGTCGGCCGGAGGCGCTGCCAGCCGCGGCGAGCCCGGGCGCTGCGCCCGAACTCCATGTCCGGTCCCGGCGAGCGCGCCGGGCGGTGCGCCGCTGCAATGCGGCCCTCCACCATCGCGGCGCCGAAGCCGCCAAGAAAGGGCCCATGCAGACCAATCCCAAGCTCATCGTCCGGGGCATGCCCACCCAACACGCGCGGGCGCTGCGCTCAGGCGGCCTCGACGCCCACGGCCAGGCGCCGCTCAGGGCCACGGCCCACGGCCTGGGCAATCCCTGCCGGCATTGCCTGCAGCTGATCGCCGAGGGCGACACCCAGCTCGTGCTGGCGTATCGTCCCTTCGGCCACGCCCAGCCCTACGCCGAAACCGGCCCGATCTTTCTGCACGCGGCAGACTGCGCGCGCTACGAGGCCGACACGCTGCCCGCCTGGTTCGCCCACCTGTCGCCCGCCCTGGTGCGCGGCTATGACGCCAGCGACTGGATCGTCTACGAGACCGGCCGCGTCGTGCCGGGTCATGAGCTGGCGGACGCCTGCCGCGCCATCCTGGCCCGGGAGGACGTGGCCTACGCCCACATCCGCTCGAAGTTCAACTGCTTTCAGTGCCGCGTGGAACGCGGGTGATGCCCACCGCCGCAGTGCCCCGCGCCTGGGCTGACTTCAGCGCAGCCGGCCGCGCAGGCCCAGGCCCGCCAACCCCAGCAGCCCGACGGCCCAAAAGGCCGGGCCTGACGGCTCCGGCACGGCGCTGACCCATGCCCGCGCCTGCCCGGTGGTGACGGTCGTCACCACCGCATCCGCGGGCACGAACAAGCGCAGCGCGGCGCCGTCGTCGAACAGGAGCTGGTCGCCCGCGGCGACGAAGGCGTAGCTGATGGCGCCGATGGGCACCGCGCCGACGCTCTCCAGTGCGCCGTAGACGCTGAAGAAATAGCCGCAGACGCCCAGCGAGGCGGAGCAGGCGGGGTCGACGAGGGTGGCGTCGAGGGTGATGACGTCGCCGACGAGGCCGGCCCCGTAGCTCCGCACCTGCTGCAGCACGCCGGCCGTGCCTTCGGCCACGTGGTTCAGGCGCAGCGTGGCGCGCAGGGCCACGCTGGCGTCGTTGACGGCGTCCAGCACCTGGCCGCTGAGCGTGAGCTGCAGGCGCACCTGCACCGGCCCCGGCGCGCCGCCCGCGAAAGGCACGAGGACGTCGAAGGCCTCGCCCATTTCCGCCGACACGTTGGCCGCGCTGAAGGCGCTGACCGCGCCACCCGACGCGCTCGTGACGGGCAGCAGCTGCGTGCCCGCGGCCAGGCCCATGCGGCCGCCGGCGAGGTCGGCGCTGGCGCGGGCCGCGCCGCTCACCGGCACCGGGGGCGCACCGGGCGCGGGCGCCACGGCGCCGAGCAGGGCGAGGTCGGCGCTGGCCTGGGTCAGGCCGAAGGGGCTGGTGTTCCAGGCGTAGGCGTCCGGCGGCGGCGCGATGGGCGCGAAAACGCCGTCCTGCCAACTGCCGCCGCTGAAGGCGGGTGGCCCAAAGTCCGCCAGGCCCGTGAGCCCGAGCGTCGTGTAGGCGCTGGCCGCGGCGAGCGCGCCGCCGCCGGCCAGGCCAAGGGTCAGGGGCAGCAGCAGTGCGAGTCGGCGAAGTTCGGGCATGGCGGGCTCCCAACGATGTCGGCCACCAGCTTAGGCCCGCCTGGCCGGCGCCGCGAGCCCCTGAACCCTTGACCGGCACGCAAGCAGCGGCCGCCGCTCGCTACGCGGCGGGCTTCAGCGCTTCATGCGCCAGGGCAGCATCGAGGCCAGCACGCCGTCACGGCGCACGAAGTGGTGCAAGAGCGCGGCCAGCGCATGCAGCCCGGCCAGCCACATGAGCACGTCGCCGAGCAGGCCGTGCACCTCGCCCCAGTCCGCCGCATCGCCCAGGCGCGAGCCGGCGATCCACGGCAGCTGGTCCACCCGCACGCCGCCCAGCAGCGTCAGTGGATGGTGTTCGCTGCCCAGGGCCAGCAAGGCCGTTGCCGGCAAGGCCAGCAGCAGCGCCCACAGCGCGCCGTGCACCAGCTTCGCCAAGGCGTGCATCCACGTCGCCATCTCGAAGTGCGGCTTGCCCGGGCGCAGGGCCGCCCACACCAGGCGCAGCAGCGTCAACGCCAGCACCAGCAGGCCCAGGGATTCATGCCAGACGATGTCCTGCCGCGTGGCCGGGTCGACGCCCTGGTGCATCAGCCGCCCGAACCCGCCCGGGCCCAGGATGAAGGCAACGGTCACGGCGATGGCCGTCAGCCAGTGGAGGGCGCGGCTGAGGGGGTCGTAGCGAGGGGAGCTGGAGCGGGCCATCGGCGTGGTGTGGGTTTGGGGCATTGTGTCGGGTTCGGTTCTGACAGCGCCCGGGCGGCGATGGCGGGTGCCTTGTGTTTTCAGGCCTGCGCGCGCTTGCGAGCGGCATTGCCGCCTACAAGGCCCCATCGGGCGGCGGCCTAGATTTCCAGCTTGTCACTCTGAAAGCCCATCATGCGCGCCCTTTTCGTCACCACCAGTGCCACACAACTCTCGCCTGAGCATCCGACCGGCCTGTGGCTGGAGGAGTTCGCCGTGCCCTACCTGGCAGCCATCGAGGCCGGCATCGCCGTCACGGTCGCGTCGCCCCGGGGCGGCCCCGTGCCGCTGGACCCCAAGACGGAGCCGAGCGACAAGCAGCGCCAGGCATGGGCCATGGCGCTGGAAGCGCTGGGGCACAGCGTCACGCTGGCGTCCGTGCAGGACGAGACGTTCAACGCGGTGTTCATCCCCGGTGGCCACGGCCCGATGATGGACCTGGCCAACGATGCCACCCTGCACGCCCTGGTGGCGCGGCACGATGCTGCGGGCAAGGTGATCGCGGCCGTCTGCCACGGCCCGGCCGCGCTGGTGCGTGCACGGCGCACCGACGGCCAGCTCTTCTTCCAGGGCCGCCGCGCCACGGGCTTCACCAATGCCGAAGAGTTCCTGGCGCGGCTGAAGGACGTCGTCCCCTTCCTGCTGGAAGACGAGATGAAGGCCAGCGGTGCCGATTTCCATTCCGCGCTGCTGCCCATGCTGAGCCACGTGGAGCAGGACGGCAACCTGATCACCGGCCAGAACCCGAATTCCAGCGAGGCTGTGGCGAAGGCGCTGGTGGCGGCGCTGGTGGCGGCGCCCGCCGGGCGCTGAGGCCAGGGGCCGGGCGGCCCCTGGCATGCTTCGCCCCTTTCAGCCCCCGCCTGCCGGCGAGCCATGCTCAGCAGCTTCCCCACGCCCCACTCCACCCGCCTTGCCGCTGCCTTGGCCCTCGCGCTGCCTGCCATGCTGGCGACCCGGGCCCAAGCGCAGGCATCCACCCCGGAACCTGAGCGCCTGGCCCCCGTCGTGGTGACGGCCACCCGCACCGAGGCCGCGCCCTTCGAGGTGCCCGCGTCCATCACCCGCATCGACGGTGACGCGCTGCGCGCGGGCCGCGCCCAGGTGAACCTCTCCGAAGGGCTCTCCGGCGTGCCGGGCCTGCTGGCGCGCGACCGGCAGAACTACGCGCAGGACGTGCAGATCTCCGTGCGCGGCTTCGGCGCGCGCGCGAGCTTCGGCATCCGCGGTGTGCGGGTGTACGTGGACGACATCCCCGCCACGCTGCCCGACGGCCAGGGCCAGATCACCAACGTCGAGCTCGGCACGGTGGGCCGCGTGGAGGTGCTGCGCGGGCCCTTCTCGGCGCTGTACGGCAACTCGTCGGGCGGGGTCATCAGCGTCTATTCCGAAGCGCCCGCCGGCCCGCCGCGGCTGGACGCGAGCGTGGCCTTCGGCAGCGACGGCCTGCGGCGCGTGGCCGTGGCCAGCAGCGGCAAGGCGGGCGCCATCGGCTACACGTTGGGTGCCAGCCGTTTCGAGACCGAAGGCTACCGCCAGCACAGCGCCGCCGAGCGGCGCCTCGCCAATGCGCGGCTGAACTTCAAGCTCGGTGCCGACACGCAGCTGACCCTCATCGCCAACAGCGTGGAACTGCCCGAGGCGCAGGACCCACTGGGCCTGACGCGCGCGCAGTGGTTGGCCGACCCGCGCGGCGTGGACCCGTCGGCGCTGAGCTTCGACACCCGCAAGACCATGAAGCAGCAGCAGGGTGGCCTGGTGCTGGAGCACGGCATCGACGCCGCGAACACGCTGCGCGTGATGGTCTACCAGGGCCACCGCACGACGACGCAGTTCCAGGCCATCCCCGTGGCGACGCAGGCCAACGCGCTGCACCCCGGCGGCGTGATCGACCTGGCGCGCGACTACGAGGGCGCCGACATCCGCTGGCGCTGGAAGAGCACGACGGCCAGCGTCATCGCGGGCATCGCCGCGGACGCGCTGCGCGAGCACCGCGTGGGCACGCAGAACTTCGTGGGCAGCGTGCTCGGTGTGCAGGGTGCGCTGCGCCGCGACGAGACCAACCGCGTCAGCAATGCCGACCCCTACCTGCAGGCGCAATGGCAGCCTGCTGCCGACTGGCTGCTCAGCGCCGGCGTGAGACGCGCCACGGTCGACTTCAGCTCCAGCGATGCCTACATCACCAAGACCAACCCCGACGACGGCTGGCGCCGCCCGCTACACGGCCACGCTGCCGGTGCTGGGCGTGAGCTACGCGGTGGGCGAGCACCTGCGGGTGTACGCCACTGCCGGCCGGGGCTTCGAGACGCCCACGCTCAACGAGCTGGCCTACCGCGCCAGCGGCGCCACGGGGCTGAACTTCGGCCTGCAGGCGTCCGTCAGCCGCAGCGTGGAAGCCGGCGTGAAGGCGCGGCCCTGGGCGGGCACCGACCTCACGCTGGCGCTGTTCGAGACCGCCACCGACCGCGAGATCGTCACGCAGACCAACGTCGGCGGCCGCGCCACCTACCAGAACGCCGGCGCCACGCGCCGCCGCGGGCTGGAGGCATCGGCCACGCTCCAGCTGGCGCCCTCGCTGCGGGCCCCAGCTCGCCGCCACCTGGCTGAACGCCACCTACCGCGACGGCTTCCTGACCTGCACCGCCACGCCTTGCGCCGCGGCCAACCAGGCCGTGGCGGCTGGCCATCGCATCCCCGGCATCGCGCGCGGCTCGGTCTACGGCGCGCTGACCTGGCAACCGGCCCGCGGCTGGCGCTTTGGCGCCGAAGCTCGGGCGTTGAGCCAGGTTGCCGTGAACGACCTGAACACCGACGCCGCGCCCGGCCACGCCACGCTGGCCGCGTCTGCCGGCTACCAGCTCAGCCTGGGCCCCTGGGACCTGGGCGCACTGCTGCGCGTGGACAACCTGGCCGGCCGCCGCTACGCCGGCTCCGTCATCGTCAACGACGGTAACGGCCGCTTCTTCGAGCCAGCGCCGGGGCGCAACTGGCTGGCCAGCGTGAACGCGAGCTATCGCTTCTGAGCGCGCCGGCATGACGCGGCGCCGGCCTACGCCGAGCCTGCCCGGCGCTGCCTAGCATCGCTGCTGCCCGCGCAGGGCAGCAATCGGCGCAGCAACTCCCATGACGAAGAAGGCAGCGATGACTTTCACCTGGGTCGCGATCCTGGCGACGGCGGCCCTGACGCTGCTGGCCGTGCTGCTGTTCCAGAACCTGGCGAGCCAGGAGACGAAGATCGCCCAGAAGCTTCCCAAGCTGTACGAGAGCGACGACGCCGAGTTCAAGCGTGCGCTGAGCGCCTTGCTGGGCCCGCCGCTGGTGGAAGGCAACCAGGTGGACACGCTGCGCAACGGCGACGAGATCTTCCCGGCCATGCTGGCGGCCATCCGGGCGGCGCGGGTCACGGTGAACTTCGAGACCTACATCTACTGGTCGGGCAGCATTGGGCGCGAGTTCGTCGACGCGCTGACCGAGCGGGCACGCGCGGGTGTGCAGGTGAACGTGCTGCTGGACTGGGTGGGCAGCATGAAGATGGACCAGGCGCTGCTGGACGAGATGAAGGCTGCCGGCGTGGCCTGCGAGCGCTTCCACGAGCCGCGCTGGGCCAACTGGGGCCGCCTGAACAACCGCACCCACCGCAAGCTGCTGGTGGTGGACGGCCGCATCGGCTTCACCGGCGGCGTGGGCATTGCCGACCAGTGGCGCGGCCGCGCCCGCAACGAGAACGAATGGCGCGACACGCACTACCGCGTGCAGGGCCCCGTGGTGGCGCAGATGCAGTCGGTGTTCCTGGACAACTGGATGCGCGCGACGGGCGAGGTGCTGCACGGCGAGGCCTACTTCCCCGCGCTGGCGCCGGCGGGGCCGTTCTCCGCGCAGATGTTCAGCAGCTCGCCCAGCGGCGGCAGCGAGAGCATGCAGCTGATGTACCTGCTGTCCATCACCGCGGCGCGCCAGACCATCGACCTGGCCAACGCCTATTTCGTGCCCGACGAGCTGACGATCCAGACCCTGGTGGACGCGGCCCGGCGCGGCGTGAAGATCCGTGTGCTGACGCCCAGCAGCCACATCGACTCCGAGACGGTGCGCAAGGCCTCGCGCAGCACCTGGGGCCCGATGCTGGAGGCCGGCATCGAGTTCGCCGAATACCAGCCGACGATGTTCCATGTGAAGGGCCTGGTGGTGGACGGCGTGTTTGCGTCGGTGGGGTCCACCAACTTCGACAACCGGTCGTTCCGCCTCAACGACGAGGCCAACCTGAACGTGCTGAACGCCGCCTTCGGCCGGCAGCAGCAGCAGGTGTTCGACGCCGACTGGGCCCAGGCCCGCCGCATCACGCTGCAGGAGTGGCAGCAGCGTCCGCGCACGGAACGGCTGTGGGAGACGCTCGCCAGGATCCTGCGCACGCAGCTGTGAGCATGCCGTGATCACGGCTGCGTGCGCGGCGCGGCCCTGCCGTTCACGGCGCGCCGTAGCCCGCCGCCGCCATCGCGCCCGTCGCCACGGCCTGCGCGCGCTGCAGGCCCTGCTTCACGGTCTGCTGCCTGGTCAGCACCTTGGCCAGCTCGGCCGCCACCTGGCCGCCGATGGCCGGGAACTCGGGAATGCCGACGTACTGGATGCCGGTGTAGCGCAGGTTCAGTGCCGTGGCATCGTGGTCGGCGCCGTCCAGCGCGGCGCGCACGGCCGGGTGGAAGGGCGCGACGGCGCGATAGTCGGGGCTGAGGTAGGTGGACTTGCGCGTGCCGGGCGGCACGGCGACCCAGCCGTGGCGCCGGGCCACCGCCTGGATGTACTGGCGCGACGTGGCCCAGGCGATGAACTCGTGGGCCTCGGCGCGGTGGGTGGCCGAGTGCGGCACGGCGAGCGACCAGCTCCACAGCCAGGCGGCGCCGCGGTCGGTGCTGGCGCGGGGCGCGGCGGCCACGGCCACGCGGCCTGCCACCTGCGAGCGCCGGGCATCGAACAGCATGCCGGCGGCGACCGTGGCGTCCACCCACATCGCACAGCGGCCGGTGGCGAACAGGCGCAGGTTCTCGTTGTAGCCGTTGCGCTCGGGTTCGGGCGGGCCATAGCGGCCGAGCAGGTCGGCGTACATCGTCACCGCGGCCACCCAGGCGGGCGAGGTCAACTCGGCGCGCCAGCGCTCGTCGAACCAGCGGCCGCCGTAGGCGTTGGCCATGGTGGTCACCAGCGCCAGGTTCTCGCCCCAGCCGGCGCGCCGGCGCAGGCAGATGCCGTAGACGCCCGCGTCAGGTTGGTGAAGCCGCGCAGCGGCGTGGGCGATGTCGCTCCAGCTGGGCTGGGCGGGCAGTGTCAGCCCCGCGGCCTTGAACAGGTCGGGGCGGTAGTAGGTGATGGAGCTTTCGGCATAGAAGGGCAGCGCGAACAGCTGGCCCGCATGGGTGAGCCCGGCGCGCACGCTGGGGAAGAGGTCGTCCACGCCGTAGGCTGCCGGCAAGGGCGGCACGGGCGCCAGCCAGCCGCGCCGCCCCCAGAGAGGCACCTCGTAGGCGCCGAGGGTGACGACGTCGAAATGGCCGTCGGTGATGGCCAGGTCACTGAGCAGGCGGGTGCGCAGCGTGCTTTCGTCCATGACGCGCCAGTGCAGCTTGACCTTCGGGTGCGTGGCCTCGTAGTCGCTGGCCAGCTGGCGCATGACCAGCATGTCGGCGTTGTTCACGGTGCCGATGGTGAGCCGCTTCTCGCCCGGGGCCCGACACGGGCGCCGGCTCCAGGCCGTGCCGCGCCAGGATGCGCCCCAGGCCATCGGCTTCGCGCAACTGCCGCAGGCCGGCGTTGAAGGCCGCCAGGTGCTGCTGGCCCTGCGGCGTGCGGGTGTTGAAGACGATGTGGAAGGGGCGCGGCTGGAAGGCGCCGGGCACGAAGTCCAGCTTGCCGATCAGGTGGGGGCGGCGGCCGGTGATGAGGTCGGCGGCGGTGTACTTGTCGATCAGCAGCAGCTGCACGCGGTCGCGCTCGAGCTTGTCGAGGTTCTGCAGGTCGTCGGTCGCGGTGTCCGCCGCTGCGGTCGCGGCCGCGCCCACGCCGCCGCGCACGACACCGATGCGCAGGCCGCGCTGCCGCAGCGTCTGCACGAGGCCGTGCAGATCCGCGGTGGCCGAGGTCAGGCCGGCGGGCAAGACGGTGGCGGTCTTCTTGAGCAGGCCCAGCGTGTCGCCGGGAAAGGGGTCTGAGGCCTGCAGGCCTTGCGCGGGCGCTGTGCCTGCGTCGGTGCCCGGCACCAGGCCATCGACTTCGCCTCGCTGCAGGATCACGCTGCCGCGCGCGGCCGGGTAGAACTGGAAGCGCACCGCGTAGCCCTGCAGCCGGAAGGCCTCGGTGACGAGGTCGGCCACGTAGCCGCCGCTGGGCAGCGCTTCGCCGAGATAGGGCACGCGCTCGCTGGCTGCCAGCGTGACGGTGCGCGCCGGCTCGGCGCCTTGCGCGCTTGCGGCCAACGCGCCGAACGCGGTCCAGATGACTCGCACCCAGCCGAGCGAGACGGCCGCCCAGGGTCTGACCGTCCTGAAGATGTGCATGCCTGGGGCGCGTCGCGGAAATCGACCGTTGTTTGCGGTCAGTGTCTCAAGGGTGTGGGTGGCTGGCAATCGAGCGCAACGCCCCCCACAAATCTTGGGTCGGCGCTGTCACACGGAACTGGCATGCTTCGCCCATCCCGTCCGCTGTTCCAGACGACCATGTCCAGCACCGCCCCGCACCCCGGCCACAGCCCCTCCCCCGACCGCCCCCAGACCCTCGGCGAGGAGATCGCCAACGCCATCAGCCACGGCCTCGGTGTGGTGCTGGCCATCGCGGCCCTGCCCATCCTCGTGACGCGCGCCGTCGGCCACGGCGCCGTGGGCGATGTGGTGGCCGCGGCGATCTTTGCCGCGACGATGATCCTGCTGTACGGCGTCTCCACGCTGTACCACGCCCTCCCCGAGGGCCGCGCCAAGGCCTGGCTGCTGCGCATGGACCACGCGGCCATCTACGTCTTCATCGCCGGCAGCTACACGCCGTTCACGCTGGGCGTGCTGCACAGCGGCCCGGGCGTGACGCTGCTGATTGCCGTCTGGGCCGCGGCGGCCTTCGGCGTGGCCATCAAGCTGCTGAACCGGCTCAGGCACCGCTTGGTGTCCACGGGGCTGTACCTGGCGATGGGCTGGGTGGTGGTGTTCGCCGCCGGGCCGCTGCTGGACCGCCTGCCGGCCGCCGGCCTCACGCTGCTGATCGCCGGGGGCCTGAGCTACACGCTGGGGGCCTTCGTCTTCCTGCTCGACAACAAGGTGCGCTACTCGCACTTCGTCTGGCATCTGTTCGTGCTCGGCGGCAGCGTCTGCCACTTCTTCGCAGCACTCTGGTACGCCTACGGCTGACGGGCGGCCAGCAGCGCCGTCATGTCCGCGGCAGACTGCGGCCTGCCAAGCAGGAAGCCCTGCAGTTCGTCGCAGCCGGCCGCGCTGAGGAAGGCCAGCTGTTCGGGCGTCTCGACGCCCTCGGCAACGACGCGCAGGCCCAGCGCGTGCGACATCGACACCACGGCGCCGACGATGGCCCGGCTGTTGGCGTCATCGGGCAGGTTGCGCACGAACAGGCGGTCGATCTTGAGCGCGTCGATGGGCAGGTGCTTGATGCGGCTGAGCGACGAGTAGCCGGTGCCGAAGTCATCGATGGCAACGCCCACGCCGAGCGCCTTGAGGCTGTGCAGCACGCTGACGCTGGGGTCCACGCGCTGCAGCACGCTCTCGGTCAGCTCCAGCTCGATGCAGCCGCCCCGGCCGGCCAGGCCGTGGCGGCTGAGCGAGGCGCTGACGGCCTCGACGAGGTGGTCGTGCAGGATCTGCCGGCCCGATACGTTGATGGCCAGGCGCACCGGCGTGAGGCCCTGGGCGATCCAGGCCGCCTGCTGGGCACAGGCACGGTCGATGACCCAGGTACCGATCTCATTGATGAGGGTGCTGTGCTCGGCCACCGGAATGAAGAGGTCGGGGCCAAGCAGGCCGCGCTCGGGATGCTGCCAGCGCAGCAGGGTCTCGATGCCGACGAGGCGCCGCTCGCCCGCGCTGAACAGCGGCTGGAAGGCCAGGCGCAGCTCGTCGCGCTCCAGCGCCCGGCGCAGCGCGCTGTCCAGGCTGAGCTGTTCCTGCACGCGCTCGGTGATGTCGGGCGTGTAGAAGTCATAGGTGCCGCGGCCGCGCTCCTTGGCGCGGTACATGGCCGAGTCGGCGGCCTTGCACAGGTTCTCGAAGCTGGCCGCGTCGTCGGGGTAGAGGGCGATGCCGATGCTGGCGGCCACGGCAACTTCTCGCCCGGCCAGTGTCATCGGGCGCGACAGCGTGGCGATGATCTTGCGCGACAGCAGCGCGGCGTCGTCGGGTGTGGAGATTTCCTCGGCGACGACGGTGAATTCGTCGCCGCCAAGGCGCGCGACGGCGTCCTCGCCCCGCACGATGCCGCGCAGCCGCCGGGCCACCTCGACGAGCAACTCGTCACCGGCCGCGTGGCCGAGGGAGTCGTTGATGCGCTTGAAGCGGTCCAGGTCGATGAAGAGCAGCGCGAAGCGCTGGCGCTGGCGCTCCGAGCGCGCGATGGACAGGCGCAGGCCGCTGGCGAACAGCAGGCGGTTGGGCAGGCCGGTCAGCGGGTCGTGGTGGGCCAGATGGTGCAACTGGGCCTCGGCGGCCTTGATGGGCGTGATGTCGGACAGGATGGCGACGTAGTGCGAGACCTCGCCCGCGGCGTTCTTGATCTGGCTGATGTTCTCCCAGGCCGGGTAGACCTCGCCGTTCTTGCGCCGGTTCCAGACCTCGCCCTGCCACTGGCCGGTGCTGGACAGCGTCTGCCACATGCGCGCGTAGAAGTGGGCGTCGTGGCGGCCGGACTGCTGCAGCGAAGGCTCGCGGCCCAGCACTTCCTCGGCCGGATAGCCGCTGATGGTGCTGAAGGCCCGGTTGACCTTCAGGATGCGGCGCTGGGCGTCAGTGACGATGATGCCCTCCTGGGTGCAGTCGAACACGGCCGCGGCCAGGCGCAGCTGGGCGTCGGCATGGCGGCGCTCGCTGACGTCGCGCACGAAGGCCTGCCAGCGCCCGCCGGACAGGATCTTGGCGCTGATCTCCACCGGCAGCCAGCTGCCGTCCTTGCGAAGCAGCCGCCATTCGGACACCTGGGCAGGCCCCGTCATCAGCGCCGCCTTGGCCTCGGCCAGCCGCGGCAGGTCCTCAGGCGGGACCAGGTCGGCGATGGTGAGACCGATGATGTCCTGCGGTGTGCGGCCCAGCATGCGGCAGCCCGCCTCGTTGACGGCCGTGTAGCGCCCGTCAAGGTCGGCAACGAAGATGCCGTCGCTCGCCTGGTCGAAGAGTTCGCGCGTGCGCGCCTCGCTGCGCCGCATGCGCTCGTGCGTGAAGCTGAAGGCCAGGCCCATCGCGGTGAAGACGAGAACCGGAAACAGCGGCGCGAGCCTGCCCTTGTCGAAGCCGTGGGTTGGCGGGATGAAGAGCCACCAGACGATCAGCACGGACATCAGCGTCGCCCGCAGCCCCGCCGCCCTGCCGCCTATCCATGAGCTGGCGAACACGGCCGGGTAGAACAGGAACCACACGTAAGGATCGATCAGCGGCCACAGCAGCCATTGCAACGCCAGCGCGACCAGCGGCGGCAACGCGGCCAGCCACGCCCGCCGCGCATGCATGGCCTCGCGCAGCGGTCTCATCCAGTGAGGGGTGGTTTGTGCGTCTGCCATGGCGATATGTCCATGATGCGAAGGCCTCCGCGCCGGGTGGTTGACCAGCCTCAACACGCGAACACTCAGGCCGTAGACGCCCATGCCCAACGCATCGCCCACCAACGCCACCCCGATCTGTGGTACATTCGGCAGATAGATTCGCACAAGACCGTTTCCTCAAGGTCTTATCTGCAGCCCCGCTGGCCACCCCCTGGCCCTTCTTGCGAGCGGCTCGCTACAGCTTCAACTCCCGGTGAGTGTTCTTGAGTGTTTCTGTCTCCGCGCGGCATGATGCCAGCGGAGGGTATTTATCCATCTACACATTTCCTAAGGAAACTCCATGACTACAGAAACCGGCACCGTGAAATGGTTCGACGACGGCAAGGGCTTCGGCTTCATCACGCCTGACAGCGGCGGCAAGGACCTGTTCGCCCACCACAGCGAAATCAAGAACGCCGGCGGCTTCCGCTCGCTGGCCGAAGGCGCCAAGGTGTCGTTCGAGTCGACCCAAGGTGCAAAGGGCCCGCAAGCCTCGAACATCCGCACGCTGTAATTCGTGCTCGGGCGCCTCGGGCGCCCGACTGCCGCCGCCGGCATGTGCCGGCGCGGCAACCATCCAAAAAAACAAGAACAATATGAACAAGAACAATATCGAGGTGGGACGTTTTCTCGTTTCACCCATGATCCAGGCCCGCGAGGGTGGCGGCTTCGACGCATTGGTGTCGATCCGCTCCGGTCGCGGCATGGCCAGCGTGGATCGCGTCATGCGCTTCACGCCCCAGTTCATCAGCCCGAAGGCGGCCTTGCGTTACGCCCGGGCCGAAGGCCTCGCCTGGGCGCGCTGCCATTGAGCAGCGTTCGCGGTCATCAGCCGCACCCAGCGCCGGCACGGCCTCGTGCCCGGCCTCCTGTCTTCAACATCGCAACGGAGCCCCACACTTGGCCAAAGAAGAACTGATTGAAATGCAAGGCGTCGTGGACGAAATCCTCCCCGACTCGCGCTTTCGCGTGACGCTGTCCAACGGCCACAAGGTCATCGCCTACACGGGCGGCAAGATGCGCAAGCATCACATCCGCATCCTGGCCGGTGACAACGTGTCGCTGGAGATGTCGCCCTATGACCTGAGCAAGGGCCGCATCACCTTCCGTCACCTGGAACGCCGCGGTCCGCCGCCGTCCGGTGGTGGCAGCCAGCAGCGCCGCTGAGCCTTGCAGCTCACCGTCAGCTGATCTCTCGATCGGCCGCCATGGCTTTGCCTGGCGGCCGATTGCTTTTGGCGGGCGCATCCGACTCGGCGCGAGCTGCGTAGGCTGGGCATGGTTCTGTTGAAGATCAGCCTGGCCCTGCTCGGCACCTGCCTGCTCGCGGGGGCCCTGGTGGCCTGCTCGCCCATCACGGCGCTGAACGCACTTGCCTCCGGCAACACCCACACGCGCACGGCCGGCGTGGCCTACGGGCCGGGCCCGCGCCAGCAGCTGGACGTCTACCGCCCGGCGCGCGCCGCCCCGCGCGGCGGCTGGCCGGTGGTGGTGTTCTTCTACGGCGGCTCCTGGAACCGCGGCCAGCGGGGCGACTTCGCCTTCGTCGGCGAAGCGCTGGGCCTCGCGCGGCATCCTGACGCTGGTGGCCGACTACCGCCTCTACCCCGAGGTGCGCTACCCCGACTTCCTGCGCGACAGCGCTGCGGCCCTCGCCTGGGGCCTGAGCCACGCCGAGGGCCTGGGCGGCAATCCACAGCGGGTCTTCGTCATGGGCCACAGCGCCGGCGCCTACAACGCCGCCATGCTGGCGCTGGACGCGCGCTGGCTCAAGGCCACCCAGCACTCGCCGCGCGAACTGGCCGGCTTCATCGGCCTGGCCGGCCCCTACGACTTCCTGCCCATGACCAACCCGGACGCGCAGCCGGTGTTCTTCCATCCCGACTACCCGCCCGGCACGCAGCCGCTGGAACACGCCGCCAAGGCCGCGCCGCGCAGCTTCCTGGGCGCGGCCAGGGACGACACGCTGGTCAACCCGCAGCGCAACACCCAGGGCCTGGCCACGCGGCTGCAGGGCTTCAAGGTGCCGGTGACGGTAAAGTTCTATGACCGCGTTGGCCACGCGACGCTGATCGCCGCCTTCGGCGCGCCGCTGCGCTGGCTGGCGCCTGTGCTGGACGACGTGGCGGCCTTCGTCAACGAAGCTCCCGAGCGCTGATCAGCCCCCCAGGGCCTGCCGCAGCGAATCCACCGCCTCGCCGTCGCGCCAGCCCTCGGCCGCGTCGCCGATGACGACCTCCACCATCGCGCCGCCTTCCAGCAGATGCGAAGCCACCGCCCGCGCGCCCAACCAGAAGCCTTGGCGCTCGGCCACCGCCAGCAAGCCCGCCCGCAGCGCCTCGGGCGCGGCCGGCAGATGGAGCTGGAAGGCGTTGACCTGCGGCACCTCGGGCGCCACGCGCCAGCCCGGCTGCGCCGCCAGCAGGGCAGCCAGCGCCTGCGCGCGATCGCGATAGGCAGGCATGCGTGGCAGCTGCGTCCGCAGGCCCTGCAGCGCGCTCAGCACGAAGGGGTAGACCGTGTACAGATTGCCCGCCAAGCGGGTCTGCCAAGGCGAGACCTTGTCGATGAAGTCCGACGTGCCCGCCAACACGCAGCCCGCCAACCCACCCAGGCCCTTGTAGAAGGACACGTAGACCGAGTCGGCCAGCGCGGCAATCTCGGCCAGCGGCCGGCCATAGTGGGCCGAGGCCTCCCAGAGGCGCGCGCCGTCGAAATGCAGCGGCACGCCCGCCGCGCGGCACCAGCGGCTGATGTCCGCGAGCTCATCCCACTCGGGCAGCCGGTAGCCGCCGCGGCGCAGCGGCAGCTCGACGACGACGACCGCCGGCCGGCCCGGCAGTGAACCGAGCTGCGCGGTGGTGAACGGCTGGTCCGTCATGCCAACGCGCAGGCTGCGCAGGCCCAGCAGCTCCTCGATGGCGTCGGCCTCGTCGATGGCGATGTGGCTTTGCGGGTGCAGGGCCACCGGGCCATCGCCCTCGCCGCAGTACACGCGCAGTGCCGCCAGCTGCGCCGCCATGCCCTTGTGCATGAAGCGCGCGGCCGGCTTGCCCAACAGCGCAGCCACCTCGGCCTCCAGCGCCTGCACGGCCTGACCTTGGCCGTACACGTCCAGCGGCAACTCGGCCTGCGGCAGCTCGGCCAGCGCCAGCAGGGACTCGCGCATGGACAGCGCCGGCCGGTGACCGTTGAGCCAGCGCGTGCAGCGCTTGCGCAGTTCGACGTCGGCGTTGGGGGTGGTGTTGGAGTAGCTGGAGGCAGGCATGGCTAGGAGGCTATCGGGCTTTGGGAAGGGTGCGCGTCGCAGCGGTGGATCTCGATGGTGGCATGCACGATCTCCGCGTGCACGCCGAGCCAGTCGCGCACCTGGCGCGGTGTCAGCGCCGGTTGGTGGGTGACGAGGCTGATGGCGCAGGCATAGGTGGCGCGGCCGACGCGCCAGACATGCAGGTCGGCGATCAACGTCTCGCCGCTCGCGCCGCGTTCGGCGATGACCTCGCGGATCTCGTCGACGACGGGATGGTCCATCTCCCGGTCCAGCAGCACCTTGGACGTCTCGGCGATCAGCCCCTTGGCCCAGAGCGCGACGATGACGGCGCCGACGATGCCCATGGCCGGGTCCAGCCAGGCCCAGCCCAGCCACCAGCCGCCGGCCAGGGCCGCGATGGCGGCCACCGACGTGGCGGCGTCGGCCACGACGTGGAGATAGGCGGACTTCAGGTTCAGGTCGTGGTGGTGGTGGTGGTGGTGGTGCTCGTGCGAGTGATCGTGGCCATGGTCATGGCGGTGATGCCCGTGGTCATGCGCCTTGCCCAGGATCAGCGCGCAGACGAGGTTGACGATCAGCCCCAGCACGGCGATCGCCATCGCCTCGGGGTAGTGGATGGGCTCGGGCTTGAACAGCCGCTCGACCGAGCCATAGACCATCAGCGCGACGACGACGAGCAGGAAGACGGCGCTCGCAAAGCCCCCCAGCACCTCGATCTTCCAGGTGCCGAAGGCATAGCGCGGGTCTTGCGCGTGGCGGCGCGCGGTGGCGTAGGCATAGGCGCTCAGGCCGATGGCGACGGCGTGGCTGCTCATGTGAAAGCCATCGGCCAGCAGCGCCATGGAGTTGTAGAACCAGCCTGCGGCGATCTCGACGAGCATCATCGCGGCGGTGATCCACATCACCACCCGCGTGCCCCGCTCGCCGGCCGCGTTGCCGGTGTCGAAGACATGGTCGTGACGCCATTCGGCGAGGTCATGGGAGTGCATGCCAGGCATTCTGCGCCGGTGCCGTGACGGCAGGTCGCGGCACCGCCGGATCGGGCCGAAAGGCCCGTGCCATCGGCGTTCACTAAACTCTCGCCCTTTTTCCTCGCGCGCCCACCCAGGCGCGCCAAAACCCGATGCAAGCCCTCCAACCGCAGCTTCCCGCACCCGAGCCCCTGGCCCGGCTGCTGCTGCAATGGGGCGTGGCGCCGGTGCCGGCGCCGCCGGTGGCCGAACGGCTGGGCGGCTGGCTGGGCTGGGCGGAGGCCATCGGGCTGTCCCAGGTGCTGGCCACGCCGCCCGTGGCCGGCACCAACGACGGCGCCCGCCGCGAGGCGCAGGACTGGGCCGGCGCCGCGCTGCAGCGGCTGCAGGCCGAGCTGACCGCCGCCTTCGACGACGCGCTGCTGGCCATGGAGTCCGCGCAAACCGCACCCGAGGGCGTGCCGCTGGCCGACCTGCTGGCGCCCTACCGGCTGCACCACGCCCAGCAGCAGCGCAGCATGGCCGCCCGCGTCGCCACGCTGCGCGAGCGCCTGCGTCCGCGCCTGGCCGACGCCTCCGGCACGCTGGCCCGCCTGGCGCAGCTGGACGCGATGTTCGAGCGCGCCATCGTCGCGCGGGAGCGCCCGCTGCTGGCCGGCCTGCCCGCGCTGTTGACCCGCCGCGCCGAAACCCACCACGCCGCCGACCCGCGCCGCTGGCGCACCCGCTTCTGGGCCGACTTGCAGCGCGCGCTGCGGGCCGAGCTGGACCTGAGACTGCAACCGGTGCTGGGCTTGATCGAAGCCCTGCACGCCACCGATTCCTGATGAACCGTTTCCTGAACGCCCTCCTGAACGCGCTTTACCCCCTCGCCCTGGCTGCCGGCCTCGCGGGCATTGCCGGCGCTGCGCTGGCCGCCGCGCGCCACCACCCGGTCGCGCTGGCGATGACGCTGCTGATCGCGGCCTTCTTCGTCATCGGCGCATGGGAGCTGGCCGCCTTCCGCCGCGCCAGCCGCGAGCTGGGCACCGCGCTGGATGGCGAGCCGAACGACGCCTGGGTCGGCACCGTGCCGCCCGCGCTGCGCGCCGCCGTTCAGCAACGGCTGGACGGCCTGCGTGCAGCCCTGCCCGGCCTGGCGCTCGCGCCGGCGCTGGCCGGCCTGCTCGTGCTGCTGGGCATGCTGGGCACCTTCATCGGCCTCGTCATCACGCTGGGCAGCACGGCCTCGGCCCTGGGCCAGACGGCCGACCTGGCTGCGCTGCGCAACGCCCTGGGCGCGCCGGTGCAAGGCCTGGGGCTGGCCTTCAGCGCCAGCGTGGCCGGCGTGGCGGGCTCGGCCATGCTGGGCCTGATGGTGGCGCTGGCCCGGCGCGAGCGCGCAGCCGTCGCCGCCTTGCTGGACACCGCCCTGCTCGGCCGCCTGCGCCCGCTGACCGCCGCCCACCGCCGTGAGCTGGCGCAGCAGGCTGCCGAGGCCGCTGCGGCAGAGACTTCCCAGCGCCGCCAGCTCGAACTCGTCGCGCAGCTGCAGCAGTACGCGCAGCAGATGGCCGACCAGCTCGCTGCGCAGAACGCCCAATTCCATTGCGAGACCCACAAGGCCTACACCGCTCTGGCTGCCAGTGTGGACACGACGCTGCGCACGAGCCTGGCCGAGAGCGTCGCCCAGGCCGGCGCCGCCATCCAGCCCGCGGCACAAGCCGCGATGGCCGGCATCGCCCGCGAGGCCGCAGCCTTGCACGAGCGCGTGGGCGCGCAAGTCGGCGAGCAGCTAGGCGCCCTCGGCCAGCGCTTCGAGGCCGGCGTGGCGCAGATCACCAGCCAGGGTGAAGCCGCCGCACGCGTGCAGACCGAAGGCCTGGCCCAGCAGCGCGAAGCCGCGCTCAAGCTGCTGGCCGACACGGGCACGGCGACGCAACAAGCCGTTGAACGCCTGGGCGATCGCTGGGCTGCCGAGGCTCAGTCGCTGCTCGGTGCGATCAACACCGCCGCCACGCAGCAGCGGGCCGCACAGGCTCAAGCCGACGCCACCCGCGCCGACGCACTGCGCAGCCAGATCGACGCGCTGGCCGAACAACGCGCCGCCGCCCAGCAGGCGATGGCCGACACGGCCGAACGCTTCGCCGCGCAGACCCAGACCCTGCTCGACCGCGCCGCCGAAGTACAGGCCCGCCAGCAGGCCGCCCAGGCCGAGCAGGACGCCCAGCGCCGCGCCGAGGCCCGCGCCGACAGCCTGGCCCTGGCCCAGCAGCGCGAGGCCCACGAACAGCTGCTCGCCGCCCAGCGCGACGCCGCACAACAGCTGCTGGCCGACAGCGGCGCCCGCGCCCAGAGCGCGCTGACCGAGCTGACCACCGGCTTCGCCGCGCAGACCCAGGGCCTGCTCGATCGCATCGCCGACACGCAGACCCGCCACGCCGCCCTGCAGGCCGAGCTGGATGCCCGGCAACGCGCCGAAGCACGCGTTGAAGCGCTCGCCCTTGCCGAACAGCGCGAGGCCAACGAGAAGCTGCTGGCTGCCCAGCGCCAAGCCGCGCAGCAGTTGCTCGCCGCCAGCGGCCAACGCGCGCAGGACGCATTGACCGAGCTGACCGCCGGCTTCACCGCCCAGACCCAGGCCGCCATCGCTGCCATCGCCGAGGCTCACGGCCAGCTGCAAGCGGCCCACGCCAGCCACGACGCCGAACGGCTGGCCGCCTGGCGGACCGAGCTCCAGGCCGCAGGCGCCGCGCAGACCGCCCAGCAGCAGCAACTGGCCGACAACCTGCTGCAGAATACGCGTGACCTGGTGGCGCAAACCGAAGCCCAGGCCAAGACGACGCTGACCGAAGCCGGCGCGCTGCTGAAAGCG
Organism: uncultured Roseateles sp.; assembly: GCA_963422775.4. Taxonomy (GTDB): domain Bacteria; phylum Pseudomonadota; class Gammaproteobacteria; order Burkholderiales; family Burkholderiaceae_C; genus Pelomonas. The sequence goes on from CAUJSJ030000152.1 coordinate 20,227, forward strand.
GCCGGCGAGGCGCCGCGTGCCGCGGTCGAGGTGGTCGCCGCGATGCGCGAGCAACTGGCCCAGAGCCAGGTTCAGGACCGCACCGCCCTGGCCGAACGCGCCGAGCTGATGCAGACCGTCTCGACGCTGCTGGCCTCGCTGCAGCAGGCGGCCGGCGAGCAGCGCGAGGCCATCGACGTCCTCGTCGGCAGCACCGCGACGCAGCTGGACGCCTTGGGCCAGCGCTTCACTGCGCAGGCCGACGCCACCGGTCAAACGCTGGCCGAGGCCGCGACCACCATCGCCGCCAGTGCTGCCGAGATCGGCAGCCTGGGCGAAGGCTTTGGCGCCGCGGTGGCGCAGTTCCAGGGTGCGAATGCCGAACTGGTGCAGCATCTGGCCGCGCTGGAGGAGCGCCTCGCTGGTGCGATGACGCGCAGTGACGAGCAACTGGGCTACTACGTGGCGCAGGCGCGCGAGGTCATCGACCTGTGCCTGGGGTCGCAAAAGCAGGTGCTGGACGCCCTCGGAGCCGTGAATGGATGAGCCGCTGGAGATCGAGCAGGAGGGGGTCGGCGCCCCGGCCTGGGCCGCCTTCGGCGACCTGATGGCCGGCGTGCTGGGCGCCTTCGTGCTGGTGCTGGCGGCCGCCCTCGTCGGTCAGCTGGACCTGGCGACCAAGCTCGAAGCCGAGGTGCAGCAGCGCCAGGCCGAGCAGGCCCGCCGCGAGGCGCTGGAGCGCGCGCTGGCCGGGCCTCTTGCAGACGGCCGCATCACGCTCGTCGAGGGCCGCATCGGCATCAGCGGCGCGGTGCTGTTCGCCATCGGCTCCGACCAGCTCCACGCCGACGGCCGCGCGCTCATCAAGAGCCTGGCCCTGCCGCTGCGCACCTACCTCGCACAGCGCGACGAGATCCTGATGGTCAGCGGCTTCACCGATGACCGCGGGCTGATCGGCGGGAAGGGCGCACCGAAGTTCGCCGACAACTGGGAGCTCTCGGCCCAGCGCGCGTTGAACGTCGCACGCGCGCTGATGGCCGAGGGCCTGCCGCCGGACGCCGTGTTCGCCGCTGCCTTCGGGCCGCAGCAGCCGGTGGCCTCCAACGACGACGCGGCCGGGCGCGCACTGAACCGCCGCGTTGAGATCGCCCCCACGCCGCGGCCCAGGCGTGCGGCGGCATCTGCGCCGTGATGGACGATCCCGTTGCCTGGGTGCAGGCTCGTGCCGAGGCCGACCCGGTGCGCCGGCGCGTCCTGGAAGGCCTTGCGCGGCGCGCGTCTGCGCAGTCGGGCGCGCTGCGCGAGCAGCTGGTGGCGAAGCTGATGCAGCGCGCCGAGGCGCCTGCGCCCGCGCCGCCCGCGCAGCGCGCCGCGAGGCCCCCGAGTCCGCTGACCGAGTTCGTCGCTCAGCTCCAGGCCGGCCCCGAATTGCGCAATGTGCAGGCCCACCGCCGCACCTGGAGCGCGCTGCGACTCACGCGCCGCATGGCCGAGGTCAGCGCGCCGGTGCCCGAGCACCTGGGGCCGCTGAACAGCCAGGTGCTGGTGGCCCGCGCGTTGCAGCAGCTCAAGGCCCTCTCGCCCGACTACCTGCAGCGGCTGCTGGCCCAGCTGGATGCGCTGGCTGCACTGGCGCCGCTCCAGATCGCCGCTGAAGCTGAGAAGCCGGCGCGTCCGGCGGCGAAGAAGGCGGCAGCACCGCGCAGGCGTTAGCCCGCTTGGCGGGCCTGCCGGAAGCGCCGAGACTGCGCGCCATGCAGCCCATCCTCTACTTCTCGCGCAACCCCAACCCGCGCCTGGCCGTCGCGGTGGCGAAGTACCTGGCCGCGCCGGTGACTTTCGAGTTCGCCGCACCGCTGGCGCCGGGCGAGGCGGACAAGTACCGCCACCTCAACCCCTCGCTGCGCCTGCCCATCCTGGCCGAGGCGGACGGTGGCTCACTGTTCGAGGCCGATGCCATCGCCTGCCGACTGTCGCAGTTGGTGGGCTCGGAGTTCTGGCGCACGGGGCCTGAGCTGCCGGACATGATCCGCTGGGTCAGCTGGTCACGGGACAACTTCATGAACGCCTGCGACATGGTGCATTTCGAGCGCGGCACCAAGCAGCGCTACCAGCTCGGCGCGCTGGACGAGGGCCTGGTGGCGCGCGGCACCGAACGCTTCCACGAGACGGCGGCCATCCTCGACGCCCACCTGGGCAAGCAGGACTGGCTGCTGGCCAGCGGCCTGAGCTATGCCGACTTCCGCATGGGTGTCTTCCTGCCCTTCAACGACGTGGCCCAGCTGCCGCTGGAAGACTACCCGGCGCTGGCAGCCTGGCATGAGCGACTGATGGCGCTGCCGGCGTGGGCCGACCCGTTCGCGGGCTTGAGCGCGCCCGAGCTGCCGCCAGTGGCTCAGGCTTGAAGCGGTTCAGTGAGGCAGATTTCGACCTAAAGCTGAAGTAGCACTAGGCCCGGTGGAGCGCCAGGTTGAACGTCATTGCGGACTAACGCTTCAAGCTAGCGTACATGGAGTGACCGGGCCAGCCCTTCTCCGCCACGCCAGCCTATTGCCCTTGAGCCCACCCTCGGGCGACGCGCCAATGGAGTTCAGGGCCCAGTAGCATCCAGCCGCTTGAAACCACCGACTCACGAGAACATGCTCAGAACCCTGTCCAATCCAAGCATCGCGCTTCTCTTGATGACCGCCGCCCTGTCGGCCAAGGCACAGAGCGTCGAGCACTGGACCACGGACACGCAGGGCTGCAAGCTGCTTGCGCATCGCCCACTCAACGAAGGCGCGACCACCTGGAGCGGCGCTTGCACAGACGGCTTGGCCGAAGGCCCAGGGCGCGTGAACTTGAACGCACCCGGGCAGATCCGGGTGCTGTACGAAGGAAGCATGCGGTCAGGTCGGCCGTCGGGTCCGGGCCGGCTCTCCGATGCATCAGGCACCGGCTACGAGGGTGAGGTGTTGAACGGTCGCTTCCACGGCCCTGGGGTCTTGCGGTCAGGCACTGCCTCGCTCCGAGGGAACTTTGTGGACGGGGTGCTGGACGGTCCCTGCGTCCAGATCCAGCCGGGCAGTCATCGCTACGAAGGCGAATGCCGCAACAGTCGCCCTGAAGGGGTGGGGCGGGTTCAATATGCCAACGGGGACGTCTACTCGGGCGCAATCCGCTTCTGGCTTCCGCACGGCGAGGGGCACTATCTGTGGGCAGAGCAAAGTGTCTCTGGGGGCCAGTCAGCCTTTAACGGAGCATTCGTGAATGGCAAGCCGTCCGGCCACGGTATCTATCAGTTCGCTGGCGGCGGAGCCTACGAAGGCAGGTTCGATACCGGTCTGCCCTCGGGATCCGGTCAGCTGCGAACAGCCGATGAATTGACTTACGACGGTCCGTTCGAATCCGGCATGCCGGTCAAGCCGGAGCTGTTGAAGCGCGATGGCACGCCTGTTGTGGATCGCAAGTCTTTCGAAGCCTTGCGCACACGGCTCCCTACATCGTTCCAGGCCGTGGCCTTCATGACACCCCCACGGCCGTACGTGAAAGCGGGCCAGGTCTGCTCAGGGATGCAGCGTCTGTCCATGCCCGCCAATACACGCATGACGGCGATGGCCCGCTTTTTTGCCACGGCCCTCGTCATCGACGACTACGTGGTTCACGTCGACATTAGCGCGGACACCGCCCCGGAAGACCGGCCCAACCGCAAGGCGCTGATGGCCAGTATCCGCACGACCATGATGGACAGCTACCGATGCCAGGGCATGCTGGTGATTGAACAAGAGTTCCACGTCGCGCCGGGTTGAGTGCCTAGGTTGGAGCCAAGGACGTGAACCCCAACGGCTTCGCTGTGCAGAGGCTGCCCCTCGCGACCGTCGGCTCCTGGCCGATTTGCGTCAACGCTGGCCATGTCCGACGTTCGGCAGGCGCTCGATGAGTTTCGCTCGGGCCACTAACCTTGAGCCTTCCTGAATCCGCCACTCGCGCCCAATGGAGAGGAGCGAATCAAGGCCATGCTCGTTCAGAAACCGGATCCGAACTTTGCGAGCTTCGCCAGGCGCAACTTCGTCGCCGTGAGCGAACTCGACCTGGCCAACATATGTGAGCCGATTGTCGGCCGAACCGAAGTTGTGATTCGGAAGATAACGGCCGCGTATCGGCCCCGTTCTGCCACCCTCGGAGGCCGGCAAGAAGAAGACCTCAGCTAACACGTCGATAGGCTCCCTCGACACCCTTCTCAGCGCACTTCGTAACGCGTGGGCGGCGAGTCCAGCGAAGATCAATCCGAGAGGAAGAGCGTCTAGACGTCGCTCGAGGAAAGCGCAGGCGGCGATAGTTCCGAACAACAGAGCTAGACCGACTCCGAGTAATCTTTGGAGCAGCGGACTGGTTTGGCTCATCATGAGGTTTTTACTGAATCTCAATCTGGCCGCCGAGTGACGGCTGAGCTAGCCTACCCAAAAGCTGACTGTCGCCGAAGACCGCATATGGCCGGCACCACCCCCTGCGGAACCCAGGGGCCTACGCCCACGGCCCCTCGATCAAGGCCCGCGTCTCCGCGACGGCGATGCGCCACATTTCCAGCACCTCGGCATCGGGCCGCTCGTAGGCGCCGCCGAAGTTGCCGTCCCCGGCCAGCTCGCGCGCCGCATCCGGCGGCAGCACGCCGTAGCGCTGGTAGTCCACCGGCGCCTTGGGCCCTGCAGGCTGGGTAACGCCGGCCAGGCGCGTCCACGGCAGGTTTTCCATCCACGACGCATGAGACGACTGCGGGTCGATGCTCTTCACGTAGCCCATGGTCTTGGGCGCGCTCCACCAGTTGTCGCATGCGCACGCGGGTGCGCGGATGGGCGGCCATCCATTCGGCGACGGCCGCCGCCACCGACTGGTTGCCGCCATGGCCGTTGACGATGAGGATGCGGCGAAAGCCCTGGTGGTCCAGGCTGTCCAGCAGGTCATGCACGACGCGCACCATGGTCTCGACCTTGAGCGTGACCGTGCCGGGGTAGCTCATGAAGCTGGGCGTGATGCCGAAGGGCAGCACCGGGAACACCGGCACACCCAGCGGCTCGGCGGCCTCCACCGCCACGCGCTCGGCCAGGATGGCGTCCACCGCCAAGCTCAAGTAGGCGTGCTGCTCGGTGCAGCCGATGGGCAGCAGGCAGCGGTCGTCGGCCTTGAGGTAGGCCTCGACCTGCATCCAGTTCATGTCGGCGATCTTCATGTCAGCGTCGCCCGGCCGCCCGTAGGCGATGACGCGTCCCCTCGGGGGGGGCAGCGAGCGAAGCGAGCGTGGGGGCAGTTTCATTTCACGTCCACGTTGGCGTAATTGTTGAGGCCGAAGGGGCTGACCTTCATGCCGACGACGCGTTGGGTGGTCGCGATGGCGGTGGTCGGGTAGACCAACGGCACCCAGGGCGCGTCCTCGCGGTACAGCGCTTGGGCGCGGCGGTAGAGGGCGTCGCGCTTGGGCACATCGGCCACCTGCCGCGCCTCGGCCAGCAGCGCGTCGAACTCGGGCCGGCACCAGCGCGCCACATTGCTGCCGCCGGCCACGGCCGCGCAGGCGAAGTTGGGCGTCAGGAAGTTGTCGGGGTCGCCGTTGTCCGATGCCCAGGCCAGCAGCGTCGCGTCGTGCTCGCCGGCGCGGGTGCGCTTGAGCAGTTCGCCGAACTCCAGCGTGACGATGTCCACCTTCACACCGATGCGCGCCCAGTCGGCCTGCAGCAGCTCGGCGGTGGCGCGCGGGTTGGGATTGGTAGCCCCGGCACCGGCGC
>CAUJSJ030000153.1:0-58305 GCA_963422775.4 uncultured Roseateles sp.
GGAGGCGACGGCGATGATGTTCTTGACGCCCGGCAGCAGCTGCACACCGCGCTGCACGGCGTGGGCAACGATCCTGGTGCTGATGCCCACGCTGACGTTGCCAACGCCGGTCAGGCCCTTGGCCGCGGCGATGACGGCAGTGCGCAGGGCGGCATGCTGACTGGCGGCCGGATAGCCGAGCTCGATGTCGACGGCCACGTCCGCGCCGTCGACCTTGATCGAGCGGATCGCCTTGGCTTCACCCAGGGTGCGAGCGCAGCCGGGGTCGACAACGGCTTGCAGCAGGGGTTGCAGCTGGGCTTCGGAGATCGCAGTCATGGCAGGGAACAGTTCACGGGAAACGGGACGGGCAGTCTAGCCCGCGAGCTGTTTGCATCCAGCCGGCGGGGTTTGTGCGTAGAGTGGACCGGACCCGCATTTCGCTTCGGAGACCCACCCATGCGCCGCCCCGCCCTGTTGCTCCTCGCTGCCCTCGTCGGCGCTCCGGCCCTGGCGCTTGCACAGTCCGGCGGCGGCAAGCTGCTGCTGACCGGGGGCGTGACCAGCATCGACGGCGCCGCCGGCGGTGGGCTCACGCCCTGGGCCGTGACGGGCACCTATGCCACGGCCGGCGAGATGGGCGCCACAGCCTTCATCACCCGCGCCAAGACCGACAACTACGGCCTGCTGACCTATGGCGCGGCCGTCGGCATTCAGGACCGCGTCGAGGTCTCGCTGTCCAAGCAGGACTTCGACACCGAGAGCAATCTCGCGCCGCTGGGGCTGGACGGCCTGCACCTGAAGCAGGACATCGTCGGCGTGAAGGTCCGCATCGCGGGTGACGCGGTGCTGGACAGCGACACGCTGATGCCCCAGATCGCCGTCGGTCTGGAACACAAGAAGACGCACGCCGGCAACCTCGGCCCCACCCTCTTCGGGCCGCTGGGCGCCAAGTCCTCGGGCACTGATTTCTACGCCAGCGCCACCAAGCTCTTCCTGGCCGACGGCGTGCTCGTCAACCTGACGCTGCGCGCCACCAAGGCCAACCAGAACGGCCTGCTCGGCTTTGGCGGTGCCCAGGGCAAGGGTTACCGGCTGCAGCCCGAGTTCTCGGTCGCCAAGCTGCTGGCCAAGAACCTGGCCCTTGGTGTCGAGTTCCGCGCCAAGCCCGACAACCTGAACCAGTCGGTGCTGGGCGCCGGTGCGCTGAAGGAGGACGACTGGAAGGACGTCTTCATCGCCTGGGCGCCGAACAAGCATTTCTCGCTGACCGCCGCCTGGGTGGACCTGGGCCGCATCGCGCCCGGCGTGCAACCCAAGCGGCAAACGGGCAGCTATCTGTCGGCGCAATTTGCGCTCTGAAGGAATGACCATGCGCCACGCCGCCCTCGGCTGCCTGCTGCTCGCCAGCGCTGCCGCCTTCGCCCAGACGCCACCGGCCAACGACAGCGTCTACCAGGCCTGGGGCGGCAAGGCCGGCATCCGCGCGGTGATGGACGACTTCGTGCCGCGGCTCATCGCCGACCCGCGCACGGCGCCTTTCTTCAGGAATGCCAATCGCGAGAACCTGACCGCACAGCTCACCGAGCAGCTCTGCCAAGAGGCCGGCGGCCCCTGTGTCTACAAGGGCGCGCCGATGAAGCTGGTGCACCAGGACCTGGACATCGCCCGGCGCGACTTCAACGCGTTGGTGGAGATCCTGCAGCAGGCCATGGACGCCAAGGCCATCCCCTTCGCCGCGCAGAACGGCATGCTGGCGCGGCTGGCGCCGATGCACCGCGAAATCGTCACGGCGGTGAGCGATTCGCAGCAGCCTCGGTAAAGAAAGCTTTCGTTGACGGCGCCGCCACAAGCCGGCGCCGCCCGCATGGCAAGCTGGCGGGCTATGCATTCCCTCCGACTCACTGCAGTTGCCGCGCTGGCGGCCTGTAGCGGCCTGCCCGCTGCCTTCGCCCAGACCGCTGCGCCCCCGCCCGAAGCGGCTGCCTCTGCACCGGCCCGGCCCGCGCCCAGGCCCGGCGAGCAACTCAAACGCGTCGAGATCAGCGGCACGGCGAGCGACGATTCCATCCGCAAGGCCTCGACGGCCAGCAAGATCGTCATCACGCGCGAGGAGATCGAGAAGTTCGGCGACTCGACGCTGGGCGAGATGATCAAGCGCCTGCCGGGCGTGACGACCGGCGGCCGCCCGGGCCGCGGCGGCGACATCCGCATGCGCGGCATGGGCGGCGGCTACACGCAGATCCTCGTCAACGGCGAGCGCATGCCGCCCGGCTTCTCGCTGGACCAGCTGCCACCCGAGCAGGTCGAGCGCATCGAGGTGCTGCGCGCGCCCACGGCCGAGTACGGCACGCGTGCCGTGGCCGGCACGATCAACGTCGTGCTGCGCGAGGCGCTGAAGAAGAAGCTCAACGAGTTCCGCGCCGGCTTTGGCACCGAGCGCGGCAAGCTCAGCCCCGGCATCAGCTGGACGCGCAACGACAACTTCGGCGACGGCCACGCCTACAACCTGACCGTCAACGCGATGCACGGCGAGCGCATCGACGACATCATCAACGACACGCTGACCCACACGGTGGCGACGAACAGCGACAGCCTGCTGACCTCCCGCGGCCGCACGTCGGACGAGCGAACCGCGCTGAACCTGACCGGCCGCCTGCAGTTCAAGCTCAATGCGACCGACAGCCTGGCCATCCAGCCCTTCATCGTGTCCACCAAGGCCAGCAGCAACTCGCAGTTGCTGCAGACGACGACGCCCTCGCCTACCGCGCTGCCGCCCGGCTTCTTCGATCAGGCCGACACCGACGGCGACAGCCGCTTCACGCTGGCCCGCCTGAATGCACAGTGGCAAAGCAAGCTGAGTGCCGATACCCGCGTCGAGGCGCGCGGCGGCCTGGGCCGGGCACGTGGCGAGAACCACAGCGTGCGCCAGGAACGCCTGGCCGGCGCCGCCACGCGATTGCAGGACGACAGCAACACCAGCCGCGACAGCAACTGGAGCGCGCTGGCCAAGCTGTCGCACAACCTCGGCAACGACCACGCCCTCGTCGCCGGCTTCGAAGGCGAAGGCACGACGCGCCACACGAACCGCGTCACCCTCGTCAACGGCACGCCGCAGGCCGGCCTGGACGACTTCGGCGACGACCTGGACGCCTCCTCCACCCGCATCGCCGCCTACGCGCAGGATGAGTGGAACGTCGGCAAGCAGTGGGACTTCTATGCCGGCGCGCGCTGGGAAGGCATCACCACCAAGTCGAGCGCAGCGAGCTACGACGCGCGCAACAAGTCCGGCGTGTTCACGCCGCTGGCCCATGCCCGCTACAAGCTCGACGAGCGCGGCCGCGACATGATCCGCGCCAGCCTGACGCGCAGCTACCGCAGCCCGCAGCTGCAGGACTTGATCGCGCGGCCGACCATCAACAGCCAGGTGCCCCATCAAGCCAACACGCCCGACCGCGCCGGCAACCCCGACTTGAAGCCCGAGCTGGCCACCGGCCTGGAGATCGGCTACGAGCACTACCAGACCAAGGGCGGCCTGCTGAGCGTCAACCTGTTTGCGCGCCGCATCACCAACCTGATGCGCACCGTGACGGCGCTGGAGACCGTGCCCTGGGCTGCGACGCAGCGCTGGGTGGCACGGCCGCAAAACATCGGCAAGGCCTCGACGGCCGGCATCGAGCTGGAGGCGCGCTTTCGGCTGGACGAGTATTTCGAGGATGCGCTGCCGATCAATGTGCGCAGCAACCTCAGCTTCTTCACGTCCAGGGTCGAGGGCATTCCGGGGCCCAACAACCACATCGACGGCCAGCCCAAGGGCACGGCCAATCTGGGCGCGGACTACCGGCTGCGCTCCGTGCCGCTGACGCTGGGGGCGTCACTGAACTGGACGCCATCGACCACCATCCAGCAGACGCTCATCACCGAGACCACGGCCAACCGCAAGGCCGTCGTCGATGCCTTCGCGCTTTGGGCCATCAACACCGAGCAGTCGCTGCGGTTGTCGGCGACGAACCTGTCGGCGATGGATTACTTCACGGGGACCGTCATCGCGACGGGCGACCAGGTCATCACGTCGCGCAGTGGGGGGCCGAGCTTTACGCAGTGGCAGCTGCGGTGGGAGATGAAGATCTGAGTGGGGTCGTGGGTTAGTTTTGCGACGAGCGCTCCTGATCGATGCATTGCCGGGAGCCCGGCCGGCGCGATGCACCGAGTCGAAAGGCTCGTCGCACGAGCAAAAGAATCAAGACCTGCCGCTCGCCGTCACCCACGGCCCCGTCAAACCATCCAGCTCGCAATCCCACAACGCCTGCGCGTCCATCTCATCGACGACGCCCTCGCCGTAGACCTTCAAAGCCAGGCTGCGCAGCATGATGACCATGCCGCGCACGAAGGCTGCCCGGCCCGCTTCGCCGGCCACGCCCAGCAGCACCGACGCGTCGAGCTTCACGTAGTCCAGCCCCGCCTGGTACAGCCGATCCACCTGGGCCAGGCCCGCGCCCGCATGCTCCAGGCCCAGCTTGACACCCAGCGGCCGCAGCTGCTGCCCCAACTCCAGCAGGCGCTCGAAATGCTCGATGGCGGCCGCCTCGGGCAGATCCAGCAGCAGCGCACGGGCCGCCTGCGGCCACTGGCCCAGCAGCTCCCGCAGCTGCGGCAGGAAGGCCGCATCGGCCAGCGAGGCCGGCGCCACGTTGATGCAGCGGGCCTGGCCATCGGCCGCGATGGCATTGAGCGCCAGGCTCACGGCGAAGAGATCCAACTGCGCGGTCAAACGTGCCCGCGCAGCCAGGGGTAACCAGGTCGCCGCGAGCAGGAACTCACCGTCCAGCTGCAACTGCAGCGGGCACTCCAGATGCAGCACCCGGCCAGCCCGATCGCGCACCGGAAACTCGACGAGCCGACCACGCTGATGGCCCACGGCCTCCTGCAGCTGGGCTCGCCACAGGCCCTCGCCCTGCTCGCGGCCGACGCCGGGGTCGGCCACGATCTCGACAACGAAGCCACCACGCGCTTCGCTCAGATGCTCGGCCCGCGCCAAGGCCGCGTCGGCCTCACCCAGCCAGACGCCACTCGGGCGCTCGCGCGGCAGCTCGATGGCGCCCAGCGCCACCTGCACGCCCGGGCCGAAGGCCGGCAGGCTGGCGCGCAGCGCGTCGGCCAGCGCGTGGGCCGTTTCCGCGGCGACGCCCTCGGCCGGCAGCCACAGCGCGAAGTCACCGCCGTTGAGCCGGCCGACGCGGCAACCAGCCACCGACTCGGGATAGGCCTGCAGCGCGGTGACGACCGTCAGCAGCACGTCGTCGACAGCGCCGCGGCCCAGGCGCGCGTTCAGCCCGGGCAAGTCGCGCAGGCGCACGAGCACGAGGCCGGCAATTGCCGGGCCGTCGTCGCGCCGCAGGGCCGCGTCCAACTCGGCGAGGAAATGCTTGCGCGTGGACACACCGGTCAGCGGATCGTGATGGACCTGCTCGCGCAGCACGAGCAGCTGGCCGGCCTGGGCCTCAAACAGGTCGCGCACGCGCTGCACCATCGCGTTCATGGCGCGCGTCAGCCGCTGCAGCTCGGGCACGCGCGGCTCGGTCACCTGGCTGTAGCTGCCCGACAGCACGCCCTCGGCCTGGGCCACGGCGGCGTCCAGCGGACGACGGATGCGCCGCAGGCCGCCCCAAGCCGCCACAGCCGCACCGATGCCGACGACCAGCAGCCAGGCCAGCAGCTGGCGCGAGCTGCGCCACAGCGCGTCATGGGCGTAGCTGGAATGGCTCTTCAGCTCCACGGAACCGATGGCGTTCCAGCCGCTGGACACCTGCGCAACGCCCGGCGCGCTGTCCATCGGCAGCAGCGCGCGGAACCAGGCCGGTGCCTGTCCGGGCCGGGGCGCCTCGCCGCGCTCGAACAGCGTCTCGCCGTTGGCGCCGCGCCAGCGCACGAACTCGTAGGCGCCGGTGTCGAACTGGGCCGACACGAGCAGCTTGATGAGCTCGCCGTCACCCTTCTGCTGCGACAACGCCAGGGCCAGCGCCTGGGCGTTGTCGGCGTTCTTGACCGCCAGCTGGGTGCGCATCAGCTGCTGCGTGGACAGCGTGGACAACCCCACCGCACCCACCAGCGCGGCCAGCACCACACCCAGCACCAGCCAGGCGATCTGCCGCATCAACGACATGGCTCACTCCCCATCACAGAAATCCCTCTGCTCTGACCTTGGCGACCAGCTCGCGCCACAACGACAGCCGCACCATCGGGTCGCCCGACGTGACCTGGCCCACGCCCTGCCACAGACCGTCGGTGTTGAAGCTGAACACCGGCGTCAGGTCCGCGCGCTGCGACGCAGGCAGCACCTCGGGCCGCAGGTTGTCCAGGATCAGCGGCTCCGCACTTGGCTGGGCATAGTAGGCCAGCACCATGTGGGGCAGCGCCTGGCCCTGCAGCCGTGCCCGCACGTAGACCATGCGCAGTTTGGCCATCGGCACGCCCGCGGCGGCGAGGCTGAAATACTTGGCGATGGCGTAGTCCTCGCAGTCGCCGGCGCGCTTGTCCAGGCTTTCCAGCGGCGAGGCCCAGTAGTCCGGCACACCCCAGGTGACGGCGTCGTCCCGGAAGGCCAGGCGGCGGTTGAAGAAGTCATTGACATCCTTCAGCCGCTGCAGCTCGTCGTGGGTGCCACTGCGCTCGATCTGCTGCACCAGGGCCTGGGCCTGCTCGACGACGCGCGGCCCGCGAGCCGCGGCCGCCTCCAGCACGCGCGCCGCGTCGTAGGCGGCCGCCGCCAGCAACGGGCTGGCAATCAGTACGGCCAGCCACCACCGGCGCGAGCGGGATGCAGGGGCGACGCGGGGCGGAGAAGTGGGCAAGATTGACGGCGGGCTGCTTTGAATTCACTGTACCCGGCCCGATTGCGCCCGCGGCCCCTCTAAGATTTTCTGATGATGCAGAACCCGGCACCTTCCCACGCCTCTGGCAGTCCGAGCGCCCGGACGCAGCAGATCCGCGACGACATCGACCAGTCGCGTCGCCGCGGCCCCTTGCAGCAGATCCAGATCCCGCCCTGCCCCGAGTTGCTGGCCCAGCTGCAGCAGGCCATGAGCCAGGCCGAGCCCGACCTCAACGTCGTCGCCCGCATCGCTTCCAGCGACGTGGCGATGGCCGCCACGCTGCTGCGCATCGCCAACGGCCCGTTGTTCAAGCCCGTGGGCCTGCCCTGCACCACCGTCGGCCAGGCCATGACGCGCATCGGCCTGCGTGAGAGCGTGGCCGTGATGACGGGCTTCCTGGCCCAGCACGCCATTCCCGTCAACGCGCCGCAACTGGCGCGCTTCTGGGAGCGCAGCACCAAGCGCGCCGTCGCGATGGCCACCATCGCCCCGCAGCTGCCGGGCCTGTCGCCCGACCTGGCGCACAGCTTTGGCCTGTTCCTGCACGTGGGCATTCCGGTGCTGCTGCAGAGCGTGCGTGGTTACGCGGCCACGATGGTGGAGGCCGGCGCGCGCATCGACCGGCCCTACATCGCCACCGAAAACACCAACCACAAGACCGACCACGCCGTCGTCGGCGCCCTGGTCGTGCGCGTGTGGAACCTGCCGCCGCTGCTGATGGCGGCCATCCGGCTGCACCACGATTTCACGGCCCTGGGCCATGCCGACATCGACCCCGACGTGCACACGCTGCTGGCGGCAGGCCTCATCGCCGAGCACCTGATGCGCCGCCACGAGGGCCTGCCCGAGGACGCCGACTGGGCCAGCCATCACGTCGCGGCGATGGACTGGCTGCACATCGGCTGGGACGAGCTGGCCCACTGGGAAGAGGCGGTGGCGGCGCAGTTCGACGCCGCTTGATGCGCCTGCCGCGCCTGCGTGTCGTGGTGTTCGCCGCCATGGTGGTGGCCACGCTGGCCACGCTGGGCTGGTGGGTGTTCGGTCCGCCGGGGGTGGCCGTGACGCTCATGAAGCGCAGCTGGCGCATGGAGATCGTCATCGAGCGGCTGCGGGCCGAGTCCGGCTCGGACTGGTGCGACGAACTGCCGGCCGATGCGCGCGACGTGACGCGACGCCTGATGGCCGACCCTCAAGGCAAGCGCGCCGAGCCGGCCGAGCATTGCCGCTACACCCAGCTCGCCTGGCGCCGACACTGGATCGCCAAGACCGAAGGCGGCCCCGATGACCGCCCCGACTGGCCGCGTCCGCCGCTGCGCATGGCCCCGCCCGGCGAGGCAGGCAGCGAGCGTCCGGGCAAGCGCGATGCGTTCTACGAAGTCGAGCTGCGCGACGGCGGCGACCATGTCTGGACCTGCCGCTTCGACCTGGAGCGCTGGAAGCAGTTGCGCGTGGGCCAGCGTTTTCGCATCCCCGTGGACCGCTTCGGCACGGCGGATTGCCCGCACATGTACGAATCCAGACTCTAGTGAACCAGCTGCCAGGCGGCGACGAACACGTGCCCCCACAGCATCAGGTTGAAGCCCAGCAGCGTGAACACGCGCAGGAAGTTCCACAGCTTGCGCGCCCGCTGCAGCGCTTCGTCCGCGCCCGTAAAAACATAGATGCCCATGTAGAGCGCCGATGGGAGCAGCGTGGCGGCCATCACCAGGGCCATCAACCAGTAGAAAAAACTCATGCCGGCATTGTGGCGATGCGCAGCGCCCGGCGGACCTGACGTTAGCCCGCACAGGCGCGCGTGGTCAGCCCGCCAGGCTCGCCTTCCATCGCTTGAGCATCTCGGCCTCCTGTTCGACGCTGAAGGCCAATCGGCTGCGGCCGCCCTCCTGCTGCAACTGGCCGCGGTACCAGGCCAGCGTGTCGGCCACCGTTTCCTCCACGGGCCTGAAACGCAGACCCGCCTGCACGGCCCGCGCGTTCTGCCAGGTGTGAAAGCCCTCGGTGTCACCCTGGCAGGGCACCCAGATCGGGAAGGCGAGGCCATCCTGCCGTGCGACGAACTCGCCGGGGATCCACACCGGCGTGCTCGCGACCCGTGTGGCTTGCTGGCAGGCGGCGACCACGCGGCCCCAGGTCATCGGCGTCTGCGGGCCGACAGCGTTGAAGCGCCCCGTCGTGCGCGTCTCGACGAGGAGCACCAGCCACTCCGCCAGGTCGCGCACGTCGACGAGTTGCAGCGGGTCGGTCGGCGCACCAGGCACGGCGATCTCGCCGCCCCTGTCCAAGCGCGCCGGCCAGTAGGTGAAGCGGCCGCTCGGATCGTCCGGACCGACGATGAAGCCGGGGCGGACGACGGTCGTGCGCCCCGGCAAGGCCGCCTCGACAGCCGCTTCGCAGGCCGCCTTGAGGCCGCCGTAGTGGGCGAAATTCTTCCCCATGTCCTCGACGGCCGCGTCGGCCAGCACGGCCAGCGGCGAGTCCTCATCGCCGTTGAGGGGGCAGGGGTACCGGTAAGCGCTGACGCTGGAGAGGTAGACATAGTGCCCGACGCGTGGGGCCAGCAGCCTGGCTGAAGCCCCAACCATGCGCGGGTAAAAGCCCGAGGCGTCGATGACGGCATCCCATTCGCCGGTCTCCAGCGACGTCAACCCGTCGCCCTGGCGCGGGTCCCGGTCACCCAGGCGCTTCTCGATGCCGGGAAACAGTCCGGGCCGCGTGCCGCCGCGGTTGAAAAGGGTCAGCGTGTGGCCTCGCGAGCGGGCCGCCTCGACGAGGGCCGGGCCCAGGAAACCCGTGCCGCCGAGGATGAGAATGCGCCTGGGTGTGGCGCATGCGGTGACGTTGGCGGTGGGAAAAAAGCTGGCGCTCATCTGCAGGGGCTGTCGACGCGAGAGCCGGATCTTCAAGGAAGACTCTCCCTGGATCCCGGGTGGCCCCAAAGAATCCACGCAGCGATTCGTCACGGCGGCGAAGCCCGGCTGCCGCCGCCATGAAAAAGGCCCGGACCGTTGCCGGACCGGGCCTCTGAGCTGGCGCGACTGGCCTAGCGCTTGCGCACCGGCGGCACATCCGTGCAGGAACCGTGGGCCACTTCCGCGGCCATGCCCAGGCTTTCGCCCAGCGTCGGGTGCGGGTGGATGGTCTTGCCGATGTCCACCGCGTCCGCGCCCATCTCGATGGCCAGCGCGATCTCGCCGATCATGTCGCCGGCATGCGTGCCTACGATGCCGCCGCCGATGATGCGATGGCTCTCCTCGTCGAACAGCAACTTGGTGAAGCCTTCGTCGCGGCCGTTGGCGATGGCGCGGCCCGAGGCCGTCCAGGGGAACAGGCCCTTGGTGACCTTGATGCCCTTGGCTTTCGCCTCGTCCTCGGTGATGCCCACCCAGGCCACCTCGGGGTCGGTGTAGGCCACGCTCGGGATCACGCGGGCGTCGAACTGGCTCTTCTTGAGCTTCTCGTCGTTCAGCAACTCGCCGGCGATGACTTCCGCGGCGACATGGCCTTCATGCACCGCCTTGTGGGCCAGCATGGGCTGGCCGACGATGTCGCCGATGGCGAACACGCTGGGCACATTGGTGCGCATCTGCACGTCGACCGGGATGAAGCCGCGGTCGGTCACCGCCACGCCCGCGTTCTCGGCGGCGATCTTCTTGCCGTTGGGCGTCCGGCCCACGGCCTGCAGCACCAGGTCGTAGCGCTGCGGCTCTTTAGGCGCGCCCTCGCCTTCGAAGGTCACCCAGATGCCGTCGGGCCTGGCCTCGGCGCCGACCGTCTTCGTGTTCAACATGATGTTGTCGAAGCGGTGTGCGTTGAACTTCTGCCAGACCTTGACGAGGTCGCGGTCGGCGCCGGTCATCAGCGTGGGCAGCATCTCGACGACGTCCAGGCGCGAGCCCAGCGTCGAGTACACGGTGCCCATCTCCAGGCCGATGATGCCGCCGCCGACGATGAGCATCTTCTCGGCTTCGACCTGCATCTCCAGCGCACCGGTCGAGTCGACGATGCGTGGGTCGTCCGGCAGGAAGGGCAGACGCACGGCCTGCGAGCCGGCCGCGATGATGAGGCGCTTGAAGGCGACGGTCTGCACCGCCCCGGTCTTGGCCTGGCCCACGGCGCCTTCGGTGGCTTCGACCTTGAGGTTCTGCGCATCCAGCAGCGTGCCGACACCGCGCAGCACGGTCACCTTGCGCATCTTGGCCATGGCCGCGAGGCCACCGGTCAGCTTGCCGGTGACCTTGTTCTTGTGCGCGCGCAGCTTGGCGATGTCGACCTCCGGCTCGCCGAAGGCCACGCCGAGGTCGGCCATGTGGCTGACTTCGTCCATGACGGCCGCGACGTGCAGCAGCGCCTTGGAAGGGATGCAGCCCACGTTCAGGCAGACGCCGCCCAGCGTCGCATAACGCTCGACGATCGCGACCTTGAGACCGAGATCGGCCGCGCGGAAGGCCGCCGAGTAGCCACCGGGTCCGCCGCCGAGGACGACGAGATCGAAGGCCTGGTCGGCGCTGCCCGAGTAGGTCGCGGCGGCCGGGGCCGGTGCTGCGGCGACGGGCGCCGGAGCGGGTGCAGCGGCCGGAGCCGGCGCAGCTGCAGCCGCATCGGCGGACTCCAGCGTCAGCACGACCGAGCCCTTGGCGACCTTGTCGCCGATCTTGACGCGCAGCTCCTTGACCACGCCGGCGGCGGACGACGGGATCTCCATCGACGCCTTGTCGCTCTCGACGGTGATCAGGCTTTGCTCGACCTTGACGGTGTCGCCGGCCTTCACCAGCACCTCGATGACGCCGACTTCGTCGAAGTCGCCAATGTCCGGAACTTGAACTTCAATGAGTGCCATGAGTTCAGCTCCCGATCACAGGGCGATGCGGCGGAAGTCCGCCAGCAGCGACGCGAAGTAGACGTTGAAGCGCGCCGCAGCAGCGCCGTCGATGACGCGGTGGTCCCACGACAGCGACAGCGGCAGGATCAGGCGCGGCTGGAAGGCCTTGCCGTCCCACACCGGCTCGATGGAGCTCTTGCAGACGCCCATGATGGACACCTCGGGCGCATTGATGATGGGCGTGAAGTACTTGCCGCCGATGCCGCCCAGCGACGAGATCGAGAAGCAGCCACCGCTCATGTCGGCCGGGCCCAGCTTGCCATCGCGGGCCTTCTTGGCCAGTTCGCCCATTTCCTGGGTGATCTGGAAGATGCCCTTCTTGTCGGCGTCCTTGATGACGGGCACGACGAGGCCGTTGGGCGTGTCCGCCGCGAAGCCGATGTGGAAGTAGTTCTTCAGCACCAGCGTGTCGCCATCGAGCGAGCTGTTGAACTCGGGGAACTTCTTCAGCGCCGCAACGGCCGCCTTGATCATGAAGGCAAGCATCGTGACCTTGATGCCGGCCTTCTCGTTTTCCTTGTTCAGCTGGACGCGGAAGGCTTCGAGCTCGGTGATGTCGGCATCGTCGTGGTTGGTGACGTGCGGGATGACGACCCAGTTGCGATGCAGGTTGGCGCCCGAGATCTTCTTGATGCGCGACAGCTCCTTGCGCTCCACGGGGCCGAACTTCTCGAAGTCCACCTTGGGCCAGGCGAGCACGGACAAGCCGCCACCGCCGCCTGCAGCAGCCGCGGGCGCGACAGCTTTTTGCGCGGCCGTCTGCACCGCCCCGGCCATGACGGCCTTGACGAAGCCCTGCACGTCGCTCTCGACGATGCGGCCCTTGGCGCCGCTGCCCTTCACTTCGGCCAGCGGCACGCCCAGCTCGCGGGCGAGCTTGCGGATGCTGGGCGAGGCGTGGGGCAACTGGCCCGTGGGGGCGGTGGGCTGGTGGGCAGGCAGCGCAGCCGCAGGTGCGGCGGCCTTGGCTTCAGCCGGCACGGCCGCAGGCGCAGCAGCAGCGGGCGCCGGTGCAGCCACGGGTGCCGCGGCGGCAGGCGCAGGTGCACCACCGGTGGCGGCCACGCGGGCCAGCGGCGAGCCCTTGGCGACCTTGTCGCCGACCTTGACCAGCAACTCCTCGACGACGCCGGCATGCGACGACGGGATTTCCATCGAGGCCTTGTCGCTCTCGACGGTGACCAGGCTCTGCTCGACCTTGACGGTGTCACCGACCTTCACGAGCAGCTCGATGACGGCCACTTCGTCGAAGTCGCCGATGTCCGGCACTTCGATGGTGACCGGGCCGCTGCTTTGTGCAGGCGCGGCAACCGGAGCGGCTTGCGCGGGTGCAGGCGCCGGTGCGACGGCGGCAGGAGCGGGAGCTGCGGCAGCGCCCTCGCCTTCCACCACGACCACCACGCTGCCTTGCTTGACCTTGTCACCCACGGCGACCTTGATCTCCTTGACGACGCCGGCCTGCGACGACGGAATCTCCATCGATGCCTTGTCGCTCTCGACGGTGATCAGGCTTTGCTCGACCTTGACGGTGTCGCCGACCTTGACGAGCACTTCGATGACGCCGACTTCATCGAAATCGCCGATGTCGGGAACCTTGACTTCAACCAATGCCATGTCTTGTCTCCCTCGGCCTTAGGCGTACAAAGGATTGATCTTGTCGGCCTTGATGCCGTACTTCGAGATGGCCTCGGCCACTCGCTCGACCGGCACCGCACCGTCCTCGGCCAGCGCCTTCAGCGCGGCGACGACGATGTAGTGACGGTTGATCTCGAAGTGCTCGCGCAGCTTGGAGCGGAAGTCGCTGCGACCGAAGCCGTCAGTCCCCAGCACCTTGTAGCTGCGACCCTTGGGCACGAAGGCGCGGATCTGCTCCGCGTAGTTCTTCATGTAGTCGGTCGACGCGATGACCGGGCCCTTGGTGTGGCCGAGCTGCTGCGTCACGAAGGGCACGCAGGCCAGGTCGGTCGGGTGCAGCAGGTTCCAGCGCTCGGCGTTCTGGCCGTCGCGGGCCAGCTCGTTGAAGCTCGGGCAGCTCCACACGTTGGCGCCCACGCCCCAGTCCTCTTCCAGCAGCATCTTGGCGACCTGGCTCTCGCGCAGGATGGTGCCCGAGCCCAGCAGGTTGACGGCGAGAGGCTTGCTGGCGTCGGCTTCTTCCAGCAGGTACATGCCCTTGAGGATCTGCTCCTCGGTGCCGGCCTTCAGGCCTGGCATCGGGTAGTTCTCGTTCAGCAGGGTGATGTAGTAGTAGACGTTTTCCTGGTCCTCGACCATGCGCTTCAGGCCGCGCTGCATGATGACCGCCACCTCGTGGGCGAAGGTCGGGTCGTACGAGATGCAGTTGGGGATGGTGCCGGCCAGGATGTGGCTGTGGCCGTCCTCATGCTGCAGGCCTTCGCCGTTCAGCGTCGTGCGGCCGGACGTGCCGCCCAGCAGGAAGCCACGCGCCTGCATGTCGCCGGCGGCCCAGGCGAGGTCGCCGATGCGCTGGAAGCCGAACATCGAGTAGTAGACGTAGAACGGGATCATGACCCGGTTGTTCGTCGAGTACGACGTGGCCGCCGCGATCCAGCTGGCCATGCCGCCGGCCTCGTTGATG
This sequence comes from uncultured Roseateles sp., assembly GCA_963422775.4. GTDB lineage: Bacteria > Pseudomonadota > Gammaproteobacteria > Burkholderiales > Burkholderiaceae_C > Pelomonas. The sequence continues at coordinate 14,330 of CAUJSJ030000153.1, forward strand.
CCTTCCTGCAGGATCTGGCCGGCCTTGTCCTCGCGGTAGTACATCACCTGGTCTTTGTCGACCGGGGTGTAAAGCTGCCCCTTGGGGTTGTAGATGCCGATCTGGCGGAACAGGCCCTCCATGCCGAAGGTGCGGGCCTCGTCCACGAGGATGGGCACGACGCGCGGGCCGAGCTCCTTGTCGCGCAGCAGCGTGGTCAGGAAGCGCACATAGGCCTGGGTCGTCGAGATCTCGCGGCCTTCGGCGGTCGCATCCAGCACGGCCTGGAAGGTGGCCAGCTCGGGCACCTTGAATTGCTCGTCGGCCTTGGCGCGACGGCTCGGCAGGTAGCCGCCCAGCGCCTGGCGGCGCTCGTGCAAGTAGCGCATCTCGGGCGTGTCTTCGGCCGGCTTGTAGTACGGGACGCTGGCCAGCTCGCTGTCCGGGATCGGGATGCTGAAGCGGTCGCGGATGTACTTGATGTCCTCGTCGGTGAGCTTCTTGGTCTGGTGGACGGTGTTCTTGCCCTCGCCGGCCTTGCCCATGCCGTAGCCCTTGACGGTCTTGACCAGCAGCACGGTGGGTTGGCCCGTGGCGTTGTTGTGGGCCGCGTGGAAAGCGGCGTAGACCTTCTCGGGTTCGTGGCCACCGCGGCGCAGGTCGAAAATCTCCTCGTCGCTCATGTGGGCCACGAGCTTGGCGGTCTCGGGGTACTTGCCGAAGAAGTTCTTGCGGACGAAGGCACCGTCGTTGGCCTTCATGGCCTGGTAATCGCCGTCCAGCGTTTCCATCATCAGCTGCTTGAGCTTGCCGCTCTTGTCGCGCGCCAGCAGTTCGTCCCAGCCCTTGCCCCAGATCAGCTTGATGACGTTCCAGCCGGCACCGCGGAATTCGCCTTCCAGCTCCTGGATGATCTTGCCGTTGCCGCGCACCGGGCCGTCCAGGCGCTGCAGGTTGCAGTTGACGACGAACACAAGGTTGTCGAGGTTCTCGCGCACGGCCAGGCCGATAGCGCCCAGGCTTTCCGGCTCGTCCATCTCGCCGTCGCCCATGAAGGCCCAGACCTTGCGGTTCTCGGTGTTGGCGATGCCGCGGGCGTGCAGGTACTTCAGGAAGCGCGCCTGGTAGATCGCCATCAGCGGGCCGAGACCCATGCTGACGGTCGGGAACTGCCAGAAGTTGGGCATCAGCTTGGGGTGCGGGTAGCTGGACAGGCCCTTGCCGTCGACTTCCTGGCGGAAGTTGTCGAGCTGCTCCTCGCTGAGGCGGCCTTCCAGGTAGGCGCGGGCATAGATGCCGGGCGCGCTGTGGCCCTGGATGTAGAGGCAGTCGCCGCCATGGTCAACGCTGGCTGCATGCCAGAAGTGGTTGAAGCCGGCGCCGAACATGCTGGCCACCGACGCAAAGGAGCCGATGTGGCCGCCCAGGTCGCCGCCGTCTGCCGGGTGAAGCCGGTTGGCGCGCACCACCATGGCCATCGCGTTCCAGCGCATGTAGGCGCGCAGGCGCTTCTCGATCTGGATGTTGCCGGGGCAGCGGGCTTCGGCGTCCGACTCGATGGTGTTGACGTAGCCCGTCGTGGCGGAGAACGGCAGGTCGATGCTGTGCTGGCGCGCGTGCTCCAGGATTTCCTCGATCAGGAAGTGCGCGCGCTCGGCACCTTCCCGGTCGATGACGGCGGACAGCGCGTCCAGCCACTCTTTGGTTTCCTGCGGATCGGCATCGCTCGAGGCGGCACCGAGAAATTCTTGCGGCTGGGCGGACATGGCCGGTCTCCTGGTAATTCCGCCTCTGCGGACGGAAGTGGCTGTTCTAACAGGTGCCTTGGGGGCGTGAAAGCGCAGGCGCTGTCTCGCGGGCGGCGGCAGTGTCTCACAAGCCGCGCGGTTTTCCCAAATGGTGCGAGACGATTTCTTATTATGAAATTACATTGATGGAGATCGCCCCGGATAATTTGCCCATGCCCCCTGTTTCCGCCCCGCCCAACCGCAGCCAGCGCTGGATCGCCACGCTGCGCCGCCTGGTGATCACCTGGTGGTTCCGGCAGTCGCCGTCGCGCCAGGACCGCCTGGCCACGCTGGGGCCGCTGATCTCGGTGCTGCTCTTCCTGGCGGCCATCATTTCGGCCTTCTGGTACCTGCGCAACGAAGAAATCGAGCGCGAGACCGAGTCCGTCAAGCGCGACACCGAGATCGCGCAGCAGCAGATCCGCCTGCGCCTGATCGAGAACCAGGAGCAATTGGTGCGCATCGCGCGCGAGGTCGTCACACGCCAGATCGACGCGCACGAGTTCTCCGCCCAGGCCCAGGCCTTCGCCCGCGAGCGGCCCGAGCTGACGCACGTGACCTGGCTCAGCGCCAAGCGCGAGCGCCGCAGCAGCGTGGGCGCGGCAGGCTTCCAGGCCGACGGGCTGATGTCGGCGGACGGCAACGACCCGTCCATGCCCATGCCCAACCAGTCCAACGCCGCGGCCCTCGCCTTCGAGGCGGCCAAGGACCGCCGCCAGCCCGTCTACTCCCCGCCCTTCACCGACGCCAACGGCACCACCGTCTTCCAGCTGCACATCCCGCTGATCGACCGCGGCGGCTTCGCTGGCGTGCTGATCGCGGAGTACACCGTCGAGGCGCTGCTGCGCTACTACGTGCCCAGCGAGGTGGCCACCCGCCACAGCATCGCCGTGCTCGATTCGCGGGAACAAGTCGTCAGCAGCACCGTCACGCCGATGCCGGGCCAGGTGCTTCGGCGCGCGTCGCTGTTGCACGACGTGCCGCTGGCCCCGGCGCTCAACGGCCTGGTGCTGCGCGGCCAGGGCTGGCGCACGTCCATCGGCCTCATCAACAACGCGCTGTTCTGGCTGGTTCTGGCGCTGGCCGGCATGACGGTTTGGATGCTGCTGGGCACCTGGCGCCACATGCGCCGGCGCACGCAGATCCAGAACGCGCTGACGCTGGAGACCAACTTCCGCCGGGCGATGGAGAACTCCATGCTGACCGGCATGCGCGCCATGGACATGGACACGCGCATCACCTATGTGAACCCGGCCTTCTGCGCGATGACGGGGTTCTCGGAAGCCGACCTCGTCGGCCGCACCCCACCCTACCCCTTCTGGCCGTCGGATCGCCGCGAGGAAAACGCGCGCCTGCTGCAGCAGGAGCTGCAGGGCCGCAGCCCGTCGGGCGGCGTCGAGGTGAAGATCCAGCGCAAGGACGCCAGCCAGTTCGACGCCCGCGTTTACGTGTCGCCATTGGTAGACACCAAGGGCAAGCAGACCGGCTGGATGACCTCGATGACCAACATCACCGAGGCCAAGCGCGTGCGCGACCAGCTCTCGGCCTCGCACGAGCGCTTCACCACCGTGCTGGAAGGGCTGGACGCCGCCGTGTCCGTGCTGTCGGTGCAGCCGCCGGAACTGCTGTTCGCCAACCGCAGCTACCGGCTGTGGTTCGGCGCAGACCCCGCCGGCCATGCGCTGCTGGCCGGCGGCCACCTGCTGGGCACCACCAGCCGCCGCGGCCTGGGTGACGTTCAGGACGATGGCGCTGACGAGGTTGACGACTACTCCGGCCTGCCCGCCGAGGCGCTGACCGAGACCGGCTCGGACCCGCGCGAGGTCTACGTCGAGTCGCTGGCCATGTGGTTCGACGTGCGCGCCCGCTACCTGCAGTGGACCGACGGGCGCCTTGCGCAGATGCTGATCGCCACCGACATCACCATGCGCCGGCACGCCGAGGCGCAAGCGGCGCTGCAGGCCGACAAGGCCCAGGTCACGAGCCGGCTGATGACCATGGGCGAGATGGCTTCCAGCGTCGCGCATGAACTGAACCAGCCGCTGACGGCCATCACCAACTACTGCAACGGCATGGTCAGCCGCGTGCGCAACGACAGCATCGACAAGGAAGCGCTGATGGCCGCGCTGACCAAGACGGCCAAGCAGGCCGAGCGCGCCGGCCAGATCATTCACCGCATCCGCAACTTCGTGAAGCGCAGCGAGCCGCAGCGCCAGCCGGCCAACGCGGCGGACATCGTCGAGGACGCGGTCGAGCTGGCCGGCATCGAGCTGCGCCGCCGCAGCGTGGCCATCCACACCTATGTGGCTCAGCGCCTGCCGCAGCTGATGGTGGATCCCATCCTCATCGAGCAGGTGCTGATGAACCTGCTGAAGAACGCCGCCGAGGCGATCGACAACGCGTCGCTGCCGACCTCGCGCCGGCACATCGAGTTGCGCGTGATCCCCAAGCACAGCGCCGAGCTGGGCGGCCAGATCGAGTTCTCCGTCACCGACATGGGGCCGGGTTTGCCCGATGAGGTGCTATCCCGCATGTACGAGGCCTTCTTCTCGACCAAGGCCGATGGGCTGGGCATCGGATTAGGGTTATGCCGGTCTATCGTCGAGTCCCACCAGGGCCGGATAAAAGCCGAGAACCTCTACAATGGCTCCTTGGTCGTCGGCTGCCGATTTGCATTCACGATTCCGGTCACCATCACCTCAGAACAGCTGCGTCAGGAAGCCTTACCAGGCAGTCCCGGCAGCGCTCAGAGAACAGAACCCACAGCACCATGAGCTTGATCCCCAAGAAGGGCAACGTCTACGTTGTCGATGACGACGAAGCGGTCCGCGACTCCCTGCAGTGGCTTCTCGAAGGCAAGGACTACCGGGTCAAGTGCTTTGACTCCGCCGAATCCTTCCTGGCCCGCTACGACCCCCGCGAGGTCGCCTGCCTGATTGCCGACATCCGCATGGATGGCATGACCGGCCTGGAACTCCAGGACCGCCTCATCGAGCGCAAGAGCCCGCTGCCCATCGTCTTCATCACCGGCCACGGCGACGTGCCGATGGCCGTGCAGACGATGAAGAAGGGCGCGATGGACTTCATCGAGAAGCCCTTCAAGGAAGAAGAGCTGCTGGCGCTGGTGGAGCGCATGCTCGACCAGGCCCGCGAAGCCTTCTCCAGCCACCAGGAAGCCGCCAGCCGCGACGCCCTGCTGGCTCGCCTGACGACGCGCGAGGCCCAGGTGCTGGAGCGCATCGTCGCCGGCCGCCTGAACAAGCAGATCGCCGACGACCTTGGCATCAGCATCAAGACGGTCGAGGCGCACCGCGCCAACATCATGGAAAAGCTCAACGCCAACACGGTGGCCGACCTGCTCAAGATTGCCTTGGGCGCGACCGCCAAGGCCTGAGCCACCCCCATCCCACAGAGGCCGCTGCATGCGGCCTCTTTGCATTTAGGAGTTTGAACATGCCCGCTCAACTGATCGACGGCCTCGCCCTCTCCAAGCAAACGCGCGCCGCGGTCGCCGTGCGCGCCGCTGCCCTGACGGCGCAAGGCCACCAGCCCGGCCTGGCCGTCGTCATCGTCGGCGACGACCCGGCCAGCCACGTCTACGTGCGCAACAAGGTCAAGGCCTGCGAGGAAGCTGGCATCCACTCGCGCCTTGAAAAGTACGAAGCCGCCTTCACCGAGGCCGAGCTGCTCGCCCGCATCGACGCGCTGAACGCCGATCCGGCCATACACGGCATCCTCGTGCAGATGCCGCTGCCCAAGCACATCAACCCGCACAAGGTCATCGAGGCCATCGCCACCGCCAAAGACGTCGACGGCTATTCGACGCTCAGCGCCGGCGAGCTGATGACGCAGCTGCCGGGCTTTCGCCCCTGCACGCCCTACGGCTGCATGAAGCTCATCGAGAGTACCGGCTTCGACCTGCGCGGCAAGCATGCCGTCGTCATCGGCCGCAGCAACACCGTCGGCAAGCCCATGGCCCTGCTGCTGCTGCAGGCCAATGCCACTGTCACTGTCTGCCACAGCGGCACGCCCGACATCGGCCATCACACCCGCCAGGCCGACGTCGTCGTCGCCGCCGTGGGCCGCCGCAACATGCTGACCGCCGACATGGTCAAGCCCGGCGCTCTGGTCATCGACGTGGGCATCAACCGCAACGACGAGGGCAAGCTCTGCGGCGACGTGGACTTCGACGGCGTCAAGGAAGTCGCCGGCTGGATCACCCCTGTGCCAGGAGGGGTAGGCCCCATGACCATTGCCATGTTGCTGGTCAACACGCTTGAATCGGCAGAACGCTCCCTCAAGTCGGCTTGATGACCATGACCAATCCCCTGCTCTCCGCCGCCGCCCTGCCCGATTTCGCGGCCATCCGGCCCGAGCATGTGCAGCCGGCCATCCAGCAGCTGCTGGCCGCCGCCCAGGCCGCACTCGACGAAGCGACCCAACCCGAGACGCCGGCCGACTACGACGCCCTCTCGCGCATCCTCGACACCAGCACCGAGCACCTGGGCGCCGCCTGGGGGGCCGTGGGCCACCTGAACGCGGTGGCCGACACGCCTGCGCTGCGCGAGGCCTACAACGCGATGCTGCCGGCCGTCACCGAGTTCAGCACCGCGATGGGCGCCAACGAGGCGCTGTTCGCCAAGTACAAGGCCGTCGTGGCCGCTCAAGGCTCGACCCTGAGCGCGCCGCGCCAGCAGGTGCTCAAGCACGCCATCCGCAACTTCGTGCTGTCCGGCGCCGAGCTGCAAGGCGCGGCCCGCGAGCGCTATGCCGCCATCCAGGAGCGCAGCGCCGAGCTGCAGCAGCAGTTCAGCGAGCATGTGCTGGACGCCACCGACGGCTGGAGCTACATCGCCAGCGCCGAAGAGCTGGCCGGCGTGCCGCAGGACGTGCTGGACGCGACCAAGCTGGACGACGGTGGCCACAAGCTCAGCCTGCATTTCCCGGTCTACCTGCCCGTCATGCAGTACGCCGAGAACCGCGAGTTGCGCGAGAAGCTCTACCGCGCCTACGTGACCCGCGCCAGCGAGGCGGGCAAATCCGAGTGGGACAACACGGCCGCCATGCGCGAGATCGTCGCGCTGCGCCAGGAAGAGGCCGCGTTGCTGGGCTACGCGAGCTTTGCCGAGGTGTCGCTGGCGCCGAAGATGGCGTCGTCACCCGATGAGGTGAAGACCTTCCTGCGCGACCTCGCCAAGCGCGCCCGCCCCTTCGCGGAGAAGGATCTGGCCGAGCTGCGAGAGTTCGCCAAGGGCCAGCCGTTGGAGTCCTGGGATGTGTCGTACTGGAGCGAGAAGCTCAAGGAAGCCCGCTACGCCTTCAGCGACCAGACGGTGAAGCAGTACTTCACCGCGCCCAAGGTCGTCGGCGGCTTGTTCTCGATCATCGAGCGCCTGTTCGATGTGACGGTCACCGAGGCCCAGGCGTCGGTCTGGCACGAGACCGTCAAGTTCTACGAGCTGCGCCGCAACGATCAACTGATCGCGCAGTTCTACCTGGACCTCTACGCCCGCAACGGCAAGCGCCCCGGCGCGTGGATGGACGAGGTGCGCGGCCGCTGGCTCAAACCCACGGGTGAGCAGCAGACGCCCGTCGCGCTGCTGACCTGCAACTTCGCATCTCCCGTCGCAGACAAGCCCGCGCTGCTGACCCACGACGACGTCATCACCCTCTTCCACGAGTTCGGCCACGGCCTGCACCACATGCTGACGCAGGTCAACGACCTCGGCGTCTCCGGCATCTCCGGCGTGGAGTGGGACGCCGTTGAGCTGCCCAGCCAGTTCATGGAGAACTTCTGCTGGGAATGGGACGTGCTGCAGCAACTCAGCGGCCACGTCGACAGCGGCGAGCCGCTGCCCCGCGAGCTGTTCGACAAGATGATCGCGGCCAAGAACTTCCAGAGCGGGCTGATGACGCTGCGCCAGATCGAGTTCTCGCTGTTCGACATGCGGCTGCATGGCGAGCCGGGTTCGGAGGCCGACGTGCAGCAGGTGCTGGACGAGGTCCGCGCCGAAGTCGCGGTGCTCGTCCCGCCCAGTTTCAACCGCTTCCAGCACAGCTTCTCGCACGTCTTCGCGGGCGGCTATGCGGCCGGCTACTACAGCTACAAGTGGGCCGAGCTGCTCAGCGCCGACGCCTGGAGCGCCTTCGAGGAAGAAGGTGTGTTGAACGCCGCCACCGGCAAGCGCTTCCTGACCGAGGTGCTGGAGCGGGGCGGCGCGCGCGACGTCATCGACAACTTCAAGGCCTTCCGCGGCCGCGAACCGAAGATCGACGCGCTGCTGCGCCACCAGGGCATGAGCTGAGCTGCGCCGGAATCGCCAAATAAGTCGCGGCATTCCGGCCTGCCCGTGGGAATCCCACCCGCTTGAGGGTGCCCGAGGCCTCGGGCCCGTCGAGACAATTCGAGACTCAGGGACACCCACGGAACCATGAGTACTCGAATACTGAGCGCCCTCGTCGCGCTGGCCGGCCTCGGCCTTTGCTGCAGCGCCCACGCTGCCACCTACCGCTGCGATGTCGGCGGCACCCTCTACATCACCGACAAGCCCTGCGCGCCCACGCCCGCCGGCCCGCCCCCGATGGGTGCCATCGGGCCGGCGCGCCAGCTGTCGTCCTACCAGCCGCGCACGCCCGGCATGGAGCAGGCACCCGAGCACCACCGCTTCCTGAGCCAGCGCTGCGCCGAGCTCAACGACGCCATCCGCACGGCACCCACCCGCGGCGTCGGCTACGCCACCGTCAGCGATCTGAAGCGCGAGTACGAGCAGAAATGCAGCGAGGACGACCAGTACGCACGCCGCCAGGCCGGCGAAGCCCGCCGCAAGGAACGCGAGGGTGTGCAGGCCCAGCGCAACGAGGCCGAGCGCTCGCGCCAGGACGCCGAATTGATGCAGCAGCGCTGCGTCGCGCTGCGCGATGCGCTGCGCAACCGCCGCGCCGACACGGACGCCGACCGCGCCACCAAGCGTGTCGCCGAAGAGGCCTACAACAGCAACTGCCTGGGCAAGTGACCCGCGCCGATCAGGGCATGAGCTGATGCCGAGCAAGCCCGCGTCGCAGAGACTGCGGGCATGCGACTCAAGACCCTTCTTGCCGCCGCCCTGCTCGCGCTGGGCGGCGGCGCTGTTTGCGCCCAGGCGCTCATCGTCCACAACGCCCGCGGCCTGACGCTCGACGAGCAGGGGCGAGTCATCCGTTTCGACGCGATGCGCATCGGTGCCGACGGCCGCGTGCAGGCCATCGGCCGCCTCGGCGACCTTCAGGCCGGCGATGCGCAGCGCCTGGACGCCGGGGGCCGCGTGCTGATGCCCGGCCTCATCGACGCCCACGGCCATGTGCTGTTGCTCGGCGCCGCGCGGCGCAGCCTGCAGTTGCGGGACACGGCCAACCTGGAGGCCGCGCTGGCCGCGGTCAAGGCACAGGCGCAGGCCCGCCCGCAGGCCGCGTGGATCACCGGCGGTGGCTGGAACCAGGCGGCCTGGAAGCTGGGCCGCTTCCCTACTGCCGCCGAGTTGGACTCCGCCGAGAGCCAGCGCCCCGTCTGGCTCAGCCGCGTGGACGGCCACGCCGGCTGGGCCAACAGCCGTGCGCTGCAGCTGGCCGGCATCACCCGCGACACGCCCGACCCGGCCGGCGGCCGCATCGAGCGCGATGCCAACGGTGATGCCACCGGCGTGCTGGTCGACGCGGCGATGGGCCTCGTCGAGCGCCAGGTGCCCGCCGACGATGTGGGCGAACTTGCGGCCAGCCTGGACACCGCCGAGCGCGAGCTCCTCGCCCTAGGCCTGACCAGCGTGCACGACGCCGGCATCTCGGCCGCCGCCGACGAGCTGCTGCGCCAGCGCGCGGCGGCAGGCCAGCTCAAGATCCGCATCTACGGCATGGCCCGCGGCAGCGACGAGGCTTTCATGACCCGGCTGCGCGCCGCCGGCCCGCTGCTGGACGCCGGGGGCGCGAATGACGGCCACTACGTGCTGCGCGCCGTGAAGCTCTTTGCCGACGGCGCGCTGGGCAGCCGCGGCGCCGCGCTGCTGGCACCCTACAGCGATGCGCCGGCCACGCGCGGGCTGCTCTTCCGAAACGATGGCGAGTTGCTGGCCCAGATGCGCGCCGCGGCCCGGGGCCGGCTTCCAGGTCAACGTCCACGCCATCGGCGACGCGGCCAACCGCCAGGCGCTGGCCGGCTTCGAGACGCTGGCCAGGGAGATGGGGCCGCGCAGCACGGCGCTGCGCCATCGCATCGAGCACGCGCAGGTCGTGGCCCTGGCCGACATCCCGCGCTTCGCCAAGGGCCAGGTCATTGCCTCCGTACAGCCCACGCACGCAACGTCCGACATGAACATGGCCGAGGACCGGGTCGGTGCGCAGCGCATCCAGGGCGCCTATGCCTGGCAGCGCCTGCTCAAGAGCGGCGCGCGCCTGGCCTGTGGTTCGGACTTCCCCGTCGAGGAACCCAGCCCCTGGGCGGGCCTGTATGCCGCCGTCACGCGCGAGGACGCTGCCGGCAAGCCCATCGGCGGCTGGTACCGCCAGCAGGCGCTGAATCCCGTGCAGGCGCTGGACTGCTTCACGCGCGGTGCTGCCTTCGCGGCCCATGCCGAGAAAGACGTCGGCTCGCTGACGCCCGGCCACCGCGCCGATTTCATCCTCACCGACCGCGACCCGCTGACGTCGTCGCCCGCAGCCCTGCTGAAGACGCGCGTGCTGCAGACCTGGGTTGGCGGCAAGCTCGTCCATTCCATGGAGCCCTGACCATGCGCTACATCGCCCTCTGGCGCGGCATCAACGTCGGCAAGGCCAAGCGCCTGGCGATGGCCGATCTGAAAGCCCTGCTCACGGACCTGGGCGCCACGGACGTCAAGACGCTGCTGAACAGCGGCAACGCCGTCTTCGCCAGCAAGAAGAAGCTCGGCGCCGACAAGATCCGAGCAGCCGTGCTCGCCAAGCTGGGCGTCGATGCGGCCGTCATCCTGAAGACGGCGGCCGAATGGTCCAGCATCGCGGCGCTGCACGGCATCACCGAGGCCGACGACCCGAGCCGCCTGCTCGTCGCCGTCACGGCCGACCCCGCCACGCTGCAGGCCGCCGCAGCCATCTCGGGCCAGGGGGGCGAGCGCTTCGTCGTCACCGATCACGCGGCCTACCTGTGGTGTGCCCACGGCATCCTGGAAAGCAAGGCGGCCGTCGCGCTGCTGAAGAAGCTCGGCCAGACCGGCACGACGCGCAACTGGGCGACGGTGGAGAAGCTGAACACCCTGGCCCCGGCCAGAGACTAGTCCGCGCCTTCCAGCGTATGCACGCGCAGGCCGATGCGGTCGCGCGCCGGTTCCTTCCAGGGCGCGCTGGCCAGCATGCGCCGGCCGTCCTTCAGCCCGGTCGTCCAGCGGGCACGCAGGCGCGAGTCGCTGAAGTCGATGTCGCGCCAGGAGTCCTCGCCGGGCAGCGCGCGCATGACGAGGTGGACCACGTCGATGCGCGAGTCGCAGCCCAGCGCCAGCAACTCCTTCACGGCCGGGTCGGCAGCCGTCTTCGCATCGAGCCGGCGGCCGACCAGGCGCAGCGCGCGGCGCAGGTTCTGCAGGCGCTCGTGGTCGTCCAGGTGCTCGAGGATGCGGCTGGCGTACTGGATGTCCTTGTAGCGCGCCAGCGTCTGGGCCATCGTCTGCGGCGCGGCCTCGCTGGCATCCCACAGGTCGACCATGAAGCACAGCGTGTCACGGCGCTCGCTGTCGTCGAGCACGACGTCCAGCGGCGTGTTGGAGTAGATGCCGCCGTCCCAGTAGGCCTGCTGGCCGATGACGACGGGGGCGAAGCCGGGCGGCAGCGCGCCGCTGGCCATCACATGCTCGGGGCCGATGCGGGTGTGGCCGTCGCGGTTGTCGAACAGCGCCAGCCCGCCGCTGCGCACGTTGACGGCGCACAGCGTCAGCCGCGTCTCGGCCTTGGCGATGCGTTCGAAGTCGACCAGCTCGCGCAGCGTTTCGGCCAGCGGCGCGGTGTCGTAGAACCCCAGCTCGCCCAGCGGCGCACGGCGGCTCATGTCCCAGGACTGCGGGCCGCGCGGCTTGAAGAAGCCGGGCACGCCGCTGGTCAGCGTCTGCCAGGTCTGCAGGCCCTGTTGCCAGAGCGCCGTGAAGGGATTCGGCGGCAGGTGCGAGGCCATGGCCGGCCGCGTCACCCGGTCCCAGAAACTGCGCAGCGCCTTGACCCGGTCGGCCGGCGCGTTGCCGGCGATCAGCGCCGCGTTGATGGCGCCGATGGAGGTGCCCACCAGCCAGTCCGGCGGCAGGCTGGCGTCCTCCAAGGCCTCGACGAAGCCGGCCTGGTAGGCGCCCAGCGCGCCGCCACCCTGGAAGACGTAGACCGTTTGTTGGGGGCGCTTCGTGGCCATCAGCGGGCCCGCAGCGTGACGGCGTCGTCGCAGGGGATGGCCCGGAACACCGGCAAGGCCTCGGCGGCGGCTGCGTGCGCGGCCAGATGCGGGAAGTCCGCTGCCGGCAAGACCTCGGGCAGCACGAACTGCGTGAAGGTCCAGGCCACGCCCACCGTGATGCCGGACTGGCGCAGGCCTGCTTCACTGGCGTCCAGGGGCGCTGCGGCGAGTTCCTTGTCCAGCTCGCGGCAGGCCGCGTTCAGCTGGCCGGTGACGCGCTCCACCCAGGGCTCATGGCGCTTCTCCGCCGGGCGCAGCCCGCGCTCGTAGACGATCTGCGCCGTCTTCTCGCAGGCCGCCAGCGCCAGGCCGATCAGCCGCAGCTCGCGCACCAGCTCGGCGGGGTGGGTCGGCATCAGGCTGCGGCCGGCCAGCGCTTCAGCGTGGATCAGCAGCAGCGTCGAGTCCATCAGCACGCTGCCGTCATCGCTGATCAACGTCGGCGCCTTGACGACGGGGTTGATCTGCTGGAACGCATCAAAGCCGCGGAACACCGAGATGGCCGCGTGCTCGAAGGGCAGGCCCAGCAGCCGCATCGAGATCGCGACGCGGCGCACGAAGGGAGAGTCGAGCATGCCGATGAGCTTCATGAGTTGCACCTCACCCCTCGGCTGGAAATGCTTCGCTCTGCTCATGCAGCAGCTTGTCCAGCACGGGCGCGCCGTGGCGGCGTTCGATCTCGGCCTGCATGACGCGGTTGTAGGCGCTGGCAAAGGCCTGGGTCAGCAGCGTGGGTGTGTTGCCCTTGCGCACCCAGGTGATGCCGTGGCTGGCCTTCCATCGCTTGGCGCGGGCCGTCTCGGCAGCGGTCGGCGGCACATCCGGCCCGAAAACCTGCAGTTGCAGCAGACCGGCCTCGATGTCCTTGCGGGCCAGTGCCTCGCCGCGTTGCGCCGCCCCCTCAGGGTTGCCGACGCGCAAGTCGACGCTGGCGATCAGCTGGCGCTCGCCCTGGCCCGGGCCGTCCAGCACCCCGAAGCGGTCGAACAGGGCGTAGACGCCGCCCGCAGCCAGCACGCTGCACAGCATGGCCACGCCATGGATGGGCCGAAGCCGGCGCCGGCGCAGCATCACCTCGCCGGGTGGGCGGGCCGTGGGGATCTCAGGGCGTGCATTCATCGATTCAGTTCCTTGGGGCCGGATTCTCGGCCAGCGGCGCCAACGCCGCCTGCACGCGGGCCTTCCAGGCAGACTGCTCACCGGCGCTCCAGTCCGGCCAGTGCGGGGTTTCGGCATCGAGTTCGGCCGCCAGCGCCTGCAACTCGCCGCGGCCGGACACCGCAGCCGCCAGCGTGAGCCGGGCCAGCCATTCCTGCACTTCACGCATGCGTGGGTAGGCAGCGAACAGCCAGCGCGCCACCTCAGGCCGTGCGCGCCAGTCGGCACTGCCGAAGCGCTCGACGGCCTGGGCTGTGAGGCGCTGGCCGGCGCCCAGGCAGTCGAAGGCGACGCAGCCGGCGAAACCCTGCTCCACCAACCCGGCATGGATGCCGCAGCGGTGGTCGGCGCAGAGGTGGTGGCAGGGCGTCTCGGCCGGCTTGTCGAAGCCGAAGCCCTGCACCGCATCGAAGGGCGGGATCACGCAGCACAGCGCCGCGCAGGCCGAGCAATCGGCCTTCAGGTAGGCAGGCAGCTTCAGCGGTGCGCTCAAGCCGCGTCGTCCGACACGCCCACCATCCAGCCCACGCCGAAGCGGTCGGTGACCATGCCGAACAGCGGCGCCCAGAAGGTCTTGCCCATCGGCACGGTGACCCGGCCGCCGTCGGCCAGTGCCGCGAAGGCCTCGCGGGCGGCGTCGGCGTCGGGGCAGTCCAGCGACAGCGAGAAGCCCTTGAAGCTGCTCTCGCCGCTGCACATGCCGTCGGACATCATGACCAGCGCGCCGCCGATGTGCACCGAGGCATGCATGATTTTGTTCTCCGAGCCCGGCGGCAGCATGCCGGGCGGCGGCGGCTCGGGGCTCTCGGAGTTGCGCATCAGGAACTCCACCGTGGCGCCCAGGGCCTTCTTGTAGAACTCAATGGCCTCTTCGCAGCGGCCTTCGAAGAACAGGTAGGGATCGATCTTCATCGCACGCTCCTTCACTTCTTCACTTGAAATCGCCCGCCGTCGAGATGACGAAGTTGTCCGCCTTGATGTGCGCGCGCCAAGCCGCGTTGGCCTGCTCGACGGTGACGGCAGCCAGCCTGTCGTCGCGCTTCTGCGCCGCGGCCCAGGTCTCCCCGCGCTCGGCCAGGCTGGTCAGGCCGCCGGCCAGCGAGCCGGGGTCGGCCCGGCCCTGCTTGCGGCCTTCGAGGATGTCCTTCTTGGCCCGCGCCAGCTCGGCTTCGCTGATGCCGTCGGTCGCCATGCGCGCCACTTCTTCCTTGACGACGGCGATGACGCGCTCACGCTTGTCCGGCGCGAAGCTGGCCTGGATGGCAAAGCTGCCGGCGTTGCCCCAGTAGCCGGCGTTCAGCGAGGCGCCGATGCCGTAGGTCAGGCCCTCCTTCTGGCGCACGCGCTCGGACAGCCGGCTCTCCAGCCCGCCGCCGCCGAAGATGTGCACGGCCAGCTCCAGCGCCGGGTAGTCGGCGTCCTCGGCGTTCAGCGGCAGCGTCTCGTGCAGGCGCACGATGGCATTGGCCTTGTCGCGGGCGATGGCATCGAAGCGCGCCGGCGGCACGACGATGTGCTGCGGGATGTGGCGCACGAACTTCGAGGCGGCCGGCTTCTTCCAGTCGCCGAAGAGCTTGTCCACCTCGGCGGCGATGCCCTCGGGCAAGGCGCCGACGACGCTGACCTGGGCATCGTTGGTGCTCCAGTAGTCGGCATAGAAGCGCTTGATGTCGTCCAGCGTCGTCGCCTTCAGGTTGGCCATGCGCTCGTCCACGCTCATCACGTAGTCCGGGTGGCCCAGCGTCACGCCGCGCGCCTTGTTGTAATGGCCGCGCGTGGCCTCCTGGCGCAGCACGCCGGGCTCCTGGCGCGAGGCCTCGATGCCGGCCAGCGCGGACTTGATCTCGCGGTCGAAGGCGTCCTGCGGGAACAGCGGCTTGCGCAGCGCATCGGCCGCCACGCGCAGCGCCGGCAGCAGCGTGTCGCGCTCGGCGCTGATGAAGATGCTGGCGCCCTGGTCGTAGCTCGTGATGTTGAGGTTGGCGCGCAGCTTGATGAGCGCGTCCTGCAGCTGCTGCTTGGTGAAGCCGGCGCTGCCCTCGTCCATCAGCTGGCCGACCAGGCCGGTGCCGTTGCGCGCAAAGGTGGCATCGCGCTCGCCCCAGCGCAGCTGCATCTGCAGCACCACCGTGTTGCCACGCGTCTGCTTTTGCAACGTGTGCAGCGCGATGCCGCTGGGCAAGGTGGCGCGCTTCATGCGCGTCTCCAGCACCGCAGGCACGGGTTCGAGCTGCTCGCCGGCCTCCACCTTGGGCGGCGCCTTGAGTTCAGCCAGGCGTGCGCTGAGCGGCGGCGCGGCCGGGATCTCGACGCGCTCCACGGCGTCTGCCGGCAGATAGCGGCCCAGCGTGCGGTTGGCCGGCCGGAAGTAGGCGGCGCGCACGCGCTCCACGTCGGCCAGCGTGACCTTGGGGATGTCGTCCATCAGCTGGAACAGCAGCCGCCAGTCGCCGGCCGCGATCAGCCCGGAGATCTGCTGGATCAGCGCCTCGGGGTTCTTCATCTGCTGGCGGTAGCTGTTGACGGCGATGTCGCGCACGCGGGCGAGTTCGCTCTCGTCGAAAGGCTTGGCCGTGCGGCCCTCGGCCAAGTCCAGCAGCAAGGCCTCGACCTTGGCCACGTCAGCGCCTGGCGGCAGCACGGCATAGGCACTGCTCGTGCCGGGCTCGGCACCGCCCGCGCCGCCGATGCCGGCCGCCACGGCCAGCTTGGGTTCGACGAGCTCCTTGTAGAGCTGGCCGCTGGGCTGCAGGCTCATCAAGAGGCCGTAGACGATGAGCGCCGCCGTGTCCGGGTGGGTGATGGCGGGCACGTGATAGACCGCCAGCAGGATGGGCTGGCCGCCGACGCGACGCACGACGACCGTGCGCTCGCCGTCCTGCGCCGGCTCGACCGTGTAGGGCTGCGGCACGGGCGCGGCAGGCCTGGCCAGGCCGCCGAAATGCCGGCCGATGAGCGCGAGCGTGGCCGGCTTGTCGAAGGCGCCGGCGATCAGCAGCGTCGCGTTGTCGGGCCGGTAGTAGCGCTTGTAGAAGCCCTGCAGCTTCTCGATGGGCACGTTCTCGATGTCGCTCTTGGGGCCGATGGTGGCGTGGCCGTAGGGGTGCCAGGCAAAGGCCGCGGCGCCCACGCGCTGGTTCAGCACCGAGAAGGGCTGGTTCTCGCCGCGCTCGAACTCGTTGCGCACCACCGTCATCTCGGTGTCGAGATCCACCTTGGCGACCCGGCTGTTCAGCATGCGGTCGGCTTCCAAGTCGAGCAGGAAGGCCAGCGTGTCCGCATTCGCGTTGAAGCTCGCGAAGTAGTTGGTGCGGTCCACCGTCGTCGTGCCGTTGAAGCGCACGCCACGCTGGGCCATCGCGCCGGGGATGTCCTTCTGGCGGTCGGTGCCCTTGAACAGCATGTGCTCCAGCAGATGGGCCATGCCGTACTCGCCGGGCGCCTCGTGGCGGCTGCCGACGCGGTAGGTGATGTTGACGGTGGTGGTGGTCTGCGTCGCGTCCGGGAACAGCAGGACCTGCAGGCCGTTGGGCAGGCGGTACTCCTCGATGCCGCCGAGCTCGCGCTCCAGCACCGGCGTGGGCGCCACCAAGGCGGGCGCGGCGACAACCTTGGCCTTGGCCGCGGCAGCCGGCTTGTCCGCCCTCTGTGCCTGCACCACTCCCGGCGCCAGCCACAGCGCAGCCACCACCAAGGCCAGCGGCCTCCATCCGTTGCACATCATCCGCATTCGTTTGTCTCCACCAAGCGCCTGTTTTCAGGTCGGGGGGCATTCTGCGCGGTTTCCAGTCCCCGGCCGTTCGTCAGATCCCAACTGCGGGATCGGCCAGGCCGACCCGGCGTGTCAGCAGCGCACGCGAGGCGCAGGCGCAGGAGCTGGGGATGCTCAGCCCGATAGCGGCCGGGCAGAGCAGGATCCAGTCGACACAAGCGCGGATACTCCAAGTACCGACTGATGGTTTGAGGCAAGCGACGACGCCCATGAACAGTGTCTTTCTGTCATATACCTATCGACCGCACCCGGCCCATGAAGCCGAGCTTGAACGGCTGCGACGCTACGTCGTGCGCGTCGTCGAAGCGATGGGGCTGCGGATCCTGGACGGCGTTGATCTGGGCGGGCGGCCCCTCGATGAGGCGTTGAAGCAGCGCATCCGGGATGCCGACGCACTCGTTGCGCTGGTCACGCCCCAGGCAGATGACGACAACGACCTGGTAGACCCCGCCTTCGTGCTGAGCGAGTTCCAGTTTGCCGAGGGCCTGGGCAAGCCGACGCTGCGGATCCTGCACCACCTGCTGGCGGCGCGCGGGCTGGGCGCAGGCAATGAATACCAAGCCTACAAGCCCGGTGCAGAAGCTGATGCCATCGTGAAGCTGATGAACACGGTGGTCACGTGGCGACGAGAGCACGGCCGCGCCGCGCACGTGCGCATCGAACCCGACGAACTCGCCGCACAGTACGACGAGACGCAGGGTGATCGATGTGAGTTCCAGGTCATTTCGCAAACAGGCGACTTCCGCGATTTCGCGCGGGCGAGCTTGTTGCTCAAGCCCGGTGCGGCCTACGCCGTGCTGCCCAAGCTGCGTGAGGGAGAGACCGTGAGGCTGCGTTTGCGCCAGGGTGGCAGAACATGGCAGTCGCGCCACGCCATCGACCCCTTTGTCGGCGGCGTGCGTTTGGAGGAACGGTGATGTCGGCGGCGATCTATCGAATTGAGCAGGACTTCGAGTACGTCGGCAACGACTACTGGAAATGGTGGGCCTGGATTGCAGCCGAGGATGCTGATCTCGATGCGGTCGAGAAGGTCGTGTGGTTGCTGCATCCCAGTTTTTCCCGATCGAGCATCACGGTGAAGGACCGTGCCTCGCACTTCCGGTTGGACACGGCCGGCTGGGGCACCTTCCTGCTGCGGGCAGAGCTGCATCTCAAGAACGGCGACAAGCTGCCACTGCGGCGCAACCTCAGGCTCGCCTACCCCATACCGTCAGAACGCGAGGCTGCAGCGTCGTCACGCAGCACGACCTCGGCGTTCGAGGCCAAGCCAAAGTCCGTGTTTCTTTCGTACAGCTCGCTGGACGCACGCATTGCGGCCACGCTGCGCGAGCACCTCAAGCGTGCCGGGCTGCAGGTGCTCGACCAGACGCAACTCGGCCCCGGAGAGCCCTGGCGTGAGACCTTGATGGGGATGATCACCAAATCGGACGCGGTGGTAAGTCTGATTGGCGATCAGGAAGTCAGCCCAATCGTCGGCTCGGAAATGGGGTTCGCCGTGGCGACCTCCAAACCTACGCTGGCACTGCTCACCGCCTCAGCGGTAGACGTGGATTTGCCGCCGGAGGTCCAGGTCGAGCGCTTCGATCCGACGGGCTTCGATGCCGGTTTGATTTCCAGGTTGGTGGAGCGTTCCGGTAACGAATAGCAGCCCTGGCACCACGGGACGCCGGCCACAGCCAAATCTAAAGCCTGGCCAGCAGCGCCGAGACCGCGTCCATGCTGGCCGGCTTGGTCAGGTGCTCGTCGAAGCCGGCCGCGCGCGAGCGCTTCTTGTCGTCTTCCGAGCCCCAGCCCGTCAGCGCCACCAGCAGCGTGGCGGCAAAGCGTGAGTCCTGGCGCAGCCGGGTCGCCAACTCGTGTCCGCTCATGCCCGGCATGCCGACATCGCAGAAAACGGCCTCGGGCAGGAAGCCCGCAGCCTTGTGCAGCGCGACGTCGTGCCCCGACAGCGACAGCAGCATGGCCAGCGAGGTCGCCGCGTCGTCGTTGTCGTCCACGACGAGGATGCGCGCCGACCGGGCCGGCGCCGGCTCGGGCAAGGTTTGCCGCGGCGGCGGTGCCGACTCCTGCGCCGCCAGCGGCAGCTCGATGGTGAAGGTGCTGCCCATGCCCGGCCCCGCGCTCGCGGCGCTGACGCGCCCGCCGTGCAGGGACACCAGGCTGCGCACCAGCGCCAGGCCGATGCCCAGGCCGCCCTGCGCGCGTTCCAGCGAACGGTTGACCTGGGCGAACATGTCGAAGACGCGGGAGATCATGTGGTGGGGCAGGCCCACGCCGGTGTCGCGCACGGCCAGCACGGCGTCGCCCTCGGTGCGGGTCAGCGTGACCCAGATGCTGCCGCCATCAGGCGTGTACTTGCAGGCGTTGTTCAGCAGATTGCTCAAGCACTGCGCCAGCCGCGTGAGGTCGCCGTCCACCCAGAGCGCCTCGTCCGGCAGCGCGACGGTGAGGCGGTGGCCGCCGCGGGTGACCAGCGGCTCGCAGGCCTCCAGCGCCATCTCCACCACGCGCCGCATGTCCAGCGGCTCGCGCTGCAGCACCAGCTTGCCGGTGGAGATGCGCGACACCTCCAGCAGGTCGTCGATGAGGCGCAGCAGCTGTTTCATCTGCCGGTCCAGCATCTCCGTCACGCCGCGGTACTGGGCGTCGTCCTGCGGTGGGTGGGAGCCCAGCAGCTGCAGGCCGGTGCGGATGGGCGCCAGCGGATTGCGCAACTCGTGAGCCAGTGTGGCGAGGAACTCGTCCTTGCGCTGGTCGGCCTGGCGCAGCGAGCGGTCGGCGCGCAGCAGCGAGTCGATCTGGTCGCGGATCTGGTACTGCCAGCGCCGCCCGCGCAAGGCCGTCTTCACCGCACTGAGCACGGCGCGGGTCGAGGTCGGGCGGTCCAGCACCGTCAGGTTGCGCAGCCGCGACTCGCGCAGCGCGGGTGCCTGCAGGCCGTGGCGGCACAGGGCCAGCACCGGCAGGTTGGACCAGGCCGGCTGGCGTTCCAGCGCGTTCAGCAGCACGGCGAAGCCCGGGTCGGCGAAGGTCACGTCCGTGATCATCAGCGCGCCGGCGCCTTCGTGCATCAGCTCCTCGGCATGCCGCCAGCCCTTGCCGACGACGACGTCGATGCAGGCCCCGGCCAGCAGCCTGAGCGTGACGTCGCCGTCGCGCGCCGTCGGCGCCAGCACGATGACCCGCTCGCTGAAGGAGCGCTCGGCCTCAACGCGCAGGGTCATCGGCGGTCTCAGCATGGCGCCTGTCAGCAGGCTCGACTTCGACGGGCACGCCGGTCAACACGCCGCGCAGATGCGTCAGCGGCGGGCCCAGATGAACACCCCGCGCGTTGAACCACAGCTTGCGGATCGTGTCCTCGTGCGGGCCGCTGCGCTTCTTGACCACCGAGATGGCCTTGCAGACCGCGCCCGCGTGCTCGTACATGCGAAACAGCACGACCACGTCGGCCAGATAGCTCGCGTCGACAGGGTTGCGCATGCCCGCACCCAGCATGCCGGACTGGGCCGCCACCAGGAAGGTCGCCACGCCGTGGTTGTTCAGGTAGTTCAGCAGCTCATGCAGCTGGATGGTCAGCGCGCGCGCCTCGGGCATCGCGTTGAGGTAGCCATTGATGCTGTCGATGACGACGACGCTGGCGCCGTCCTTCTCGACGGCATCGCGCACGATGTTGGCGAACTGGCTGGGCAGCACCTCGGAAGCGTCGATCTGGCGCACGTTCAGCTTGCCCGGCCCCACCCCTTCGTCGACAGACATGCCCAGGCCGGCCAGCCGGTCCAGCAGCAGCGTGCGCCCTTCCTCGAACGTGAAGATGGCGGCATGGGCGCCGCGGTGCGTGGCGGCGACGGCGTACTGCGCGGCGATGGTGGACTTGCCGGCCCCGGCCGGCCCGACGAGCAGCGTCGCCGTGCCGCGCTCGGTGCCACCGCCGAGCAACTCGTCCAGCGCGGGAACGCCACTGGGCACCACGTCGCGGGCGAATCGCGTGCCATGCTGGTTGGCCGTCAGGCGCCCAAACACCTCCAGCCCGCCGCGGCGGATCAGCAGGTCCTGCTGGCCGCTGATGAAGTCGCTGCCGCGGAACTTGCTGACGCGAAGTTGCCGCAGCACGGGGCCGTAGGCCGGCACGCTGCGGTCCAGCGCGATGACGCCGTGGGCGATGCTGTGCACCTGGGTGTCCATGACGTCGCTGGAGCGGTCGTCCAGGAACAGCACCGTGCAGTTGCGGCCGATGAAGAACTGCTTGAGCGCGAGGATCTGGCGGCGGTAGCGCAGCGAGCTCTGCGCCAGCAGGCGCAACTCGGATAGCGAATCCAGCACCATGCGGCGTGGCCTGCAGCGCTCCACGGCAGCCAGGATGCGCTTGGTCGTCTCGTTGAGCTCCACCTCGGAGGGGTGGTACATCGTCAACTCCGAGTCACCGAAGAGCTCGTCCTCGTCGACGATGAGCTCGGCGATCTCGATACCGTCCAGCGACCAGCCGTGCGACTCGGCCCCGGCGCGCAGTTCGCCCGCCGTCTCGCCCAGGGTCACGTACAAGGTCGGCTCGCCTTCGCGCACGCCCTGCATCAGGTATTGCAGCGCCAGCGTCGTCTTGCCGGCGCCGGGCTCGCCATCCACCAGGTAGAGGTGCCCGGCGATCAGGCCGCCATGCAGCACGTTGTCCAGTCCGGGCACACCGCTGGCTGAACGGGTTTTTCCCGCGGTCATCAGGTTCTCCTCTGGCATGCGGCGAACCCTGGTTCTATGGGCCGCCCATTGCAGGGCAGTCTATGGCGCCAGCCCGCGCCAGGCCGCCCCCCCAACCCCGCTACGCCATGTCGGACAACGCCTCGTACCCCGCAGCCCGCCACGGGCCGGCAACAAACGTCGCGGGTCCCGCGAATGCGGATGCAGACGTGCCGTGACGCCTGGGGCTGCTGCGGCGCTGCTGACGTCGAAGTGGTTCTAGGAGGCTGTCGGGCTTTGGGCCGGGCGCGCACCCGGCCCAGAGCCCGACAGCCTCCTAGCGGCGCGACTGAGATGACCCACCACACCCACGGCGTGCATCGCTAGGCATGCAAGGGCGCGCCGAGATGGCCTGCCGCCTGCACACCAATCCGCAGCGGCTGGCCGACCTGCAATGCCGCAGGCGCCCAGGCCACTGCTGCTGCGGCCAAGCCCGTGCCGCCCACGGTCGAGATCGTCAGCGACTCCAACGCGCCGACGTAACGCCGGGGCAGCGTGATGCGGGTGGTCCGGCCGAGCCCCACGCTGCGGACCGTCACCGTGCCACCCAGCAGACCGCAGAGCCGCCCGACGATGGACAGGCCGATGCCTTCGCCTTTGCAGCCCGCCGCAGCGGCAGGTGAGCTGGGTGCCTGAACGGCCACGGAGGCGTCGCCGCAGGCCAGGGCGTCTGCGGCATCACTGACGTCGAAGTACCAATGCCCGAACTCGGCCACATCGCACAGGCCATAGGTCAACGCCACCCCTGCGGAGCGCGTGTATTGGATGGCATTGAGCATGAGGTTCTGGGCGATGCGCGCCACCATCAGCGGATCGCTCTGCGCGATCAGGCTGGCGGGGCCGCCGATGTCGAGGCTGAGCCCGCGCGATGCGGCCATGATGCGCAGGTTGTTGCCCATGTCCTGCATGGCCGTGGCCATGTTGATCGTGCAGATGACCGGATATTCCCGCTGCGCATCGAGGCGAGCCAGATCGGCCACCCCGTTCAGCAGGTCCCGCAGGCCGGCCACGTTGCGATCCAGCACGACCATCAGTTCAAGGCGGCGGACGTCGCTGCGCGGCTTCTGCAGCAGGGCCGTGACCGCGGCGACGACGCCCAGCTTGCCACGCAGGTCGTGCACGGCCTGCTGCCACAGCTGGGAGGCGAGCAAGCCGGCGTCGGGCAGCCCGGCATCGGTCGTGCAGGCCAGATCCAGGGGCAAGAAGCTTGGCAAGATCGACTTGGCAGCAGACGGCACCAGCGTGTCGAAGGGCGAGTGGGGGCAGTTCATGACGAGAACCTGAAGCATCGACCGGTCAGCATCCCCGACACGGCCGGCTTCTTCCGTGCGCTGCCGCACCAAGCAGCCCTGCAAATCCTCCCGACTGCTGCGAGGCATGCAACGCGACTGCCCGCAGGAGCACCTGCGGGCAGTCGCGTATGCCAATGACGGGTGCACGCCCAGCCCTGCCGCGATTGCAGCGGAACGCCGAGCCGTGCGGCGGCTCAGGTTGGGCTACTTCCTCCGCGGCGCGACCGAGATCGCCTCGGCGACCTTCACGGCCGTGGCGGCGGGAACCGCAGGGGAAGCCGGCGCAGCTGCCTTCTTGGGCTTCTTCTGCTCCTTGTTGCCGCGTTGTCCTTTGGACATGGGTTCTTTCGTTGATGGGCGAGCAAGCGCGTCGCAAGGGCCCGCTTTTAGACCCTTGGAGCGCTGGCATCGGTGCGGCGGCGCACGGACGCGCACTCAGCATCGCGGTCGCTTTCGGTTGTCACCGAGCGACCGGAATGAAGATGGGAATATTAATTTTCCCGTCGCTTGCGCCGCCCACATTTTCCAACTTCGC
The DNA here is from genome assembly GCA_963422775.4 of uncultured Roseateles sp. GTDB lineage: Bacteria > Pseudomonadota > Gammaproteobacteria > Burkholderiales > Burkholderiaceae_C > Pelomonas. Next base: position 38,016 of record CAUJSJ030000153.1, read on the forward strand.
GCCAGCGGAAAGGGATTGCGTCAACGGAACTGATGCCAACGCGGGGAACTGGCTTCGAATTGCAGGCAAATCACGGGCCGATTGATCCGACAGCGAGACCGACGACCCCGTCACGGCGCGACCAAACCTTGACGTTTCACGAAAACGGAAACCACCAAGATAAATTGCTTCACGAGGCTTGATCTCGAATTCAATTCCGGTGGGTGCGGTAGACCAGACGTTGGCCATTCCCTGGCTGACTTGCCAGGATTTGACGGCATAAGTTCCCGCAGGCAATTCAACTGCAAAGGGCGAGCCCTTCTTGCCCAGCGCGCGATGGGGTTCCTCGCCCTTGAAGGCCAGGCTGAGGTTGAGAGTTTGCGAGCTGCCGTGTTCGATCATGTACTTCTGGCCACCTGTCTTTTTTTCCAAATGCAGCCGGTATGCGGCATAGCCGCCGTCGTAAGTAATACTGCCCGCGGCGACTCCTGTGCCTGCTGACTTTTCCAAAGTAAAGTCTTGCGATATGTTTTGAGCAGCACATGCACTCAATGCAAGGCAAACTGCGAGCGGAAAATATCTGGTATTCATTGAGGCATACAAAAAGTTCAGGAGATTTCGATCCCACCAACGCCCCGGCCAGTCCCGCTGAATTCAAATGCTCGTCAGATGTGGCGTCAGACGTGGCAACCGCGGGTCATTGACCAAGCGCTTCGCCTAACGCCGCCACGGCGCGTTCTTGATCGCCTCCGTCGCCTGCCCCTCCGGCAGCGCCTTCGCGAACAACCACCCCTGCCCCACCTGCACGCCCAGCTGCTCCAGCAGCGCGGCCTGTTTTTCGTCCTCGACGCCCTCGGCCAGCGTCTGCTTGCCCAGCGCCAGCGCCAGGCCGACGATGGTGCGGACGATCTCCTGGGCCTCGCGGCCGGCGGCCAGGCGGATGACGAAGCTGCGGTCGACCTTGAGCGTGTCGAACGGGAAGCGGTGCAGATAGGCCAGCGACGAGTAGCCGGTGCCGAAGTCGTCGATGGACAGCTTGAAGCCCATGCGCGCCAGCTCCTGCAGCACCTCGGCGCTGCGCTGCGGGTTGGCCATCGCCATGCTCTCGGTCACTTCGAGCTTGAGGCGGTGCGTGGGCACGTCGCCCAAAGCGGCGAGCGTGGCGCGGGCGTCGGCCAGCAGTTCGAGGTCGCGCTCCAGCTGCACGCCGGAGAGGTTGACGGCCACCTCGCCGGTGAAGCCCACGGCTTGCCAGCGCCGCAGCTGGGCCGCGGCCTCCAGCAGGGCCCAGCGACCGATCGCGCAGATCTGGCCGCTGACCTCTGCGACCGGGATGAAGTCGCCCGGCATGATGATGCCGCGCTCGGGGTGGCGCCAGCGGATCAGCGCCTCGAAGCCGAGCAGCGCCCGGTCCGACAGGCGCACGGAGGGCTGGTAGTGCAGCTCAAACTGAGTGCCGCTCGCCAGGGCCGCATCGATGGCATCGCGCAGCCAGCGGCGTGACTGTTCGACAAGCTGCTCGGCGGGGTCGAACTCATGCGTCTGGCCGGGGCCGCCGGCTTTGGCACGGGCCAGCGCCCCTTCCGCCGCAGTCAGCAGTTCGTCGGCCATGGCGGGGCCGTGGCGGCGCTGGGCCCAGGCGATGCCCGCCGTGAGCTGCAGCATGGGCGTGGCGACGTTGAAGGGCTGCTGCAGCAGGCCCTGCACTCGGCGAGCCAACTCGGCTGCGCTGTCGCCGCCGGCCAGCAGCAGCGCGAACTGGTCCGGCCCCATGCGGGCGACGAGATGACGCGCGCCGAAGGCCGACTTGAGCCGCGCGCCCAGCTCGGTCAGCACCGTGTCGCCAACGACCGGGCCGTGGGTTTCGTTCAGCGCCCGAAAGCCGTCCAGGCCCAGCAGCAGCAGGCCGGTCTCGGGCGCGGGCACGCCGCTCAGCAGCTGCGTCAGCTGCTCGCGGAACAGCACCCGGTTGGCAAGGCCCGTGAGGCGGTCGTGCAGCGCGTCGAAGCTGATCTGGCGCTGCAGGCGCTGGCTCTCGGAGATGTCCGTCAGTGACCCGGCCATGCGCACCGGCTTGCCATCCTCGCCATCACGTTCGCGGATGGCCAGCCCACGCGCCAGCAACCAACGCTCCTGGCCGCCCTGGTTGAAGTGCAGCACGTGGTGGAACTGCAGGCTTTTTCCCTCCAGGTGAGCCTGCAGCTCCACGTCGAAGGCGGCGCGCATGGCGGGCTCCAGCGGTTGGGTCCAGGCCTGGATGGCATGGCCGGCCTCGGCGGCGGACAGCCCCATCAGCGCCTGCCAGCGCGGTGAGTAGTAGACCTCGCCCGACCCGAGATCCCAGTCCCACAGGCCGTCGTTGGCACCCTGGGCCGCGAGGGCGTAGCGCTGCTCGCTGGCTGCCAGGCGCCGCGCGGCCTCCCGGCGCTGGCTCTGCTCGATGCCGGCGCGCAGCGCGCTGCCGCCCAGCGTCGCCACAGCCAGGGCCAGCAGCGGCGGTGCCAGCCAGAAGACGAAGTAGTGGCTCTCGAAGGCCCACTGCGCGGCGCCGAGCAACCCGACCACGCCCAGCGCGATCAGTGCCAGCGCCACGCCCAGCGGCCGGCGGGCCAGCAGCAGCACCGCCGCCAGCGGCAGCAGCAGCAAGGCGGCCAGCTCCGCCGCACCGCCCCAGGCCGGGCGCACGAGGCTGCGGCCGGTGAGCAGGTTGTCGGTGACGGTGGCGATGCGCTCCATGCCGGGCAGGCGGGCGTCGAAGGGCGACGGCAGATGGTCGCCCGCGGCCAGGGCCGACACGCCGATGACGGCGATGCGGCCTCGCAGGCGCGAGGGGTCGACCTGGCCGCCCAGCAACTCGGCCAGGCCGACGCTCTCGAACGGGCTCTGCGGGCCGCCCGGGCCGTAGTAGTTGACGCTGGTACGCGACAGCTCATCAAGCGGCAGCGCAAGCGCCTCGCCCACGCTGACCTCGGCGCCGAAGCGCGCACGCGCCTGGCGCCAGTCGGCGCCGCGCGCAAAGGCAGCCAGGCGCAGCGGCAGCGACGGGTAGACCTCGCCGTCCAGTCGCAGCACGGGCAGGTCGCGGCGGATGCTGCCGTCACTGCCGGGCCGCACGCTGATGTGGCCCAGGGCCGCCGCGGCCTCGGCCAGCACCGCCTCCGGCGCGATCAGCCGCCGCGGCCGGTAATGGGCTTCGCTGCGTTGCAGCGCGGCATCGCCTTCGTAACGCAGCAGCGCCTGCGCCAGCACGGGGGGTGGCACGGCGGTGTCGGCCTTGCCCTCGTCAGGCAGGGAGAAGGGGATCAGCGCGCAGGCGCAGGCCTTCATCGCGGCGGCCAGGGCAGCACTGGCCTCGGGCGTGCCGCCGCCCGGCAGCAGCAGGATGTCCAACGCCACGGCGCGCGCGCCACCGGCATGCAGGGCCTGCACGGCGCGGGCGAGATCATTGCGGTCGGGCACGCGGCCGCCCAGGGCCTCGAAGGCGGCGTCATCCACGCGCACCAGCAGCAGCGGCAGTTCGCGGCCCGGCGCCAACGGGCCTCGCCAGAAAGTGCGCCAGTCCTGCAGCCAGTGGTCGGGCCGTTCCAACGCGGCGATATCGGCCCGCAGGGCCACCATGGCCAGGCCCAGCAGCGCGGCTGCCAGCGCGATCAGCAGGTAGCCAAGACGGGACCTCAATCCAGCGACCCCAGGCGCTGTTCGACGCGAGCCACCCTCTCTGCCGACCAGGCCATGGCGGCGCCGCACTGGGCCGCATCGCACTGGGTGCCGTTGAGCTTCTTTTCGAGGCGCACCGGGTAGCGGGGCTTGATGCCACGGGTTTGCGGGCCGGTGGGCTCGACATCGACCTCGCCGGTCTTCACGTGCACGGCGGTCGCGCGGTCGTCGCCGACCTCGACGCTGAACTCGGTACCGCGCACGGCCGTCACGGCAGTGGGCGTGCGGACCTTCCAGCTGCCATCCGCGGATGGCGTCACACGCTGGCCGACGAGGCCGAGCTCCAGCAGCAACTCGGCCGCACGCGGCTGGCCGCTCGCCGCGCTGAACGCGTCGATGCGCAGCTGGCTCTTGTCGGCCAGCACCAGCACGGAGCCGTCGACGAACTTCAGGCGCACGCGGCCCGTTGCACCGGTGCGCAGCGTGGCGCCGACGTCGAGCTTGTCGCCCACCGCCAGCGCCTTGCCGTCCACGCGCTGGGCCTCGCCGCTGACCGACACGACCTCGCAGGCCTGCTGCGCCAAGGCGGCGGAACTCGACAGAGCCAGGGACAACAGCAAGAACTTCATGACCAACTCCTAGCGGGACGGATCACCGAACAGGGCGTATCCCGCCCAGTAGAACGGATGCGCCCAGCGCCCGCCACCGAGTTGTCCCTCGATCATCCCCACTTGAGCCATGCGCAGCGCCTCGGCGCGCGGCAGCTTGGCGGAGAAGGTGGCGGCCGTGAGCGCCGCGGCCGAGGCGGTCTCGACGGCCCAGTGCGTGGCCAGCACCGAGCGGCTGCCGGCAAAGAAGAAGCCGCGCACCAGGCCCGACATGGCCGCCCCGCCCTGCTCGCCCGCGGCGGTATTGCAGGCCGACAGCAGCACGGCCTGCGCGTTCAGGCGCAGCGCGAGCACGTCGTCGAGTTCGAGCAGCGGGGACGCGGCCGCGTCCTTGCCCGGTGCCAGGGCGAGGGCTGGCTTGGACACCCCTGGCAGCTCCCCCGGCATCAACCCGTGCGTGGCAAAGGCGACGACACGGCGGTCGGCCAGCGGCGCGGCCAGCACGGCCTCGCGCGTGGCGGCGGCCCCGAGCAGCAGGTCGGTCTGCGCGTTGGCGCCCAGCGCCTTGGCCAACGCGATCAGCTCCGCGCGGGTCTCGGGCAGGGGCGGGATGTCGCCATAGCTGAAGCCCCAGGCGGCGTCGTATTTCGTCGCGCCGCTGCCCAGCGCCGCGCGGCCGGCCTTGGCGCTGGACTTGAACTGCGGGTCGCCCACGCCGAACAGCGCCTTGGCGGCGGGTGCCGGCGCTGCCGAACGGCGCAGCGCAAACAGCGCACCGGCCGAGGGCAGCTGGGTAACGGCCATGCGGCGCGCGACAAAGGCGTCGGGTTCGGGCGCCGTCAACGCAGCGGCGAAGGGCATGGACGCGAGCGCCCCATCGGCCGCGACGAGCAGGCTCTTCACGTCGGCACCCGGCTGCAGGGGCGCGACGAGTTCGCGCCAGACCTCGTGCAGCGCAGCCACCGGCATGGCCGGCGCCCGGCCGGTGCTCAGGTCCAGCGCCGTGCGAATCTGCCCCACCTTGTCGGACCAGGCCGCCGCGCCGATGCTGGATGCCGCAAAGCGCGTCGGCGCGCCGGGCGTGACGAGCCAGGCCAGCGTCGCGCTCTCCAGCGGCTGAACGACGAGCAGGGCCTCGCCGGCGCCGAGCAGTTTCTGCAGCGCGGCCGGCGCAGGCAGCGGCGGCGTGACGAGGTCGGCCCAGGCCGGATAGGCCTTGGCCACACGCTCGCGCTGCTGGTTGAGCGCCTCCCGCGCGGCCTGCGCCTGGTCGCGATGCTGGCGCACCTGCTCGCGCACGGCGGCCAGCTCGTCGGCTTGTTGCCTCTGCCGCTTCTTGCGCTCGGCGTCGGGCAGGGCCTTGAGCTCGGCCTTGGTCTCGTCGCTGCTGTTGCGGCGGCGCACGCGGTCTTCCTCGGTGAGCTGGGCGGCCAGCGCGCCGTTGCGCGAGCTGGCCGCGGCGCGCAGGTTGGCCTCGGCGTCGAGCAGCTCGCGCAGCGCCGGCGTGGCGGCCAGCACGCGCGCCGTGGCGTCGGTCAGCGCGCGGTGGGCGGCGCCGGTCTGCATGCGGTCGGCCACCTGCATGGCGCGGTCGGTCCAGGCCGGCTCCAGCGCTTCACCGCGCAAAGCACGCGCGGCGATCTCGCGCAGGAACTCGTCGAAGGCCAGGCCCAGCACGAAGCCGCGCGCGCCGGACAGGTCCAGGTCCTGCCAGCCGCCGGGGTTGTCGAGCACGGCAGCGAACAGCGGCTGGTAGTCGCTCCAGGCGCCGGCCATGTCGCCCTTGAGCAACCGCACCAGCGCACGCACACCGGCGGCCTCCTGCGTCTGCGGGTGGCCCTCACCGTACAGGCGCAGGCGGTAGCGATGCGTGCGCTCGACGATGTCCAGCGCCTCGTCGGTGCGCCCGTTCTTGGCCGCCAGCAGCGCGCGCAGCCGCCAGTCGCTGGCGCGGTCCCTGGCCAGGCTGTCGGCCGGCAGGCTGCCGAGGAATTCGTTGTAGAAGGCGTCGGCCTCGGGCCAGCGGCGCAGGCCGATCAGCGCCTTGACCTGCTCCTGGCGCGCCAGCCAACGGGTGTGGCTGGCCGGGCTGGCGCCGGCGCGCTGCAGCATGTCGTCGGCACGCCGGCCGTTCTCCAGCGCCGCCTCGTACTGGCGCGCCGCTACCTGGGCCTGGCCGAGGCGGTAGCTCCAGCGTGCCCCTAAAGCGTCGCTCAGCTGGCCGGCCCGCCACAGCGCGAGGTTGCCCTGCGCGACCTGGATGGCCTCGGGTGCGCGGCCGTGGCGCACGAGGGCGTAGGTCAGCATGCCCTGCGAGCCGTCGTACCAGCCGTAGGCGTCCTGCACGGCGGGGTCGCGCGGCGGACGCTGGCCGCCGCCCGGCAGCTTGCGCGCGTCTTCCACACCCTTGTGCGCCAGCCGCACGGCCTCACGCAGCGTAGCGACGGCGTCGCCCAGCCGCCCCTCCCAGCGCTCGATCTCGGAGCGCACCTGCAGGTGGTCGACGCGCAGCCGCAGCGTGGCCGCCGGGTCGCGATCGCCGAGCGAGTCCTGGGCCTGCTTGACCAGGCTCTGCGCGCGCGACCACATGCGCTCCATGACCGCGCGGTCGCGTGCCTGGGCCAGCGCGTAGACATGGCGCAGCGCCGCGGCGGCGCGCGTGGACAGGCTCAGCGTGGTGTCGCTGGCAAAGGCATCGGCCGCCGCCATGGACTTGCCCGAGCTGCCCCAGATGAACTCGGCGCTGAGGTACTGGCGGATCCAGATCTCGCCACCGGGCTGGCTGCGGCCCACCGAGGCCAGCTCGCTCAGCAGCTCGACGTAGCGGCCGCGCTGCTCCAGCGCCTGGGCCGCGCGGGCCTGTTGCTGCAGCAGGGCGTAGCGCGCGGCCGGCTCGGCGGGCAACGGCTGGGCCAGCAGGCGTTCGGCCTCGGCGGCGGGCATGACGACGGCAGGCGCGTCGCCCGGGTCCTCGTCGTCGACCTGCGCGCGCAACGGCTGGGCCGCCAGCATCGCCAGCAACATCAGGCCAGGCCACACGGCCGCGCGCGCTCTTCTTGGTGTGCCCTCCATACCCGCCTCCTGGCGTCGATGCTAGGCGGCGCCCGCGCCCGGGCGCAAGCACGCAAGCCCGGGGCCGCACAGCCTCAAGCTCCGGCCCCCGTCGGTCGATAAGCTGAGGGAAAGCCGTTCACACCCACTCGCCATGAGCACCGCCCTGTCCGCCATCGCCTCCGGCTCGTCCGGCGCCTTGCAGGCCGAACTGCAGAAGGCACAGCGCGAACTGTCGGCCTGCGTGAACTGCGAAAGCGCGAAGACCTCGTCGGCCCAGACCCACATCGCGACGCTGCGCGCCGAGGTGCAGGGCATCGAGCAGCGGATGAAAAATCCGAGCCCGGCTGAAGCGCCCCAGGGTGTTGCAACGCCGGTCACGCCGGCGCTGTCGCCACTCGGCAATTTCCTCGACGTCTACGCCTGAGGGGCAGGCTCGCGCAAGCGCCGCGCCGGCCACTGCGCCAGCAGCAGCAGCGAGGCCATCAACCACATCGGCGCCACCAACGCCGTGGCGGCGGCGAGGATGCCGAAGCCGGCGGGCATGGCCACCGTGGCGCCGTTGACGGTGAGCATGCGCAGGCCCAGGGCCTGGCCGTGGCGGTCAGGCGGCGTCACGCGGTGCAGCATGGCCAGGATCATGGGCTGCACCGAGCCCAGCGCCACGCCCAGCAGCGCCGAGCCGCACATCAGGCCGGCCGTGCCGGGCAGCCAGGCGTAGGCCATGAACGTCAGCATCGCGACGACCATGGCGGTGCGCAGGGCCTTGACCTCGTCGAGGTCATCGGCAAAACGCACGATGGCCAGGCGCACGCAGGTGGCTGCCGCGGCAAAGCTGCCCAGCACGATGCCGATGCTGACGGCCGACAGGCCGCGCGAGTGACCCACCACCGGCACGACAAAGCTGTGCGCGTCCCAGCAGGCGGACAGCACCAGGTTGACGAGGATGAGCCGGCGAAAGGCCGGCAGTCGGAACAGCTGCCAGGCCGCGCGCTCGCGAAAGCTCTTGGTCAGCGGCTCCGGCAGATGGCGCGGCACCTTCTGCGCCAGCGCCCAGGCCAGCAGCGGCAGCAGCGCCGCGAAGCCGAAGGCGGCCGTCATGCCGATGTGGTCGATCAAAAGGCCGGCGATGACGGGCGCCAGCGCGTTGGACAGGGCCGGCCCAAGGGCCATCCAGCTGAAGATGCGCTTGAGCTCGCCCGGCTCATCAGCCATCAGCCCGGCTTCACGCTGCATGGCCACGGCCGCCACGGCGACGGCGCCGCCGCAAAGCAGGCAGCCGATGGCGATGGCCCAGACCTGCTGCACGGCCAGCGCCAGCAGCGCACCGGCCCCGGCCATCAGCACGCCCGTGCCCACCGGGCGATGAAAGCCGTGCCGATCCGCCAGCCGGCCGGCCCACAGCGACAGGCCGATGGGCGCGACGGCAAAGAGGCTGAGCAGCAGGCCCACCGAGGCCTCGCCGTATCCGCGCTGAAGCACCCACAGGCTCGCAGTCACGCGCGTGACGGCCATGCAGGCGTGCACGCAGATCAACGTGGCGATCAGCCACACGAAGGCGTGGCGCAGGCTCTTGGGATGAGGCGCGCCGCCGCTCGCTGGGCTCACTCGGCGTCCTCGCCCAGGTCGCCGAGCTTGTCGAGCTGCAGCAGCTGCTTGGCCGCGTCATCCGGCAGCGCCTCCACGCTCTTGAGCTTGCGCGTCATCTGGCGCGTGCGGGTCTCGGCCAGGTCGATGGTGTTGCTGGCCTCTTCGAGCTTCTTCTTCGTCTTGGCCAGCACGTCGCCGAACTTGCCGAACTCGGTCTTGACAGCGCCCAGCACCTCCCAGACCTCGGCGCTGCGCTTCTCCAGCGCCAGCGTGCGAAAGCCCATCTGCAGGCTGGTGAGCGTGGCCAGCAGCGTGGTGGGGCCGCAGAGCATGACCTTGTGCTCGCGCTGCAGGCTTTCCATCAGCCCCGGGCGGCGCAGCGCCTCGGCGTACAAGCCCTCGGTGGGCACGAAGAGGATGCCGAAGTCAGTCGTGTGCGGCGGGGCGATGTACTTCTCGCGGATGGTGCGGGCCTCCAGCCGCAGCCGCATCTCGATGGCCTTGGCCGAGGCCTCGGCGGCCAGCGGGTCGCCCTTCTCCTGGGCGTCGAGCAGGCGCTCGTAGTCCTCGCGCGGGAACTTGGCGTCGATGGGCAGCCACAGCGGCTGGCCATCGTCACGCTGGCCAGGCAGCTTGATCGCGAACTCCACCCGCTCGGCCGAGCCGGGCAGCGTCGCCACATTGGCCGCGTACTGCTCGGGCGTGAACACCTGCTCCAGCAGCCCCGCCAGTTGCACCTCGCCGAAGATGCCGCGCGTCTTCACGTTGGTCAGCACGCGGTTCAGCGAGCCCACGTCGCGCGCCAGGTTCTGCATTTCGCCCAGGCCCTTGTGCACCTGCTCCAGGCGCTCGGCCACCTGCTTGAAGCTCTCGCCCAGGCGCTGCTCCAGCGTGGCGTGCAGCTTCTCGTCGACCGTCGCGCGCATCTGCTCCAGCTTCTTCTCGTTGTCCTGCTGGATGCTGGTCAGGCGCAGCTCCACCGTGTGACGCAGCTCGGCAAAGCGTTGCTCGTTGCCCAGGGACATGGCCTGCAGCTGCTCGCGCATGCCGTCGGCCAGGCGCTGCATGGATTCGGTCTGCGCCAGCGCGCTGCGCTGCGCGGCGGCGTCCTGGGCCTCGCGCGCGGCCAGGGCTTGGGTGGCGAGGGACTGGTTGCTGCCCTGCAGCCCCTGCGTCAGCACCTGCTGAAACTGGGCCAGACCTTGCATCAGTTCCTGGCGGGTTCCGCTGGCGCTGCGGCCCAGCTCGTCGCGCAGTTCGCGCTCCAGCCTCTCATTGCTCTGCAGCAGCTCGGGCGCAACGCCGGTTTGAGGTTTGTGGCGAGCCCAGACCAGGAGCAGCAGGACAACGATCAGTGCCAGCAGACCCAGCGTCAGCAGCTCCACCAGGCTCATGGCGCCACCAGGCCCGCAACGGCCCTGGGCAGCTCGGCCTCGATGAGCGCTTCCAGCGCCTTCACACGCTGCTCCGCCGTCGTCGCGGCCCAGGGGTTGACGGCGTCGGTGGAAGCCACGGCCAGGCGGCTGGCCACGGCCAGCGACTGCTCGCGCTTGAGCTTGAGATCACTGAGGTCGACCAGCGCCACGCGGATGGACACGTAGGGCGCAAACACCGGCAGGCCGCCCTGGCCGTCGAAGCCGATCTGGGCGCCGGGGCGCTGGTCGAGCACGAAGCCGGGGCCTTCCAGCGTCGCGAGGATGCGCGCCGGCAGGGCCGCAGCCAGGGCCGGCTCCTGGCGGCTGCGCGTGACGAGCAGCAGCTTGGCCGCGCCGCTCTGGCGCACGGCCTCGCCCAACTTGCCGGGCAGGCTGAGCTTGCCGTTGACGAAGAGGTTGGCCGGGTCGCCGAAGAGGCTGCGCGTGGATGAGGTGTAGAGCTTGACGTCGCGGTCCTTGCCCGACGCCTTGACGGCGGCATCCAGCGCCTGCAGCACCGCGTTGTCCAGGCCACCGGCGGGCGAGGCCGTCCAATCGCCGGACTGCACCGTGTCGCCACGCGCCGGGCTCAAGGAGATCAGCTGCACGTTGTCGCCGAGCAGGGACAGCGCGGCGAACTTGTTGGGGTCGCGCGGCGTCTTGTCGTCTACCACGGGCTCGGGCGGCGGCGGCGGTGGGGCGCTCTTGTTCTTCTGGCCGAAGGCGAGAGCGGGCAGCAGCGGCAGGAGGGCAAGCAGGCAGATCAGGCGGCGGTTCATGCGGGAATGACTTCGGGGTTCAGCGGCGTGAGGGGCTTGGCACCGCTCAGCGCGGCGACGAGGTTGTCGGCCGCCAGGTGGGCCATGGCCAGGCGGGTGGGCATGGTGGCGCTGGCGATGTGCGGCGTGAGGACGACGTTGGGCAGCGTCAGCAGCGCGGGGTTCACGCGCGGCTCGCCTTCGAAGACGTCCAGGCCTGCCGCGGCGATGCGGTGCTCGCGCAGCGCGGCAGCCAGCGCGTCTTCGTCGACGATGCCGCCGCGGGCGATGTTGATGAGGGTGGCCGTCGGCTTCATCAGCGCGATCTCGGCTGCGGCGATGCAGTGGTGGGACTCGGCCGAGTACGGCAGCACGAGGATGAGATGGTCGGCCTGGCGCAGCAGCTCGTCCTTGGTCAGGTAGCACGCGCCGAGTTCGGCCTCGGTGTCGGCCGGCAGCCGCGAGCGGTTGTGATAGACCACGTTCATGCCGAAGCCGAAGCGGCCGCGGCGCGCGATGGCCTGGCCGATGCGGCCCATGCCGAGGATGCCCAGCGTCGCGCCGTGCACGTCGGAGCCGGCCAGGAAGTCCCAGGCCCAGCTCTTCCAGCGGCCGTCGCGCAGCAGCCGCTCGCCCTCGCTCATGCGCCGGGCCGTGGCCATCAGCAGCGCGAAGCCGAAGTCGGCGGTGGACTCGGTCAGCACGTCGGGCGTGTTGGTGACGAGCACGCGGCGCGCGGTGCAGGCCGCCAGGTCGATGTGGTTGTAGCCGACGCTCATCGTGCAAACGGCGCGCAGATCGGGGCAGGCGTCGAGCAGCTCGGCGGTGATGCGCTCGGTGCCGGTGATGTAGGCGCCGGCCTTGCCTTGCAGGCGGGCACGCAGCTCGTCGGGGCTCAGCGGGGTCTCGCCCTGATGGAAGTCCACCTCGAAATGAGCCGAGAGTTTCTCGACCACCGCCGCCGGTGCGCGGCGCGCGATCAACACCTTGGGTTTCACATCCATATCCAGGCCATCACGAAAATTAGAGGCAGCAGCACCGCGCCGGACCAGAGCAGATAACCGCCAAAGCTCGGCATCTTGACACCTCGCTCCTCGGCGATGGCCTTGACCATGAAATTGGGGGCATTGCCGATGTAGGTCATCGCACCCATGAAGACGGCGCCTCCCGAGATCGCCGCCAGCACGGCGGCGCCCTCGCCCATCAGCGCCTGGGCATTGCCGCCGGCGAGGTTGAAGAAGGCGAGGTAGGTGGGCGCGTTGTCCAGCACCGAGGACAGGCCGCCGGTCAGCCAGAAGTAGGCTGCAGGCGAGTCGAGCATGGCCGCCAGCGGTGCGAACACGCCGGCCGGGCCAGCCTTGAGCATGGCGATGACGGGCACCATGGTCAGGAAGATGGCGATGAAGAGCTTGGCCACCTCCTGCATCGGCGCCCACGAGAACTGGTTCTTCTCGCGCACGCCGGCTGGCGTCAGCCACAGCGATGCGAGCGTCACGCCGACGAGGCCGACATCGCGCACGAGGGCCTGCAGCGGCAGCGGCGTGCCCCAGAGGTCGAAGACGATGCCGGGCTTCCAGGTGCCGCTCATCAGCACCAGTCCCACGGCGGCGGCCAGGGGCAGCAGGTTGATGGTGCCTTCCAGGCCCAGTTTGGGCGCGTCAGGCGTCGGGTCGGCGCGCGTGATGCCTTCCTTGCGGTAGAGCCAGGCGTCGACGGCCCAGAACACGGCCAGCAGGCTGGCGAGCAGGAACAGCGTCTCGGGCAGCAGCTGGCCAGTCGTCCAGAAGAAGCTGACGCCCTGCAGGAAGCCGAGGAACAGCGGCGGGTCGCCCAGCGGCGTCAACGAGCCGCCGACATTGCTGACGATGAAGATGAAGAAGACGACGACATGGGCGTTGTGGCGGCGGTTGTCGTTGGCCCGGATCAGCGGGCGGATCAACAGCATGGACGCGCCCGTCGTGCCCATCACGCTGGCGAGCACCGCACCGATCAGCATCAGGCCCGCGTTCAGCGCCGGGCTGCCGTGCAGGTTGCCGCGGATGAAGATGCCGCCGGCCGCGGTGTACAGCGCGCCGAGCAGTATGGTGAAGGGCAGGTATTCCTCCACCAGCGTGTGCACCAGCACGCCGCCCGTCTCGACCGCGCCGAAGCTGAGCCCGAACGGGATCAGCAGCGCCAGCGTCCAGGCTGCCGCGATCTTGCCGAAATGGTGGTGCCAGAAGGCAGGTGCCGCCAGCGGCATCACGGCGATGGACAGCAGCAGGCCGGCGAATGGCGTGGCCCACGCCAGGCCCAGCTCGGAGCCAGAGAGGGCCATCAGTCTTCCAGGAAGCGCGTGAACTCCGAAACCGGCGCACGCTCGGTGACGAGGCTGTTCTCTACCGCCGCCGGGTCGGCATGGCCCAGCGACATGCCGCAGACGACCATCTGCTCATCTCCCAGCTGCAGCTCTTCGGCGATGACGCGGTGGAACTGCGTGAACGCCGCCTGCGGGCAGGTGTGCAGGCCGCGCGCGCGGGCCGCCACCATGATGTTCTGCAGGAACATGCCGTAGTCCAGCCACGAGCCCTGCTGCATGACGCGGTCGATGGTGAACATCAGGCCCACGGGCGCGTCGAAGAAGATGAAGTTGCGGCCATGCTGGTGCTGCATGCGCGCCTTGTCGGTCTTGGCGATGCCCAGCAGCCCATAGAGATCCCAGCCCACCTTGCGGCGGCGGTCGATGTAGGGACTGCGCCACTCGGTGGGGTAGTAGGCGTACTCCTCCTTGTTCGCGGCATTCTGCTCGGGGTCGAGGTAGGCGGCCTGGATGCGGCCGGCCACGCGCTTGAGCGCCGCGCCCGTCATCACATGCACTGCCCAAGGCTGTGTGTTGGTGCCCGAGGGGGCCCAGCGGGCGACTTCGAGGATGTCCTCGATGGTCTGGCGCGGCACCGGCTCGGGGAGGAAGGCACGCAGCGAGTGCCGGGTCTTGATGGCGGCATCGACCGCGGCGGTCTGCTCGGGCGTGGGGGTGGCGAAACGAGTCATGGCGTCAAGGTCTTCAAAACTTGGAGATAGGCGGCGGGCAGTTCGGCCACCGGGCGGCGGTTGTCGCGATCGACATAGACGTGCACGAAATGACCCCGCGCGGCGCAGGTGGTGGCGCCTTCGGCGAACAGTCCGATTTCATAGCGCACGCTGGAGCGGCCTTGGCTGGCAACGCGCACGCCGGCCTCGATGCGCTGCGGGAAGGCCAGAGACTCGAAGAAGTTGCAGTGCGTCTCCACGACCAGGCCGATGACCTCGCCGCCTTGGATATCGAGCGCACCGGCCTCGATGAGCAGGCTGTTCACGGCCGTGTCGAACAGGCTGTAGTAAACGACGTTGTTCAGGTGGCCGTAGGCGTCGTTGTCCATCCACCGCGTCGTCAGCGGCACGAAGCGGGGATAGGCCGCGCGGCTATCGGGCTGGGGGCGGGTCGTCATGGGCGCATTCTCCACGCACCCTGGTGTGCCCGGGTTTGGGCGCGAACGCGGCATATGCACTTGCACGATCTGTTTTTTGGGAGCGACACTGGGCCGTTAGACAACGATTTCACAACGGCTGGCAAGGAGCTCGCATGAACCGACACCCGGTAAAAGGTCTGGTAGGTCTTGCATTGGCACTGACGGCCGTCTTCGGCACTCAGGCCGCACTGGCCGACAACGCGACCAAGGACGACGCGGTGGCCACCGTCAAGAAGGCTGTGACCTTCATCAAGGCCAACGGCAAGGACAAGGCCTATGCCGCGATCACGGCCAAGGACCCGCAGTTCGTCAAGAGCGACCTCTACATCGTCGTCTATGGCATGGACGGCAAATGCCTGGCGCACGGCGCCAACGAGAAGCAGGTCGGCCGCGACCTGATCGACCTCAAGGACATCGACGGCAAGCCCTTCATCCGCGAGCGCGTCGAGCTGGGCAAGTCCAGCCCCAAGGGGTTCTGGCAGGACTACAAGTTCACCAACCCAGCAACGAAGAAGATCGAGCCCAAGCAGATGTATTGCGAGCGGTTGGACGAGACCATCGTCTGCGGCGGTATCTACAAGTAAGACAGCGGACGGTCCGCCGTCTCCTGCCCCGCCGCAGGCCCGCGCGCCGGCGGCCACTCTTGAAGGCTGACGATGAAGCTGGCTGCAAAGATGTTGCTGCCGCCGATGGCGGCGTTGGCGGTGGTGCTGGCCATCGGCCTGGGCAGCACGCTGCTGTCGCTGCGCGAGGTGGTGGCATCCAACGAGGCGGGCCAGCAGCGCAACGAGGTTTTCATGACCACGGTGGCGGTGCAGACCCAGGTGGGCGAGATGCACGGCGGCGTGTTCCGCACGATTGCGCTGATCGCCTCGCTGGATGACGCCAAGGTCAAGCTGCTGCGCGCTCAGTTGAAGACCCAGATCGACGGCCTGACGCGCACGCTCACCACGCTGGCCGACATGGACAGCACGCCCCCCGAAACCGACGTCCACATCAAGGCGACCCTGCCGTTGCTGCAGGCCTATCTGGCCAAGGCCGATGGCGCCATCGACCTGGCCTCGGTCGACCCCAACACCGGCGTCGCCGCGATGCAGGACGCCGAAGCCCGCTACAAGGAAGTCGCGACGCTGATCGGCAAGGTCGTGCAGAGCATGGACGCCGAGCAGCAATCCGCCGCGGAGTCACAGCAGGCGAAAGCCCGCCAGCGCGCCTGGATCTTTGCCCTGATCTCACTACTTGCCGCCGCGGCCGGCATGGGCGTGCTGCTCGTCAACCAGCGCAAGATCGCAGCCGACGTCAACGCCTCGCTGTCGCTGGCCGAAGCCGTGGCCGCCGGTGACCTGACCCAGCGCGCCGCGCCCACGGGCCAGGACGAACTGGCCGGCCTGATGCGCGCGCTGAACCAGATGTGCGAGCAGCTCGGAACGACGGTCAGCGAGGTCATGCTGGTGGCCGACTCCATCCGCACCGCGTCCGCCGAGATCGCCTCGGGCAACCAGGACCTGAGCCAGCGCACCGAGCAGACGGCGTCGAGCCTGGAGATCACCAGCTCGTCCATGGCGCAGCTGACCGGCACCGTGCGCCAGAGCGCCGACAACGCGCAGACGGCCAACCAGCTGGCCACCAGCGCCGCGACCGTGGCCCACCGCGGCGGCAGCGTCGTGCAGCAGGTGGTGGACACGATGAACGACATCGCGTCGTCCTCCAAGCGCATCGCCGACATCATCGGCGTCATCGACGACATCGCCTTCCAGACCAACATCCTGGCGCTGAATGCCGCCGTCGAGGCAGCGCGGGCCGGCGAGCAGGGTCGCGGCTTCGCGGTGGTCGCGGGCGAGGTGCGCAGCCTGGCCGGCCGCAGCGCCGCGGCGGCCAAGGAGATCAAGACGCTGATTGGCGCCAGCGTCGAGCGCGTCGAATCCGGCGCCCGCCTCGTGCAGGACGCCGGCTCGACGATGACTGACATCGTCGGCGCCGTGCAGCGCGTGACCGACATCATGGGTGAGATCAGCACCGGCGCCGCCGCCCAGAGCCGCGGCATCGACGACGTCACCCAGGCGGTCACGCAGGTCGACGACATGACGCAGCAGAACGCTGCCCTCGTCGAGCAAAGCGCCGCGGCGGCCGAGTCGCTGCGCGAGCAGGCGCAGCGGCTGGCGCAGGTGGTCAGCCAGTTCCGCGTGCGTTGAAGCGCAGCCACGCCTGGGCGGCCAGGTTCAATGTGTTGACCTGCACGGCGACCGTCGTCGCCAGGTCGTGGCCATAGCCACCGGCCATGCTCAGGGCCACCGGCGTGCGCCGTTCGTGCAGCACGTCCAGCACGCGGCGGTCACGCTCGGCCAGGCCGTCGTAGCTCAGTTTGAGACGCCCCAGGCGGTCGCCCTCGTGCGGGTCGGCACCCGCGAGATAGAACACCAGGCCAGGGTCGAAGCGGCGCCAGACCTCGTCGAGGGCGACGTCCAGCTTGTCCAGGTACTCGGCGTCGCCACAACCATCGGGCAGGTCCACATCCAGGTCACTCGCCTCCTTGCGAAACGGGAAGTTGCGCGCCCCGTGCATCGAAAAGGTGAAGACCGAGTCGTCTTCGCGGAAGATGGCCGCCGTGCCATTGCCCTGGTGAACATCCAGGTCGATCACCAGCACCTTGAGGGTGCTCCGATGCTGCTGTGCCCATTCGGCCTGCATCA
The DNA here is from genome assembly GCA_963422775.4 of uncultured Roseateles sp. Classification (GTDB taxonomy): domain Bacteria; phylum Pseudomonadota; class Gammaproteobacteria; order Burkholderiales; family Burkholderiaceae_C; genus Pelomonas. Next base: position 55,252 of record CAUJSJ030000153.1, read on the forward strand.
ATCGTGCGGCCACCGCCACGTCGTTGAAGACGCAGTAGCCCGAACCCTTGTCGGCATAGGCGTGGTGGGTGCCGCCCGCCATGTTGGCGGCCACGCCCTCCTGCAGCGCCGCGCGCGCCGCCGCGATGCTGGCGCCGACCGAACGCCGCGAACGCTCGGCCACGGATGGGCTCCATGGGAAGCCGATCTCGCGCTGCTCGGCGGCGCTCAGGCGGCCCAGCAGCACTGCGTCGATGTAGTCTGGCGTGTGCACCAGCGCCAGCTCGCCCTCGGTTGCGGCCGGCGCCGGCTGCATGCGCAGCAACCCCGGCTCCCGCTCGAAGTGCTCGCGCAGCAGGCGGTACTTGGATTGCGGAAAGCGATGCCCCGGCGGCAGGGCCAGGCTGTGGGCGTCGGAATGGAAGGCCAGCATGGGCCGCCACGATAGCCGTGACCGCCTTGTGACTGTCGACACCCCTAATTTGCTGCACTGCACAAAAAAGTTCTTGCATTCCGGCGCAGGGCCCCTATCATTCAGTCCATGTTGCAGTGCAGCAAAAGCAGCACAGCAAACGGTTCAACCACCTGAAATCGGAGTAACACCATGCTGACCGCTGAACAAGTCCTCGCCGCCCACAAGGCCAATGTCGAAACCCTCTTCGGCCTGACGAACAAGGCGTTCGAAGGCGTCGAGAAGCTCGTCGAGCTGAACCTGCAGGTCGCCAAGACTGCGCTGAGCGAAGCCGCCGACACGACCGCCGCCGCGCTGTCCGTCAAGGACGCCCAAGAGCTGCTGTCCCTGCAAGCCGCCCTGCTGCAACCGACCGCCGAGAAGGCCGCTTCCTACAGCCGCCACATCTACGACATCGCTTCCAGCACCGGCGCCGAAGTCGCCAAGGCCGCTGAAGCCCAGTTCGCCGACGTGCAGCAGAAGTTCGCCTCCGTCGTCGACAACGCCGCGAAGAACGCCCCGGCCGGCACCGAGAACGCCGTCGCCCTGGTGAAGTCGGCCGTCGCCGCTGCCAACAACGCCTTCGAGTCGGTCCAGAAGGCCACCAAGCAAGCCGTCGAAGTGGCCGAAGCCAACTTCCAGGCTGCCACCACGCAAGCCGTCAAGGCCACGCAGACGGCCAGCCGCACCTCCAAGCGCGCTGCCGCCTAAGCAAGCCCACAGGCTTCAGCCTGCAAAAGCCCGGTGCACCGCACCGGGCTTTTTCGTTTCCGAGTGCCGTTGACGAACGCCGCCGTCGATTCGTCGGCCGACGGCGGCGATTCGCCGGATCACTGCGGCTCAGCCCGCGGCGCACGTGTCTACTTGCGGCATCGCTTCCCTTGCATCCGCCATGAGACACCACCCCCTCCAACGCCACGCCGGCCAACGCATCGTCTTCGGCCTGGGCGTCATCGGCATCGGCACGCTGGCCCTGCTGGACAACCTGGGCGGCTTCGGCATGCCGCTGCTGCGCACCTTCTGGCCGATGGTGCTGGTGCTGTTCGGCCTCAGCCGCATCTTCTGGCACCGACATGCCGGCGGCTGGCTGTTCGGCTCCGCCCTCGTCATCGCCGGCCTGGCCATGACGGCCCACCACCTCGACCTCGTACACATCCGGCTGCGCGACTGGTGGCCGGTCTTCATCATCCTGGCGGGCCTGTCCATCCTGCTGCGCGGCGTGTTTCCGGGCTATCGCCAGCAGGCCTGCGGGGACACGCCCTCAACGCTCGAGCATGGCGACCGCATCGCCATCGACGCCAGCTTCAGTGCCATCAACCAGCAGAACGACTCGCGCAGCTTCAAGGGTGGCCGCATCGACGTGACCTTCGGCGGCGTGGAACTGGACCTGCGCCAGGCTGTGATGGATGGCCCCGAGGCGGTGCTGGAGATCTCGGCGCGCTTCAGCGGCATCAAGCTGCTCGTGCCGCGCGACTGGCAGATCATCGTCAACGTCTCGCCCACGCTGGGCGGCGTGGACGACAAGACCGTGCCGCCGATGAACCCGACCCAACGCCTGGTGCTGCGCGGCGACGCGGTGTTCGGCGGCGTGGAAATCAAGAACTGAGCCGGCCCGGGTGCACCCGCTGCTGACCCACTGGCGCGCACTGGCCGGCTATCTGGCGGCCGCGCTGGTGGCTGGCCTGGCGCTGGCTGGCGCGCTCGCGGCCCTGGGCCTGGCACCGCTGGGCTGGGCCCTCGCCTGGGCAGCGCCGCTCTCTGTCGTGCTCGCCTTCGCGGCGCTGTCGGTCTACTACGTCTGCCGTACCCAGCCTTTCGGCCCGGGCCGCTGGCCGGCGGCCATCGCGTCGCGCGCCGCGGCCGTGCTGCTGCTGGCTGGCGCCGCGCTGGCGCTCGCTTCGGCATGGAACGCGGTGGGCCTGGCCTTCGGCCGCGAGGCCGGCCTCGTCCAACTGCCTCCCGCCGCCTGGGCCCTGAGCTTCTCCGCCTGCCTGGGCCTGTTCCTGCTGGCCGTGCTCGCGCACGACATGCTGATTGCCGTGGAGGCCGCCCAGGCCGCGGTGCTGCGCGAGGCGCAGGCCCGGCTGCTGGCGCGCGACATGGAGCTGCAGCTGCTGCGCCTGCAGATCGACCCGCATTTCCTGTTCAACAGCCTGAACTCCATCAGTGCGCTGACCAGCTTCGACCCGGCCGCGGCCAGGCAGATGAGCATCGACCTGGCCCAGTTCTTCCGCCAGACGCTGACCCTGGCCGGCCGCGAACGCATCAGCCTGGCGGACGAGTTGGAGCTCATCGGCCACTACCTGGCCATCGAGCGCCAGCGCCTGGGCGACAAGCTGCGCAGCGCCGTCGACGCGCCGCCCGAGGCGCTGGCCGCGCTGCTGCCACCGCTGACGCTGCAGCCCCTGGTCGAGAACGCCCTAAAGCACGGCCTGCGCGCGCTGGACGACGGCGGCCTGCTGCAAGTGCAGGCGCTGGTGCGCGACGGCTGGCTGCACCTGGCGGTGCGCAACCCGGTGCCTGCCGAGCCGGCCCGCGAAGCCGGCCTGGGTCAGGGCCTGCGCCATCTGCGCGAGCGCCTGGCCGCCCAGTACCGCGACCGTGCCCGCGTGAGCTGGGGCACC
>CAUJSJ030000154.1:0-91853 GCA_963422775.4 uncultured Roseateles sp.
CGGGTTTTTGGCGAAGGCCGCAGGCCTGCGGTGCGCCCGCGCCGCAACGCATCGCGCAGCGAGGCGTTCGCCAAAACGACAGTCAAAAAAAACCCGAGCTTTTGCAAGCTCGGGTTGAATCCACCATGGAGGCGGTGGAGGAGACAATCGGTGCGAAAACGTTTTCGCTTGGGAGCAGTTTAGCGCCGAGTTATGCTGCGCCGCAATATATTTTCTGTGAACGAATTGGAGCTTTGCCTCTAGATGACCATGGAATGCACCGTCAGTTGGCTGGGTCCTGAGGGCCCGAGTGGCATGAGCTTTGTCGCGGAGACCGGCAGCGGTCATGTGCTGTCCATGGACGGCGCGCCGGATGGGGGCGGCCGCAACCTGGCGCCGCGGCCCATGGAGACCGTGCTGGCCGGCACCGGCGGATGTACGGCCTACGACGTCGTGCTGATCCTCAAGCGCGGCCGCCACGATGTGCGCGGCTGCAAGGTCATGCTGAAGGCCGAGCGCGCGACGAGCGACCCCAAGGTCTTCACCGCCATCCACTTCCATTTCGTCGTCAGCGGCAAGGCGCTCAAGCCCGAGATCGTCGAGCGGGCGGTGGCGCTGTCCCATGAGAAATACTGCTCAGCCACGGCGATGCTGGCCAAGACCTCGGCCATCAGCACGTCGTTCGAGGTCGTCGAAGTCTGAGCCAGGCCCCTGATCAGACGCGGTGGGCCACGGTCGTCATGACCTTGGCCGCGGCGCGCATCAGCCCGGGAATGGGCGCGGGCAATGGCGCCGCGCCGGCGGCAAGGGCCGCTTCGGCATGCTCGGCCTCCTCGCGACGCATCTGGTCGACGATGGCGCGGGACGCGCTATCCGCCGCAGGCAGTCGCTGCAGATGCGAGGCCAGATGGGCTTCGACCTGGCGCTCCGTCTCGACGACGAACCCGAGGCTCCATTTGTCGCCAGCCAATCCGGCCAGGCTGCCCCAGGCGAAAGCACCGGCCCACCACAGCGGCGCGAGGTGGCTGGTGTGGCTGCCCAGCTCGCCGATGCGGTCGGCCGTCCAGGCGAGGTGATCCAGTTCTTCCTGGGCGGCCTGATCGAAATGTCGGCGCAGTGGCTCGCTGCGGCTGAACAGGCTCTGCGACGCGTACAGCGCCTGCGCGCAGATTTCGCCGACGTGATTGACGCGCATCAGCGCCGCCGCGTGCTGCTTGTCCGCGGCGCTCAGGTCGTCGGGCGACTGCGCCGCCGACGGCGATTGTCGTGAGGCTCGCGTCGGCACGAAAACCGTGCGAAGCCCGGCGTCGAGCGTGCTGATGAACCTGTCGCGCAGATTCATCTCGCGGCGATGCGGAGGGGTTGCTTCGGATTGCATTCAGTTAACTAGTGTTTCGATTAAGTAATCATGAAATGCGCATGACGTTGCGACTCCGCAACGGCAACACACAATTTCATATCCGTGAATTCCCGAAGACCCCCGGGCTCTGGTGGAATACGTGTACTTCCCCACAGGAGGTGAGTCGCTGCGCTGTTCGGCCCCGGCTCGGATGAATACCTAGGAGTATTGAATGAAAAAAGCTCTGATTGCCCTGGCCGTGCTTGGCCTGACCGGCGGCGCCGCCGTCGCGCAATCGTCCGTCACCCTCTTCGGCGTCATCGATGCCGACCTGAAGTACGTCAAGACCGGCGGCCTCACGGTGAAGAAGCTGGACTCCAGTGGCCTGAACACCAGCCGTTTCGGCGTGCGCGGCACCGAAGACCTCGGCGGCGGCCTGAAGGCTGGCTTCTGGCTGGAATCCCAAGTTGATACCGACACCGGTGTCGCAGGTGGCGGCAGTGCCTTCTGGGGTCGCCGTGCCACGGTCAGCCTGGCTGGCGACTTCGGTGAAGTGCGCCTCGGCCGCAACAAGACTGTCTCGCGACTGCACATCGAAGACTTCGATCCGTCCGCATTCACGGGCCTGGGCAGCGTCAGCGTGCTGTACAGCAACCTGGGCAGCGGCAACGGCACGTCGTTCGGCCGCGCCGACAACCTCGCGTCGTACTCGCTGCCGGGCAATCTCGGCGGCTTCTACGGCGGTGTGGATGTGTCGGCCGGCGAAGGCGTGGGCACCAACAAGGGCCAGTCGGTTCGCCTGGGCTACAAGCAGGGTCCCCTGCACGTGTCGGGCGCCTATGCCAATACGTCGAATGCCGCAGACAACGACAAGTTCAAGCTGGCGTCTGTTGGCGCGGCGTACGACTTCGGCGTGGTTCGCCCTTCGCTGTCCTACACGGAATCCAAGTATCTGGCGCGCAAGCAAAAGGTCCTGACGGCCTCCCTGACGGCTCCTCTGGGCCAAGGCCAGCTGTGGGGTTCCTACAGCGAAGCCAAGACCAGCGGCGAGACAGGCTTCGCCACCGTCGGCACTCCCAAGCTGTTTGCCCTCGGCTACATCTACAACCTGTCCAAGCGCACCGCGCTGTACACGACTTTTGCCCAGCTGAAGAACGACGGCACGACCCGCTTCGCTCTGGGTGGCGCACCGGCCGCTACGGCAAACGGCCAGAAGTCCACGGGTTACGACGTCGGCGTCCGCCACAGCTTCTGATATCGAGCGGCCTCTGGGGCCGCTGCGAAATCAGCCAAGCCGCCCTCGGGCGGCTTTTCTTTTGTCTGGTCGTTTGTCCCGCGTGAGACAGGGGAATTGCTGTGGGCAATCCACAACAGATCTCGCGTTATGGCATGGCGCATCGCTGAGAATCAAGCGGTTCACCTTTCTTCGCAGGAGACAACGTTGATGAAAAAAGCTACTTTGGCTGTGGCCGTTCTGGCCGCCAGCACTTCCGCCGCCTGGGCCCAATCTAGCGTGACCCTGTACGGCATCGTGGATGCTGCTGCGCGTTACACCAGTAACGCCAACCCCGGTGTGGCCAACAAGCAGCTGATTCCTGGGGGCATGTCGCAAAGCCGCCTGGGTGTCAACGTCACCGAGGATATGGGTGGCGGTCTCAAGGCGCTGGTGAATATGGAACACCGCCTGAGTTCGGATACGGGCGCGGTTGCGGCCGCAGAATTCTGGCGCCAGGCGTGGGTTGGTCTGCAGTCCAGTGAATTCGGCCAGATCCGTCTCGGCCGTCAGTACAACATCCTGTTCGACGTCTACACGTCGACCTTTGCATCCTTCCGCTACTCGCCGTACATCGAGGCTTATAAGCCTGAGATCGGCATGGCCATGGCTGCCCGCCAAGACAACATGGTCAAGTACTTGGTTCAGGTCGGAAATATCTATGGCGAAATTCAGGTGAGTGCTGGTGAAGGCCAGACCGGCGCTGCGGCCCAGTTGCCCAACAAGACCATCGGCGGCTTGGTGCGTTACAACGACGGCACGTTTGGCGCGGGTGGTGCCTACCTGCAAGCCACAGAGCAGACCGGCAAGAAGATCAAGGCGACCGTCCTGGGCGCGTCGTACACGCAAGGGCCTCTGTACGTTCACGCCTCCTGGGGTGAGAACAAGTTTGAAAATCCCTTCGGCCTGCTGAATCAGAGCAGCGCTGCGGCGTTTGGCGCCTCTGCCGCGGCCAACAGCCCGTTCGCTATTGCGCTGGGTACGCGCGGCGCGTACACCTCCGGCATTCTGGGCGCCAGCATGTTCACGAACGACTCTGCCGACATCAAGAAGCGCACCATGCTGATGTTCGGTGCGACTTATCAGCTGACCCCGCAGCTGAACATCGGCGCCAATGCCTGGCTGACCGAGCAGACGCACTTCGGCACGGCGCAGAATCTGGCGGCGCCGTTTGCGAACGCCCTGGGCTTCGCGACCAATGCCAACACCAAGTCCAAGGCCAACTTCTTCGCCGTCGTCGTCGACTACGCGTTCTCCAAGCGCACCGATGCCTACCTGGAAGTGGACTACACCAAGCTGGAAGGCGAAGTGCTGTTCCTGAACAGCGCCAGCAAGCGTGGCGGCGCCATGGTGGGCCTGCGTCACCGCTTCTGATGTCGATGCGGGGTCGCAAGGCTCCGCGAGATGTTTCAACGGGCCGCGTCAGCGGCCCGTTTTCATTGGTGGCTGCGCCGCGCTGTGGCGCTAGGGCATTCCCTGTGGGTTCGCGCCTTCAACCTTCGGCCATGATGCCGCCTTCGCGCGGCGCAATAACGCGCTCGCTTCAAAGTCTTCATGCTGGTCTTCATTCTTCGCCGCCTGGTTCAGGCTCTGGTCGTCATGCTGTCGGTGGCTTTCATCGCCTTCATGCTGTTCCAGTACGTCGGCGACCCCGTCACCAATCTGCTGGGGCCAGGACGCGACAGAAGAGCAGCGCGTCGCGCTGCGCAAGGATCTGGGCCTGGACCAGCCCTTCCCGGTGCAGTTCGCCCGTTTCGCGGGCAACGCGGCCCAGGGGGAGTTCGGCATCAGCCTGCGCCAGGGTCGCAAGGTCTCGACCCTCATCGGCGAACGCTTCCCGGCGACGCTGGAACTCGCTCTGGTGGCCGGCCTGATCGCGCTCGGGCTGGGGATCCCGCTTGGCGTCTATGCAGCGCTTCGTCGCGGCAAGGCAAGTGCGCAACTGCTGATGACGGGCACGCTGTTCGGCGTCAGCCTGCCCAATTTCGTCATCGGCATCGTGCTGATCTGGGTCTTCGCCGTCGAGCTCAAATGGCTGCCCAGCTTCGGTCGTGGCGAGGTCGTCGCCTTCGGCACCTGGACCTCGGGCCTGTTGACGCGTGACGGTCTGCTGCACCTGATCCTGCCGGCCTTCACGCTGTCGGCCTTCCAGCTCACGCTGATCATGCGGCTCGTGCGCGCCGAGATGCTGGAGGTGCTGCGCACCGACTACATCCGCTTCGCCCGCGCCCGCGGGCTGACCAACCGCAGCGTCTACTTCGGCCACGCGCTGAAGAACACGCTGGTGCCCGTCATCACCATCACCGGCTTGCAACTCGGTTCACTGATTGCGTTTGCCATCATCACCGAGCAGGTCTTCCAGTGGCCCGGCATGGGCCTGCTCTTCATTCAGGCCGTGCAGTTCGCCGACATCCCCGTGATGGCCGCCTATCTCTGCCTGATCTCGCTGATCTTCGTCGTCATCAATCTCGGCGTCGATCTGCTCTATTTCGCCGTCGACCCGCGCCTGCGTGTCGAAGGCAAGGCGCATTGAGAAGACATGGCCGTTGACGCCAACTCCAATCCCACCGCGTCGGCGTCGGCGTTGCGCGGCTTCTTCGACGGCGACGTCTGGCATTCGTTCCGGAGTTCGCCGGTCGCGATGCTGGCGGCAGTCATCGCCTTGGTCTGCTTCGTCTGCGCGCTGTTTGCGGAAGTCGTCGCGCCGCACAACCCCTTTGACCTGGCGACGCTTGAACTGATGGACTCCCTGAAGCCGCCATCCTGGATTGACGGCGGCGAGCCCAGATACTGGCTTGGCACCGACGGCCAGGGCCGCGACATCCTGTCGGCGCTGATGTACGGCGCACGCATCTCGCTGCTCGTGGGCATCGCGTCAGTGCTGCTGTCCATCCTGATCGGTGTCACCCTGGGCCTTTTGGCCGGCTTCGTCGGCGGCCGGGTCGATGCCTTCATCATGCGGATCTGCGACGTGATGCTGTCCTTCCCGTCCATCCTCGTCGCGCTGATGATCAGTGGCGTTGGCCGCACGCTGTTCCCGCACGCGCCCGACATGCTGGCCTTCATCGTCCTCGTGCTGGCCATCTCGTTGACGGGCTGGGTGCAGTACGCGCGCACGGTGCGCGGCTCGACGCTGGTGGAGCGCAACAAGGAGTACGTGCAGGCCGCCCGCGTCATCGGCGTCAGCGGCTTTCGCATCATGCGCCGCCACGTGCTGCCCAATGTGCTGGGCCCCGTGCTCGTGCTCGCCACCATCCAGGTCGCCTCGGCCATCATCACGGAGGCCACGCTGTCCTTCCTGGGTGTCGGCGTGCCGGCCACGAGCCCGTCTCTGGGCACGCTGATCCGCAACGGCAACGACTATCTGTTCTCGGGCGAGTGGTGGATCACCGCCTGGCCCAGCCTGACGCTGATCCTCATCACGCTGAGCGTGAACCTGCTCGGCGACTGGCTGCGCGACGCGCTCAATCCTCGTCTGCGATGACTGCCCCCCTCCTCGAAGTCAACCACCTGCGGGTGGAGTTTCCCACCCGCCGCGGCACGCTGCTGGCGCTGGACGACATCTCCTTCGCCATCGCGCCGGGCGAGATCCTCGGCGTCGTCGGTGAATCGGGTGCCGGCAAGTCGCTGACAGGCGCGGCGATCATCGGCCTGCTGGACCCACCGGGCCGCATCGCCGCGGGTGAAATCAAGCTCGCCGGCCGCCGCATCGACAACCTGCCCTACGAGCAGATGCGCCGCATCCGCGGGAAGGAAATCGGCGCTGTTTTCCAGGACCCGCTGACCTCGCTGAACCCGCTGTACACAGTCGGCCGTCAACTCACCGAAACGATCACGACCCACCTCGACCTGACCGCGGCGCAGGCCCGTGCGCGCGCCATCGAGCTGCTCGCGTCCACGGGGATCCCGGCGCCCGAGGCGCGCGTGGATCACTACCCCCACCAGTTCTCGGGCGGCATGCGCCAGCGCGTCGTCATCGCACTGGCGCTCGCGGCCAACCCCAAGCTCATCGTGGCCGACGAGCCCACGACGGCGCTGGACGTCTCCATCCAGGCGCAGATCATTGCGCTGCTGAAGAAGGTCTGCCGCGAGCAGGGCGCGGCCGTCATGCTGGTCACCCACGACATGGGCGTCATCGCTGAAACCTGCGACCGCGTGGCGGTCATGTATGCCGGCCGTATCGCCGAGATCGGCCCCGTGGCTGACGTCATCCACCGCCCGGCCCACCCCTACACCGTCGGTCTGATGGGCTCCATCCCGGCCATGGACGAAGACCGCGAGCGACTGCTGCAGATCGACGGCGCCATGCCGCGGTTGACGGCCATCCCGAACGGCTGCGCCTTCAACCCGCGCTGTGGCCGCGCCGACGAGCGCTGCCGTGTCGAGCGGCCCGAACTGGTGGCCGCCGCTGCCACCCGGGCCGCCTGCTGGTACCCCGTGACCCAGGAGGCCGTGCGATGAGCGCCCCTCTCGTCGAGGTGCAAGACCTCGCCAAGATCTTCGACGTGTCGCCGTCCTGGCTGAACCGCGTCGTCGAGCGCAAGCCCAAGGCCTTCGTGCATGCGGTTGATGGTGTGTCCTTCAGCATCCAGCGCGGCAAGACGCTGGCGCTCGTCGGTGAGAGTGGCTGCGGCAAGAGCACGGTTGCGCGGCTGCTGGTGGGCCTTTACGGTGCCACGCGCGGTGCGGTGAGCTTCGATGGCGAAGACATCGCCAAGACGCTGGCCGGCACCGGGGCCCAGGCGCTGCGCCGGCGCATGCAGATGATCTTCCAGGACCCGTATGCGTCGCTGAACCCGCGCTGGAAGGTGCTGGACATCGTCGCCGAGCCGCTGCGAGAACACGGCCTGGTGACGGACAACGCCGAGGCCCGACGGCGCGTTGGCGCGCTGCTGAGTTCGGTCGGCCTGAACCCGGCCGATGCCGAGAAGTTCCCCCACCAGTTCTCCGGCGGCCAGCGCCAGCGCATCTCGATTGCCCGGGCGCTGGCGACCGAGCCGGAGTTCCTCGTCTGCGACGAACCGACCTCGGCGCTGGACGTGTCGGTGCAGGCCCAGGTCCTCAACATCATGAAGGACCTGCAGCGCGAGCGTGGCCTGACCTATCTCTTCATCTCGCACAACCTCGCCGTCGTGCGCCATGTGGCGGACCAGGTCGGCGTCATGTATCTCGGCCGCCTCGTCGAGGTGGCCGACAAGGTCGACCTGTTCGCGCGCCCCCGGCACCCATACACGCGCATGCTGCTGGATGCGATCCCGGACATTCACATGAGCGGCCGCGCCCGCACGCCGGTGCAGGGCGAAGTCCCCAATCCGCTGAACCCGCCGAGCGGCTGCAGCTTCCATCCGCGCTGCCCGCTGGCCAACGACCGCTGCAAGGCCCAGCGGCCGGCGTTGCTGGAGATCAAGGGCGTTCGCGTGGCCTGCCACGCCGTGGAAGAGGGCAGGGCCGGCTGATCAGCGCCTGGCGGGGGCCGAGGCGGCCGACGCTGCGTCCGCAGGCTTGGGCAAGGTCAGCGGCCCCTTCTGCCCGCAACCCGCGAGGACGGTAAGGGTGAACAGCAGGGCCATTCCCTTCGCAAAGGGGCGCCCACCTACACTGGCGGCAGTCTTCTTCATCCGCCCAGTTTATGTCCCTGTCCGACGCCGACTACCACGCCAAGGCCCATGCGCTGCTCGCCCGCATCGAGGCGCAGGTCGACGCCTGGTTGGAGAGCGATGTCGTCGACATCGACAGCCACCGCACCGGTGGCCTGCTGGAGCTCAGCATGCCCGGCGGCAGCAAGATCGTCATCAACACCCAGCCGCCGTTGCAGGAGGTCTGGCTGGCGGCGCGAGCCGGTGGCTATCACTTCAAGTGGGGCGGCGCGCAGTGGGTCGACCGCGAGGGCCAGGAGTTCTGCGCGCGGCTGTCGCGCTGCGCGAGCGAGCAGGCCGGGCAGGCGCTGACGTTCAGCGCCTGAGGCGCTAGCGTTTGAAGAGGTCCAGGATGGACTTCTTCTCGTCTTCCGTGGCCGTGCCCGGCACATTCGGTTCGTTGGCCAGCTCCCGCACACCGTTGCCACTGGTGTACTCCTCGTAGAACCACTCGCCGTTCACATTGATGATGCCCTCCGGCGGCGTCATCTCGTCCACCGGCTTGCCCTTCAGCGCAAAGCCCATGTACTCGATCCAGACCGGCAGGCTCAGGCCCCCGCCCGTCTCGCGGTCGCCGAGCTTGCGCGGCTGGTCGTAGCCGATCCAGACGATGGCCACCAGGTCTTTCTGGTAGCCGGCGAACCAGGCGTCCATGGAGTCGTTGGTTGTGCCGGTCTTGCCGTAGATGTCCGGGCGCTTGAGCGTCGCCTGCGCGCGGGCCGCCGTGCCGCTGCGCGTGACCTCCTGCAGCAGGCTGCTCATCAGGAAGGCGTTGCGCGGCTCGATGGCGCGGGCGCTGTCTGCCAGCGTGACGGGCAAGGCCTCGTAGAGCAGCCGGCCCTTGTTGTCGGTGATCCTCGCAATCAGCTGCGGCGTCACGCGATACCCGCCGTTGGCGAACACGGCATAGCCCTGGGCCATCTGCATCGGCGTCACCGATCCGGCGCCCAGCGCCATCGTCAGATAGGCCGGGTGCTTGTCGGCCTCGAAGCCGAAACGCGTGATCCAGTCCTGCGCATACTTCACGCCGATGGAGTGCAGCACGCGGATGGAGACCATGTTCTTGGACTTGGCCAGCGCCGTGCGCAGCGGCATCGGACCTTCGAACTTGCCGTCGTAGTTCTTCGGCTCCCAGGGCTGGCTGCCGGTCGTGCCGGCGTCGAAGAACAGCGGCGCGTCGTTGACGACCGTGGCCGGCGTGAAGCCCTTTTCCAGCGCGGCCGAATAGATGAAGGGCTTGAAGCTGGAGCCCGGTTGACGCCAGGCCTGGGTCACGTGGTTGAACTTGTTCTTGGCGTAGTCGAAGCCCCCGACCATGGCGTGAACCTGGCCGGTCTTGGGGTCCAGGGACACGAAGGCGCCTTCGACCTCGGGCAGCTGCGTGATGGTCCACTCGCCGCCGTCCTTTTGCTTGGCACCCTTGACGACGCGGATCACCGCGCCGCGGCGGATGCGCGTCTTGGGGTTGCCCTTGTCGGACAGGCCCGAGGTGGCGGGCTTCAGACCCTCGCCGAGGATGGCGATGGCCTCGCCGCTTTGCAGCACCGCGGTGACCTTCTTCGGGTCGGCATCGAGCACGACGGCCGCCAGCAGCTCGTCATTGGCAGGATGGTCGGTCAGCGCCTCGGCGATGCGTGAATCCAGCTCCTTGGCGTCGCTCGGCAGATCGGCATAGGCCTCGGGGCCGCGGTAGACCTGGCGCTTCTCGTAGTCCAGGATGCCGCGGCGCAGCGCGCGGTAGGCGGTGTTCTGCTCAGCGCTGTTCAGCGTCAGATAGATGTTCAGTCCGCGCGTGTAGGCCTCGTCGCCGTACTGATTGAAGATCAGCTGCCGTGCCGCCTCGGCGACGAATTCGGCATGCGAGACCGATTCCTGCACCGGCCGGATGCGCAGCTTCTCGGCCTTGGCGGCGTCGCGCTGCTCCTCGGTGATGTAGCCGGTCTCGTACATCCGCTCGATGATGTATTGCTGGCGGATCGTTGCGCGGCGGGGGTTGTTGATCGGGTTGTAGGCCGACGGCGCCTTGGGCAGGCCGGCCAGCATGGCAGCCTCTGCGACGCTGAGTTTGTCCAGCGTCTTGCCGAAGTAGATCTCGCTGGCCGCCGCGAAACCATGCGCGCGGTGGCCCAGGAAGATCTGATTCATGTAGATCTCGAGGATCTTCTCCTTGGACAGCGCCGATTCGATCTTCAGCGCCAGCAGGATCTCGTAGATCTTGCGCGTGAAGGTCTTCTCGGTGGACAGGTAGAAGTTGCGCGCCACCTGCATCGTGATCGTCGAGGCGCCCTGGCTGCGCGATTCGCCCACATTGGCCAGGCCCGCGCGGATGACGCCGAGATAGTCCACGCCACCATGCTGGTAGAAGCGCGCATCCTCGATGGCCAGCACCGCCTCCTGCATCAGCTTGGGGATCTGCTGGATGGGCAGATAGTTGCGGCGCTCCTCGCCGAATTCGCCCAGAAGCACGCCGTCACTGGACAGCACGCGCATCGGCAACTTGGGGCGGTAGTCAGTCAGGCCGCTGATGTCCGGCAGATTCGGGTAGGCCAGGGCCAGGGCCAGGGCCACCAGCAGCACGACGGCCGCAACGCCTCCGGCCAGCAGGCCCAGGCCCCAAAGCGCCCAACGACCCAGGCGTGGGCTCAGGGGAGTGAGGAACTTGGCGGGAGGCGGGTTGCCGGCGGGTGAAGGACTGGACACAGCGGATCGGGGCTTGTCATTCATGAACCGGCGGGGCGCGCCCGAGAGCACGTTGGGAAGAGGCAGCGGATTATAGGAAGCACTATCGAGTGCGCTTTTAAGCGACGCGTGGCGCCAAAGGCTGTGCCAAACGACCGCTTCCCATGTGTTTTTCAGGAGCTTGCAAGTCAGTTGAATCGTGTATGTTTAGCAACGTGGCGTTACCAGCTCGGGCCGGATTTCCGTTCGGTGTCAACGGCTTTGCTGCTAGCATTCAAGTAACTTATTAATAGTCCGATACGTAACTCGCGTGTCGGGAACAAAGGGCATGGGAATACTTGACGCACTTTTGGGTCGCAAGCACCCCCCCCTGATTGGCCTGGATATCAGTTCATCCAGCGTCAAGCTGGTGGAACTGAGCCAGACCAAGAGTGGCGAATTCGTGTTGGAGCGTTTCGCCAGCGAGCCGTTCGAGAAAGGCTGGATCGCCGACGGCCAGATCGAGAAGTTCGATGAGGTCGCGGATGCAGTTCGCCGAGTGGTCTCGCGCAGCGGCAGCAAGACGCGCGACGCAGCCCTGGCGATGCCGCAATCGGCCGTCATCACGAAGAAGATCATGTTGCCCGCCGGCCTGCGCGAGGAAGAGCTCGAACTGCAGGTCGAGGCCGAGGCCAACCAATACATCCCTTTCTCGCTGGACGAGGTGAGTCTGGATTTTTGCGTCATCGGCCCCAGCCCGACCTCGGTGGGCGACGTCGAGGTGCTGATCGCCGCGTCCCGCAAGGACCGCGTGCAGGACCGCCAAGGCCTGGCCGAAGCGGCTGGCCTGCGTCCCGTCGTGCTGGACATCGAGTCGCATGCCTCGCGCATGGCCATGGGCAGGCTCATCGCTGCGCTGCCCAACGAGGGCAAGGACGCCCTCGTCGCGCTGTTCGAGATCGGCGCCGACACGACCAGCTTGAAGGTGCTGCGCGACGACGAGCTGCTGTATGACCGCGATCAATCCTTCGGCGGTTCGCAGCTGACACAGCTCATTTCACGCCAGTACGGTTTTTCCTTCGAGGAGGCCGAGCAGAAGAAGCTCGCCAACGAACTGCCTGAAGACTACGAGAGCAGCGTGCTCAACCCCTTCGTCGACAGTCTGTCGCAGGAAATTGGCCGGGCGCTGCAGTACTTCTTCACCAGCACGCCACACCACAAGGTGCACTACGTGATGCTGGCCGGCGGCACAGCCACGCTGCCCGGCCTCAAGGAGCGCGTGACCGACCTGACCGGCTTTGCCTGCATGGTGGTCAATCCCTTCGAGAACATGGCGATGGGTTCGGCGGTGCGTGAGCCGAAGCTGCGCCGTGAGGCGCCGTCTTATCTGACCGCCTGCGGCCTCGCGATGCGGAGGTTCTTCCAGTGATCTTGATCAACCTGCTGCCCTACCGCGAAGAGCGGCGCAAGCGGCGCAAGACGGCTTTTTTCATCGGACTGGGCATAGCGGGCTTGGCAGGGGCTGGCGTGGTCGGCGCCTTCTTCGTGCTGCTGCAGTTCCTGACGACGGAGCAGCAGTCGCACAACCAGTACATCCAGAACGAGATCACGCGCCTGGAGGCGCAGATCAAGGACATCGCGGATCTGAAGACCGAGATCGAGTCGCTCAAGTCCCGCCAGCGCGCCGTTGAGGATCTGCAGACCGACCGCAACACGCCCGTGCAGTTGCTGAACGACCTGGCCCGGCTCGCCCCTGAGGGCATCTATCTGACGGCCATTCGCCAGGACAGCAAGGTCGTCACCGTCAGCGGCATTGCGCAGACGAACGAACGTGTGTCCGAGTTCCTGCGCAACGTGTCGCGCAGTTCCGAATGGCTGGACAAGCCCGATCTCATCGAAGTCAAGTTGGCCAGCGTCACGACGAACACGCGCGACGCGCGCCGGCTGCTCGACTTCTCGATGAAGGTCTCGATCAAGGCCCCGCCGCGCGAAGCCGCACCGGGTGCTTCTGCGCCCAAGAAGAGCTGACCGACCATGGCCACCTCCACATCCAAATTCGACCTGAATGCGTGGTTCGCCGAACTGGCGGGCCAGTTCCAGGGGCTCAATCCCAAGGAGCCGGGCCAGTGGCCTTGGCTGCCCAAGCTCGCGTCCGGCCTGGCCGTGATGCTGGCCGTCATTGCGGCGGGCTATGCCTTCGTGCTGTCCGACGTCGAGGCCGGCCTGGACGCTGAGCGCAACCGCGAGCCGCAGTTGCGCCAGGACTACCAGGCCAAGCTGGCCCAGGCCGTGAACCTGCCCGAACTGCGCAAGCAGAAGAGCCAGGTCGAGGAGTATGTGACCCAGCTCGAAAAGCAGTTGCCTGGCAAGGCCGAGATCGACTCGCTGCTGTCCGACATCAGCAGTGCGGGGGTCGGGCGCGGCCTGCAGTTCGAATTGTTCCGCCCGGGCCAGGTGCTCATCAAGGACTACTACGCCGAGCTGCCGATCGCGGTGAAGGTGTCCGGCCGATATCACGACATCGGCTCCTTCGCGGCTGATGTGTCCAACCTCTCGCGCATCGTCACCCTGCACAACCTCATCGTCATGGCGCCGAGTGGCCCGCGCGATGCGAACGGCCCTCTCACCATGGAGGCCACGGCGCGCACGTATCGCTATCTCGATTCCGCCGAGGTGGCCGAGCAGCGCAAGGCCGCGGCCAAGGCAGGAGCCAAGAAATGAAGCGCCTGCTGATTTCGCTTGCGGGCGCCCTGCTGCTCGGCGGCTGCGGCGGCGACATCGATGAGTTGCGCCAGTGGATGGAGCAGCAGCGCAAGGAGGCCAAGGCCACCGTTGCGCCCCTGCTGCCGCCCAAGAAATTCCTGCCCCAGCCCTATGAGTCCACCGCCGGCGTGGACCCCTTCAGCCCGCAGAAACTCAGCGTCGCGATCAAGCAGGAAGCGGCTCAGCCCAATTCCCTGCTGACGGCTGAAATCAGCCGCCGCAAGGAGCCGCTGGAGGCCTATCCGCTGGACACGATGTCCATGGTTGGCAGCCTGACGCGCGACAACAGGCGCTATGCGCTGCTGCGCGTCGACAACCTGCTCTACCAAGTCAAGGCCGGGGACTATCTCGGCCAGAACTTCGGCCGCATCACCAAGATCAGCGAGACCGAAATCACGTTGCGAGAAGTCGTCCAGGACGCTGCGGGCGAGTGGATCGAGCGCACCAGTACCCTCCAGCTACAGGAGAAGGGACGATGAATACATTGCAGGAGAGCAAGCCGATGGGCCGTGGCTGGTTACTGGGATTGGCACTCACGCTGCTGGCGACGCCCGCGGCATGGGCTCAGACGCAGATACGCGCGATCAACTCCAGCCAGCAGGCCGGTGTCGACGTCGTGCGCATCGAGCTGAGCGAGGCACTGACCGCCCTGCCTGCAGGTTTCACCATTCAGGCGCCGCCGCGCATCGCCATCGACCTGCCCGGTGTCGTGAACGGCATCGGGCGCAACCAGGTCGACATCAACCAAGGCAATCTGCGCTCGGCCAACGTCGCGCAGGCCGGTGACCGATCGCGCGTCGTGCTGAACCTGCGCAACGCGTCGGGGTACAAGGCGAAATTGGAGGGCAATTCCCTCGTCCTCGTACTTGATGCCGCGCCGGCTCAGGCACAGGCTCCGGGCGAACCTGTGCACTTCGCACAGAGCCTGAATGCTGCGCCCCAGGCGCTGCGCGACATCGACTTCCGTCGTGGTGCCGACAGCGCCGGTCGCGTGGTGGTCAATCTGCCCAGCAATCAGGTCGGTGTCGACATTCAGCAGCAGGGCCAGAACCTTGTCGTGGAGTTCCTGCGTTCCAGCGTGCCGGAGAACCTGCGTCGCAAGGTGGACGTCGTCGACTTCGGCACCCCGGTGCAGATGATCACGACGACGCAAGTGGGCGACCGTGTGCGCATGGTTGTCGAACCCAAGGGCAACTGGGAACACAGCGCCTACCAGAGCGACAACCAGTTCGTGCTGGAGGTCCGGCCGCTGAAGATCGACCCGAACAAGCTGACCCAGGGGCCGGGCTACGCCGGCGACAAGCTGTCGCTGAACTTCCAGAACATCGAGGTTCGTGCGCTGCTGCAGGTCATCGCAGATTTCACCAACTTCAACGTTGTCACCAGCGACACCGTGACGGGCAACGTCACCTTGCGTCTGAAGGATGTGCCCTGGGATCAGGCGCTGGACATCATCATGCAGGCCAAGGGCCTGGGCTTGAAGAAGTCTGGCAACGTGCTGTGGATAGCGCCCAAGGATGAGCTCGCCGCCAAGGAAAAGCTGGACCTTGAATCCAAGGCTGCGATCGCTCAACTGGAGCCGCTGCGGACCCAGTCCTTCCAGCTCAACTACGTGAAGGCGCAGGACATCGCCAACAGCCTGTCCGGTCAGGCCACTTCCAATAGCTCCGGTGGTGGTAGCGGCAGTTCCGGCGGCAGCACTGGCGGCACGGGCACGCGTGTCCTGTCCGCGCGCGGCAATGTCTTCTTCGAGCCGCGAACGAATCAACTCTTCGTCTCGGACGTCGCGAGCAAGCTTGAAGAGATCCAGGGCATGATCACCAAGATCGATATCCCGGTGCGCCAGGTGTTGATCGAGGCTCGGATCGTCGAGGCCAACGACAAGTTCGGTCGCGCGCTTGGCATGAAGCTTGGCGTCAACGATCTGCGCGGGCAGCAAGGCGGCATCCCGGGCTACAGCGTCGGTGGCGGCAACTACGTGACTGTGGGCGGTAACTACAGCGGCGTGGGCTCGCAGACCAACCAAGGTATCGCGGCGAACTACAACAACACCCAGTTCGTCAACCTGCCGGCCAATACATCGTCCGACAGCTTCAGTGGCGGCACCGCGGCGACAGTGGCCTTGTCCCTCTTCAGCGCGACGGCCAACCGCTTCCTGAACCTGGAACTTTCCGCGCTGGAATCGGATGGCAAGGGCAAGGTCGTGTCCAGCCCGCGAGTGATCACCGCCGATCAGGTCAAGGCGCTGATCGAGCAAGGCGAAGAACTGCCCTACCAGGTGGCCACAGCCAGCGGCGCGACGTCCATCGCCTTCCGCAAGGCCAACCTCAAGCTTGAGGTCACGCCGCAGATCACGCCTGAGGGCAGCGTCATCCTGAATGTGGACGTCAACAAGGACAGTCGCGGCACGCTGACGCCCCAGGGCTATGCGATCAACACCAAGCACGTCCAGACACAGGTGCTGGTCGAAAACGGCGGTACCGTTGTCATCGGCGGCATCTACACCCAGGACGAAGGCGAGACGGTGAACAAGGTGCCCGTGCTGGGCGACGTACCTTTCCTGGGCAACCTGTTCAAGAACAAGACTCGCACCACCTCCAAGACGGAGCTGCTGATCTTCCTGACGCCCAAGGTCGTCAGTGAGCGGGCGACGGTGCGCTGAAGAACCCTTTATTGAAGATGTACCGGCCCTGCAGTAGCGGTACATGGGAGCAAGCAGACATGATGAAGTTTGATGTGTGGAGTTGGCGTGCAACGCGCGCGCTGGTGGGTACGGTGCTGGTGGCGGCCCTTACGGCCTGCGGCGGCGGTGGCGGCAACGCAGGCACGCCCGTCGTTGGGCCAGACGGCGGTGCGTCCAGTCCTTCGGGTGCGGCCAGTGCGGTCGCTGCCGATCTTGTCGTCGTGCTCAGCAAGGCGACGATGACGAACTTGGGGACTGACTCCATCACGGCGACGGTGACGTCGATCGATGCCAATCGCGCGGCGATTGGTGGCGTGCCGGTGAGCTTCTCTGTGAATGCCAATGCGCTGGTGACGCCGGGCGGGACGGCTACGGATGCGAAGACGGGTACCTTGGCGGCGACGATCACGCAAGGCGCTGACGCTACAGTTCGACCGGTGACCCTGACCGTGGTCTCCGGAGCGGTGTCGCGTACCGTGAGCTTCAATGTTGTCCAGAACTCGTCGACGCAGAGTCCGCAGGCGAATGACCTGACATTGACGCTGAGTTCGACGAACATCGACAACTCGGGCGGCAAGTCAGTTGTTGCTACCGCGACGGCTGTCGATGGCAATCGGAACGCGCTGCCTGGAATTCCTGTGCAGCTGTCAGTGTCCGACGCCAGCGCGTTCATCGTGGTGCCATCCAGCCAGACCAATGCCAGTGGCCAAGTGACCGGCACTGTCAGCATTGGCCAGGACCATTCCAATCGAGCGGTCTCGGTCATCGCAACGACGGGCACGTTGACCCGCACCGTCGCATTTCAGGTGAGAGGTACGCAGTTCTTGCAGGCGAGCCCCGTTCCGGCCGTGGTGTCGGCTGGCGAAGCGGGCACGGTGCAGTACCTGCTGGCTGACACGAACAGCAACCCGATGCCAGGCGTGGCGATCAGCGTCGCCGGGAACGGCATCGCGAATGGCACGGGCAAGACTGATCTCAACGGTGCCTACACCTTCAGCTACACCGCACCCAATGCCCCTGGAACAAATCTGGCGATCAAGGCTTTGGCTGGTGGCATTGAATCGACGGTGACGGTGGCCATCCCTGGAGGAGGTAACACCACGGTGCCGGTGGCGGTAACGCCGTTGTCCAAGACGCTGAACCTGTCCTCTGACGTCGTTGCCGTCAACACGGCCTCGACGAACAATCAGGTGACGGTCAACGCGTTCTTCAGGGACAGTACGAATGCGCCAGTGCCGAACGTTCGAGTCCTGTTTGGCGTGACAGGTGACAACGGGACCGGCAAGATCGGCGCTGGCACGAATACGGTGTTGTCTGACGCGTCGGGCACTGCCTCGACCACTTATGCACCGGGCGCGGTCAGCAGTCCCACCAATGGCGTGACGATCCAGGCCTGTTGGAAAACCACTGATTTTGCGGCAGGCTCATCTACGGCCACTTGCGCCGCTGCAGGTGGGCAGTTGATGACCACAACGCTGACGATCGTGGCGAATCCGGTGTCCATCTCCATCGGCACTGACAACACGATCAGCAACGGCGCCTCAACGCTGACTTACGTGAAGAAGTTCGTCGTTGTCGTGGTCGACTCCGCCGGCAATCCGAAGTCGGATGTCCAGATCACGCCTTCACTGGACCTTGGTGGCTACGGCAAGGGCTACTGGAGCTACAACGCTGGCAGCAAGAAGTGGGAGCGGAACCCCGACTTCGGTTCTCTTGGGCTGCTGGCGGCAACCTGCCCCAACGAGGATTTGAATCGCAATGGCGTGATCGACTCCACGTCAAGCAGCCCGTTCACTGAAGACATCAACGACAACAAGCAGCTGGATCCGCGCAAGTCGGATGTGGCCATTACCTTGGTCGGCGCGACCAAGACCGATGCCAATGGCGTCGCGGTGTTGCAGCTCGAGTACCCGAAGAATCTGGCCAGTTGGGTGAGCTTCAAGATCACCGTGACGGCGGCTGGCGTGCTCAGCCCGCCCGCCTACTACCCCTTTGGCAGGCCGGTGGATTTGCCGTCGAAGGGCTTCGTCACCGATCTGCAGAGCAGCCAGGCAAGAGTGTTGGACTACCTGTACACCTATGTGGTGCTGCCCGTTGCCGCTGACGCCGTCTCCAACGAGGGCGATCCGCCGTTCAAGCTCAGCCCGTATGGACAGTCCAGCAGTTGCATCGACTCGAAGTGAACTATTGATTGCCCTCGTCGGCATGCCCGGCGGTGGCAAGTCCACCGTCGGCAAACAACTGGCACGCCAAATCGGCGTGCCTTTTGTCGATTCGGATCACGAGATCGAGCAACGCATCGGTGGCAGCATCAAGCACTTCTTCGAGCTTCACGGCGAAGAAGCGTTTCGGGATCTTGAGACCCAGGTCATCGCCGAACTGCTCGCCAGGCCCGGAGACCGCGTCCTGGCCACAGGCGGTGGTGCGGTGTTGAGGGAACGCAATCGAGAGCTTCTGCGCGAGGGCGCGACGGTGCTCTACCTGCGCTCGACGCCCGAAGACCTGTTCCGCCGCTTGCGCCACGACACCACCCGGCCTTTGCTTCAGGTGCGCGACCCGCTGGCCAAGTTGCGCGAACTGCATCATCAGCGTGACCCGCTCTACCGCCGTTGCGCCCACTACGTGCTGGAAAGCGCGCGACCCTCGGTGCATGCCCTGGTCAACATGGCGTTGATGCAGTTGGAGCTGGCTGGTTTGCTGGATCCGACGCGCGTCGCGGCGACGGTTGGAGCTGAGCCTCTTTGATGCCGCCTTGATGTTGGCTTGACCGCAGTGCAGGCTCGTGGAGGGTGGCTCTTACACTCCAGCCATGCCCGCCACCGATACCGTCCGCATCCAGCTTCCCGACAGTCGCAACTACGAGATTCGCATCGGCTCCGGCATTCTGAACGAGGCGGCCAGTTGGCAGGGATTGCCCAAGGCGACGGCTGCGGTCATCGTCAGCAACGAGACCGTTGCGCCGCTCTATGCCGAGCGCTTGCGTGAGCAATTGCTGGTCGTCTATTCACGGGTCGACCTGGTCGTGCTGCCCGACGGCGAGCAGCACAAGGACTGGGCCAGCCTCAATCGCATCTGCGACCACTTGCTCGGCCAGGCGCTGGATCGCAAGACTGTGCTGTTTGCACTCGGCGGCGGTGTCATCGGTGACATGACGGGTTTCGCGGCCGCAATCTACATGCGCGGCGTGCCGTTCGTGCAGGTGCCGACCACGCTGCTGGCCCAGGTCGATTCATCGGTAGGCGGCAAGACGGCTGTCAATCACCCGCTGGGCAAGAACATGCTCGGCGCTTTCTATCAGCCCGCACGCGTCATTGCCGACCTGGACACGCTGGACAGCCTGCCCGACCGGGAGCTGCGCGCCGGCCTGGCGGAGGTCATCAAGTACGGCCCCATCGCCGACGCGGGCTTCCTTTGTTGGATCGAGGACAACCTGGATGCGCTGCTGGCCCGAGACAAGGCTGTTCTGGGCTATGCCGTGCGACGCAGCTGTGAGATCAAGTCCGACGTGGTCGGCCAGGACGAACGCGAGCAGGGCCTGCGCGCCATCCTGAATTTCGGCCACACCATCGGCCACGCCATCGAGGCCGGCCTGGGCTATGGCCAATGGCTGCACGGCGAGGCCGTGGCTTGCGGCATGGTGCTGGCGTCCGACCTGTCCGAGCGGATGGGGTTGATGCACAAAGGCTTTGTCGCGCGCCTGCGTACCTTGATCGAACGCGCAGGCCTGCCGGTGCAACCGCCGAATCTGGGGGCCGACCGCTATCTGCAGCTGATGCGCGTGGACAAGAAGGCCGAGTCCGGTGCCATCCGTTTCGTCCTCATCGAGGCGCTCGGTAAGGCTGGCCTGCATGCCGTACCTGACGCGCTCATCGCAGAGGTTCTGGCTGCTCATGGAGCGGCTTGATGTCGCCTCCCTCGCGCCCGCCATTCGCTGCTGACCCTGCACGCAGCCGAGGCCGGCGCCTGCCTGAACCCGCGGCACCGACGCGCAGCGAGTTCCAGCGTGACCGGGATCGCATCATCCACAGCACGGCGTTTCGGCGCCTGGTCTACAAGACCCAGGTCTTCCTCAACCACGAGGGCGATCTGTTCCGCACGCGGCTGACGCATTCACTGGAGGTGGCTCAGTTGGGGCGGTCCATCGCACGCAGCCTGGGCCTGGACGAGGATCTGGTGGAGGCCGTGGCCCTCGCCCATGATCTCGGCCACACGCCTTTCGGTCACGCGGGGCAGGACGTGCTTGACGACTGCATGCGCGAGCATGGCGGCTTCGAGCACAACCTGCAGTCACTGCGCGTCGTCGACCACCTGGAGCAACGCTATCCGGATTTCGACGGCCTCAATCTGTGCTTTGAAACGCGCGAGGGCATCCTCAAGCACTGTTCGAGGCGCAATGCGGAGCTCATCGAGGCGGTTGAACCTCGCGGCGTCGCGACGCGCTTTCTGCACGGTGGACAGCCCAGCCTTGAAGCCCAGCTCTGCAATCTGGCCGATGAGGTGGCCTACAACGCGCATGACGTGGACGACGGCGTGCGTTCCGGCCTGATCGAACTGGAGCAGCTTTTGGAGGTGGAGCTGGTGCGCGAACACTGGCGGGCCACGCTGGATGCCCATCCCGGCCTGATCGGCAAGCGACTGCTGTTCGAAACGATACGCCGCATGCTGTCTGCCCAGGTCTACGACATCATCGACGCGACCCGCGCGGCCCTGGCGGAGGCGGCCCCGGCAAGCACCGAAGCCGTACGACAAGCGGAAAAGCCTTTGCTGCGTTTTGGCGCCGACATGCGGGCCAAGAGCACGGCGCTGAAGCGATTCCTCTTCGCCAACCTCTATCGGCATCCACAGGTGCAATCGACACGCGCACGTGCCGAGCAAGTGCTTCACGATCTCTTTGCTGCCTACTCGGCCGACGCGACTCAGATGCCCGCCGATTTCGCCAGTCGCGAGGACCGCGAGCGCGCCTGCGCCGACTACATCGCCGGCATGACGGACCGGTTCGCGATCCGCGAGCACCAACGGCTGACGGGAAAAAGCCTCTTCTGAGCCAGCCATAAATTGGGGTCGGCATAAATTGGGGTCGGAGTCGATTATCCTGAGCTCCTCATCTCAGGCATCGCCGAAAGGGGCCTTCCATGGCCAGACTTCCCCGCCTGATCCTGCCGGGTCAGCCCCATCACGTCATCCTGCGCGGCAACAACCGCCAGGCCATTTTCTTCAGCGATCTCGACCGCCAGCAACTGCTCGCGGTCATTGGCGAGGTCTCCACTCAATACAGCGTCGCCATTCATGCCTATGTGTTGATGGACAACCACTTCCACCTGCTGCTGACACCGCCCACCTCGGAGGCGCTCAGCCGAATGATGCAGGCCCTCGGCCGGCGCTATGTAGGCTGGTTCAACGCACGACATCAACGCAGCGGCACCTTGTGGGAAGGGCGCTTTCGTGCCGGCCTCATCGAGGGGGAACGGCATCTGTTGGCCTGCATGCGCTACATCGAACTCAATCCTGTGCGTGCAGGCTTGTGCTCTGAGCCGTCGCAGTGGCCTTGGTCCAGTGCAGCACATCACCTCGGGCTGAACAGGCAGGCGCTCATCACCGAGCATGAGCTGTATTGGTCCATGGGAAACACCCCTTTCGAGCGTGAGCAGGTCTATCGCGAATTCATGGGGCAAGGCGTATCCGCACATGAGCAGGCGCTGTTTACCGAAGCCGCCTTGCGTGGCCGGCCAGTCGGCAGCGAGGCATTCCTGAAACCGCTGGCCGTCGATCATGAGCACGTCGTCACCAAGCGGCCTCGCGGTCGACCACGCAAGGCAGCACTTCGCACGCCCGACTAGGCGGCATTAACTATGGCCCCATTTATGCGGCAGCCCCTGTTGCAAGAGCATTAATTCGACTCTGACCCTATATTAATCAAGTTGCCGCAAATGCTGCGCTGCAGTACGCTTCCGCCCTGTCGTGTTCCAGGAGGGCGCCATGAGCCACGCCGCGCAGATTCAGTCAGAAATTCAAGACCTTGCCGAGCACGGGCTCTACCGGCCGGGCAATGAGAAGGACGCCTGCGGCCTCGGCTTTGTCGCCCACATCAAGGGCCACAAGGCGCACAACATCGTCGAGCAGGGCCTGAAGATCCTCGAGAACCTGGATCACCGTGGTGCGGTCGGTGCCGACAAGCTGATGGGCGACGGCGCGGGCATCCTGATCCAGATCCCGGACGACTACTACCGCGAGGAGATGGCCAAGCAGGGCATCAACCTGCCGCCCCCCGGCGAGTACGGTGTCGGCATGATCTTCCTGCCCAAGGAAGCCGCCTCCCGCCTGGCCTGCGAGCAGGAACTCGCCCGCGCCGTCAAGGCCGAGGGCCAGGTGCTGATCGGCTGGCGCGACGTGCCGGTGGATCGCGCCATGCCCATGTCGCCCACCGTGCGCGAGAAGGAGCCGGTGATCCGCCAGATCTTCATCGGCCGCGGCCCGGACATCATCGTGCCCGACGCGCTGGAGCGAAAGCTCTACGTCATCCGCAAGACAGCCTCCAGCGCCATCCAGGCGCTCAAGCTCACGCACAGCCGCGAGTACTACGTGCCGTCGATGAGCTGCCGCACGGTCATCTACAAGGGCCTGCTGCTGGCCGACCAGGTCGGCAAGTACTACCTGGACCTGGCCGACACGCGAGTCGTCTCGGCCATTGCCCTGGTCCACCAGCGCTTCTCCACCAACACCTTCCCCGAGTGGCCGCTGGCCCACCCCTACCGCATGGTCTGCCACAACGGCGAGATCAACACGGTCAAGGGCAACTTCAACTGGATGCGCGCCCGCGAAGGCGTCATGAAGTCGCCCGTGCTGGGGGACGACCTGAAGAAGCTCTACCCGATCAGCTTCGAGCACCAGTCCGACACGGCCACGTTCGACAACGCGATCGAGCTGCTGACGATGGCCGGCTATCCGCTGGCTCACGCTGCCATGATGATGATCCCGGAAGCCTGGGAGCAGCACGAAGGCATGGACGAGCGCCGACGCGCCTTCTACGAATACCACGCCGCCATGATGGAGCCCTGGGACGGCCCGGCCGCCATGGCCTTCACGGATGGCCGCCAGGTCTGCGCCGCGCTGGACAGAAACGGTCTGCGGCCTGCTCGTTATTGCATCACCGACGACGACCTCGTCGTCATGGCCTCCGAGTCGGGCGTGTTGTCCATCCCCGAGGCCAAGATCGTCAAGAAGTGGCGCCTGCAGCCCGGCAAGATGTTCCTCATCGACCTGGAGCAGGGCCGCATCGTTGATGACGAGGAACTGAAGAACCAGTTCGCCAACGCGCGCCCCTACCGCCAGTGGATCGAGAACGTCCGCGTCAAGCTGGACGACATCGCCGTTCCCGAGACGGCCCGCCCCGGTTTCACGACGTCGCTGCTGGATCGCCAGCAAGCCTTCGGTACCACGCAGGAAGACATCAAGTTCCTGCTCGCGCCCATGGCCGCGAACGGCGAAGAGGGCATCGGCTCGATGGGCAACGACTCGCCGCTGGCCGTGCTGTCGAGCAAGAACAAGCCGCTCTACAACTACTTCAAGCAGCTCTTCGCCCAGGTCACGAACCCGCCGATCGACCCGATCCGCGAAAACATCGTGATGTCTCTGAACAGCTTCATCGGCCCGAAGCCCAACCTGCTGGACATCAACGCCATCAACCCGCCGATGCGCCTGGAAGTCAGCCAGCCCATCCTGGACTTCGACGACATGGCCCGCCTGCGCGGCATCGAGGCGCCTACCAACGGCAAGTTCAAGCCCAGCGAACTCGACATCACCTACCCGCGTGACTGGGGTCGCGCCGGCGTGGAAGCGCAACTGGCTTCGCTTTGCGCCTCGGCCGTGGACGCCATCAAGACCGGCCACAACATCCTCATCATCACGGACCGCCACCTCAGCCAGGACCGCATCGCCATCCCCGCGCTGCTGGCCCTGTCCGCCGTCCACCACCACCTGGTGCGTGAAGGCCTGCGCACGACGGCCGGCCTGGTCGTCGAGACCGGCACGGCCCGCGAGGTGCACCACTTCGCCGTGCTGGCCGGCTATGGCGCCGAAGCCGTCCACCCCTACCTCGCGCTGGAAACGCTCGAGGCCATGGGCGACGAACTGCCGGCCAAGCTGACGGCCGAGCAGGCCCGCTACAACTACATCAAGGCTGTGGGCAAGGGTCTCTCGAAGATCATGTCCAAGATGGGCATCTCCACCTACATGTCCTACTGCGGCGCGCAGATCTTCGAGGCCATCGGCTTGAAGGCGGACTTCGTCGAGAAGTACTTCCGCGGCACGCCCACGCAGGTCGGCGGCATCGGCGTCTTCGAGGTGGCCGAGGAAGCCATCCGCATGCACGAGGCCGCCTTCAGCGACGACCCGCTGCTGGACAGCATGTTGGACGCCGGCGGCGAGTACGCCTGGCGTACCCGCGGCGAAGAGCACATGTGGACGCCCGACGCCATCGCCAAGCTGCAGCACGCAGCACGCGCCGGCAAGTTCGAGACCTACAAGGAATACGCCCAGCTCATCAATGACCAGAGCAAGCGCCACATGACGCTGCGCGGCTTGTTCGAGTTCAAGTTCGATCCGACCAAGGCCGTGCCGCTGGAAGAGGTCGAGTCGGCCGCCGACATCGTCAAGCGCTTCGCCACCGGCGCCATGTCGCTGGGCTCCATCTCCACCGAGGCCCACGCCACGCTGGCCGTCGCGATGAACCGCATCGGCGGCAAGAGCAACACGGGCGAGGGCGGCGAAGACCCGGCCCGCTACCGCAACGAGCTCAAGGGCATCAAGATCACCGATGGCACCAAGATCAGCGATGTGATCGACGGCAAGGTCATCGCCGTCGACTACGAGCTGAAGGCCAACGACAGCCTGCGCTCCAAGATCAAGCAGGTGGCCTCCGGCCGCTTCGGCGTCACGACCGAGTACCTGGTCAGCGCCGACCAGATCCAGATCAAGATGGCCCAGGGCGCCAAACCCGGCGAGGGCGGTCAGCTGCCCGGCGGCAAGGTGTCCGAGTACATCGGCATGCTGCGCCACTCGGTGCCGGGCGTCGGCCTCATCAGCCCGCCGCCCCACCACGACATCTATTCGATTGAAGACCTGGCCCAGCTCATCCACGATCTGAAGAACGTCAACCCCAAGGCGGACGTGTCGGTCAAGCTGGTGTCGGAAGTGGGTGTCGGCACCGTGGCCACGGGCGTGGCCAAGTGCAAGGCCGACCACATCGTCATCGCCGGCCATGACGGCGGCACGGGCGCCTCGCCCTGGTCCTCCATCAAGCACTGCGGCACGCCGTGGGAGCTGGGCCTGGCCGAAGCCCAGCAGACCCTGGTGCTGAACCGCCTGCGCGGCCGTGTGCGCGTGCAGGCCGACGGCCAGATGAAGACCGGCCGCGACGTCGTCATCGGCGCGCTGCTGGGCGCCGACGAGTTCGGCTTCGCCACCGCACCGCTGGTGGCCGAGGGCTGCATCATGATGCGCAAGTGCCACCTCAACACCTGCCCGGTGGGTGTGGCCACGCAGGACCCGGTGCTGCGCAAGAAGTTCACCGGCCGCCCCGAGCATGTCGTCAACTACTTCTTCTTCGTCGCGGAGGAAGCGCGCCAGATCATGGCCCAGCTCGGCGTGAGCAAGTTCGACGAACTGATCGGTCGCTCGGACTGGCTGGACACCAAGAAGGCCATCTCGCACTGGAAGGCCAAGGGCCTGGACTTCGCCCGCATCTTCTATCGCCCTGGATTCGACAAGGTGCCGGCCGACGTGGCCCGCATCCACAACGATGTGCAGGACCATGGCCTGGAGCGTGCGCTCGATGTGAAGCTCATCGAGAAGTGCCTGCCCGCCTTCGAGAAGGGCGAGAAGGTGCAGTTCATGCAGGAGGTCAGCAACGTGCGCCGCTCGGTCGGTGCGCGCCTGTCCGGCGAGCTGATCCGCCGCAAGCCCGAAGGCCTGCCCGACCACACCATCTTCATCCAGATGGAAGGCACCGGCGGCCAGAGCTTCGGCGCCTTCCTGGCCCAGGGCATCACCTTCTACCTGATCGGCGACGCCAACGACTACACCGGCAAAGGCATGTCCGGCGGCCGCGTCGTCGTGCGCCCCAGCATTGATTTCCGCGGCGACGCGACGAAGAACATCATCGTTGGCAACACCGCGCTGTACGGCGCGACACGCGGCGAGGCCTTCTTCCGCGGCGTGGCGGGCGAACGCTTCGCGGTGCGCCTGTCCGGTGCCACGGCCGTCGTCGAAGGCACGGGCGATCACGGCTGCGAGTACATGACCGGCGGCACCGTCGCCGTGCTGGGCAAGACCGGCCGCAACTTCGCGGCCGGCATGAGCGGCGGCATCGCCTACGTCTATGACGAGGACGGCCACTTCGCCAAGCGCTGCAACACCAGCATGGTGTCGCTGGACAAGGTGATGACGGCGCAGGAGCAGGAAGCCAGCGTCGACAAGGCCATCTGGCACCGCACCAAGGCCGTCGACGGCGTGGACCGCGAGGCACAGACCGACGAGGCCATCCTGCGCAAGCTGTTGGAGGACCACCACCGCTGGACCGGCAGCCAGCGTGCGCGCGACATCCTCGACCACTGGGCTGAGGCGCGCACCAAGTTCATCAAGGTGTTCCCGAACGAATACCGCCGCGCGCTGGGCGAGATCAACGCCGCCAAGGAAGCCGCTACCACCATCGCTCAGGCCAAGCAGGCCGAGCCTGCGAAAGTCTGAGGAGAGTCGACGTGGGAAAAGTCACTGGCTTCATGGAGTACGAGCGTCTGGAAGAGGGCTATGAGCCCGTTCCCGCTCGCGTCAAGAACTACAAGGAATTCGTCATCGGCCTGAACGTCGAGCAGGCCAAGCAGCAGGGCGCTCGTTGCATGGACTGCGGCACGCCGTTCTGCAACAGCGGCTGCCCGGTGAACAACGTCATCCCTGACTTCAACGACCTGGTCTACAAGGGCCGCGCCGAGGACTGGAAGAACGCCATCACGGTGCTGCACAGCACCAACAACTTCCCCGAGTTCACCGGCCGAATCTGCCCCGCGCCCTGCGAGGCGGCCTGTACGCTGAACGTCAATGACGACGCGGTGGGCATCAAGTCCATCGAGCACGCCATCATCGACCGGGGCCTGGGCGGAAGGCTGGGTGCTTCCGCAGCCCCCCAAGCTCACGACGGGCAAGAAGGTGGCCGTCGTCGGCGCTGGCCCCGCAGGTCTGGCCGCGGCCCAGCAACTGGCCCGCGTTGGCCACGCCGTGACCGTGTTCGAGAAGAACGACCGCGTCGGCGGCCTGCTGCGGTACGGCATCCCGGACTTCAAGATGGAGAAGTCCCACATCGATCGCCGCGTCGAGCAGATGAAGGCCGAGGGTGTCCAGTTCCGTACCGGCGTGCTGATTGGCGCATTGCCTGAGGGTTCCAAGGTCACCAACTGGGCCAAGGAAACGATCAGTGCTGATGACCTGAAGGCGCAGTTCGACGCCGTCGTGCTGACAGGTGGCGCAGAGCAATCGCGCGACCTGCCCGTGCCGGGCCGGGACCTCGGCGGTGTGCACTTCGCGATGGAGTTCCTGCCGCAGCAGAACAAGATCAACGCCGGCGACAAGCTGAAGAACCAGCTGCGCGCTGACGGCAAGCACGTCATCGTCATCGGCGGCGGCGACACCGGCAGCGACTGCGTCGGCACGAGCAACCGGCACGGTGCCAAGAGCGTGACCCAGTTCGAGTTGCTGCCCCAGCCGCCCGAAGTGGAAGACCGCCCGCTGACCTGGCCCTACTGGCCGATCAAGCTGCGCACCTCGTCCAGCCATGAAGAGGGTTGCGAGCGCGAGTTCGCCATCGCCACCAAGGAATTCATCGGCGAGAAGGGCAAGCTGACCGGCGTCAAGACCGTGTGCCTGCAATGGCAGGGCGGCAAGATGATCGAGGTCGAAGGCAGCGAGCAAGTCCTGAGGGCCGACCTGGCCCTGCTGGCCATGGGCTTCGTGTCGCCGGTCGCGACGGTGCTGGAGGCCTTCGGCGTGGACAAGGATGCCCGCGGCAACGGCAAGGCGTCGACGGAAGGCGCGGCAGCCTACAAGACCAATGTCGACAAGGTCTTCGCCGCTGGCGACATCCGTCGCGGCCAGAGCCTGGTGGTCTGGGCCATCCGCGAGGGCCGCCAGGCGGCACGCGCAGTGGATGAGTACTTGATGGGTGCGACGACACTGCCGCGCTGATGACCGCCTGAGCAAGAAGAAAGGCCGCCCATGGGCGGCCTTTGCTATTGCTGGGCCTGCGCTTCAGTTGTTGACCAGGATCTCGCGCCAGTTCAGGCGTTGCAGGCCCAGGTTGGCCGGGCTGCGCGTCGCCACCTTGCTGACCGGCGAGCAGTTGCTGCCCGTGCAGTTGTTCTTGCCCTTGATCAACACGGACTTGCCCACGCCATTGATGTTGACGCTGTAGAAGGTCAGGTCGATGACGATGCCGTCCGTGGTGCTCTCGTAGCAGCCGGTACCGGCACCCGTCAGCGCGCAGTAGCCGGAACCCAGGTCGATGGCATAGACACGGCTGGTGCCGTTGGGGGCGCAGACGTCGGTGGAACTCGGCGTGGTTGCCGCGAAAGCCACCGTGCCATAGAACGACGTCGGGTCGGACAGCACGCGCCAGCCCGGGCCGCCTGCCGATACGCCGAGGTCGACATACCAGCCCAACTGGCTGCGCAGGTCCAGCGAGATCTTGACGTTCAGGTCGGTCAGCTCCAGCAGGTTGGACACCCTGAGCGGGAAGGTGACGCCGGCGGGGAGGTCGGAGGTCTGCCCGGAGATGGTGCCGTCCTTGCTGAATGCCGCGTTCGAACCATCGAGTATGGCGAAGAAGCGCTGCGGTTGCGTGTTGTTGATGTCGGACGAATCCAGCAGGCGGCCGGTGCCAATCGTGATGTAGCGGCGGTTCGTGCCCGGCTGGACGACCGGCACCGGCTTGCTCGTGATCGGCAGCGCGTTGCCATCCGAGCCCACCAAATAGGCGAACTTGACGGGTGCGGGAAGGCCGCCTGTGCCCGTCACATCCAACCGCCAGATGTTGCCCATCAGGTCGCCGCCGTAGATGGCGTCGGCGTAGCCGTCGGTCAGGTCCAGCACGAAGGCATTGACGTGGGCCATGCCGGCCTGGTTGGACGCCGAGCAAGTGCTGCAGGTCGTCGCGACCTTCTCCAGCAGCGCGCCGGTGCGAGGATTGATGAAGAAGAAGTAGGCCTTGCCGTCCGCGTTGTTGTAGCCCGAGCCCACGACGACGACCCAGCCGTGACGGCGCGTCTTCACGACAACCGGTTGACCGTAGGTGTAGCCGAGGTCGTTGTCCTTGAATTCCCAGAGCACCTTCTGCGCAGCGATTGCTTCGCTCGTGATGGCGGATGGGTCGGTGATGTCGAGGGCATAGATGATCTTGCCGCCCTTGCCCAGCCCGCCGACGAGGATGGTGCGCCAGTCGGTGCCGCTGCCGCCGCTGGTGCGGCCGAAGTCGATGTCGATGTTCAGCGGCGTGGCATCCAGCATGAAGTGGTGGATGAACGTCGGGTTGCCGATCGACGCCAGGCCATCGGTGCTGGCACCCGACGGGCCGCTGAAGAGCGCCCCCGGCACGTAGGCCCAGATCTCCTTGCCAGCGGTGGTGCCGGTCAGGCTGCCATCCACCGCATGCATCATCCCGTCATTGCTGCCAACGTAGACCATCGGTGTGCGATTGGCATAGGTGGTCTTGAAGGTGTCGTAGCCCGGGTTGTTGGTCGTGGAATAGGGCGCTGCCGGAGCACCGACCGGGCGGGCCTTGGCATTGACGATATCGCCCAGCAGCGTGGCGCGGTCGCGATAGGCGCGGGTGGAGCCGGAGACCGCGGATGAGCGCTCGTTCGTTCGATCACCGCGCAGGTAGTTCAGGTAGTCGGCCGAGTCGTTGCCGGCGGTGTACGACGTGTCAAGCGCGGTCATCTGTGCGGCTGAAATGCCGCCCGTTCCGCTGCGAAGAGGTACGCCTGCATTGGTCGACGTGTTGTAGGTGACGATCTTGCGCGCGGTATCCCATCCGGTTCCCGCAGCTTGAGTGCCCAGCAGGCCGGAGAACGTCCATTGGCTTTGCAGGCTGGGCTCGCCCGTCGTTGCGTTGAACGTGGTCGTGCTGGCTTCGAGTTCGCCGGTCCAGCTCCTGGCGTCGTACTTGGTCGAGTAAGACGCCACGCCGAGGGCGGACACCTGGGGCAGGGCGGTGGAGAACGAGGTCGAGTAGGCGGAGAGCTGGGACGCGATGCTGGAGAACGTCTTGTTCAGCCCGTCCACCATTTGATCCGCCCTGTCGGCCGTGAAGTAGTTGTCGGGCCGTGGCGTGCCGTCGGGCACGGTGTCGGTCGTGGTGGACCACCAGGACTTCGTTGTCGCATTGTTGGCGAACTGGGAGGGTGTTGCCGTGGCGTCCGAATAGGTGCTGGGCGGCTTGAAGCCGCCGTACTTGGCGGCCAGGTAGAACTGGTTGTTGGACTTGAAGGTCTGGTACTCGAGGACGTCCAGCCAGTAGGTCTGGATGGTCTGCACGCCATCCTTGTCGGAACGGATGTCGTTGATGTTGGACCAGTAAGCCAGGCCGGCCATCAGCGCGCCGTTGTTCGTACAGCAGCCGCCGTAGCCCTGAACGGATGCGAGCGAGTTGCCGAGACCCTGGAGCACACCGACCTTGTTGGTCCAGGTCGTGGCGTCGACGCCGGTGTCGCTCGTGACTTCAGCAGGCTTGCTCGGCTCGGACGAACCCGTCGCTCCCGGAAGGTTGCGATCCGCGTGGGCGTTGACGTCGCCAATGCCGAGGACGAAATTCCGTTGGCAGGAGTACTGGATGGGGTCATCCCAGGTCGTGATGACGGGAAAGCCATCGGCGTAGGTGGCCTTGGTCGCGGCATTGGCACCTGACATGGACGTCCAGGCGGACACATTGCCGAGATTGCGGTAGTAGCGATGCGTGGCGTAGTACAGCTCGCCCACGGGGTCGTAGGTCTTGTAGCTGCCGGGGCTGATCTCGCCGAACTTGTTCAGGTAGTTCATCACCCCGCTGTTCGTGACGGTGACGCCGAAGTTCGTGTTCGTGTCGCTGGCATCACTGGCGTCCGGGTTGGTGA
This sequence comes from uncultured Roseateles sp., assembly GCA_963422775.4. GTDB lineage: Bacteria > Pseudomonadota > Gammaproteobacteria > Burkholderiales > Burkholderiaceae_C > Pelomonas. Next base: position 31,484 of record CAUJSJ030000154.1, read on the forward strand.
CCATCACGCCGGTTGCGCCGTCCCATTCGCCCTTCGTATTGGCCACAGGAATGCCGCCTGGGACCGGCATGGTCGGGCCGATGAACTTCTGCTTGGCTCGCAGCACGCCACCGTCCCGGTTGAGGTTGCTGTCGTTGAGGTAGCCGAAGGCGCTGTAGCGAATCTTGTCCGAATACTTCTGCATCAAGCCCGTGGGCTTGTAGGAGTTGCTGCCGTACTGCGTGCAGTTGGCTTCGCGATCACTGGCAGCCGCGGCGGGATCGCACACCTTCACGCGGATGAACACCTCGTAGAGAGTGCCGTGCGTATAGCTGGCGCCGGGGTTGTAGTGGGTGGGCGTATTGCCGTAGTTCGGTGCCGGCGAGCCGCTGGATGCCGTCATGAAACGCATCTTGTTGCCGAGCGACCAGATGCGCGTGGCCATGCCGGTTGCCGTCGAGAACGGCGTTGCGCCCGACAACGCGCTGTTGCCGGAAACGCTGCTGTCCGGGAAGTTGCTGGTGCTGCCTTGGTTGGTCGCCCACGCCTTCTCCAGTACGGTCAGCGTTGATGTGTCGATGACGCGGTAGCCGCCCGTCAGTGCCCAGCGAAACGGATCGATGGTTTGCATCGACGCCCAATTCAGGTAGTTGCCACTCCACTTGTTCGTGCAAGTGCGGCTGCTGGCGGCGCCGTCGGGATAGAAGTAGTTGTCGGTGCTGGTGCCGTCGGTGTAGCGGTAGGAGTAGCACTTGGTCGGGTCGAAGTAGCCGATGTAGGTGCTGGCCGAAGAGTAGGTGCGCGTGGGGTGGGCCACGCTGATCGCTGTCGGGAACTCCACCGACAGCGCCAGCGCGAGATTGCCGGGCACGTTGACGGACGTGAATACCGGCTGGTCAGCCAGCGAGACCTGGGCGGACGATGTCGCTGCGATCGTGGCGAGGCTGGCAGCGAGCGCCAGGCCACGCACAGAGACAACAAGGCGGACTGCATTCATGGAGAACCTCTGGACGCCCTGAGCAGGCTCAGTTGGTGGTGAAGGTGGACTGGAAGAAGGACAGCGTGTTGCGCACCCCGGTGACCCTGAGCGTGATGCGATAGATCGGCTGCTGAGGCACCGCTGACGGATTGGCATTGTTGGCAGCACCGCTGTTGGTCTGGGAGTTGATCCATTCGCTGGAGCCTCCCCCGAAGACGGTCTGATTGGCCATCGTGCAGATGCTGGTGCTGCAGTTGCCGGTCGCCGTGGCCATGCGATCGATCACATAGCGGATCTTGACGCCCATGTCGGTGATGGTGATGTCGTTGCTGGTCACGCCGACTGCGGCGAAATCGGTGTCAGAGAGCAGGGCGTTCGGAATGCCCTGCGCATTGGTGGGCAGCAATGTCGCCTTGTAGTTGGCACTCTGCAGATCCGTGTTGCGCGCAGTGACGACGGCCAATGCGCCACCGGTGCGGACGGCGTCCAACGCGATTTGCAGCGCTCGCTCACCTTGATTGGTCAGGTCGCGCTTGAAGCCGATGTTGCCGATGGCGAACTGGCTGGCGTTGATGGAGCGCGAGATGGCCACTGCACCGATGAGCAGAATGACGAGCGTGATGAGGGCAAAGATCAGCACGATGCCGCGCTGTTCGCTCTTGGCTGCGCGCGTGAAGGAATGAGGGCGCTTCATCTCAGGCCTAGCGTGAGTAGCGAACATTGCGCAGCGGCACCGTGAACTCGACGACGCGATAGCGCTGGTTCGTGGTGTCCGTGGGCACGGTGTAGGTGTAAGTGAGTCCGGTGCCGAGGTCGCTGAACATCGTCAGCGAGGCGGGCGTGACATCGGCTTTCTCGATCAGGTCGCTGCGCAGGATCAGTCCGACGCGCACAGCGAGAATCGCCTGCAGGTTGGTCTGAGCCACCGAAGTACCGGCCGTCAGCGCGGCAGCGGTGTAGCCCGCAGTGGTCGGCGCAATCCATTGCGTGACCTGGTCCAGGCCGGTTCGCACGGTGTCCACACCGTACAGCACCCGCATGTCGACGACGCCTTCGACGAGTGCCTGGGCAGTGGTTGAATTCAATTGCAGCAGGTCGTACGAGAACAGCGTGTCGTTGCTGCCGAGCCCGTACAGCATGAATCGCGGCTGGTTGCCGGTGACATTGCCCAGCAACGATACGAAGGCGTTGCCGTTCGAGAAATCGACCAGTGCCCTGCCATTGATGGTGTTGGCGGCATAGGTGCCGCCGAAGGTCAGCGTCTGTGCGGTGCCACCGACGAAGCCGCTGCTTACCTGCTGCACCATGCAGCCCACGGCCTGCTGCGACAGCAGCACCAGGTCGCCACCCCGGATACCCAGGGTGTTGGACAGCCTGAGCTGACCGGCGGCGGTCGATTGCGGCGCGACCGGCAGGGCCGATTCACTCAGCCCGGAGTTGCCGGTTGCCACCGCGATCACATCGGAGCCGTTGGCGCCTGCACCGGCATGGATGATCATCGGGGCCAGTACAAAGGTCTGAGGCACTGATGCGAAAGGCGCAGGAAATGCGCCAGTCGCCGGCAGCAATTGCGCGTTGCCGCGCGAAACGTTCAATGTGCAGCCATAGTTTTCCGCGGATGCCTGGCTGATGCCGGCACCGGCGCTGCGCAATTCGCGGTCCAGCATGTACGCCGCATAGGCGGAGTTGCCGGTCAAATCGTTGCCTGAGGTCACCCCGCGCCGGATCGACTCCTGCTTGGCCACCATCATCGAAATGGCCAGCGTCAGCACCAGGCCGATGGCAAGCGTCACCATTAGCTCGACGAGGGAGAAGCCGCGAGACGGCGCTGAAAGGCGGCTCATTGGGGAATGACCACGTCCGTGGTGTAGGTGTGCGTGTCGTTGGCCGCGCCGGTGGACTGCACAGGTGTCCAGGTCACGGTCACGCGGGCGGTAGTTGCATTCGTGACGGTCACCGTCCCGGTGCCGTTGGCAACACCGCTGGCTGGGTCGGCCACGCGTGCGGCCCAGTCGCTGACCGTGGTCGGATTCAGGTTCACGGTGTTCAGGTTGAACATTTGCGCTGCCATTTCACTGGCCAGCAGCGCCGCGCGTTGGGAGTCTTCGGTGCTCACGGAGACCTGCAGTGCGCGGCTCTGCAGCGTGATCAGGCCAAGCAGTCCGAAGGACACGATCAGGATGCCGACGAGCACCTCGATCAACGAGAAGCCGCGGGCAGAGGTGTGTTGCGAAGTCATCATCGGCATCCGTCTGGTGCGCTGCCGCTCTTGCCGGGATCGCACAGCCGGATGGAGCCGGCCAAGCTGACCGTCACGCGCAAGGGGCGCTTGTCAGCGCTGCTTCCTGAGGGCGTGATGTCGTACAGAGCTGCAGCAGCGGTGCAGTCCACCCCGACCGTGGCCGGGTTGGTCAACGTCGTCTGCCGGCCATCGCCTCCGAAGCAAAGCGCTGTGGCGGAAGAAGTGAGGGCAACGTCGGCAGAGACGTCGGTCAGCACGCCGCACTGCACGGCGTCGGCTGCGTCGCCGGTGAGCAGGGCATTGGGCACCACGCGGATCTGCCAGTAGCCGCCGCCGGCGGCAGCCGTCGATGCGGTGGTGCAGGTCTTGGTGTTTGTAAGGAAGAACACCACCGAGTGCGTGCGCCGCTGTGCCTCGGCCTGGGCCAGACGCAGGCCAGTCTGCAGAGCATCGGCGACCGTCCGGGCGCGGGCATTGCGGATCCAACTCGTGAAGCTTGGCATTGCCACCGCCAAGACGATGCCGACCACACTGACCGACACCAGCAACTCGATGAGGCTGAACCCTGAACGACGACGTTTCAGCATGAGTCGCCCTTGACCATGATCCATTTGCTGGTGCAAACGCTGCCCCAAGCGGTCGGGATTGCCGTGGTTGCGCGAACGTCCTGATGGTTGATGGTGTAGGTGAACCCGCTGGTTTTCCCACTGCCGACGGCCTGCAGCGTGAACTGGCTCGCGCTTAGCGTGCCGGTGCAACTGACCAAGAAAGTGCCGAACGTGCGGGCCGAAGCGGTGGCGTTGTTGCAGGGCGAGACAAAGGTGCCGGCGTCGGCATAGGTGCGGTTGTCCTGGTAGTAGCGTTCCATCTGGGCGCGCATCGTTGTCAGGGCACTGCTGGCGTCCGCCAGTCGGCTGCGGGTCACGTAGTCGCGGTACTGAGGTACCGCGATCGCACCCAGGATGCCGATGATGGCCACGGTGATCATCAACTCGATGAGCGTGAAGCCGTGAACAGAGGCGGAGCGAGGGCGGTGGCGCATAGGTCGGCTTTGCATGGCGGGTGGAAAGTATTTTGGTGTTGACTGGGCTTGCCGTGATGCCGCTCGTCGTGGGCGGATGAACGCTGGTCGCGACGCTTGCGCATTTCGTGAACTGACGCACGCATACGCGGCCCACGCCTGACATCCGAGCGTTGCTGAAGCGCGGCAGGCGCAGCAGATCAAGGCTGAGTTTGGGCCGCGACCCCATTTCCTTTATCGGCTCGCCACGAGCCTTCCTCAGCGGCAACCCCGGGGTTCTTGGTGTTTCCCCTATCATGGCGCCCTTCCATCCGCCTGGCTCCGGCCCGCCCGCGTGAACCCTTCGGCAACCGCACCTCTGATCGAACTGCGCAACGTCAGCGTCGGCTATGGCGACCGCGTCGTGCTGAATGGCGTCAACCTCAAGCTCGAACGCGGCAAGGTGCTGGCGCTGATCGGTACCTCCGGTGGCGGCAAGACCACCGTGCTGCGCCTGCTCGGGCGGCAACTGCGGCCGATGAGCGGCCAGGTGCTGTTCGATGGCCAGGACCTGGCGCCGCTGGATCTGCCGGGGCTCTACGCCGTACGCCGGCGCATGGGCATGCTGTTCCAGTTCGGCGCGCTGTTCACTGACCTCAGCGTGTTTGAGAACGTCGCCTTCCCGCTGCGCGAGCACACCGACCTGTCCGAGGCCATGATCCGCGACCTGGTGCTGATGAAGCTCAACGCCGTCGGCCTGCGCGGCGCCCGCGATCTGCTGCCGAGCGAGATCTCCGGCGGCATGGCGCGCCGTGTGGCGTTGGCCCGTGCGATCGCGCTGGACCCCGACCTGGTGCTCTACGACGAGCCTTTCGCCGGCCTGGACCCGATCTCCCTGGGCGTCGCCGCCCGCCTGATCCGCGATCTGAACGACGCCCTCGGCCTGACCAGCGTCATCGTGTCGCACGACCTGCACGAGACCTTCCAGATCGCCGACGAGGTGGCCATGGTCGCCAACGGGCGCGTCGTGGCCCAGGGCACGCCGGACGAACTGCGCCACAGCGACGACCCGCTGGTGCGCCAGTTCGTGGGGGCCGAGCCGGACGGCCCCGTGCGCTTTCACCAGCCGGCCAAGCCGGTGGCCGAGGATTTCGGCGTCTCCCGCGGGGTGTTGGCATGATTGCGCTCGCCACCCGCGTGGGCACGGGCCTGCGCCTGACGCTGGCCGATGTCGGCGCCGCGGCGCGACTGTTCATGAGCCTGCTGGCGCGCTCGCCCAAGGCGCTCGCGCGCTCCGTGCTCGTGCGCGAGCAGGTCTTCTATCTGGGCAACCGCTCGCTGTCGATCATCGGCGTGTCCGGCCTCTTCGTCGGCTTCGTGCTGGCGCTGCAGGGCTACTACACGCTGCAGCGCTACGGCTCGGCAGAGGCCGTCGGCCTGTTGGTTGCGCTCAGCCTTGTGCGCGAGCTGGGGCCGGTCGTCACGGCGCTGTTGTTCGCGGGACGTGCCGGCACGTCGCTGACGGCCGAAATCGGCCTGATGAAGGCCGGCGAGCAGCTGACGGCCATGGAAATGATGGCCGTGGACCCGGTGCAGCGGGTGCTGGCGCCGCGCTTCTGGGGTGGTTTCATCGCGATGCCCTTACTTGCGGCAGTTTTCTCGACCGTCGGCATCATCGGTGGCTGGCTGGTGGCGGTGCCGTTGATCGGCATCGATTCCGGCGCGTTCTGGTCGCAGATGCAGGGCGGCGTGGATGTGTTCGCCGACGTCGGCAACGGCGTCATCAAGAGCCTGGCTTTCGGCGTGACCGTCACTTTCGTTGCGCTGCTGCAGGGCTACACCTGCAGCCCGACGCCCGAGGGCGTGTCGGCCGCCACCACGCGCACCGTCGTGCTGTCGTCCCTCGCCGTGCTGGCGCTGGACTTCATGCTGACCGCGCTGATGTTTTCGATTTAGGGAGAAGGAAGGATGCAATCCTCTCGATATGACGCCTGGGTGGGCTTTTTCGTGCTGGTTGGCGGCGCGGCCCTGCTGTTCCTGGCGCTCAAGGCAGGCAATCTGCTCAGTTTGAACTTCGACGAGACCTACCAGGTGTCGGCGCGCTTCGACAACATCGGCGGCCTGAAGGCGCGTGCGGCGGTGAAGAGCGCCGGCGTCGTCGTCGGCCGCGTGGAGTCCATCAGCTTCGACGACAAGACCTTCCAGGCCAAGGTCGTCATCAATCTGCAAAAGGCCACGCTCTTCCCCAAGGACAGTTCGGCCAAGATCCTGACCGCCGGCCTGCTCGGCGAGCAGTACGTCGGCCTGGAGCCGGGCGCCGACGAGAAGAACCTGGCCACCGGCGACGTGATCCGCCAGACGCAGAGCGCAGTGGTGCTCGAGAACCTGATCGGCCAGTTCATCAACAGCAAGGCGTCTGACATGGGCAGCCCTGCGCCCGCCTCGGGAGGCAAACCGTGAACCGGGTCATCAGAACGCTGGCCTTGCTGGCCCTTGTGCTCGGGCTGGCGGGCTGCCAGACCATGCAGGGCGTGGGCACGCGCATCGAGCGGGCCGTCGACAAGGTCATGGGCTCCAAGGGCCAGAGGCTGGATCCGTGGGAGTCCTGGAACCGCAAGGTCTTCGCCTTCAACGAGAGCCTGGACGCCAACGTCCTCAAGCCCGTGGCCACGGCCTATTCCGAGATCGTGCCTTCGCCGATCCGTACCGGCATCGACAACTTCTTCGGCAACATCGGCGACGCCTGGTCGGCGGTGAACCTGCTGCTGCAGGGGCGCTTCAAGGCGGGTGTCGAGCAGGGCATGCGTTTTGCCGTCAACTCCACGCTCGGCCTGGCCGGCGTGCTCGACATCGCCACCGAGGCGGGCCTGGAGAAGAACAGCCAGGACTTCGGCAAGACGCTGGGCAAGTGGGGCATGGGCACCGGTGCCTACATCGTCTGGCCCTTGTTCGGGCCGTCCTCGGTGCGTGACTCTCTGGCGCTTCCCTTGGACTGGCAGGCCTCGCCGGCCGTTGTCTTCGACGATGGCAAGAAGAAGGTGCTCATCACGTCGCTGAACATCGTCAACACGCGCGCCAACTTCCTGCGGGCCGGTGACATGCTGGAAGGCATCGCATTGGATAAATACACCTTTTACCGCGATGCCTATCTGCAGCGCCGCGGCAGCTTCGATGATGACGAAGAGGTCGAGGTGCTGGTGCCGGGCAACGGTGCGTCGGCACCCGCATCGGCGGCTTCGGCAGCCGAGCCGGCTGCGTCCGGGCCTGCTGCCACCGTGAAAAGGCCCGCCGAACCCGCTTCCGCGGCGACGCGGTGAACCACCAGGTTCATGGCGCGGTTCACGCGCGATGAGCCAACCAAAGCCCGGGCTGGCGCGTTGAGCATCAGTCCCGTTCTGAGAAAGTGACACCATGACTTTGCTGACTTCCCTGCGCCGCCGCCTGCTCGCCCTGGCCACCCTTGCGACCTTGGGCTTGGGCCTGGTGCATGCCGCCCACGCGGCCGATGCCGGCACGCCGGACCAACTGATTCGTCAGCTCTCGCTGGAGACCATCGAGGCCGTCAAGGCTGACAAGGACATCCAGGCTGGCAACGTCGGCAAGATCATTGCCCTGGTCGATGCCAAGGTGATGCCCCACGTCAACTTCCAGCGCATGACGGCGTCCGCCGTCGGCCGCTTCTGGCGCCAGGCCACGCCCGACCAGCAGGGCAAACTGCAGGCGGAGTTCAAGACCCTGCTTGTCCGTACCTATGCCGGCGCACTGACTCAGGTGAAGGACCAGACCATCGGCCTGAAGCCGTTGCGCGCCCAGCCGACTGACACCGAAGTCGTTGTTCGCACCGAGATCCGCGGCAAGGGCGACCCCATCCAGCTCGACTACCGCCTGGAGAAGGCCGGCGATGTCTGGAGGATCTATGACGTCAACGTGCTGGGCATCTGGCTGGCGGACCAGTACCGCAACAGCTTTGCGCAGGAGATCGGCGCCAACGGCATCGATGGCCTGATCAAGGGCCTGGCGGACAAGAACGCCAAGGCCGGCGCACCGGCTGCCAAGAGCTGATCTTGAGCGGCTTGAAGCTGCCCGCGCGGCTGCGCATGGATGGTGCCCGCGCCGCCTGGGCGCAGATGTCGCCTGCCCTGCGTGCCGAGGCGGCTCAGGTGCTGGCTGCCGCAGGCCGCGAGGTGCGGTTGTCGGCAGTCGAGCTGAAGGATTTCGACTCGTCGGCGCTCAGCCTGCTGCTGTCGGCGGTGCGCCAGTGCAGCGAGCAGGGCGCAACGCTCAAGCTCGACGACGCACCCGATAAGCTGCGCGAACTGGCCCGCGTCTACGGCGTGGCCGAGTTGCTCTGGGCGCCGCCTGCCGTCGCCTGATCAGCCGGCGTAGCCTTAACCTGCGTAGCGCTTGGCGCGCAGGTTTTTCTTGATCTCCTGCAGCATGGGTCGCAGATGCTGGCCCAGGCGCAGGGCCACGCCCGTCGTCAGGATGTCCACCGCGATCAGATGCAGCAGCCGCGACACCATCGGGCTGTAGCGGTCGAAGTCTTCCGGGTGGTCCACCGCCAGCAGGATCTGGCTGGGGCCCAGAGCCAGCTGCGCCAGCGGCGAGGCGCTGGCCGTGATGATGATGATGGTCGCACCCTTCTTGCGTGCGATATCCGCAGCGTCCAGCAGGTCGCGGCTGCGGCCGGAATTGCTGATGATGACGGCGCAGTCGCCCGGCTGCAGCATCGTTGCGCTCATCAGTTGCACATGGCCGTCGCTGGTCGCCACCGTGTTGACGCCCAGGCGGAAGAACTTGTGCTGGGCGTCCTGGGCCACGATGCCGGAGTTGCCGACGCCGTAGAACTCGATGCGCCGGTTGTGGCGGGCCGAATCGGCCAGCGCATCGATGGCGCGCTCGAAGGCATGGCTGGCGGCGTCGTTGCGGTAGTGCAGCAAAGCGGCAACAGCGTTGTCGACCACCTTCACGATGATGTCGGCCGTCTTGTCGTCCTCGTCCACCGCGCGGTGCACGAAGGGCACACCTTCGTTGACGCTGCCGGCCAGTTTCAACTTGAAGTCGGCCAGGCCGTCATAGCCGACGCTGCGGCAAAAGCGCACCACCGTCGGCTTGGACACATGCGACCGGTCAGCCAGTTCGCTCACCGGCAGGCTGGCAAAGCTGCGCGCGTCAAGCAACAGCAGCTTTGCCACGCGCTGTTCGGCGGGCGGCAGGGCCGGCAGGGCGGCTTTGACTCGTTCGAGGATGCTCATTGCTCTTCCGCCCAGGAATAACCATCACGGGCGACCAGCGCGCTTGCGGCGGCCGGGCCCCAGGAACCGGCGGCATAGGGCCGCGGGCCATTGCCATCTGCTTCCCAGGCGTCCAGGATGGGTTCAACCCAGCGCCAGGCCTGCTCCTGCTCGTCGCTGCGCACGAAGAGGTTCAAACGGCCGGCAATCGCTTCCAGCAACAGGCGCTCATAGGCGCCCACGCGGTGCGTCGCAAAGGCCTTGTCGAAGTCCAGGTCCAGCGACACCGGCGTCAGCTGCTCGCCGTGGCCCGTGCCCTTCTGCGCGAGCAATTGCAGCTCCAGCCCGTCCTCGGGCTGCAGCTTGATGACGAGCCGATTCGGCAGGCTGGCGCCCGGGAAGATCTGGTGCGGCACCGGGCGGAAGTTGACGACGATCTGCGCATCGCGTGCGGCCAGGCGCTTGCCGGTTCGCAGATAGAAGGGCACGCCGGCCCAGCGCCAGTTCTCCACCTCGGTGCGCAGCGCGACGAAGGTTTCGCACTGGCTTTCCGGCGGTACCTTGACCTCTTCCAGATAGCCCGGCACCGGGTGGCCGCCGCACATGCCCGCGCGGTACTGGCCACGCACGACGTCGCGGCTCACTGATCCCGGCGTGAACGGCTTGAGCGCGCGCAGCACCTTGAGCTTCTCGTCGCGGATCGCGTCGGCGTCGTTGCTGGCGGGCGGCTCCATGGCGATCATCGTCAGCAGCTGCAGCGCATGGTTCTGGATCATGTCGCGCAGCGCGCCGGTGCCGTCGTAGAAGGCGCCGCGCGTGCCGACACCGAGTTGCTCGGCCAGCGTGATCTGAATGTTGGCGATGCTTTCGCGGCGCCACAGCGGCTCGAACAGCGCGTTGCCGAAGCGCAGGGCCATCAGGTTCTGCACCGACGGCTTGCCGAGGTAGTGATCGATGCGGAAGGCCTGCCGCTCGGCGAACACCGCGCGCACCGTGCGGTTGATCTCCTGGGCACTGGCGAGGTCGTGGCCCAGCGGCTTCTCCAGCACGACGCGCACCTTGTCGTGATTCAGGCCCACGGCGCCAAGCTGCTGGCAGATGCCAGTGAACAGATGAGGGCTGGTGGCGAGGTAGAGCACGACGGTGTCGGCATTGCGTGCGTCCAGCCAGTCCTTGAGGCCCTGGTAATGCTCGGGTTGCGAGAGGTCCATGCGGCGGTAGTGGATGAGCTCGGCGAAGCGCGCGAACTCCTCGTCGCTCGGGCGCTTGCCCGCCTCGACCTCGCGGAAACGCTCCTTCAACCACTCGCGGTAGCGCTCGTCCGTCTGCTCGTCACGCGCGACGGCGAGAATACGGCCGCCTTCGGGCAGCTTGCCGTGCCGGAAGGCCTGGAAGAGCGCGGGCATCAGCTTGCGCCACGTCAGGTCACCGGTACCGCCAAAAAACACGAGATCGAAGGACATCTGCGGGGTCTCCAGGCCAGCGTCACCCATGGAGCGCCAACCGTTGTGTAACTTAGTTTCGTGAAATACTATGCAGCAGTTTCTTCGCCGGGTCAATCCGATGGACCCGAATACAGGCCCACCATGAACCAGCTAGACCAGCTCAAAGCCGTCACCACCGTCGTCGCCGACACGGGCAATTTCCTGCAGCTCGCGCAGTTCGCGCCGCGGGATGCGACGACCAATCCTTCACTGATCCTGAAGGCCGTGCAGTCGCCCGACTACGCGCCGCTGCTGAAGGATGCGGTCGCCGCCCACCGCGGCAAACCGCTGGACGAGATCGTCGACCACGTGCTCGTGCGCTTCGGCCTCGAAATCCTCAAGGTCGTGCCCGGCCGCGTGTCCACCGAGGTGGATGCCCGCCTGTCGTTCGACAAGACGGCGTCGCTCTCCCGCGCCCGCCGCATCATCGGGCTGTACGAAGCTGCCGGCATCGGCCGCGAGCGCGTGCTGATCAAGCTGGCGTCGACGTGGGAAGGCATTCAGGCCGCCGCCGAGCTGGAGCGCGAAGGCATCCGCTGCAACCTGACGCTGTTGTTCGCATTCGCCCAGGCGGTGGCCTGCGGCGAGGCCAAGGTGCAACTGATCTCGCCCTTCGTGGGGCGCATCTACGACTGGTACAAGAAGTCGGCGGGCGCGGGCTGGGACGAGGCTGCGATGGCTGGCGTCAACGACCCCGGCGTGAAGTCGGTGGCGCAGATCTATGCCTACTTCAAGCAGCATGGCATCAAGACCGAGGTCATGGGCGCGAGCTTTCGCAACATCGGCCAGATCCAGGCGCTGGCAGGCTGCGACCTGCTGACGATCAGCCCCGATCTGCTCGCGCAATTGCAGGCGACGGACGCCAAGCTCGAACGTGCGTTGGACCCCGCCAAGTCGGCCGCCGTGCCCGCTATCCATCTCGACGAAGCCGCTTTCCGCTTTGCGCTGAACGAGGACGCGATGGCCACGGAGAAGCTGGCCGAAGGCATCCGCCTCTTCGCCGTTGACGCCGGCAAGCTCGACAAGCTCATCGAAGCCGCCTGACCATGACGACGCGCTGCGACCTGTCTCCCGTCTGGGCCGAACTGCAGGCCCACTACGCCGCGAGCGGTCGCGGTTTCGACATCCGCACGGCCTTTGCTGCCGACGCGAATCGCTTCGGCTTGCTGTCGTTCGAGGCGCCCGAAGTCTTTGCCGACCTGTCCAAGAACCGCATCGACGCGCCCACGCTGGCGCTGCTGCTGAGGCTGGCGAGGGACTGCGGCCTGGAAGCCCGGCGCGACGCGCTGCTGCGCGGCGACCCGGTCAACACGACCGAAGGCCGCGCCGTGCTGCACACGGCGCTGCGCGCGCCGGCCGGCAGCGAAGCGCCCTTCAACGCCGAGGTGCAGGCTTCGCTCGACGAGATGCTGGCCTTTGCCGAAGGTGTGCGCCGCGGCGAGCGGGGCAAGATCACCGACGTTGTCCACATCGGCATCGGCGGCAGCGACCTGGGGCCGGCCATGGTCGTGCAGGCGCTGCAGGCCTACGGCCGACATGACTTGAAGCTGCATTTCGTGTCCAACGTTGACGGCCACGACCTCGCCCCTGTGCTGGCCGAGCTGGACGTGAAGCACACGCTCTTCGTCATCGCATCCAAGACCTTCACGACGCAGGAGACGCTGGCCAATGCGCGGGCGGCCAAGGCCTGGTTCATCGCGGCCGGCGGCACGGACATCGCCCGCCACTTCGTTGCCACCAGCAGCAACACCGCCGCCGCGGCCGCTTTCGGCATCGACACCGCCTTCGGCTTCTGGGACTGGGTCGGCGGCCGCTACTCGCTGTGGTCGGTCATCGGCCTGCCCATCGCCATCGCCGTCGGTGCCGACAACTTCCGCGCGCTGCTGGACGGCGCGCATGCAATGGATGAGCACTTTGCATTCACGCCGCTGGGGCAGAACCTGCCGGTGCTGCTGGGCCTCGTCGACATCTGGTATCGCAACTTCCACGGTTTCACGAGCCGCAGCGTGGCGCCCTATCACCAGGGCCTGCGCCGGCTGCCGGCCTATCTGCAGCAGTTGGAGATGGAGAGCAACGGCAAGGGCGTGGACCTTGACGGCAATGCGCTGCCCTTCGGCACCTCGCCCGTCGTCTGGGGCGAGGCAGGCACCAACGGCCAGCATGCCTACTTCCAGATGCTGCACCAGGGCACCGACGTGATCCCGGTCGAGTTCATCGCGGTCAAGCGCCCCAACCACGGTGCGACGGGTGAGTTGGCCTTGCTGCTCGCCGACCAGCACCGCAAGCTGCTCGCCAACTGCCTCGCCCAGAGCCAGGCGCTGATGCAAGGCAAGACGGCCGCGGAGGCGTTGAACGAAACAGCGCCCACTGCTTCTGCGACGCTGGACCGCGACGTTTTGTCCCGCCACCGCAGTTTTCCCGGTAACCGCCCGAGCACGACCCTCGTGCTGGACGCGCTGACGCCGCGCTCGCTCGGCGCACTGATCGCTCTCTACGAGCACCGCGTCTTCGTCGCCGGCGCGCTGTGGGGCATCAACAGCTTCGACCAGTGGGGTGTGGAGCTGGGCAAGGCCCTGTGCAACCAACTGCTGCCGCGTCTCGATTCGGGTGACACCGCTGGTCTGGACGGCTCCACGGCCGGCCTGCTGGCGCGGCTGGTATCGGCATGAAGATCGTTTTCGACTTTGGTGGCGTGCTCTTTCGCTGGCACCCGGCCAGCTTTCTCGCGCGCCTGTGGCCCCACCGCATCGAGACGCTGGAGCAGGGTGCGGCCGCGGCGGCCGTCTTCTTCCAGAACTACGGCGGCGACTGGGGCCTGTTCGACCAGGGCTTGATCAGCGCCGACGAGGTGGTGCGCCGCATCGCCGCCCGCACCGGCTGGCCGCGCGGCGAGGTTGCCGCGGTCGTGCGCGCGGTGCCCGACGAGCTGATGCCCATCCCTGCCACCGTCGTGCTGATCCGCGACCTGCGTGCGGCAGGGCACACGCTGCACTACCTGTCCAACATGCCGGAGCCGTTTGCCGACCACTTGAGCAAGACCTACCCGCTGGGCGAGTGGTTCGAGTCGGGGTTGTTCTCCGGCCGCGTCAAGCAGATCAAGCCGAGCGCGGAGATGTTCGGCATGGCCGAGAGGCGCTTTGATGCCCAGCCGCAGGAACTGATGTTCCTGGACGACCACCCGGTCAATGTCGAGGCGGCCTTGTCGCGCGATTGGCAGGCCTTCCTGTTCACCGACGCCGCCGGCGCGCGGCGCGAGCTGGTGTCGCGGCGGCTGCTGAACGGCTAGTGCATCAAGGGCTCGCCGTCCGGCCCGAACTCGTCGGGGTCCTGCGGCGGGGTGGCCGGTACACGGAAGGACTCGCTGGCCCAGGCGCCCAGGTCGATCTGGCGGCAGCGCTCGCTGCAGAACGGGCGCCACTTGTTGCTGGGCGCGAAGACGCTGTCGCCACCGCACTGTGGGCAGCGCACGATGCGCTCGCCTTGAGCGTTGGTCTTCATTGGCACAGGGCCAGCTCGAAGCCGGTGTCTTCCTGGGCCAGCTTGAGCCGGCCCTCCTCGTCCTGGCGCATCAGCCGTATCGAGATCATCAGCCGGTGGCCGGAGATCTCGGGGATCAGCCCCAGGCTCGGGTCGATGCGCATGCGCAGCAACTGGTAGACGCGGCCGGCCGGCAGACTCTGCTGGAACTGGCCCGCCGTGGCTGCGACCTTGTGCGGCGCGCCCGAGTCGCGCAGCAGGCCGAGCAGCACCTGCAGGGCCTCGGCCAGCGGCATCAGCGTCTGCGCCCAGCCCATCAAGTCCTTGCGACGGCGCACCGGCAGCATCTGCTGCCAGTTGTAGTAAGCCGGCAGATCGAATTCGCAGGTGCCGCCGGGGATGCTGATGCGGCTGCGGATGCTCATCAGCCAGTCGTTGCTGGTCAGCGCCACGCCGGTCTTGCCGGCCACCGCGTTCAGGCGCTGGAAGGCGCCGTCGATGCGGTCGACGACCTCGTCCAGCCGCGCTTCCTCCACGCCGGGATTGCCGCGGTAGGCGTTGAACTGGGCCTTGTGCTTTTCCAGCTCCTTGAGCAGGTCGCTCTTCAGGTCGGCGCGCGAGGCGACGTCCAGGATCTCGAACAGCGTGACCAGCGCGAAATGGTGGTCCAGCGCCGTCTCGCGCGCCATCAGCGCACCGAGGCGGTCGAACAGATGCTCGAGGCGGAGCATCGTGCGGATGCTCTCGTTGAACGGGTACTCGTACAGGACCAAGGGGGCCTCGGGATGGACTGCAATCAGGGCGGGGCGATTGTTTCACAGCCCCAGCGCGCGGCCAGGCCCAGCACTTCGTTTCTGAGCGCAACAAGCGAGACGCCGTCGTTCAGCAGCACCGCATCGGCGGCGGCGCGGCGCGCCTGCCGGCTTGTCTGCGCGGCGAGCGCGCCGTCGATGCGCTCGCGCGTCCAGCCGGGGCGCTGCAGCACGCGGGCGATCTGAGTCTCAGCCGAACAGTCGATGACGAGTACGCGTGCCAGGCGCGGCCGCCAGCGGCTGGACTCCACGAGCAAAGGCACGTCGAAGACGACGAGACTGGATGTGGCGACCTCGGCCTGGGCTAGCGCCTCAGCCGTGATCAGGGGGTGAAGGATGGCTTCGAGGCGGCGCTTGGCGTTTGTGTCCGAGAAGGCAAGGGCGCGCATGCGCTCGCGGTCCAGTGCGCCATTGGCGGCAACGAAGTCCGCCCCGAACTCACGCGCTATCGCCGGCATGGCCGAGCCGCCGGACAGGGTCAGCTCGCGCGAGATGGCGTCGGTGTCGATGACGGCAGCGCCAGCCTCACGAAGAAAACCTGAGACCGTGCTCTTGCCGCTGCCGATGCCGCCGGTCAGGCCGACCCTCATCTCGTCATGCCCAGCCTAGCCAGCCCAGCACCGTGGCCTGGCCCGCGAACAGCACGACCAGGCCGCCCCCGGCGAGGAAGGGGCCGAAAGGCACATAGCGGCCCTCGCGCAGGCGGGCATTCATCTTCATGATGATGCCGACCACCGCGCCGATGGCCGAGGCTCCGAGCACGATGGGCAGGATCATCTGCCAGCCCAGCCAGGCGCCGAGTGCCGCCAGCAGCTTGAAGTCGCCATAGCCCATGCCCTCCTTGCCGGTGGCGAGCTTGAACAGCCAGTAGACCGACCACAGCGACAGGTAGCCCGCCAGCGCGCCGGTCAGTGCCTTGTCGAGTGGGAGGGTCCAGCCCATCAGCGCGGCAAGAAGGCCGGCCCACAGCAGCGGCTGGTTGATGGCGTCAGGCAGCAGCGTCGTGTCCCAGTCGATCATCGCCAGCGCAATCAGCGCGGCGACGAAGCCGCACCACAGCAGCGTCGTCGGTTGCGCGCCGAAGCGCCATGACAGGGCCGCGAAAGCCAGGCCGGTGGCGATCTCGACGATGGGGTAGCGCTTGGAGATCGGTGCCTTGCAGGCCGCACATTTGCCGCCCAGGCGCAACCAGCCGACGACAGGCAGGTTCTCGTGCCAGCGCAGCTGGTGACCGCAATGCGGGCAGCGCGAGCGGGGCTTGGAGATGCCGAAGGGCGGCAGGGCTTCGATCTTGGTGCCGTAGGCGTCGACGGCCTTCGCCAGCTTGTCCGTCTCGCTGGCGGGAACGCCGATGACACGGGCCATGGCGGCGGCATCGGTCAGCTGGGCGGCGGATTCATGCAGCCATTGGCGCTCCAGCATCAGCGGGATGCGGTGGATGACGACATTCAGAAAGCTGCCGATGCACAGGCCCAGGATGCCCAGCACCCAGGGCGAGAGCCAGACGGACCAGTCGATAGAAGGCAGAGACATGGTGGATGCGCGAAAAAGGGGGGCTGTACGGGCGGGAATCTGGCCGCGTTCCAACGGCGGACAGGCGCGGGACCCTCGGTCCCGCGCCTTGGCGGCTTCAGACCACCGAACCGAGCTTGAAGATGGGCAGATACATCGACACGACGATGCCGCCGATCAGGCCGCCGAGGATGACGATGATGAAGGGCTCCATCAGGCTGGACAGCGCCTTGACGGCCTCGTCCACCTCGTCCTCGTAGAACTCCGCTGCCTTGCCCAGCATGTGGTCCAGCGAGCCGGACTCTTCACCGATGGACGACATCTGCAGCACCATCGTGGGGAAGATGCCGGTGGTCTGCATCGAGGTCGTCAGCGAGGCGCCGGTCGAAACATCGCGCTGGATCTGTTCGGTCGCTTCAAGGAACACCGCGTTGCCGGAGGCTCCGCCGACGGAGTCCAACGCTTCGACCAGCGGGACGCCGGCAGCGAACATGGTCGACAGCGTTCGCGTCCAGCGAGCTACCGCTGACTTGAACATCAGGTCGCCAAAGACGGGTATCTTGAGCAGCAGGCGGTCCATGCGCTTTTGCATGGCCTCGGATCGCTTCCAGCTCTGAATGAAGAAATAGATCCCGCCCCCCAGACCGCCGAAGACCGCCCACCAGTACGAGACAAAGAACTTCGACAACGCAATGACCGCCAAGGTCGGCGCTGGCAGGTCGGCGCCGAAAGACTTGAAGACGTCCTCGAAAGAAGGCACGACGAAGATCATGATGACGGCCACCACGACGAAGGCGACGATCATGACGGCGACCGGATAGGTCAGCGCTGACTTGATCTTGTTCTTGAGAGCGACGGTTTTCTCCTGATAGATGGCGAGCCGGTCCAGCAGCGCCTCCAGGATGCCGCCCGACTCGCCAGCCTCGACCAGGTTGCAATACAGCGCATCGAAATACATCGGATGCTTGCGGAAGGCCGAGGACAGGCTGGTGCCGGTCTCGACATCCTGGCGGATGTCGTTCAGCAGCCGCGTCAGGCGCGGGTTTGGGGAGCCGCGCGCAACGATGTCGAAGGACTGCAGCAGCGGCACGCCGGCCCGCATCATGGTCGCCAACTGGCGGGTGAAGACGGCGATGTCCTTCTGCTTGATTGACGTGCCGCCACTGGCGCGGCGCTTCTTGACCTTGTTGACCAGAATGCCCTGGCGGCGCAACGTGGCACTGACCATGGCCTCGCCGCCTGCACGCAACTCACCCTTGACGATCTTGCCGTTGCGGTCCTTGCCTTCCCATTCGAAGACGAACTCCTTGATGCCTTTTGCTGCAGCGGTGGCAGTGGCCATACGCTCTCCTCGCGACTGATTTATTCGTTGGTGGCGGACAGGACTTCTTCGAGCGTCGTGATGCCGCCACGCACCTTGATCAGGCCGGACTGACGCAGATCACGCACGCCTTCCTTCTTGGCCTGTTCGGCGATGTCCATCGCCGTGCCCAAGGCCAGGATGATGCGCTGGATTGCTTCGGTGATCGGCATCACTTGGTAAAGGCCAAGACGACCGCGGTACCCATTCGTGCAATTGCTGCAACCGACGGCGCGATAGGGCTTCCAGCTGCCGTCAAAGTCCTCCTCGACGAAGCCTGCCTTGAGCATCGCGTCGCGCGGATATTCGGCAGCCTGCTTGCAGTTTTCGCACAGCCGCCGGACGAGCCGCTGCGCCGTGATGAGCAGCACGCTGGACGCGATGTTGAAAGGCGCCACGCCCATGTTCAGCAAGCGAGTCAGGGTCTTGGGCGCATCGTTGGTGTGCAGCGTCGACATGACCATGTGGCCCGTCTGCGCAGCCTTGATCGCGATGTCGGCCGTCTCCAGGTCGCGGATTTCGCCGACCATGATGATGTCCGGATCCTGGCGCAGGAAGGATTTCAGCGCTGCAGAGAAATTCAGGCCTGCCTTGTCGTTGACGTTGACCTGGTTGATGCCCGGCAGGTTGATTTCGGCCGGGTCTTCGACCGTCGAGATGTTGACGCCCGGCTGGTTCAGGATGTTCAGGCAGGTGTAGAGCGACACCGTCTTGCCGGAGCCCGTGGGGCCCGTCACGAGCACCATGCCATAGGGGCGGTAGATGGCGGCCATCAGCCGCTCTTTCTCGATCTTCTCGTAGCCCAGCGCGTCGATGCCGAGCTTGGCCGAGGACGAGTCGAGGATACGAATGACGATCTTCTCGCCGAAGAGGGTCGGTAGCGTGCTGACGCGGAAGTCGATGGACTTCGCTCCGAACTTCAGCTTCATGCGCCCGTCCTGCGGCACGCGCTTCTCGGAGATGTCCAGCCGCGAGATCACCTTGATGCGCGAGGACAGCTTGTCCTTGATGGCAATCGGCGGCTGCGTGATCTCGCGCAGTTCGCCGTCGACGCGAAAGCGCACACGGTAGTGAAATTCGTAGGGCTCGAAATGCAGGTCGGATGCGCGCAGATTGATCGCGTCGACGAGCATCTTCTGCAGGAAGCGAACGACCGGCGCATCCTCGACATCTGCGAGTTCGGCCGCCTCCTGCTGGGGAGTCGCGTCTTCTTCAGCGATGTCGAAGTCGAAGTCACCACCGTTGATGGTCTCCAGCGTTTCGGCGGCTGTCACGCCAGCGTTGACCAACATCTTGGCCAGCTTGTCGTGCTCGACGATGACCCACTCGGGCTGCAGCTGGGTCGCGAACTTGATGCGCTCAATGACCTCAAGATCGGTCGGATCGGCGCCGCCCACGAACAAGCGACTGCCGCGCCGCGACAGTGCAACGACCTGGTATTGCTGGGTCAGCTTGGCATCGATGACGTTCTGCGGCATGCGCTGCGGATCCATCGCCGACAGGTCCAGCAGGGGCAGAGCCAATGCACTGGACAGCGTGTGCGCCAAGTCAGCGGGCGAGACCTGCCCGCTGGCGATCACGGCAGTGACGAAGCTGATCTTCTTGTCACGAGCCTGCTTGACCAAGTCTTCGGCGGCCTTGGCCTGAAGCTTGCCGGCATGCACCAGCATGCGCGCGACCCCCGACAGGGCGGACTGAAGCGGCTCGGCGAGCGTGGTTTCCACAGGCAATTGCGTCAGCGACGGAAAGAGCGAAGTCCGTCGATTGTGCCAGTCATGGGCAGATCACGAGGCAAACGAATCTGCCCTCTGTGCCGTGAAGTTTGTCGCGGTTCTTGGATCCTCGTCCCGAGGCGGAAGATTTGGTCGGGGTGAGAGGATTCGAACCTCCGGCCTCTACGTCCCGAACGTAGCGCTCTACCAGGCTAAGCTACACCCCGATGTCTTCCGTGTAGCGTCTTCCCAAGATTTCAGGAATGACGCTCAACCGACTGAATTGCGAATTCTAGCAGAGATTCTGTCCACTTGTTTGGAGGCAGCAGCCTGAGGCAATCGGCGGCATGCCGCGCCTCCGTGCGGGCGGCTTCGCGGGTCGACTCCAGGGCGCCTGTCGAACGCACGATGGTGACGATCTCCGCCAGCTTCTCCTGCTCACCCTCTTCGATGGCATGCCGCAGCAGCGCTCGCTGCTCGGGAGTCGCTCGCTCCATGGCGATCAGCAACGGCAAGGTTGTCTTGCCTTCGCGCAGATCGTCGCCGATGTTCTTGCCCAGCTCGTGGGCGTCGCCCTCGTAGTCGAGCACGTCGTCGATGAGCTGGAAGGCCGTCCCCAGCGCGCGGCCATAGGCGGCGCAGGCCTCCTCGACGTCTGGCTTGGCGTTGGCCAGCACGGCGCCCAGCCGGGCGCTCGCCTCGAAAAGCTTGGCGGTCTTGAAGCGGATCACGCGCAGATAGCTCTCCACGGTGATGTCCGGGTCATGCATGTTCATCAACTGCAGGACCTCGCCCTCGGCGATGACGTTGGTCGCCTCGGCCAGCACTTCCAGCACACGCATGCGGTCAACCGACACCATCATCTGGAAGGCACGGGAGTACAGGAAGTCGCCAACCAGAACGCTCGCCGCGTTGCCGAACAAGGCATTCGCGGTGGGCTTGCCGCGACGCAGCGACGACTCGTCGACGACGTCGTCATGCAGCAAAGTGGCCGTATGGATGAACTCGACGACGGCCGCGAGTTCGAAGCGCGCGGCTTGATCGAAGCCCAGCGCATTCGCGAACAGCAGCACGAGCTTGGGTCGCATGCGCTTGCCGCCCGCGTGGACGATGTAGTGGGCGATCTGATCGATCAGCGCGACGTCTGAGCTGAGGCGTTTGGCAATGACGGCGTCGACCTGGGCCATTTCGGCGGCCAGCAAGGCAAGTACCTCGGCAACTCGGGATGGGGGCGAGGCAGTCTCGACGCGCACTCTGGGCTCTCAAGCTAGGGATCGGAGCATTATAGGAAGGCCGTCCGGGTCTCACTGGAGGACGCGGCAGCCGCGCAGTGTCGCTGGGCTTGCGAGACGGCTTGGGCAACAGCCGTTGCCTATTCGACGAAGCTCAGGGTATACTCGAAGGCTCTTTGCAACTCGTGCGTTTTCGGCATGCGTGTTGCGGGAGATCAAAACCGACAAAAAGGCCTGACGAGGGCAGCGGCGTGACGTGAAGACGGGGCGCTGAGCTGCTGGAGCCGGGTGAATGCACCCTCTGGGTGTGAAAGGAAGAACATGTACGCGGTCATCAAAACCGGCGGCAAGCAGTACAAGGTTGCTGCTGGCGAAAAAATCAAGGTCGAGTTGCTCGACGCGGAAGTTGGCGCTGAGGTCACCATCGACGAGGTGCTGGCAGTGGGCAGCGGCGACGGCCTGACGGTCGGCGCTCCGCTGGTCGCCGGTGCAACGGTCAGTGCCAAGGTCCTCAGCCACGGCAAGCACGACAAGGTTCGCATCTTCAAGATGCGCCGTCGCAAGCACTACAAGAAGAGCCAAGGCCATCGCCAGAACTACACCGAGCTGGAAATCAGCGCGGTCAACGGCTGATCCCAGTCGTCTTTCGCTAATTTCTAGGAGCTAACTCATGGCACAGAAAAAAGGCGGCGGTTCCACACGGAATGGCCGCGACTCCAAGCCCAAGATGCTGGGCGTCAAGGCCTACGGCGGCGAACTGATCTCCGCTGGTTCGATCATCGTGCGTCAGCGCGGCACCAAGTTCCACGCTGGCGTCAACGTCGGCATGGGCAAGGACCACACGCTGTTCGCGCTGGTCGATGGCCACGTGTCGTTCGCCATCAAGGGCGAGAAGAACCGCCAGACCGTCGTCATCACGCCGCTGGCGGCTTGATGATTGCGTGATCCGGACGGGTCGCCGGCCCGGATACTTCCAAGCCCCGGCTCGCCGGGGCTTTTGTTTTTCAGATCTGGCTCGCCGGGTTTGTTTTTTGGAAAGCCCGCCGCGTTGAATCGCAGCGGGCCTACCGCAACCCAGCCAGTACGATGGCTGTCTCGCCATGAAATTCGTCGACGAAGCCACCATTGACATCGCAGCCGGCAACGGCGGCGCGGGCTGCGCGAGCTTTCGTCGCGAGAAGTTCATCCCCTTCGGCGGGCCGGACGGCGGCGATGGCGGCAAGGGCGGCAGCGTCTGGGCCGAGGCCGACCGCAACCTGAACACGCTGATCGACTATCGCTACGCGCGCCGCCACGAGGCGCGCAACGGCGAAGCCGGCCGCGGCTCCGACTGCTTCGGCGCCGCAGCTGACGACATCGTGCTGCGCGTGCCGGTCGGCACCATCATCACGGACCTTGAAACCGAGTCCGTCATCGGCGAATTGATCGAGCCCGGCCACCGCATCCTGCTCGCCAAGGGCGGCGATGGTGGCTTCGGGAATCTGCATTTCAAGACGTCGACGAACCGCGCGCCGCGCCAGAAGACGCCGGGCTGGCCCGGCGAGGCCAAGAAGCTGCGGCTGGAGCTGCGCGTGCTGGCCGATGTCGGCCTGCTGGGTCAGCCGAACGCGGGCAAGTCGACGTTGATCACGGCGATCTCCAACGCCAAGCCCAAGATCGCGGACTACCCGTTCACGACGCTGCATCCCAACCTCGGCGTTGTGCGCGTCGCGCCGGAGAAGAGCTTTGTCGTCGCCGACATTCCCGGCCTCATCGAAGGTGCGGCCGAGGGCGCCGGCCTGGGCCACCAGTTCCTGCGCCATCTGCAGCGCACGCGATTGCTGCTGCATGTCGTCGACCTGGCACCCTTCGACCCTGAAGTCGATCCGGTCAAGGAAGCCAAGGCCATCGTGACCGAGCTGAAGAAGTACGACGCCGAGCTGCACGCCAAGACGCGCTGGCTGGTGTTGAACAAGCTCGACATGGTCCCTGAGGACGAGCGCGCTGCGCGCGTGAAGGACTTCGTCAAGCGCTACCGCTGGAAGGGCCCGGTCTTCGAGATCTCGGCGCTGACACGCCAGGGCTGCCAGCCCCTGATCCACGCGATCTATGACCACGTCGCGGCCGAGCAGCGTGTGCTCGAAGAGCCTGACATCCGTTTCGATACCCCCGCCGAATGAGTCTGCTGTCCAGCGCGCGCCGCATCGTCGTCAAAGTCGGTTCCAGCCTCGTCACCAACGAGGGCCGGGGCATTGATGCCGAAGCGATCGCGAACTGGAGCCGGCAACTGGCGGTGCTGGCGAAGGAAGGGCGTGAGCTGATCATGGTGTCCAGCGGCGCCATTGCCGAAGGTATGAAGCGCCTCGGTTGGACGACGCGTCCCAAGGAGCTGCACGAGCTGCAGGCCGCCGCCGCCGTCGGCCAGATGGGCCTGGCGCAGATGTATGAAAGCCAGCTCAGCGCGCAAGGCATGGCGAGCGCCCAGGTGTTGCTGACCCATGCCGACCTGGCCGACCGCGAGCGCTATCTGAACGCGCGCTCGACACTGCTCACCCTGCTGGCCCATCGTGTGCTGCCGGTCATCAACGAGAACGACACCGTCGTCAACGACGAGATCAAGTTCGGCGACAACGACACGCTCGGCGCACTCGTCGCCAACTTGGTCGAAGCCGATGCTCTGGTCATCCTGACCGACCAGCGTGGCCTGTATTCGGCTGACCCACGCAAGGATCCGAGCGCCCGCTTCATCGATACTGCCCAGGCCGGCGACCCGGAGCTGGAGCGCATGGCTGGCGGTGCAGGTTCCAGCATCGGCCGCGGCGGCATGATCACCAAGATCCTGGCCGCCAAGCGCGCTGCGGGCAGTGGCGCCGGCACCGTCATCGCCTGGGGCCGCGAGCCGGACGTGCTGCTGCGCCTCGCGCGCGGCGAAGCCATCGGCACGGCGCTGCTGGCCGCCACACCCAAGCTGGCGGCGCGCAAGCAGTGGATGGTCGACCACCTGCAGTTGCGTGGTTCGGTCAAGGTTGACGCCGGCGCGGCGATCAAGCTGCGCGATGAGGGCAAGAGCCTGCTGCCGATCGGCGTCGTCGACGTGCAGGGCGGCTTCCACCGTGGCGATGTGATCGCCGTGCAGACGGCGCAGGGCGTCGAGCTGGCGCGCGGCCTGTCGAACTACTCGGCGTCTGAAACGCGGCTGATCGCGCGCAAGCCGTCATCGGAATTCGAAGCCCTGCTCGGCTATGCCGCTGAGCCCGAACTGATCCACCGAGACAACCTCGTCCTCCGCTAGGAGCACCCGCCCTCGCTGGATGGATCGCCCTCCGGCGGCGATGCCGTCGCCTCCAGCGGCATGGGCCCGCTGTTGCGCTCCCGATGCGCAGGTCGCATGCCAGCCCGCAGATAGCGGTTGTGATGGTTGATGCGAGGCAGGTAGCGTGCCAGCTCCGTCAGCGCCATCTCGTAGACGCCGCGCTTGAATTCGATGACGGCCTCCAGCGGCACCCAGTACTCGTTCCAGCGCCAGGCGTCGAACTCGGGGTGGTCGGTGGCGCGCAGATTCATGTCGCAGTCGCGCCCGACCATCTGCAGCAGGAACCAGATCTGTTTCTGGCCGCGGTAGTGGCCGCGCGCATCGCGCCGGATGAAGTGCTCGGGCACCTCATAGCGCAGCCAGTCGCGAGTTCTCGCGATGATGCGTACATGCTCTGGAATGAGCCCCACCTCTTCGTGGAGCTCTCGGAACATCGCCTGCTCAGGCGTTTCACCGTGCTTGATGCCCCCTTGCGGGAACTGCCACGAGTGCGTTCGGATGCGTTTGCCCCAGAACACCTCGTTGCGTTGGTTGAGCAGGATGATGCCGACGTTGGGGCGGAAGCCTTCACGGTCGAGCATAATCAACCTCAAATCTCTAGTTGGTTCGATTATTGCATCGGGCCGCGGTTGCCACAGCGCCCTCGCTAACCCGAAGATTTCTCCAGGATTTCTCTTGCTCAGGCCGGGTTCAGCCCGGCCGATTCATTTGTCGAAGCGCCCATGAAAGCCTCCCAGTTCTTCATCTCCACCCTCAAGGAAGCGCCCGCCGATGCCGAGGTCGCCAGCCACAAGCTGATGATGCGGGCCGGCATGATCAAGCGCCTGGGCGCGGGCATTTACAACTACATGCCGATGGGGCTTCGCGTCATCCGCAAGGTTGAGAAAATCATCCGCGAGGAGATGGATGCGGCCGGCGCCATCGAATGCCTGATGCCCGTCATCCAGCCCGCCGAGCTGTGGCAGGAGACGGGCCGCTTCGACAAGATGGGCCCCGAGTTGCTGCGCGTGAAGGACCGCCATGGTCGCGACTTCATCGTCCAGCCGACCAGCGAGGAAGTCATCACCGACATCGCCCGTCAGGAACTGCGCAGCTACCGCCAGCTGCCGAAAAATTTCTATCACATCCAGACCAAGTTCCGCGACGAGCGCCGCCCCCGCTTCGGCCTGATGCGCGGCCGCGAGTTCACGATGAAGGATGCCTACTCCTTCGACCGTGACGTGGAGAGCGCCGGCCGCAGCTACGACAACATGTACGCGGCCTACTGCAAGATCTTCGACCGCTTCGGCCTGCAGTACCGCGCCGTGGCGGCCGACACCGGCGCCATCGGCGGGGACCGGTCGCACGAGTTCCAGGTCATCGCCGAGACCGGCGAGGATGCCATCGTCTACTGCCCGACCAGCGACTACGCGGCCAACATGGAGCTGGCCGAAGGCGTGGCGCTGACCGCCACGCGCGGCGCGGCGACTCAGGCGCTGGCAAAGACGCCAACGCCCGGCAAGAGCACCTGCGCGGACGTCGCCGAGTTGCTGAGCCTGCCGCTGGCGCAGACCGTTAAGTCCCTGGTGCTGGCCACCGACGAGCTGGACAAGGACGGCAGCATCGTCAAGACGCAGGTCTGGCTGCTGCTCGTTCGTGGCGACCACGACTTGAACGAAGTGAAGGCCGGCAAGGTCGAAGGCCTGAAGGGTGGTTTCCGTTTCGCGACCGCTGGCGAGATCGACGCCCACTTCGGTTGCAAGCCCGGCTATCTGGGCCCCATCGGGCTGAAGCAGCCGCTGAAGATCGTCGCCGATCGCACCGTCGCCAATATGGCCGACTTCGTCTGCGGCGCCAATGAGGCGGACTTCCACTTCACCGGCGCGAACTGGGGTCGCGACCTGCCCGAGCCCGACGTCGTGGCCGACATCCGCAACGTTGTCGCCGGCGATCCCTCGCCCGACGGCAAGGGCGTGCTGGCCATCCAGCGCGGTATCGAGGTCGGCCATGTGTTCTACCTCGGCACCAAGTACTCGGCCGCGATGAACGCGAACTTCCTGGACGAGAACGGCAAGCCCAAGCTGATGGAGATGGGTTGCTACGGCATCGGCGTGACCCGCATCCTGGGTGCGGCCATCGAGCAGAACAACGATGCGCGCGGCATCATCTGGCCGGACGCCATCGCCCCCTTCACCGTCGTGATCTGCCCCATCGGCGCGGACCGCAGCGCGGACGTGAAGGCCGCCGCCGACAAGCTTTACGACGAGCTGAAGGCGCTGGGCGTGGACGTGCTGCTGGACGATCGCGGCGAGCGCCCCGGCGCGATGTTCGCGGACTGGGAGCTGATCGGCGTGCCGCACCGCGTGGTGCTGGGCGACCGCGGCCTCAAGGAAGGCCAGGTCGAGTACCAGGGCCGCCGCGACGAGGCCGCGACCAAGCTGGCCGTTGGCGACGTGGTTGGCCATCTGAAGGGCCTGCTCAAGCTTTGAAGCGTCGGCTTCTCCTGCTGAGCCTGTTCGGCGCGCCGCTGGCGGCGCGGGCGGGCGCCCAGGTCGAGGAGCCGCTGGCCGATTCGATCCGTTCGGCGCTGAGCGCTTCCATCGCGCAAAGCGCCCCGCCGCGGCCGAAGTTCGAGGCCGGCCAGGTCGAGGCCCGCATGGCCTACCTGCGCTGGCTGGGTGCCATGAGCGAGCGGCTGAAGAAGCGCAAGACCGAGACGCAGATCCGGATCGAGTTCCTGGAGACGGTCTGGTACGAAGCCAAGCGCGCGGGCCTGGAGCCCAGCCTCGTGCTCGGCCTCGTCCAGGTGGAGAGCGGCTTTCGCAAGTACGCGATCAGCATCGCCGGCGCACGCGGCTACATGCAGGTCATGCCGTTCTGGACGCGGGCCATTGGCGACGGCGACCCGTCCCGCCTCTTCCACATGCAGACCAACCTGCGCTTCGGCTGCGTGATCCTGCGCCACTACCTCGACGTCGAGCGCGGCAACATGTCGCTGGCCCTGGGCCGCTACAACGGCAGCCGTGGCCGGCCGGAGTATCCAAACGCCGTGTTCGGTGCGCGGCGGCAGTGGCTGCTGCCGGGTGAGGCTTGATGCATCCCGTCGCTCGCGTTGCCTCTGTGGTGCTCGCACTGTCGGCGGGCGCCGCTGCGGCATGCTCGCTCGGCGAGGGCTACCTGAAGCCTTCCAACTACGAACTGGTCAAGCTCGCGCCCGCCATCGTGTTGGCCCAGGCCGTGGCCTACGACATCCGGTCCGACCAGATCGGCGTGTTCACCTTCAAGCCGCTGGAGATGCTCAAGGGTGAGCCGGTGGGCCACAGCTTTCGCATCGAGGGGCTGGTGGAAGAACACAAGCCGCGGTCCAGTGATCGCT
This sequence comes from uncultured Roseateles sp., assembly GCA_963422775.4. Taxonomy (GTDB): domain Bacteria; phylum Pseudomonadota; class Gammaproteobacteria; order Burkholderiales; family Burkholderiaceae_C; genus Pelomonas. Next base: position 59,154 of record CAUJSJ030000154.1, read on the forward strand.
TCGACACGCTGCGCTCGTGGACGGCGTTTTCCGCCTGCAATGTCATCGACTATCGCGTCGGTGCGACCTACCTGCTGTTCCTGTCCCGCGTACCCCGGCCGCGGGCGACGGCGATGGACACGGGCATGCCGCCCTACAGCCGCGTCAACGAGGAAGTGACGAGCGCGCAGGCACCCTGGCTCGTCGCCGTGCGCCGCTACCTGGAGATCAGCCGCATTGGCAGCTATGAGCAGGAGAAGGCTGCACTCAAGGTCCTGCAGCACCAGGCACGTGCAGGAAACCCTGGTGTGCCGAAACCGCTGGCCCTCGACGTGGCGGACCACTTTGCCCGCCCCAGTGCCGACAAGTCCTATGCCGACCTCATGGCGCTTTACCGCGCGAGTCGTCGCGATGCCCTAGGCGTCCTTCATGGCCGCGGCCAGTTGAGCCGCTCCGAAGTGCTGTGGGCGCTGGCCAATGCCCCTCACCGCGAGGCCCGGCCGCTGATGCGCCATCTCATGCGATCGGCAGCGTGGCGCGAGCACGCTCCCGTGCTGGCCACCTTTGCCGTCAACGCGCGCGACGCCGAGGTGGCGGCGGCGTTGCTCGCCAAGTTCCCGCGCGAGCGCGATGAAGGCCTGCGGGTGCTCATCGCGCGCGCCGCAGGCCAAGCCGCCGGCCCGGATGCGGCCGGCCTCGTACAGGCTGCACTTGATCACGCCAGCGCCGACGAAGCCCAGCTGCTCACGCCGTGGGTGGCACGACATGGCTCCCCCGAAACCATCCAGGGCCTCGCGCTGCGGATCGGCAAGAGGTATCAGGAGCCTGATGGGTCTGACGCCGCCTACGCGCTCGCCGATGCCGGCGACCCTGGCGTCATCGCCTGGGCTGCGAGCCGCATCGGCGCTGCCGATGAGGATCGCTGGGTGGGCCTGTATGCCATCGCTCGCTCGCCCCTGCCGCAGGCTGACTTGCTCGCGCGCCGTGTCATCCGCGAAGGCAGCGAGGATGAGGTGGCGTCCCTGCTGCAGGGCTACCGCGAATCACGCAGCCCGCACCGCTGGGATCGCCTCGCCGACGTTGCCCGCTTGCCAGCGCGGGCCCCGAAGGTCGAACGCTGGCTCTACAAGACTCTGCTCGAGATGGCCGAGAACGGCGACTTCCGTGCCCATGCCCTGCTGGACACGCTGCCGCCATCGACGGTGCTCGATGACTGACTTCGGCCGGGCTTGGGCCAGCCGCGGCCCGACGTGAAGCACCTGTAAAGCCCTCGGGACTTACCCGGCGTGCCTTGTGGCATCACATGTCTGGCGCTGTAGGCTGCTCGGCTCCGTCGACAAGACAGTCCGCCAGCCAACATCATGTCCGCTGCACGCCGCCTCCAACCGCTCCTCCTCGCCACGCTGCTCGCCAGCGGCTTTGCCTGGGCTCAAGGCCCGGCCACTGACAACCCGCTGTTCGCGCCCAGCCCGCTGCCGCTGCAGTACCCCCAGTTCGACAAGGTCCGCGACGAGCACTTCGGTCCCGCGCTGGACAAGGGCATGGCCGAGCAACTGGCCGAGGTGCAGGCCATCGCCGACAACCCGGCCGCGCCCATGTTCGACAACACCATCATCGCGCTGGAGCGCAGCGGCCGGCTGCTGGGTCGCACGACGACGCTGCTGTTCAGTCTGCTTGGCGCCGACGCCAACCCCGCCCGCCAGCAACTGCAGACCGACTACGCCGCCAAGCTCGCAGCCCAGCGCGACGCGGTGCTGCTCAACCCCAAGCTGTTCGCTCGCGTCGAGGCGCTGTACGCCGCGCGCGACAAGGCCGCGCCCAATGCCGAGGCCAAGCGGCTCATCGAGCGCTATCGCCGCGACATGCTGCGTGCCGGCGCCCAGCTGAACGACGAGCAGAAGACGCGCATGCGGGCCATCAACGCCGAGCTGGCGACGCTGGGCGCCCGCTTCAACAAGGCGGTGCTGGCCGAGGTCAACGACTCGGCCATCGTCGTCGACAGCGCCGAGGAACTGGCTGGCTTGAGCCCCGCGCAGATCTCCGCCGCGGCCGACATCGCCAAGAAGCGCGGCCTGGAGGGCAAGTACGTCATCGCGCTGCTGAACACGACCATCCAGCCGTTCGAGACCGATCTGCAGAACCGTGCGGTGCGCGAGCGCCTGCACCAGGCCTCGGTCGCGCGCGGTGCGCGCGGCAACGAGTTCGACACACGCGCCACGCTGGCGCGCGTGATGACGCTTCGCGCGGAGCGCGCGGCGCTGCTGGGCTATGCGACGCCCGCGGCCTTCGTGCTCGAAGAGGAGACGGCCAAGTCCGCCGACACGGTCAACGCGCTGCTGCGCCAGCTCGCGCCGGCCGCGGTGGCCTCGGCCAGGCAGGAAGCGGCCGAGCTGCAGAAGCTCATCGACAGCGACCAGGCCGCCAGGAAGCAGCCCAGCTTCGCGCTGCAGGCCTGGGACTGGAGCTACTACTCGGACAAGCTGCGCGCGGCCAAGTACGGCTTCGACGAGAGCCAGCTCAAGCCCTATCTGGAGATCACCAGCGTGCTGGAGAAGGGCGTGTTCTTCGCCGCCAACCAGCTCTACGGCATCAGCTTCAAGCGCCGCACGGACCTGCCGGTGTATCGCGATGACGTTCGCACCTACGACGTCTTCGACACCAACGGCAAGCAGCTCGCCATCTTCATCGCCGACCTCTACGCGCGGCCCAGCAAGCGCGGCGGCGCGTGGATGAATGCCTACGTCGGCCAGAACGCGCTGGAAGGCACGCAGCCCGTCGTTGCCAACCATCTCAACATCCCCAAGCCGCCGGCCGGCGAGCCGACGCTGCTGACCTGGGACGAGGTCAACACGCTGTTCCACGAGTTCGGCCACGCACTGCACGGCATGTTCAACAAGGGCCAGTACCCGGGCCTGGGCCGCGTGCCACGCGACTTCGTCGAATACCCGTCGCAGGTCAACGAGGTCTGGGCCGACTGGCCCAGCGTGCTGGCCAGTTACGCCAAGCACTACCAGACCGGCGCGCCCATGCCGCGCGAGCTGCTGGACAAGGTGGCGCGCGCCAAGCGCTTCAACCAGGGCTACACGACGGTGTCCTATCTGTCCGCGGCCATCGTCGACCAGCGCCTGCACCAGCTCAAGGCCGGTGAGATCCCGGCGGCCGATGGCGTCGTGCCCTTCGAGGCCAAGGTGCTGAAGGAGGAGGGCATCGACTTCGGCCCGGTGCCGCCGCGCTACCGCCTGCCCTACTTCAGCCACATCATGGGCGGCTACTCGGCCGGCTACTACGCCTACATCTGGAGCGAGGTGCTGGACGCCGACACCGTGGAATGGCTGAAGGCCAACGGCGGCTTGAAGCGCGCCAACGGCGACCAGTTGCGCGCCAAGCTGCTGTCGCGCGGTGGCAGCGAGGACGCGATGGTGCTGTTCCGCAACCTCGTCGGCCATGAGCCCGACATCAAGCCGCTGCTGGAGCGGCGCGGCCTCGTCATACAAAGGAACTAGGCGGGCGCGCAAACCGGCGACTCTAGGGGTGCTGGGAATCGGGGGTGCTGCCTAGCATCCTCGTCCTGCAGTCAACTTTGGAGGACGCCGCCATGACCCCCACCCGCTCACTCGCCGCCTGTCTCGCCGTCGTTCTTGCGCCCGGCGCGTGGGCCACGACGGTCTATGACGAAGGCGTCTCGGGCGACCTGTCCGGCTCTGGCGCGAGCCCGACCTTCATTGCGGTGGCTGCCGGATCCAATGTCGTCATGGGAAGCACCGGCCGCGCCAATGGTGTGGTCGACCGCGACTACTTCAGCATCACCGTGCCAGTGGGCTGGCAGCTGTCGGCCATCACGCCGCTGGCTGGCACCAACGTGGTCGGTGGCGGGCTTGCCTTCATCGGGCTGGAAGCCGGAACCCAGGTCACGACGCCCGTCACCGGGCCGGCGACGACGCTGCTGGGCTGGCATCACTACGCCGTGGCGGACATCGGCAACAACATCCTGCCGCTGGTCGGCGCGGGCGCGGGCGCAATCGGCTTCACCGGCGCGCTGGTCGCTGGCGACTACTCGGTCTGGATCCAGGAGACCGGCGTCGGCACGGTGCCCTATGTGATGGAGTTCAGCCTGACCGCCGTTCCCGAGCCGGCCAGCGGGCTGCTGCTGCTGGGCGGCGTCGCCGGCCTGGCCTGGCTGAGGCGCAAGGCGCGCTGAGCGGCTTACAAGCCGGTCCAGGCCTTCGGGCTGGCCGCTGCGATGCCGGAAAGCTCCAGCACGCGTTCCACGGTCTCGTTGACCATCTCATCGATGGTCTTGGGGTGGTGATAGAAGGCCGGCAGCGGCGGGAAGCAGATGCCGCCCATCTCCGTCACCGCCACCATGTTGCGCAGGTGGGCCAGGTTCAGCGGCGTCTCGCGCACCATCAGGATGAGCCGTCGGCGCTCCTTGAGCGTCACGTCGGCGGCGCGGGTCAGCAGGTTGTCGCCCAGGCCATGGGCGATTGCCGCCAGCGACTTCATGGAGCAGGGTGCGACGACCATCGCAGCAGTCGCGAAGCTGCCGCTGGCGATGCAGGCGCCGATGTCTCCCGGCGCGTAGGCGTGATCGGCCTCGGCTTCCAAGGTTGAGCGGTCCAGACCCAGCTCGTGATGGGCGTTCAGGATGCCCGCGGGCGTGGCGATCAGGTGCGTCTCGACGCCCAGCTCGCGTGAGCGACGCAAAAGGCGTAGCGCGTAGGCTGCGCCGGTGGCCCCCGTCAGCCCGACGACGAGGCGAGTCACGCCGTGGCCAGGGCCTGCTGCAACTCACCCGACTCGTACATCTCCATCATGATGTCAGAGCCGCCGAGGAATTCGCCGTTGATGTAGAGCTGGGGGATGGTGGGCCAGTTGGCGTAGTCCTTGATGCCCTGGCGCACTTCCTCGTCTTCCAGCACGTTGAAGGTCTTCAGGTCGGTCACGCCGGAGGCCTTCAGGATCTGGATGGCGCGGCCGGAGAAACCGCACATCGGAAACTGGGCCGTGCCCTTCATGAAGAGCACGACACGGTTGGACTTGACCAGGTCGTCGATGCGTTGCTGAACGTCGCTCATTGCAGTTCTCGTCAAAGGCAAAACCGCAATTATCCGGGACTGAGCCCGGACTGGGGCAGTCCAGTGGACTGTCCCTGCCTAGCGAAGGGGCGGGGTCTACCCCGCCGCCCGGCCCCGCCTTCAATAGCTGTAAGCCAGACCCAGTTGCAGCAGGGGCTTGAAGCGCAGGTCGCGCATCGCGTCCTCGAAGCCCTGGGCGCTGCTGCGGCCCAGGCGCAGGCCGCTGTAGGAGCCCGACATCAGGCCGAAGTCGGCGCTGAACGCGAAGCCGCTGCCGTGCACGCGGCCGGTGTAGCCGATACCGAGGTAGGACAGGTTGGCGCTGGGTTCCAGCGAATAGGCATCCGGGCCATTCAGGGACACGCTGCGCCGGCCCGCCGAGACGGGGCCGTTGCCCAGCGCGAGGCCGCCACTGCTCTGCGACATGGACAGCGGGCCGAGCAGCAGGCCACCGGTGGCGCGCAGGCCGCCGCGCAGGCTGGTGAAGCCGGAGCTGGTCAGGTAGTAGTCGCCCAGCAGGTTGGCGCTCAGCAGGCGGGAGCCGCCGAGGTGGGGCGCGGTGTCGGAGCCGGCGTCTGCGCTGCTGAGCTGCAATCGCGCCTGCCAGCGCGGTTGCGCATCGCCATCGGCCCAGGCCGACAGGCTGAAGAGGGCAGAGAGGCTCAGAACTGCAGCGCTTGCAAAGCGGGCCATGATCGTCTCCTGCGCGGCGCAACGAGCGGCACCGGAAGTTGATACTACGCCCGCCGGCGACCGGGTGGCACCCAGAGTTGAGGGCAAAAGGTCACGCAAACACGGGAGGGATTCGCGCGCCGGCAAGCCTGGGTTCAGCCCGGCCAGCGGCCGCCACTGGCGCGAGGCCGGCCGGCGAGGTCGCGGCGCAGGCCGACTTCGGCAAATCCATGCTCGGTCAGTTGTTGCGCTACCACATCAGCCTGATCCCAGCCGTGCTCCAGCAGCAGCCAGCCGCCAGCGGCGAGATGCTGCGGTGCCGCATCGACCAGCGTGCGCAGATCGGCCAGCCCGTCACCGCCCGGCGTCAGCGCGGTGATCGGCTCGTGGCGCAGTGCTGGCAGGTGCGGATCGTTGCCAGCGATGTAGGGCGGATTGCTCACAACCAGGTCGAAGCGTTGGCCGGCCAGCGGCTCGAACCAGCTGCCGTGCCGCCAGTCGGCGGCGAGGCCCAGGCGCTCGCCGTTGCCGCGCGCCACGGCCAGTGCGTCGGCGCTGAAGTCGACGGCGCTGACTCGCGCGCGCGGGCAGGCGGCCTTGATCGCCAGCGCGATGGCGCCGCTGCCGGTGCCGAGGTCGACGACGCTGGGCTGGCCCGGCAACGCGGCCAGCAGCTCCAGCGTCCAGTCGACGAGGGTTTCCGTGTCGGGCCGCGGGATCAGCGTGGCCGGCGTGACCTGCAGCATCAAGCCGTGGAAGGGCTGCCAGCCGGTCAGATGGGCCAGTGGCTCGCCGGCGGCCAGGCGGCGTAGATGGTCCTCAGCGTCGGGGGCGGGCGCGTCGCCATGGGTGACAAGCCAGGCGCGGTTCTGGCCGGTCAGATGGCTTAGCAGTGTCTGCACGTCACTGCGCTCGACGCCGAGCTGGCGAGCGAGGGCGAGCGCCTCGTCGACCGTCATGCCCGGCCTTCCTCCAGCTGGGCCAACTGCTCGGCAGCCTGCGCGGCCAGCAGGCCCTGGATGACGTCCTCGAGGTCACCGTCCATGATCTGGCCCAGCTTGTAGAGCGTCAGGTTGATGCGGTGGTCGGTCAGCCGTCCCTGCGGGAAGTTGTAGGTGCGGATGCGGTCGCTGCGGTCGCCCGTGCCGATGAGGCCCTTGCGCGTGGCGGCCTCCTTGGCCTCGCGCTCGATGCGTTCCTTGTCGCGCAGCCGCGCCTGCAGCACGGCCAGGGCCTTGGCCTTGTTGCGGTGCTGGCTGCGGTCATCCTGGCATTCGGCCACGAGGCCGGTCGGGATGTGGGTGACGCGGATCGCCGAGTCGGTCTTGTTGACGTGCTGGCCGCCGGCGCCGCTGGCGCGGAAGGTGTCGATGCGCAGCTCGGCCGGGTTCAGCGTGATCTCCTCGGCCCCGTCGGGCTCCGGCAGCACGGCCACCGTGCAGGCGCTGGTGTGGATGCGGCCCTGCGATTCGGTCGCAGGCACGCGCTGCACGCGATGGCCGCCGGATTCGAACTTCAGGCGACCGTAGACGTTGTCGCCCTCGATGCGCACGACCAGCTCCTTGTAGCCGCCGAGGTCGGAGATGTTCTCGGACAGCACCTCGCAGCGCCAGCCCTGGCGTTCGGCGAAGCGCAGGTACATCCGCGCGATGTCACCCGCGAACAGCGCGGACTCGTCGCCACCCGCGCCGGCGCGGATTTCGAGGAAGGCGTTGCGTTCGTCGTCGGGGTCCTTCGGGATGAGCGCGAGCTGCAGCTCGGCGTCCAGCGCCGTGAGCGCGGCCTGGGCCGTGGCGATCTCTTCGCGCGCCATCTCGGCCATCTCGGGGTCCGCGAGCATGTCGCGCGCCGCGGCCAGATCGGCCTCGTGCGTTTGGTAGCGGCGGTAGCGGTCGACGAGGCCGGACACCTCGGATTGCTCCTTGGTCAGCGCGCGGTAGCGCTTCATGTCGGCGGCGGCGCTGCCGTCGGCGAGGAGGGCGTCCAGCTCGGCGAGGCGAAAGCCGAGGCGGTCGAACTGCTGGCGCAGGGAGTCTTTCATGGGCGGGAAACGGCAAGGCAGTCAGGGGCGGCGCAGGTGGCGCCGGGCGGCGGCTGGAGAGCGCCGCTAAGACTGCTTGCCGCGCAGGAACAGGCGCGACACCGTCTGCGCCAGCTGCAGTCGCTGCTCGCCGTCGCTGGCGTGCAGTTCGGCCAGCGTGCCGTGCAAGAGCTTTTGCGTCAGGCCCTTCGAAAGAGCATCCAGCACCTCGTCCACGTCCGCGCCCTTGGCCAGCAGCTTGCGGGCGCGGGCGATTTCCACCGCGCGCCAGTCGTCGGCCTGGGCATGCAGGGCCTGGATCAGCGGCACGGTGTGGCGCTGGTCCAGCCAGTGCATGAAGCTCTGCACGCCGGTCTCGACGATGGCCTCGGCTTGCTCGACGGCGGCCTGGCGTCTTTCGCCGGCGGTCTGCACCTGCTGGGCGAGCTCGTCGACGGTGTAGAGGTAGACGTCGTCCAGCTGGGCGACCTCGGGCTCGATGTCGCGCGGCACTGCCAAGTCGACCATGAACATCGGGCGGTGCTTGCGTTTCTTCAGCGCACGCTCGACGGCGCCCAGGCCGATCAGCGGCAGGCTGGACGCGGTGCAGGAGACGACGATGTCGAACTCATGCAGGCGCTCGGGCAGGTCGGACAGGCGCACGGCCTCGGCGCCGAAGCGGGAGGCCAGCCTTTCGCCGCGCTCCAACGTGCGGTTGGCCACGGCCATGTGGCGCGGCGTGCGCGCGGCGAAATGGGTCGCGGTCAGCTCGATCATCTCGCCAGCACCCACGAACAGCACGCGGGTCTTGGCCAGGTCCTCGAACAGCTGGCCGGCCAGCCGCACGGCGGCCGCGGCCATGCTGATGGAGTGGGCGCCGATCTCGGTGGAGCTGCGTACCTCCTTGGCGACCGAGAAGCTGCGCTGGAAAAGCTGGTGCAGCGTCGTGCCCAGCGCGCCAGCCGCCTCGGCTTCCTTCACGGCCTGCTTCATCTGGCCGAGGATCTGCGGCTCGCCCAGCACCATCGAATCCAGCCCGCTGGCGACGCGGAAGGCGTGGCGTGCGGCGGCGCTGCCCTGCATCACGTAGGCGTGCTCGCGCAACGCGCCGGCCTCCACGCCGCCCGTCTGCGCCAGCCAGGCGATGGCCGGCTGGACCTGGGCCGATGGCGCGGCGACGTAGACCTCGGTGCGGTTGCAGGTCGACAGGATCGCCGCCTCGGGCGCGCCGGGCAGCTTCTGTCGCAGCCCGGACAGCGAAGGCGCCAATTGCTCCAGCGTGAACGCAAACCGCCCGCGCAGATCCAGCGGGGCGGTGTGGTGGTTCAGGCCAAGAGCGAAGACCGACATGGGGGTGAATTGTAGGATTCGCGACCTTCGCCGCCCCTGACGCTGATCAATTCCCGATGAGTCCGTTTGACGCCTTCTGGCATATCGCCAACCTGTTCGCCCCGGCCTGGGGGCTGGCGGCACTGCTGGCAACGGCCATCAAGGGGCTGTGGCGACGGGAGGCGAAGGCTTTGCGTTGGCTGCGGCTGTGGGGCTGGGGGGCGGCAGGCGGAAGTGCTGCCGTGATCGCTTCGCTGGCCCTGCTGGGCGGCGACGGCAGGATGGCAGGCTACGCCTTGCTGGTGCTGGGCGTGGCGCTGCCGCAGTGGTGGCTGTTGAGCATCAAACGCTGAGGACGTCTTCCGTCGTGACGACCTCGCCGCGCAGCGAATGCGCGAATGCCGTCGTGATGCGCACGTCGACGAGCTGGTTCATCAGCCGCGGCGAGCCGGGGAAGTTGACGATGCGGTTGCACTCGGTGCGGCCCATCAGCTCGGTGGCGTCCTTGCGGGCCGTGCCGGTGACGAGCACCTGTTCGACCTTGCCGACCATGCCTTGCGAGATCGTCAGCGCGTGCGCCTCGATGGCGGCCTGCAGCTCCTGCAGGCGACGGACCTTGACTTCGTAGGGCGTCGTGTCTTCCAGCGCTGCGGCCGGCGTGCCGGGGCGCGGGCTGAAGATGAAGCTGAACGAGGCGTCGAAGCCGACGTCGTGCACCAGCTTCATCAGCTTGGCGTGGTCTTCGTCCGTCTCGCCGGGGAAGCCGACGATGAAATCGCTGGCCAGGCGCAGGTCCGGGCGGATGGCGCGCAGCTTGCGCACGGTGCTCTTGAACTCCAGCGCCGTGTAGCCGCGCTTCATCGCCATCAGGATGCGGTCGCTGCCGTGCTGCACCGGCAGGTGGAGGTGGTTCACGAGCTGCGGGATCTTGCCGTAAGCCTCGATGAGACGGGGGCTGAACTCGTTGGGGTGGCTGGTCGTGAAGCGCAGGCGCTTGATGCCCGGGATCTCGGCCGCGTATTCCAGCAGCAGGGCCAGGTCGGCGAACTCGGCCGTGTCGCCCATCTTGCCGCGGTAGGCATTGACGTTCTGACCCAGCAGGTTGATCTCCATGACGCCCTGGTCGGCCAGGCCGGCGATCTCGGTCAGCACATCGTCAAACGGCCGCGAGACCTCTTCGCCGCGGGTGTAGGGCACCACGCAGTAGCTGCAGTACTTGGAGCAGCCTTCCATGATGGACACGAAGGCCGACGCGCCGTCGACCTTGGCCGGCGGCAGGTGGTCGAACTTCTCGATCTCGGGGAAGGAGATGTCCACCTGCGGGCGGCGCGTCTCGCGGCGGGCGTCGAGCATGGCGGGCAGGCGGTGCAGGGTCTGCGGGCCGAAGACGACGTCCACGTAGGGGGCACGTTCGATGATGGCCGCGCCTTCCTGGCTGGCCACGCAGCCGCCGACGCCGATCATGACGCCCTTGGCCTTGAGGTGCTTCACACGGCCGAGGTCGCTGAAGACCTTCTCCTGAGCCTTTTCCCGCACCGAGCAGGTGTTGAAGAGGATGAGGTCGGCTTGCTCGACGTCGGTCGTCGGTTCGTAGCCCTGCGCAGCGCCCAGCACGTCAGCCATCTTGTCCGAGTCGTACTCGTTCATCTGGCAGCCGAAGGTCTTGATGTAGACCTTCTTGGTCGTCGTTTCGCTCATGGCTTCACCCACGTCTGGTTGCCGGGATTGAACTGCCAGGTCGCGGCCTCGGCCGGTGTCGTCGGCCAGGGCTTGTTGGCGACCTCGGCGGGGTTCAGCAGCCAGACATCCATGATCAGGCCGCTGCTCTCGACCGTGTAATGCACGATGAACTTCTGGCCGGTGATGCTGGCCGGTTGAACGAGCAGGTTGGTGTCGCCCTTGATGCGGCTGCCTGGCGCCAGGCGCGCGTACTTGCCGTTCAACAGCACGTCGGGGTGCTGGGTGACGACGAGTTCGCCGCGCAAGGTGTTGGGTGTGAAGAAACGGTGCTGCTGGGCCTGTGCGGCCGAGCAGCTGACGGCAAGCATCAGCGGGAAAACACAGCGGTACATGGCATGTCCAGTGGCTGCGGAAGCAGCCACTTGTCAGTGACTGCTGCGAGAGCAGTCACTTTGGCATGACTGCTGCGAGGCGGCGTCACAAGACGCTGCGGAAATGAAAACGGCCCGAGGGGTGCTCGGGCCGTTCTCTCTTGTTCTGGTGGCGCTTCAGGGACTCGAACCCCGGACCTGTGGATTATGATTCCATCGCTCTAACCAACTGAGCTAAAGCGCCTGAGCCCGCCATTCTAAGCGAAGTTTTTTGGCGCTGGCAAGCGTGTCGCGCAGATCAGGGCGCGACAGCCGCCAGGAAAGGCTGCAGCGGCTTGCCGGGCAGGCGCTTCAGGCCTTCGACGAGCTGGGTCGCGTTGAACACCGCGCCGGCGTCATTCGTGTGGGTGCGGGCATCGGAGAAGAAGCTGTCGGCGCGCTCGGCGCCGATGCCGCGATAGGCCTCGGTCACGAGCATCGTCAGGTCGATGAACTGGGCGCCATGGGCACGGGCGACTTGTTCACCCCAGGCAGCGTAGCTCTCGAAGTCGCGCGGCTGGCCGGCCTGCCAGCGATCCTTGTGCGGGATGGGTGACAGCACCACGACGCTCGCGCCCTTGGCCTTGGCATCGTTGATGTAGCGCGCGAGGTACCAGCCGAAGCTGTGCACCATCTCCTTGCTGCCGTCGGGCCGGGTGTCTTCCACCGCCTCCGGGCCGATGCCCGGCACCGAGCCGCGGTTCTTGCCGGCGGGGTCGCCGATGCGGGCGCCGTCGTTGTGGCCGAACTGGATCAGCAGCGTGTCGCCGGCTTTCAGCTGCTCCAGCACAGACGCCCAGCGGCCTTCAGTGAAAAAGGTGCGGCTGCTGCGGCCGCCGATGGCGTTGTTGACGACGTTGATGCGCTGCGTGTCGAAGAGGGCAGCCAGCCGCTCGCCCCAGCCATAGGCGCCGTTCTGGCCGCCGCTGCGCACGGTGGAGTCGCCGATCAGCACGAGGCTGGGCAGCCTGGGATCGCGCGGGGCTTCGACCTTGACCTTGCGCGCATCGACGACGGGCCTGTCATCGCTGCCGTCCGGCGCGAAGCGGCGCGTGTAGACGGCGTCGGGCAGCACCTTGCTCTGCAGCAGGCCGGCGACGACGAGCTGGGCGTTCAGCGTGGCGCCGGCCAGGTTGGTGTGCACGGTCTCCTCGGGAGTGCCGCGCGGGAACACGTCGTCAACCGCCGCCCTGCCCAGCGCCTCGTAGCGCAGCGCGCCCCATTCGTTGAGATCGATGAAGGCCACGCCTTCCTGCTTGGCCACCTCGGCCGCCCAGGCCGCGAAGTTGCCGCCGGCGCGCTGCACCTTGTTGCCGTCAGCATCCCAGCGCTTGCGGATCACCGGCGAGCAGACGACGGGCGTGCCGCCGGCTGCGCGGATCTCGGCGACGTAGCCGCGCAGGTAGGCACCGTAGGTGTAGACGGTCTCGCGCTTGCCGGTCAGCTGGTTGTCGATCTCTTCCTGCTCCGGGCCGATGCCGCGCAGCACGCCGCGGGCGCGGCTGTTGTCGTTCACGGGGCTGGCGTCGTTGTGGCCGAACTGCATGACGACCCAGTCGCCCTTTTTGATGAAGGGCTTGGTGCGCTCCCAATGGCCGCTGCTGCGGTAGGTGCGGCTGGACAGGCCGCCCACGGCGCGATTGACCACGTTGATCCTGTTCAAGTCGAAGTAGCCGGCGATCGGGTTGCCCCAGCCCCACTGGCCTTCGGGGCCCTTGCCTTGGCCGTCGTCGCGGCCGTTGCGCACGGTCGAGTCGCCGATGAGGATCAGCGACGGCAGCTCGGGCCTGGCCGGCTCGGGCAGCTGGACCTGCGCGCGGGCGGGGTCTGTCGAGGCCGTGAACGCCTGCGCATGGGCCTGGGCCAGCGGCAGCGCGACGAGCAGAGCCGCAAGGAGGGGGCGCTTGAGAAGGCGAATCATGGCGCGCATGCTAGGAGCGTTGCGCGGTGGCCTGCGGCCGCGACAGCGCAAGTTCTTGAGCGATTGGCAGCCAGCAACAGTCCTTGACAGACCCGGCCCTAGAGTCGCCGCACCCTGATCCGCGGACCTGCCATGCGCTCCAATTCCTCACTGTTCGTCGGCCTCCTGCTGGGGCTGGCACTTGCGCCCGCCTGGGCCCAGATCGGCCAGCGCTTCCCGTCCGAGAAGCGTGTCGTGCCTGACCCGATCACCGGCACGCCACTGACCTTCCTGACGACCCAACCGCGCGGCGACACCAAGATCTACCCCAGCCATCCGCAGTGGACGGCCGATGGCCAGTGGCTGGTGTTCCGCTCGGCGCGGGTGAAGGGCGAGGCCATCGCCGTCAACGAGGCCAGCGGCGAGATGGTGCAGGTCACCGAGGGCGGCTATGACGGCATGCTCAATCTTGCGCAGTCGGGCGGCAACAAGCTCTTCTTCCTGCGGCCCGACAAGGGCGGGGCGGCCAAGGCCATGCAGGCCATCGAGGTCGACCTGGACCGCGTGTTTGCCGACAGCCGCGCCGGCAGCATGAAGCCGGCCAACGCCTACCAGCGCGTCATCGGTGTGCTGCCACCCGAGCTGGAGGCGGTGGGCGACAACGCGCTGGACGCCGATGGCCAGTGGTTGTACTTCCGCATCACGGGCAAGGCCTTCGCCGGCGCCAGGCTGCCGGCCGGCACCCAGATCGAGCCGCCCTTCGGCCCGCGCGGCATGGGCGCGGGGCCGCATGCCATCGGCAAGATCAACGTGCAGACGGGCGAGATCCGTCATGTCGTCTCGGTGCCTTTCCAGATCGGCCACATCCAGAGCAACAGCTGGAACCCGGGCGAGCTGGTGTTCAGCTGGGAGACCGGCGGCAAGTCGCCGCAGCGGACGTGGACGGTCAAAGGCGACGGCACCGGCATGCGCCCGCTCTACCCCGAGGCGCCCTATGAATGGGTCACGCACGAGGCCTTCATCGGCAAGGACGAAGTCGCGCTGGCCATCATGGGTCACCGCGCCATCCCCGGTGTCGTCGATCCCAGCCGGCCGGCGGCTACCGATGTGGGTGGCGCCAACCCCGGCCAGGACGCCGCCTGGGGCGACGCCGGCACGCGCGAAAAGCCGACCGGCCTGGCCATCGTCAACCTGCGCACGCGCGAAGTGAATCTCGTCGGCCAGACCCCCTCGGGCAGCGGGCTGTGGCATGTGCACGGCTCGCCGGATGGACGCTTCGCGGTGGGCGACGACTTCAGCCGCAGCCTCTACCTGATCGACCGCAGGACCCGCGAAATGATCGTGCTGAGCGCCGGCCACCAGACGACGGCGCGCGACCACCCGCACCCCACCTTCAGCCCCGATGGCAAGAAGATCCAGATCCAGTCCGCCATGCTGGCCGCGGATGGCCGCGAGATGAATATCTGCATCGTGCCGGTGCCCAAGGCCTGGCTCGACCGCAGGCTCTGAATATCTCGTCGGCATTTCGAATTAATATAGATGGGCTGATTTGATTTTTGAATACTGCTACTTATTATTGCGGGCCAAATTCTTTCAGAAGGGGTTTGGCCCCTATTCATTTCAGCATCTGGCGTCGCCTGACGCTGGGCCCGCCCGGTGCGCCCCGTCCCGTCTGCATGCTCGCTACGGCGGCGCGCGATCGAGGCAGGCCCGGGATAATCACGAACGTGATCGGAACCTGCGCCATTCAAGGGTTTTCTCGGAGGTGAAGCAATCACGGTCGTGATTCTTTGCTGGCGCGTGAACACAGCGCGAAACCCGGCCCCTAGACTGTCTCCGGGGCATTAAAGAGAGCCATTTCGAGTTCTCCCCGGTCGATATTTTCGGAGACAGAAAAATGCTGAAGAAGATCCACGGCGGCTCGCCGGTTTCGCGTTGGACGCCGCTGGCCTTGGCCATTTCCGCAGCACTGGCCGGCCACGCCCACGCCCAGCAGCCCGCCACGCCAGCGGCTGCCGCGTCCGCGCCGGCCGCCAAGGACGCCAACCAGCTCGAAACTGTCGTCGTCACGGGCATCCGCCGCTCCATCCAGAGCGCCATCGACCGCAAGCGCAACGCCTCCACCGTCAGTGACAGCATCGTTGCGGAAGACATCGACCAGTTCCCCGACAAGAACGTCGGCGAGGCGCTGTCGCGCATCACCGGCGTGCAGCTGTCGCGCTCGTTCGGCGAAGGCTCGCAGGTGTCCATCCGCGGCGTCGAGCCCAACCTGAACCGCGTCGAGATCAACGGCATGTCGGTGCTCGGCACCGCCGGGACCGCGGGCCGCGGCGCTGAGCTGCGCGAGCTGGCGTCGGAGCTGATCGCCTCCATCGACGTCATCAAGGGCTCGACCGCCGACCTGACCGAAGGCGGCATCGGCGGCACGGTGCGCATCACGACGCGCAAGCCGCTGGACTTCACCAAGCCCACCATCGCCGGCACGCTCTCGGCCGAGCAGGGCAGCCTGCGCGGCGGCACGCAGCCGCGTGGGACGCTGCTGTTGGCGGACAAGTTCCTGGACAACAAGCTGGGCCTGATGGCCAACCTCGTCTACGACAAGATCTACACGCGCGGCGACTTCTCGCGCAACACGTCCTGGGCCTTCCTGCGCGACTGGGACTTCTCGGCCGACAAGACGCTGACCAGCCTGAACGCCAATGCAGCGGCCGTGACCACCGCGGCCGGCTGCAACAGCCTGGCTGCCGCTGACCAAACACCCTGCCGCAGCCAGTGGTTCGACTACTCGCCGCGCATCTCGCGCTACGGCATCTGGACCCGCGACCACGAGCGCAGCTCGGCGGAAGTGACGGCGCAATACCAGTTCACGAAAGAGCTGGACGGCTATGTGAGCTACCAGACCAACACGCAGGCCCAGCGGCTCAACGACATGAACTACGGCACCGACTTCTCGGCGGTGACGCGGCTGGCGTCGGCGGGCAATGCGCCGGTCTATCGCGCCGACGCCACGGTGCAGACGGCCGGCACCTGCGTGGCGGCGCCCACCGCCACCACGCCGGCCGGCATGATGGTGGAGAACCACCACGTCACGCAGTTCACGGTGGGCAACTGCCTGAACGTGGCCGGCCAGGGCGGCCAGGGCGCGTTCAGCACGTCGGCGCGCGATTTCGCGCTGGACATCAAGTCCAAGTACACCACCGCCGGCTTCAAGTTCAAGAACGACAAGTGGCGCATCGAAGGCTTGCTGGGGGACTCCAAGTCGGACTACAAGAGCCAGAGCAACAACATCGTGCTGACGCAGAACGCGCCGGGCCTGGTCGTCAAGCTCGACGGCAGCCACCTGCCGCAGTTCACGTTCCCCGCGGCCTACAGCCCCGACAACGCCTCGTCCTATGTCCAGGCGCAGCTGCAGTACCGCCCGTCGGCCACGAAGAACAGCGAGCGCCAGGGCAAGCTGGACTTCCAGTACAACTTCGATCACGCCTTCTTCCAGAGCCTGTGGTTCGGCGGTCAGGCGCGCCAGTCCAGCTCGCGCCAGTACAACGGCGGCGGCTATCTGGTGCAGAACAACGGCAGCCTGGCCCTCACCGACGAGGCGGTCGACATCAATGCCCGCACCGCCAACGTCAACCAGACTCTCATCTGGGACCCGCTCTACACCGGCACGGCGCAGCGCCCCAACGACGCGCAGACCTACATCAACAGCGGCTTCAAGACGTCTTACGTGACCGGCGCGCGCATGCAGGAGATCGTCAACGCGATCCGCACGAAGTCGCCCGGTACCTTCATGGGTGGCTATGGCGACGTCTCCGGCGTGCCTGGCAACTGGACGGCGCCGAGCTATGCGGCGACGGCGGCGTCGGGCATCTTCGACACCAGCGACTTCTCCCACAAATACCTGTATTCGACGCCGGGCAACGATGGCAAGAGCTATCCGCAGATTCCGGCCTTCGACATCACCGAGAAGGTCAAGGCGGGTTACGCGCGGCTGGATTGGGGCACCGAGATCCTCGGGTTGCCGCTGGATGGCAATGTCGGCGTGCGCTACACGCGCACCGACGTGACCTCGACCGGCCTGAAGGTGGACCGCACCTGCAACCCGGCCACCGTGTCGACCTGCTCGGCCGTCGTGAACAGCAACTCCGTGGTGTCCCTCAGCAACAGCTACAACGACGTGCTGCCCAGCCTGAACGCCACGCTGCAGCTGCTGGGCGGCAAGCTGCTGGTTCGCGGCGGTGCGGCCAAGGTGATGGCGCGTCCGGCGATCGACCTGCTGGCGCCCAACGTCACCTGCACGACGGGCAGCGGCGACGTTGCGCGCGGTGGTGACGGCACCGACGACTGCACGGCCGGCAACCCCGACCTCAAGCCTTACCGTGCCACCAAGTACGACCTGAGCCTGGAGTACTACCCCGGCCGCGATACGCAGGTCAGCCTGGCCACTTTCCGTACCAACATCGGTACTTATGTCCGCACGGGCGTCGTGAACCGCGGCGTCAACTTCTACGGCGACGGCCGCCTGTTCGACGTGACGCAGGCCGTCAACGGCGAGGGTGCCAAGACGCAAGGCCTGGAGCTGGCCGGCCGCACGGCGCTGTCCTTCCTGCCCGGCTGGCTGGGCAACTTCGGCGTCGATGCCAACTACACCCACATGACGTTCAGCTACGCCAAGGGCAACGAGCTCATCAGCCCGCTGGACAACTCGGTGCTGCCGTATCCGGGCCTGTCGAAGAACTCCTACAACCTGGGCCTGTGGTACGACGACGGCAACTTCAACGCCCGCCTGGCCTACGCCTACCGCGACAAGTACTACAGCGGCACCAACGACGTGTCGGGCAACCCGAACTTCAGCGACAAGACCGGCTACCTGGACGCCAAGATCCAGTGGAAGGCCACGAAGAACTTCACGCTGGCTTTAGAGGCCAAGAACCTGACCAACCAGGCCGAGCTGACCTACGCCGGCGACCTGGGCCGCCCCAATGAGCTGGCCTGGTCGGGCCGCCGCTACTACGTCACGCTGGGCTACAAGCTCTGATCTTTTCCTTCGGTGAGTTCCGGGGCCGGCATGGCCTCTGTGTTGCGCCGACTGAAGCGCGCCGGCCCCCGCCTTTCGCTGGGGCCGTCTTTTTTGCGAGCCGCACCATGAGCCCTTCGCGCCGTCTTGTCGCCTGCCTGCTGCTGGCCTGCTTCGGTTGGGCCAACGCTCAGCCCAGGCAGATGGAGAAGCTGGACCGCGGCGTCGTTGCCCTGGCGTCCTCGTCCGGCGTGTTTGTCAGCTGGCGCCTGCTCGGCACTGAGCCAGCCAATGTGCGCTTCAACGTCTACCGCGACGGCAAGCGCATCACCCGCGAGCCGCAGGTGCTGACCAACCTGGTGGACTCGCCGGGCCGCAGCGACAGCCTCTACACCGTGCGCGCCGTTGTCGGCGGCAACGAGCAGGCCGCGTCCGCCGTCGCGGTGCCTTGGCATCAGCCCTATCTGCGCGTGCCGCTGCAAAGGCCCGAGGGCGGCGTGTCGCCCGACGGCGTGGCCTACCGCTACGAGGCCAACGACGGCGCGGCGGCCGACGTGGACGGCGACGGCCAGTACGAGCTGATCGTCAAGTGGCAGCCCACCAACGCGCATGACAACTCTCACAAGGGCTACACCGGCCACACGCTGCTGGACGCCTACAAGCTCGACGGCACGCGGCTGTGGCGCATCGACCTCGGGCAGAACATCCGCGCCGGTGCGCACTACACGAGCTTCCTCGCCTACGACTTCGACGGTGACGGCAAGGCCGAAGTGATGATGAAGACCGCCGACGGCACCATCGATGGTCTGGGCAAGGTCATCGGCGACGCCAAGGCCGACTACCGCAACGAAGCCGGCTATGTGCTGGCCGGGCCCGAGTTCCTGACCGTCTTCAACGGCCTGACCGGCGCGGCCATGGCCACGGTGCCCTACACGCCGCCGCGCGGCGAGGTGACGGCCTGGGGCGATGCCTACGGCAACCGCGTCGACCGCTTCCTGGCCGGCGTGGCCTACCTCGACGGCCAGCGCCCCAGCGCCGTGTTCTCGCGCGGCTACTACACCCGCGCCGTGCTGGCGGCCTGGGACTGGCGCGATGGCAAGCTCACGCAGCGCTGGGTGTTCGACACCGATGCCGACCCGGCGAGCAAGCCCGCCGCTGGGCAGGGCGCCCACTGGTTCTCGGTCGCCGACGTGGACGGCGATGGCCGCGACGACATCATCTACGGCGCCGCCACCCTCTCCGGCACCGGCAAGCTGCTCTACAGCACCGGCCTTTGCCATGGCGATGCGCTGCACGTCAGCGCCTTCGACCCGGCGCGCGAAGGCCAGCAGCAGATCTTCATGGTGCACGAGAGCCCGCGCTGCTACGGCGAGCACGGCCTGGAGATGCACGACGCCGCCACCGGCAAGCTGTTGTGGAGCATGTCCGGCAAGAACACCGATGTGGGCCGCGGCGTCTGTTTCGACATCGACCCCGCCTGGCCCGGCGCCGAATGCTGGGGCTCCGTCGGCGGCCTGATGAGCGCAGGCGGCAAGCTCATCAGCGAGCAACACCCCAATCACTACAACTTCGCCGTCTGGTGGGACGGTGACCTGCTGCGCGAGTCGCTGGATCACGTCGCCATCGACAAGTGGAACCCGGCCAACTTCAAGTTCGAGAACCTGCTGAACGGCAAGAAGTACGGTGCCGCCTCCAACAACGGCACCAAGGGCAACCCGGTGCTGTCGGCCGACCTCTTCGGCGACTGGCGCGAAGAAGTGGTCTGGCGCAATGAGGGCAGCACGGCACTGCTGATCTTCTCGACGGCCGTGCCGACCGAGCACCGCCTCGTCACGCTGATGCACGACCCGCAGTACCGCGTGCAGGTCGCCGCCCAGAACGCCGGCTACAACCAGCCGCCGCACACCAGTTTTCATCTGGGCCACGGCATGAAGCCGCCGCGCTACCTGCCCATCACCACGCCATGAGGCTGGCCGCGCTGCTGCTTGCTTTGCTCGCCGGCTGCACGAGCCTCGAGCCGGCGCCGCGCCCGCTGTACCGCGACCCGGTGCTGGACGGCGCAGCCGACGTGTCGCTCGTCTTCAATCGTGGCCTGAAGCGCTGGGAGATGTTCTACACGAACCGCCGCGCGACGTTGCGGCTGGACGACCCCAAGGACGTGAGCTGGGTGCATGCCACGCCCATCGGCATCGCCGCGACGAGTGACGGCAACACATGGCAGGCGGCCGGTGAGGCGAAGTTTCCCGCCGAGTGCACCGGCGCCACGCTGTGGGCCCCCGAGATCCTCGATGCCGACGGCATCTACCACCTGTGGCTCACCATCGTGCCCGGCGTGCACAAGCGCTGGACCGGCGAGCGCCGCATCGAGCACCTGACCAGCACCGACCTGCGCAACTGGACCTGCGCCGGCCGCGTGGAGCTGGGGTCGGACAAGGTCATCGACGCGTCCGTCGTGCGCCTGCAAAGTGGCAGCTGGCGCCTTTGGTACAAGGATGAGCAGGGTGGCAGCAAGCTCAAGTTTGCCGACAGCCCCGACCTCAAGACCTGGACGCCGCGCGGCCCCGTCAGCCCCTTGCCGGCCGAAGGCCCCAAGGTCTTCCCCTTCGCCGGCAAGTGGTGGCTGGTGGCCGACCTGTGGCAGGGCCTGCTGGTGTTGCGCTCCGACGATGCCGAGCACTGGGAAGAGCAACCCGCGCGCCTGCTGGCCGACATCGGCACCGCGCCCACCGACCGCGCCAAAGGGCAGCACCCCGACGTGCAGGTCGCGGGCGGCCGGGCCTACCTTTTCTACTTCGTGCACCAGAGCGGCGAGCCCGAGGCCCGGGACGACGACCGCTGGCACCAGCGCACGGTCATCCAGGTGGCCGAGCTGAAGCTGGTGGACGGCTGGCTGACGGTGGACCGGCACGCGCCGCCACCGGATTTGCGCGCTGCCTTCAAGGCCCGCTGATGCGCGCGCGGCTGCTGGCTGCGCTGCTGAGCCTGGCCGGCGCGGCGCAGGCGGGCATCTCCGTCAGCACCCAGGCCACGCCGGGCAGCGTGCCGCTCGACGGCGCCGTCATCGTTGCGGTGCCCGACGCAGATCCGCTCGAAGCCTTTGTCGCCCAAGACCTGGCGGCTGACCTCCAGCGCCTGGGCCTGAGGGTTGGCCGCAAGAGCCCCGTGCATATCTGGGTCGGCACCGCCGGTCATCACCCGGGCATCGACGCCGCCGGGCTCGATCTGAGCCAGCTCAAGGGTTGCTGGGAGTGCTTCCAGATCGCGCTGCTGCGTGACCCCGCACCGGGCGTGAGGGCGGCGCTGGTCATCGTGGGCGCCGATCGGCGCGGCACGGCCTACGGCGTCTACACGCTGAGCCAGGCCCTGGGCGTGTCGCCCTGGCACTGGTGGGCCGACGTGGCGCCGCTCAGGCGCGGCCCGCTGCATGTTTCCTTGAGCGAGCCGCTGCACGATGGGCCGGCCGTCAAATACCGCGGCCTCTTCATCAACGACGAGGACTGGGGCCTGTTCCCCTGGGCTGCGCACACGTTCGAACCCGAGGCCGGCACGATTGGCCCGCGCACCTACGAGCAGGTCTTCCGCCTGTTGCTGCGCCTGAAGGCCAACACGCTGTGGCCGGCCATGCACCAGGTCTCGGGGGCCTTCAACGCCAATTCGCGAAATGCCGAGCTGGCGCAGCGCTACGGCATCGTCATGGGCTCGTCCCACGCCGAGCCCCTGCTGCGCAACAACGTCGTCGAGTGGACTGCACCATCTGATCAGTACAACTACGCGACGCATGCCGAACAAGTGCGCGACTACTGGGCCGAGCGGCTGAAGACCAATGGCCGCTTCGACAACCTCTACACGCTCGGCATGCGCGGCATCCACGACTCCGGCATGCAGGGGGGCGGCACGGTAGCCGAGAAGCGGGCGCTGCTGAACAGTCTCGTTGCCGACCAACGCGAGCTGCTCGCCCAACACGTCGGCGACCCGACGCAACTGCCCCAGATCTTCGTGCCCTACAAGGAAGTGCTGCCGCTGCTGCCCGGCCTGGCGCTGCCCGACGACGTGACCCTTGTCTGGCCCGACGACAACTTCGGCTACATCCGCCAGTTCCCAGACGCCGCCCAAGCCAAGCGCGCGGGCGGCTCGGGCGTGTACTACCACCTGTCCTATCTCGGCGCACCGCTGTCCTATCTGTGGCTGTCCACGACGCCACCCGCGCTGGTGGCCGAGGAGATGGGCCGCGCCTTCGATGCCGGCGCGCGGCGGCTGTGGGTCGCCAACGCTGGCGACATCAAGCCGCACGAGGTCAACCTCAGTCACTGGTTCGAGCTGGCCTGGAACCCCGCCGCCGTGAGAGCGCAAGGGCAGCAGGCCTGGCTGCGCGACCTGGCCCGGCGGCTGTTCGGCATCACCGAGATTGCCGACATCTGGGGCGGCTACTACCGCCTCAACTTCGAGCGCCGGCCCGAACACCTGCAGTTCCACCTGCCCGGCGAGCGCCCGCGCCGCAGCGGCCTCGCGCCTGCCGTCGTCGACGAGCGCCTCAGCCGCTTCGCCTATCTGCTTGAGCGCCTGGACGCCCTGCGCCCGCGTGTCGCCGCCGCGCAGCGCGACGGCTTCTTCCAGCTCGTCGAATACCCGCTGCGCGCCTCGGCCCTGGCCAACGAGCGGTTCTTTGCACTGGAGCGCTACGCTGAGACGATGGAGCGCGACCCGGCCGGTGCTCGCCGCTTCGCCGCCCAGGCCGTGCGCGCCGACCAACGCCTCAAGGCCTTGACTGCCCGCTACAACACCGGCCGCTGGGCCGGCATCCTGGCCGAGGAACCGGCCGACGGCTTGTGGACGAGCTATCGCCAGCAGGCGCCGCTGCTGCCGGCCGCCGGCCTGGGTGGCCGTGCGGACCCTGCGCTGCGCGATTTCGCCCGGGCCGCGGCCGACCTCGCGCCGACGGGAGCGGCCGAGGCGCCGCCCGCGCTGCGGGTGAGCGCAGCCGAAGGCTGGCGCCGCATCACCGGCCTGGGCCGCGGCGACGGCGTGCTCCGTGCCCTGCAGCCCGGCGCAACGCTGCTGCTGCAAAGCGATGCGCGCGACGGCCCGAGTTGCCTGCGCGTGTACGTGCTGCCCATCTACCCGCTGGCCGCGGGCGAGCCCTGGCGGGCCGACCTCCTTGTCGACGGCCAATTGCACCCGCTGCGCTGGCCGCGCGGCGCGCAGGATGCGGCCTGGGCGCAGGGTGTGCTCGCCAACCGCCTGAGCGCGACACTCACGCTGCCCGAGCTTCGCGGGGCGTCCCTGCGCCTGACGGCCGGCCTGCGCGACCTGATGTTCGACGGCGCCGAGTTGCTGCCCGGCGCCTGCAACGCCCATCCTTGACCGGCCTTGCCCAGGGCGTGCGGCGCCAGGCTGGTCAGCCGGCCTTCGTACCTTGCTCGGCCACGGCGCGCCACACGGCCATGGTGCGGGCCGTGCGGCTCGGCGGCCTGGGGAGGCGCCCGGGCACGAGCAGCTCCACGCCGTGGATGACGCGCACGAGGAAGGGCAGGGCGAAGACCAGCGGCAGCGTCATCAGCCGCAGCGCCTCGGGCGTGCCGGCCTGGAACTGGAACAGCTCGTGGACGGAGAACGGCAAGGTGTGCACATGCTGGGAAAGCTGCATCGTGATCGCGTTGTGCCAGTCGGCGTCCACGCCGCTCATCTCGCAGCGTTGGCGCCGGTTCAGGTGGAAATCCGGCGGGTCGTTGCGTCGCAGGCGCAGGCGCAGCTCCGCCTGCGGCACGGGCGGCAGCGAGGCCAGGTACTCATGGGCTTCCAGTGCCAGCAGAAGCCGCGCGGCGTCGGCCCGGATGCCGGCGAGGACCGCGTCGGTCGAGCCGATGCCGGCCAGCACCTTCAGCCGCCGCGTGGCGTCATGCAGCTCCCACAGCCGGATGCGAAAGCCGCGCTCCGAGTCGGTCACCGCGTGCCCCGCGATGTACTCGAAGGCGTCGTGGGCCTCGATGACGCAGCGCGCAATCGCGCTCATCGAGGGCAGATCCCAAAGCTCGCTGGGCATGGCCTGGGCCGGGTCGGGCGCCAGTCGCCTCAGCGCAAGGCAGTGCGCCAACAGCTTTACGAAGATCTGCTCGCCGTAGCTTGCGTGCGGCGCCGTCAGCGTCAAGCCGGTCACGGCGTTCGAGACCGCCTTGCCGTGTTCCAGCACGGCGTCGAATTCGCGCAGCCTGTTTCGGTAGTCACCCCAGGTGTTGATCGTTTCCAGCATGCTTGGCCCGTTGCCTCGACAAGCGCGCAAGGGTAGGCGAAGTTTCAGCGGCCCAGCTTGGCAGCCATCCAGCGCGCCGCGAGTGGCGGCCACTGATCCTGTGTGCCATTGAGCCCGCGCAGCGCGAAGCCATGCTCGGCTTGCGGGAAGACGTGAGCCTCCACGTCCAACCCATGCACCTGCGCGGCCGTGACGAGGTTGAGCGCGTGCTGGATGGGCACGATGGGGTCGTGCAGCGCATAGGCCAGGAACACCGGGCAGCGCGGCAGGCCATGGGGTTCGGTGGCGATGCCGATGGGCCAGGCGTCGTAGAAGGCCTGTTTATCGGCCGGCGGGAAGTCGGGTTTGCCGGCGGGGAACTTGTGGGCGCGGTGGTTGGCGTTGAGGGGCGCGTAGGCGATGACGGCGCCCAGCGACTCGCGCTGGCAGGCCATCACGCCGGCCAGGTGGCCGCCGGAGGACAGGCCCACGTGCAGCAGCGGCAGGGGCGGCAGCGCGGCGAGATGGTCGAGCGCCAGCAGGCCATCCTGCAGCGCGATGTCGAAAGGTTGGCCGTCCTGGCCGGGCAATCGGTGCACGAGCACATAGGCGTCCAGCCCCAGCGTGTTCAGCCACTGCGCGATCTCGACGCCTTCCTTGTCGTGCATCAGCTGCAGGTAGCCGCCGCCGGCGTAGACGAGAGCCCGGCCGCACGCGGGTGTGGGCGAGAGGTAGGCGTGCAGCTCGGCGCGCGTTGGGCGGCGGCAGATGCGGTCGGGCGAGGCGCCATCGAAGACGTTCGGTTCGCCAGGACTCAGCGCCATGACCGTCATGGCTTGGTCGCTTCTCTCAGCGGCACGCCGAAGTCGGGCATGCCGTCGGCCGTGAAGGCGAGCGGCTGCACGCGCGTGGCGCGGCCGGTGTCCCTCAGCGGGTCGCCGACGATGTCGCGGTAGTTGCGGGCGTGGAAGATGTTCAGCACGGTGCCGTCGGGCTCCACGAGGAAGCTGTTGTGACCGGGGCCGTACTGGCTGTTCTCGGGGCTGGTGCTGAAGACCGGGCCCGGCGACTTGCGCCAGCTTTTCGGGTCCAGCAGGTCGGCGTTATCGTCGGCCCACAGCAGGCCCAGGCAGTATTCGGCGCCGGTGCCGGCGGCCGAGTAGCTCATGAAGACGCGGCCGCCGTGGATGAGCACGGCCGGCGCCTCGTTGACGAGGTGACGCACCTTCTCCCAGGCGTACTCGGGCTGGCTGAGGCGCACCTGCGGGCCTTCCAGCTCGATGGGGCTCTTCATGCCCGAGATGAAGATGTCGGTGCTGTGGTTCTTCTTTGCCGGGTCGGTCTGCGCCCAGGCCAGGTAGCGCCGGCCCCGGTGCTCGAAGACGGTGGCGTCCAGCGTGAAGCTCTCCCAGGCCGTCTTGATCTGGCCCCGCTCGACCCACTCGCCCTGCATGGGGTCGGCGCCGGCGTTCTCCAGCACCCACAGCCGGATCTTCCACGGCTCCCTGGCCTCGCCGGCGCTGAAGTAGATGAACCAGCGGCCGTCGACGTGGTGCAGCTCGGGCGCCCAGATGTTGCGACTCATCGGGCCGCTGTCATGTCGACGCCAAATGACCTTGGGCTCGGCCGTGGCGAGGCCGGCGATGGTGCGCGCGCGGCGCAGCTCCAGGCGGTCGTACTCGGGCACCGTGACCATCAGGTAGTACCAGTCGCCGTGGCGAATGATCTGCGGGTCGGCGCGCTGGGCGACGAGCGGGTTGGGCCAGGGCAGCGGCGCCGGGGCGGGCGCCGCGGGGGCTTGCGCGAGCGCGGGCAGGGCCGGCGCCAGCAGGGTGGCCACCAGCGCCTGACGGCGCGAGATCGGGTGAGTCAAACGGAAGTCTCCACGCGTTGAAGCCGCCCGTCGCGGCGCTCGAAGCGGGCGGCCTTACCGGCAGTCAGGCGCAACGGCAAACGGCCGCCGCGCCAGCGCAACTCGGTGCTGCCGCCGGCGATGTGGACGATTGTCAGCGTCTGCACTTCGCCGCCTTGCCACCTCATCGCCAGTTCGAAGCCACCCCGTGCGCGCAGGCCTGAGACGCTGCCGGCGGGCCAGGCCGAGGGCAACGCAGGCAGCAGCTCGATGCGGCCGCGATGGCTTTGCAGCAGCATCTCGGCGATGCCGGCGACGCCGCCGAAGTTGCCGTCGATCTGAAAGGGCGGGTGGGCGTCGAACAGGTTGGGGTAGCTGCGCTTGGGGTGCAGCAGGCGTTGCAGCGTGGCGTGCGCATGCTCGCCGTCCTTGAGTCGCGCCCACAGGTTGATGCGCCAGCCGATGCCCCAGCCGGTGGTGTCGTCACCGCGGCGCTCCATGACGTTGCGTGCGGCGGCGGCGAGGGCGGGCGTGTCGTCGGGCGTGATCTGGTCCGATGGATACAGCGCGTACAGGTGGGACACGTGGCGGTGCTGCAGTTCGGGCGCCTGCAGGTCCCAGTCCTCCTGCCACTCCTGCAACTGGCCTGCGGCGCCGATCCTGTCGGGCGGCAGGCGGTCGCGCATCGCCGTGCACGCGCGCTCGAAGGACCGGTCCGTGCGCAGCTCACGCGCGGCCTCGGCAGCGTGGGCAAACAGGTCGCGCAGCAGCTGGTTGTCCATCGCCGGGCCGGCGCAGACCGACGACCCGTGGGGGTGGCTGTTCTCCGGCGACACGCTGGGGTTGGTGACCATGAAGGCGCTCTTCGGGTCTTTCACCAGCGTGGCCAGCTGGAATTCGGCGGCGCCCTTCATCAGCGGGTAGATGCGCTTGAGCAGGGCTACGTCGCGGCGGAACAGCCAGCTCTGCCACAGCGTGTTGACCAGCCACACGCCACCCATGGGCCACAGGCCCCACACGGCGCCATCGGTGGGCGCGGCGACGCGCCAGGCGTCGGTGTTGTGGAAGGTGACCCAGCCTGGCGCGTCGTACATCGCACGCGCCACCTTGGCGCCGGTGATGGCCAGGTCCTCGACCATCGCGATCAGCGGCTCCACGGTCTCGCCGAGGTTGCAGAGTTCGGCCGGCCAGTAGTTCATCTCCGTGTTGATGTTGAGGGTCCATTTGGACCCCCACGACGGATGGACCTTCTCGTTCCAGATCCCCTGAAGATTGGCCGGGAAGCGCGTGCCGGGCCGCGAACTGGCCAGCAGCAGGTAGCGGCCGTACTGCAGGTAGAGCGCCGCAAGGCCGGGGTCCTGGCCCTCGGCGAAGCGGGCGATGCGCTCGTCGGTGGGCAGGGGGGCGTTGGGGCCGCTGCCGAGGTCCAGCGCGACGCGGTGGAACAGGCGCTGGTGGTCGTCACGGTGCGCGGCGCGCAACGCGTCGGGGCTGCGTGCTGCCGCCGCTGCCAGCGTCGCCTTGTTGGCGGCCATGGGGTCACCGGAGACGTCGTCGAAGCGCTTGTAGCCGGTGGCGCCGGCGATGAGGATGAAGACCTCATCCGCGCCCTGCACCTGCAAGCCAGCGTCGCGCGCCACGAGCTTGCCACCGCGTGTGATGACCTGCAGCCGGCACTCGAACGGCAGGCGGCCCTCGATGCCCAGCTGCGTGGGACTCACGCCCGCCACCCAAAGCGTGTGGCCACCGTCGACGCCGCTGCGCTGCTGGTGCGGCGCGCTCAGTGCGATGTCGACCGTGATGGCGCGCGGCTTGTCACCGGCCAGGCGCACAACGATGAGCGGGTCAGCCGCCGAGGCGTAGACCTCGCGGGTGTGTTGCGTCGAGCCGGTGCGAAAGTGCGTGCTCGCCAGCGCCTCGTCCAGATCCAGGCTGCGCTCGTAGCCGCGCATGCCGTCCAGCCCGGGGAAGACGAGGATCAGTTCGGCCAGCGGCTGGTAGGCCATCTGCGTCATGGGCTGGCCGAACAGCGTCTCGTTGGCCAGTTTCTCGGCCTCGGCGTAGCGGCCGGAAAACACCAACTCGCGCACCTTCGGCAGACCCTCGCAGGCGCGCGGGTTGGTCGTGTCGTAGGGGCCGCCGGCGAAGAAGCTGTTCTCGTTGAGCTGAATGCGCTCAGTGTGCGTGCCGCCGAACACCATGGCGCCCAGGCGCCCGTTGCCCACCGGCAGCGCCTGCGTCCATTCGTCGGCGGGGCGGCGGTACCAGAGGCGCAGCGGGTTCGGCGCAGGCGTCTGCGCGTGGGCGGCAGGCAAGGCCAGCAGCGGCGCAGCGAGGCGCAGCACGCCGGCTTGCATCAGTTGCTGCTGGAGCCAGGAGCGGCGCGAGGTGATGAATGTGGTCATGGCAGTCGGTGGAGCTGGGTTTGGCTGACGACGGCGACATCGCCGCCCAATGCGAGCGGCCAGGCGTTGGCGTTCGCCTTCACGCTCATCCGGGCAGCAGGCCTGCGGCCTTGGCGGCTTCGTCCAGCGAGTCGCCGATCAGCGCGAGGTTCTGGATGCCGGCCAGCCCCCATTGCGCGGAGTCGTTGGTGCTGATGCTGGGTTGCTCGTCCAGCGGGCGGATCACATCGACGCCGCCGATGCGCCGGGTCGCGCCGCCGCCCTTGAGCGCTCGCGATGCGAAGAACTCGCGCCAGGCGCGCAGCGCCAGCGCGCGGTCTTGGTCCTGGAAGGCTGCATAGGCCGTCATGCGCGAGCCGGTGTCGCCCAGGCTGCGGCCGCCCGGGTCCCTGCCCAGCAGCGCCGCGATCTCGTTCTTGGGCGCGTTGTAGTAGCGGCAGTACTCCAGCCAGGCAAGGCGGTAGGCGGGCACGTCCACCAGCGTCAGCAGCTCCGAGCTCATCTCGATGACGCCGAACACCCCGTTCAGGTGCGAGATGGAGACGTTGTCGCCGGGGCCGGAGAACTTGCCGGTCCTGGCGTCGTAGGGCGCGCCGCCGGCGAACCAGCGGCGCTTCATGTCGCCGATGCTCTGCATGCCGTTGACGAGCTTGTCGCGCCAGCGCTTGTCGCCGGTGCGCTCCCACTCGGCCAGCCAGGCCGCGATCCACGAGCCCCAGGTGGTGCCGAAGCCGACGCCGGGCAGGTCGGTGGTTTCCGGTGGTGCCGCCGTGCGCGCGAGCTTGCGCGAGATGTCGACCTTGGCGATGTCGGCGTCCGATTCCAGCAGCTCGCGGATCAGGTCGCCGCAGCGCTCGTCGGCGGTCAGGTAGAAGTAGATGCGGCGGTAGGCGGCGTTGGACACGCGTGGCTGTTTGGACGAGTCCGACCAGTGCTGCACGCCGTGGCGCGTGCCGAAGCCCTTGAAGGGGCCGAGGTGGTAGACGTCCACCTCGCCGGTGTGGCGCGTCATCGCCTCGGCCAGCTTGAAGATGTCGGCGCGGCCGGTGCGCAGATAGCTCATCCACAGCCACAGGTCGGTCGACAGCTCCGAGTTGTCCCAGGCGTAGCCGCCGATGTCGTAGCGCCACATGTGGCGGTCGGCGTCGTAGCCGTGCATGACGTCGCCGTAGTTCCAGAAGCCGTACCAGCGGTGCTGCTCGACCTCCTTCAGGTACTGCTCCAACTGCACGCCGAGCCGGTCCTCGATGAGCTTGCGGGCCGGCGGGCGCGTGTCGACCGGGTCCCAGTCGCCGAACACGCCGGCCGCATGGAGGCGCTGCGGCGTGAGTACGGGGCGGGCCGGGTTGGCGACCTGCTCGGCCATGTCGGAGAAGGCCTGGTGCGACGGCGTGGCGCCCAGCACCCACAGTTGCAGCTCCGACGTCCGGGCCACGCCCACCGACGAGTCCCAGCCGGGCTCGTAGTCCTCGTAGGTGATGTTCAGGCCTTCGATCTGCTTCTCGTGCGTGTCCATGTCGCCGGCCGAGCGGTAGGAGCGCATGTCCATCGCCGAGACCGAGGGCGAGTAGAGCCAGGCGGTCACGTCGGCCAGATCGCTGGCCGCGCCGCGGACGTCCAGCCGCACGGGGGCGCGCTGCCAGAAGTCCTTCAGGCCGAGCGCCACGCCGCCCGAGGCGCCACCGGCGTAGACCAGGCCCTTGGCTCGCGCGCCGCCGTTGGAGTCGATCCAGGCCTGGCCGCTCTGCGTGCGTTTGCGCAGCGTGAAGCCGTCGGCGTTGGCCTGCGAGAGCGAGAAGTCGCCCCACTCGGGAATCCACTTCAGGCCGTCCTGCACGGCCTTGGCCATGCCGCTCAGCGCGGGCAGCGCCTGGCCGGCGACCTGCGCGTCCTTGTAGGCCTGGCCGGGGTCACGGCGCAGGCCGGTCACGGGCCGCACAGCCTCGCCCCACACGCCGACGCCCTCGCCGGAGAAGCGCACGTGGCGGTCGTGCGTGGCATTCGTCATCGGCACCTGCGCCGTCACGCCGAGGCCGGCGATGAAGTCCTTGGCCGGGTCGCCGTCCCAGACGAAGCTGTGGACGATGCGCACGCTCTCGGCGCCGGCATAGAAGTACAGGCGCACGGAGAATGGCAGCCAGTCGCGGCCGTTGCCAGAGTGGGTGCCGTCGAGCTTGAGCACCGCGCGCACGGGTCCTTGCCGCTCGACGGTGACAGACGTGACCTTGCTGGCGAAGGACTGGCGAACGACCTTGCCGTCCAGCTCGGGCTCGGCGGCGTCCTCGCGCAGCGCGATGAGCTTGAGGTTCTTCAGCGTGATTCGGCCGGCGCGCGTGGCCTGCTCGATCAGCACGCCGCCCCGCGTGGGGACGGTCCAGGCGAGGTCGCCGGCGGTGATGACGATCTGCGTCGCGGCCTGCTTCACGCTCAGCCCGCCCGCCGCGGGCGTGCCGCTCTCCAGCTTCAGCGGGCCGAGTGGCGTGCCGCCGGCGAGGGCGTGCGCCGTCCACTTCAGCGAGCCGTCGGGCCAGAAGGCCAGCGGCCACGACTGGATGGCGTGGTTGGCCAGCTTGAAGTCCAGCGCCTTGGCTGTCGATCGCAGTTGGCCGCGCGGCCAGGGCACGCCGAAGGTGGCGCCTTCGAAGCGCGCGGGCGCCTGGCCGTCCAGCCAGCGCAGCAAGGTGTCGGCCACGGGCGCCGTCGTCGTGGGCAGGTTGGCCGTGGCTGCTCGCGCAGCGGGGAGGGACGAGGCGACGGAAGCCAGCGCCGTGGACTGCAGGAAGCCGCGGCGGGAGAACGGGGACGATGTCATGAGGGGACTCGGTGGAGGGTTCAGCGCGGCAGGGTCTTGTAGTGGTCGGCCAGGAACTCGAAGGCCGGCTTGCGCTGGCCCGTCTCGGAGATGAGGCCCTTGCGGTTCCAGCCGTTCTGAAAGACAGGGTGCTCGCGGCGCGGCGAGCGGAAGTCCTTCAGCACCCAGGGCGACAGGCCGCGCAGCGTCGGCACCTTGGCGGCCATGCCCAGCGTGGCACGGTAGTAGTCGACCTGGTAGTCCTCGCTGAACTTGCGGTGCAACTGCGGGTCGCGGAAGCCGGCCTGCGCGTCGGCGCCGAACTCGGAGAACAGCAGCGGCTTGTCTGCCGGCACGTCCCAGCGCAGGCGAGCCACGTCAGCCAGCGTGTCGTCGCCGTACCAGCCGGCGTAGGTGTTGACAGCGATGACGTCGAGCTGGTCCAGCAACGGGTCGGCGATGTGGAGGGTGTCGCCCTTGCGCTCCACCAGCAGCGCGGCGCTGACGAGGCGGCTCGGGTCCAGCGCGCGCACGGTCTCGGCCAGCGCGGTGTGGAAGCGCGTGCGGTTGTCGGCCACGGGCGTCTCGTTACCAATGCTCCACAGCACGACGGCGGCGCGATTGCGGTCGCGGTAGATGGTCTCGGCCTGCATGCGCCGGGCCAGCGCCAGCGTGGCCGGGTTGTCCCAGTTCACCGTCCAGTAGACGGGGATCTCGCTCCACACCAGCAGGCCGATCTCGTCGGCCACGCGCAGCATGGCCTCGTTGTGCGGGTAGTGGGACAGGCGCACGTAGTTGCCGTGCAGGCCGTTCTTCACTTCACCGAGCAGCCGGCGGGCGGCGGCGTCGTCGACGCGGCGGGCGGGGTTGGGGCCGATCTCTTCCTCGTGGAGGCAGATGCCGCGCAGGAAGATGGGCTGGCCGTTCAGCAGGATCTCGCTGCCGCGCACGGCGATCGCGCGGAAACCGATGCGGTCGCGCAGCTTGTCATCGCCGGCTTCGAACTCCACGTCGTAGAGCGTCGGCGCGTCGGGCGTCCAGCGCTTGAGGCTGGCGGGTGCTGCGACGTCGAAGCGGGCTTGGCCGCTCGCATCGGTGCGGGCCGGCACCGTGAGGTTCAGGCCGGTGATGCGCAGGTTCACTGCGCGGTTGGCGGCCTGCGGGCCGTTGAGCTGCAGGCTGCCGACGAGGCGGCCGGCGTCGGTCAGGCGCAGCGTCGCGTCGTCGATGAAGGTGGCGGGTGTCTGGATGAGCTTCACCGGCCGCGTGATGCCGCCGTAGAGGTCCCAGTCGGTGATCTCGCCGGGGATGCTGTTGGCATCGTGCTTGGAGTCCACGCCGACGACG
>CAUJSJ030000155.1:0-15242 GCA_963422775.4 uncultured Roseateles sp.
TCCCGGTGCGCGGCCTGCGGCGCGGCGGCTGCGGCGTCCAGCGCGGTGGACTGCTCGTCCAGCCTGGCCTTGTGCTGCACGCGCCTCAGCTCGCGGTAGGCGTTCGCCGCGCCGACGCCCACGCCGGCCGGCAGCAGGCCGACGGCCTCGCAGCGCTGCAGCAGCGCGATGTTGCCGAGGTTGTCGAGCAACTCCGGGTGGTTGGCGCCATTGGCCAGCACCAGCGTCTGCAGCGCGAACTCCGCATCCATCATGCCGCCCTGGCTGTGCTTCACGTCGAAGAGGCCTTCGCGCACCGGCCGCGCCGCACGCACCTTCTCGCGCATCGCCTTCACCTCGGTCCTCAGCGCGTTCGCATCGCGTGCCGAAGTCAGCACCTGGCGGCGCACGCCTTCGCAGCGCTCGGCCAGCTCGGTATTGCCCGCGCAGAAGCGCGCCCGCGTGATGGCCTGGTGTTCCCAGGTCCAGGCCGTGTTGCTGCCGCGGCCGGTCTGGTAGGCCTCGAAGTGCGCCAGCGACGTGACCAGCAGCCCCGAATTGCCGTTGGGCCGCAGCGCCGTGTCGATGTCGAACAGCTCGCCGGCCGCGGTGCGCAGCGTCAGCCAGGTGATGAGGCGGCGCACGAAGGCGCCGTAAATCTCCGAGGCGTTCTCGTCGTCGTCGTCGAAGACGAACACCACGTCCAGGTCGCCGCCATAGCCCAGCTCCTTGCCGCCGAGCTTGCCGTAGGCGATGACGGCCAGGCGCGGCTGCTCGCGATGCGCCTTGGCGAAGCGGGGCCCAGGCCCATTGGATGGCCAGTTGCAGCACCGCGTCGGCCAGCAGCGACAGGTCGTCCGCCACCTGCTCGACCGTGATGCTGCCCTCGACGTCACGCACCAGCGTGCGGAACACCTCGGCATGGTGGGCGCGGCGCAGCGTGTCCAGCAGCGCCTCCTCGTCGGCCTCGCCGCTGCGCTCCCAGCCCTGCTCGCGCTCCAGCAGGTCGGCGATGAAGGCCTCGCGGTCGAAGCGGGCGGTCAGCAGCTGCGGGTCGGCGAGTTCATCGATGACGCCGGGGTGCTGCATCAGGTAGCGCATCGGCCAGCGCGCCAGGCCCAGCAGGCGCAGCAGCCGCGCCTGCACCGCCGGGCGCTCAACGAGCAGGGCGAGGTAACTCTCGCGGCGCAGCAGCGGGCCGACCCAGTCGACGAAGCGCAGCGCCGCCTCCAGCGAGCATTCCTCGGCCGCCACGGCTTGCGCGGCGCGGTGGAAGAGCTTGGCCAGGCGCTGGCGCGACTCCTCGCGCAGGCCTTGCACGCGCGGTGTGTCCGCCAGCGCGCGCACGGCCGCAGCCAGCGGCGGCGGCAGGCCGGCGAGGAAGTCCTCGCCGTCCACGGCCGGCTTCGGGCCACCGCACTGGCCGCCCTTGCAGCCGCCCTGGGGCTTGCCGCCTTCGTGCAGCAGCGCGTCGAATTCGGTCGCCACCAGCTCGCGCACTTCGCCAAGCTGCTCGAACAGCTCGCAGGCTTCCCGGGAGCAGTGCAGGCCCAGCGACGCGGCAATCCAGGCCAGGTCGGCGTCGCCCTGCGGCAGGCAATGCGTCTGCTGGTCGTCCAGGAACTGGATGCGGTGCTCGACGCGGCGCAGGAAGACGTAGGCCTGGGTCAGCGCCTGCGCCGTCTCGGCCTTCATCAGCCCGCCGGCGGCCAGCTGGGCGAGCGCCTTGACGGTGGAGCGCGTGCGGATCTCGGGGAACTGCCCGCCGCGCACCACCTGCAGCAGCTGCACGATGAACTCGATCTCACGGATGCCGCCACGCGACAGCTTGACGTCGTTGGCGCGTTCGGGCCGGCCGGCGGCGCGGGCCTTGGCCTCGCTGCGGATCTTGCCGTGCAGCTGGCGCAGGCCCTCGAAGACGCCGTAGTCCAGGTAGCGGCGGTAGACGAAGGGCGTGACGAGGTTGCGCAGGGCCAGCGTGCGCGCGTCTGCGGGCGCGCCCATGCCCGACAGCGGCGCGACGACGCGGCTCTTCAGCCAGGCAAAGCGCTCCCACTCGCGGCCCTGCACGAGGAAGTACTCCTCCAGCATCGCCAGGCTGACGACCGGCGGGCCGCTCTTGCCGTTGGGGCGCAGCGCCAGGTCGACGCGGAAGACCTGGCCGTCGTCGGTCACGTCGCCGATCAGCGCGTACAGCCGCTTGGCCACGCTGGAAAAGTACTCATGGGCCGACGTTGGCCGCGGGCCGTGCGTCTGGCCGTCGTCCTCGTAGACGTAGATCAGGTCGATGTCCGACGACACGTTCAGCTCGCGGGCGCCGAGCTTGCCCATGCCCAGCACCCAGAACGCGATGTCGCCGCCCTCCGCATTGCGCGGCTCGCCGTGGACGGCATCCAGCGCCTTGCGGGCGTCAGCCAGGGCCAGGTCGAGGGTGACCTCGGCCAGGTGGGTCATCGCGAGCGTGACGGCTTCCACGCTCGCGGCCTGTTCGATGTCCAGCACGGCCAGGCGCTCCAGCATCAGGTGGCGGGCCACGCGCAGGCTGCTGGCGAGGGGCCGCGTGGTGAGCAATGTCTGGATCAGCGCCCCGATGACGGCCCGGTCGGGCAGGCCCGCCGGCAGCAGCGTCAGCTCGGCTGCATAGCGGCGGCGAACCCGCTGCACATAGCGGCTGTGCTCAGCAAGAACGGGAAACAGTGCGTTCATGACCCTGTGCTAGATTGACTGCCGGCCGGTTCTTCTCCACGTGCCCCAAGACAACGTGTCTGACTTCTTCTCGGCCGCCCTCCACCAATGCACCCGCGCCGCGCGCTGGCCGCTGCGCATGTGCTGGCACAGCCTGCGCTGGCTGATCCTGATCCTGGCCCTGGTCTGGGCCCTGGCGGTGGTGGCGTGGTCCGTGTTGCACTGGGTCATTCTCCCGCACGCCAATGACTGGCGTCCCTGGCTGGAAAAGGAGGCCTCAAAGGCTTTGGGGGTAGAGCTGCGCATCGGCAGCATCACGGTCGAGTCGGGCGGCTGGATGCCGCGCATGGAACTGGGCGATGTGCAGGTGCTGGACGCCGCCGGCCGCCCGGCGCTGCGGTTGCCGCGCGTGGCGGCGGTGCTGTCGGCCCAGTCCCTGCTGGTGCTGGAGCCGCGCTTCTCGCAGCTGCTGGTCGACGCGCCCGAGCTCACCATCCGCCGCGACGCGCAAGGCCGCATCTTCATCGCCGGCCTGGGCCTGGACGATGCAGAAAAGACCGACGCCGGCACCACCGAAGCCGGCATGGACTGGCTGTTCAGCCAGCCCGAGCTGGCCATCATCAACGGCCGCGTGCGCTGGGTGGACGAGAAGCGTGCCGACGCGCGGCCGCTGGAGCTGTCGGCGCTGAACTTCATCATGAAGAACGGCCTGCGCCGCCACCAGCTGCGGCTGGACGCCACGCCGCCGGCCGACTGGGGCCAGCGCTTCACGCTGCGCGGCCAGTTCACGCAGAGCCTGCTCAAGCGCCCGGGAGAATTCCAGCACTGGAGCGGCCAGCTCTACGCCGAGCTGCCGCGCGCCGACCTGCGCCAGCTGAAGCGCCACGTCGACCTGCCCTTCCAGCTCAGCGAGGGCGACGGCGCCGTGCGCGCCTGGGGCCAGATCAAGGACGGCCAGCCGGTGGCCGCCACGCTGGACCTGGCGCTGCGTTCGGTGCGCCTGAAGCTGCTCGAATCCGCGCCCGAGCTGAACCTGGACCACATCGAGGGCCGGCTGGACCTGGCCCGTGCCAAGGACCGCCTGACGCTGCAGGCCCACCAGCTGGGCTTCGGCAGCAGGGAGGACAACGGTGGCGGCGTGACCTGGCCGCGCTCGGACTGGGGCGTCACGCTGCAGCTCGGCCCGAACGATGCGGTGCTGGGCGGCGAGGTGAACGCCCAGCGGCTGGATTTCGCGCTGATGGCCCAGATCGCGCAGCGCCTGCCGCTGGGCGAGCGCTCGCACGAGCTGCTGACCGAGCTGGAGCCGCGCGGCGTGCTGACGGCGCTCGCCGGCCAGTGGCAGGGCACGCTCGAAGCGCCGCGCAGCTACCGCGTCAAGGCCCAGCTCGACGGTCTGGCCATCGCCGCCAAGCCTGCCGAGCAGGACGGCCGCATCGGCCGCCCCGGCCTGCGCGGCGCCAGCCTTGAGTTGGACGCCAGCGAGCGCGGGGGCTCGGCCCGGCTGGCCGTGCACGACGGCGAGGTCGAGCTGCCGGGCCTGTTCGAAGACCCGCGGCTGCCGATCACGCGGCTGTCCACGCAGCTGACCTGGCAGCTCCCGCCGCCGGGCGGCAAGACCCCCGGCGACGTCGAGCTCAAGCTGCGCGAGCTGCAGCTGCAGACGCCCGACCTGAGCGGCGAGTTCGACGTGGCCTGGCGCCGCCCGGCCGGGGCCACGACGCCCGGCTTCCTCGACTTGACCGGCCGCGTGCAGCGCGTGGAAGCCACGCGCGTGGCGCGCTACATCCCGCAGAGCCTGCCCAACACGCGCAGCTATGTGTCGCGCGCCATCCTCGGCGGCGAGGCGCGCAATACCAGCGTGCGGATCAAGGGCGAGCTGGCCGACTTTCCCTTCGACGCGCCCAGGTCCAGCGGCATCTTCCGCGTCGCGACGCAGGCGCAAGGCGTGACGCTGGCCTATGTGCCGCCCAGCGACGTCGGCGCCAACTGGCCGGCCATGGAAGGCGTGGACGCCGAGCTTGTCTTCGAGCGCGCCGGCATGGCCATCAAGGATGGCCATGCCAAGGTGCTGGGCTATGAACTCAGCGGCGTCAACGGTGGCATCAAGGATTTGCACCATGGCCGCCTGCTGCAGCTCGATGGCAACGGCCGCGGCGCCGGCGCCGACCTGCTGCGCTTCGTGCGGGCTTCGCCGCTGGACGAATGGCTGGGCCATGCGTTGAGCACCACCTCGGCCCAGGGCCCGGCCGCGCTCAAGCTCGGCATCGCCATCCCGCTGGACGACACCGTGCAGACGACGCTCAAGGGCCAGCTGCAGCTCGGCGGCGTCGACCTCAAGCTGCGCCCCGAGCTGCCGGCGCTGGCCAGCGTGCGCGGCCGCATCGACTTCGACCGCAAGGGGCTGCAGCTGGCCGGCGTGACGGCCCGCCTGCTCGGTGGCGATGCCGGCATCGAGGGCGGCAGCCTGGCTGGCGGCAGCCTGCGATTTGCCGTGCAGGGCCAGGCCACGGCCGACGGCCTGCGCCGCGCCACCGAGCTGGGCGCCGTCGCCCGCCTGGCCCAGGCCGCCAGCGGCCAGACGGCCTACCGCTTCCAGCTCGCCATTCCGGTAAGCGGCCAG
Organism: uncultured Roseateles sp.; assembly: GCA_963422775.4. Taxonomy (GTDB): domain Bacteria; phylum Pseudomonadota; class Gammaproteobacteria; order Burkholderiales; family Burkholderiaceae_C; genus Pelomonas. The sequence continues at coordinate 5,288 of CAUJSJ030000155.1, forward strand.
AGTGAACTCAGCGTCACCAGCAACCTGCAGGGCCTGGCCCTGGATCTGCCGGCGCCCGGCCGCAAGGAGGCCGACGCCACGCTGCCGCTGCGCTTGCTGATGACGCCCACCGGCGCGGGGCGCGACGAGCTGCGCCTGGAAGTGGGCACGAGCGCGGCGCCGCTGTTGCAGGCCCAGCTGCAGCGCGATGTGTCCGGCGCCAGCTCGCAGGTGCTGCGCGGCGCCCTGGCCGTGCAGGACAAGCTGCCCGTGCTGCCGGCCAGCGGCGTGCTGCTGCAGGTGAACGTGGCCACGCTGGACCTGGACGCCTGGCAGCAGCGCCTCGGTGCGCTGGCCGGCAGTGTGGGCGGCAATGGGAGTGACAGCGACGACGCCGGCCTGCTGCCCAGCCAGATCTCGCTGCGCAGCCAGGCGCTCAAGATCGGTGGCCGCCAGCTCGGCCGTGCGTCGGCACTGGTGGCCCGCGACGGCACCAACTGGCGCGTCAACATCGATGCGGAGCAGATCTCCGGCCGCATCGAGCTCAAGGGCGTCCGGGGCGGGCAGATCGAGGCCGTGCAGGCGCGCCTGGCGCGCCTGTCGCTGCCGCGCCAGGAGGCCGATTCCGTCAGCGAACTGATCGATCCGGCCAAGGCCGACGCCAGTGGCAGCCCGCTGCCCTCGCTGGACATCGAGGTCGACGACTTCGAGCTGCGCGGCAAGCACCTGGGCCGGCTGGAGGTTCTCGCGCAGGCGCCGGCTGCCGCGCGCGACTGGAAGCTGGAGAAGCTGCAGATCCAGTCGCCCGAGGCGACGCTGATGGCCACCGGCCTGTGGGGGGGCATGAAGGGTGGCGACCCAGGCGCCAGGCGCCGCACCCAGCTCGACTGGAAGCTCGACATCGCCGATGCCGGCAAGCTGCTGGAACGCCTCGGCCAGGGCCAGGTGCTGCGCGGCGGCAAGGGGGTGCTGGCCGGCCAGGTCGGCTGGGACGGCTCGCCGCTGGCGCCGCACTACGCCAGCATGGCCGGCGCACTCAACGTGCAACTGGACACCGGCACCTTCCTGAAGGCCGAGCCCGGCGTCGGGCGGCTGCTGGGCGTGCTCAGCCTGCAGTCCCTGCCGCGCCGGCTGCTGCTGGACTTCCGCGACGTCTTCGCCGAGGGCTTCACCTTCGACGGCGTCACGGGCGACGTGAAGATCGCCGCCGGCGTGGCCCGCAGCGACAACATCCGCATCCGCGGCCTGCAGGCGGCCGTGCTGGTGGATGGCAGCACGGATCTCGCGGCCGAGACGCAGAGGCTGCGCGTCGTCGTCGTGCCCGAGGTGTCGGCGGGCGGCGCGTCGCTGGCCTATGCGGCCATCAACCCGGCCATCGCGCTGGGTGCCTTCCTGGCCCAGCTCATCCTGAGCCGCCCCGTGGCCGCGGCCAACACGCGGGAGTTCCACATCACCGGAACGTGGGACGACCCCAAAGTGGAGAAGGTTGAGGCCTTGCCGGCCAAGGCGGCGAGCGCACCCTAGCCCCGCCGCCTTCAGCTGCAGCCGCAGCTACGTGCAGCCGCGCAACTGCCCAACTGCGCCAGCCCCGGCAGCTCGGCGAAGCCCTTGTCGGCGTGACGCACCGTGTGTTCCGGCAGCGACCCACCGGCGCGCGCTACGCCCGCCGTGCGATCCGCCTGAGCGCCGCGCCCGGTCCGAGCGGCTCGGTGCCGATGGCGCGCGGCCCGCCGGGCTTGGCTGGGCTCAGAAGCGCCAGCCCAGGCCCACGCTGGCCAGCGTCGGGTTGACCTTGAACTTGCCGGCCGATGCGCCGTTGGAGTAGACCGTCGTGCCCAGGCTGACCTTCTTCAGGTCGAAGTTCAGGTAGGTGCCCTTGGTGATCTCGACGTCGGCACCGACCTGGAAGGCTGCACCGAAGCTGTTGTGCTTGATGCCGGGCTTCAGCGCGGCCTGCACGGCGGGGGCGAACTCGACCGACGAGAAGTTGGTGTAGTTCACGCCGGCGCCGACGTAGGGGCGCACGGTGCCGGTCGGGTTGAAGTGGTACTGCAGCGTCAGCGTGGGCGGCAGGTGCTTGAGCGAGCCGATGGCGCTGCCGTTGGAGTAAAGGGTCTGCTTCTGCGGATAGGTCAGGATCAGCTCAGCCGCGATGTTGGGCGCGATGAAGTAGCTGAAGTCGACCTCGGGGAAGGTCTTGTTGTTGATCGACAGGCCCAGGCCCGTGCTGTCCTTGTTGGCCGAGTCCAGGCGCAGGGCGCGCACGCGAATCAGCAGCGGGCCTTCGTCGGCCTGGGCCAACGGGGCGGCCAGCGAGGCCAAGACGCCGACGAGGGCGGCAACGAGAACGGGATTCTTCTTGAACATGGATGGCTCCTGTGAGTGGGGCGGGCCCCGATGGAGTCATTCCACGTCCTGTGTCACTTCGCCAGATTGACGCAACGCAACATGACCGCGCCGCCGCTCGCCAGAGGCCGGGTGGCTTTGTGCTGCATCAATCTCCGGCGAGATTTGCTGGGCATCTGCGCAACAGCGCCGCTTGCGGTCAGCGGCCCAGGCCGAGCCGCTTGCAGAGTTCCAGCGTCAACGCGCTCTGGTTGAGCGTGTAGAAGTGGATGCCCGGCGCGCCGCCGTCGATGAGGCGTTCGCACAGCCGGGTGATGACGTCCAGGCCGAAGGCGCGGATGCTGGCGGCGTCGTCCATGAAGCCCTCCATCTTCATCTGCACCCAGCGCGGGATGTCGATGCCGTCGCGAGCAGCGAACTGGGCGATGCGGCCGTAGTTGTGGAAGGGCATGATGCCCGGCACGATGGGCTGGGTGACGCCGAGCTTGCGAGCCTCGTCGACGAAGTGGAAGTAGGCGTCGGCGCTGAAGAAGAACTGCGTGATCGCGCCGTCGGCGCCGGCCCGCATCTTGTCGGCGAAGTGCTGCATGTCCTTGGCGGCGTAGCGCTGCTGCGGGTGCACCTCGGGGTAGGCGGCGACTTCGATGTGCCAGTCCGGCCCCTGCGTCTCGCGGATGAAGCTGACGAGTTCGGACGCGTAGCGGAACTCTCCCGCCGTGGCGGTGCCGCTGGGCAGGTCGCCGCGCAGCGCGACGACGCGGCGGATGTCCTGCGCGCGGTAGGTGGCCAGGATCTCGGCGATGTTTTCGCGCGTCGAACCCACGCAGCTCAGGTGCGGCGCGGCATTGAAGCCGGCCGCGGCGATGTCCATCACGGCCGACAGCGTCTTGTCGCGCGTGGAGCCGCCGGCGCCGTAGGTGACGCTGAAGTACTGGGGCGCGAGCGCACCCAGCTCCTGCACGACGGTCTTGAGTTTCTCGACGCCGACGGGCGTGTTGGGCGGGAAGAATTCGAAACTGACAGGGGTGGTCATCGAGTGGCCCACAGGAAGAATTCGCGGTTGCCATCACCGCCGGTGATGGGGCTGTCGAAGTAGTCGAGCACGCGCAGGCCCAGGGCCGTGCAGGCCAGGCGCACGCGGCCTTCGAGGCGGGCGTAGTCAGCCTCGTCCTTCACGACACCCCGCTTGTCCAGGGCCTGCGGGCCGAGCTCGAACTGCGGCTTGATCAGCACCAGCAGGTGGCCGTGCACCTCCAGCCACGGCAGCAGTTCGGGCAGGCTGCCCACCATGGAGATGAAGCTCAGGTCGCCGACGATGAGGGGGAAGCCGCCCGTGGGCGCGTGCGCGCGCAGCACGTCCAGCTCGCGCACGTGAGTGCCTTCCAGCACAGTGACGCGCAGGTGGTCGTGCAGGCGCGCATGCAGCTGGCCGTGGCCCACGTCGATGCCGACGACATGGTTGGCGCCGTGGGCCAGCAGGCAGTCGGTAAAGCCGCCGGTGCTCTGGCCCACGTCCAGGGCGATCAGGCCCTTGACGTCGGCCCGGGTGTGCGCGAAGGCGCCTTCCAGCTTGAGCCCGCCGCGCGACACGTAGCGCAGCTCCGCGTCGTCGGTGACGCGCAGCTGGGCCGTCTCGGGCAGGTCCTCGCCGGCCTTCTTCAGCACCGCCCAGCCGGTGGGCGAGGCCCATTCGGCGGCGGCGTTCGAGATCAGGCGCTGGGCCACCGAGCGGGTCGGTGCCAGGCCTTGGGCGACGAGGAGCTGGTCAGCGCGCATGCGGGTTCAATAGCGATACGTGTCCGCCTTGAACGGGCCTTCGGTGCCGACGCCGATGTAGGCCGCCTGCGCCGGGCTCAGCGTGGAGAGCTGGGCGTTCAGCGTGGTCAGCTGCAGGCGCGCCACCTTCTCGTCCAGGTGCTTGGGCAGCACATAGACCTGGCCGACCGCGTACTTGTCCTGCTGCGCGAACAACTCCACCTGGGCCAGCGTCTGGTTGGCGAAGCTGGAGCTCATCACATAACTGGGGTGGCCGGTGCCGCAGCCCAGGTTCACCAGGCGGCCCTTGGCGAGCAGGATGATGCGCTTGCCGTCGGGGAAGATGACATGGTCGACCTGCGGCTTGATCTCGTCCCAGACGCAGCCTTCCAGGCCCGCCACGTCGATCTCGTTGTCGAAGTGGCCGATGTTGCAGACGATGGCGTTGGCCTTCATCTGCTCCATGTGGGCGCGGGTGATGACGTCGCGGTTGCCGGTGGCAGTGACGAAGATGTCGGCCTTGTCGACGGCGTATTCCATCGTCACGACACGGTAGCCTTCCATCGCGGCCTGCAGCGCGCAGATGGGGTCGATCTCGGTCACCCAGACCTGGGCCGACAGCGCGCGCAGCGCTTGCGCCGAGCCCTTGCCCACGTCGCCGTAGCCGGCCACGACGGCGATCTTGCCGGCCACCATCACGTCGGTGGCGCGCTTGATGGCGTCCACCAGGCTCTCGCGGCAGCCGTAGAGGTTGTCGAACTTGCTCTTGGTGACGCTGTCGTTGACGTTGATGGCGCGGAACTTGAGCGTGCCCTTGGCGGCCATCTCGTTGAGGCGATGCACGCCCGTGGTCGTCTCTTCGGTCACGCCGATGATCTCGGCGCCCTTGCGGGTGTACCAGGTCGGGTCCACGGCCAGCTTGGCCTTGATGGCGGCGAACAGGATGCGCTCCTCCTCGCTGCCCGGGTTGGCCAGCACCGACAGGTCGGTCTCGGCCTTCACGCCCAGGTGCATCAGCAGCGTCGCGTCGCCGCCGTCGTCCAGGATCATGTTCGGTCCCTCGCCCGCGCTGCCTGCCGCGCCGAAGTCGAAGATGCGGTGGGTGTAGTCCCAGTAGTCCTCCAGCGTCTCGCCCTTGTAGGCGAACACCGGCGTGCCCTGGGCGACCAGCGCGGCGGCGGCGTGGTCCTGCGTGGAGTAGATGTTGCACGAGGCCCAGCGCACGTCGGCGCCCAGGGCTTGCAGCGTCTCGACCAGCACGGCGGTCTGGATGGTCATGTGCAGCGAGCCGGCGACACGCGCGCCCTTGAGCGGCTGGGTAGCGGCGAGCTCCTTGCGGATGGCCATCAGCGCGGGCATCTCGCCCTCGGCGATGAGGATTTCCTTGCGGCCCCATTCGGCCAGGCTGAGGTCTTTGACGATGGAATCGGTGGCGGACATGCGGTGCTCCTTCAAGCGATTGAAGCCGCTGGACGCACGCTGTCGGGGATTCAAGACTCACCCAGGCGAAGTACGGCCAGCAGGTGAGCGCGGTTGCAGAAGAGTTTCCGAGCCTGGCCTCAAGGGTGAGGTTGCAACGCTCCTCGGAAGCCGCACATTCTAGCCAGGCTCGCCGCCGCGGCGCCGATCAACCCACGCCGCCGGATGCCAACAAATCGTCGCCAGGCATCGAAACCAGGGCGGGCCGCCCGACGATCAGCGGGTCCACCGGACCCACCTGCTCGGGCCGGCGCTCGGTGTAGGGCAGTCGGTTCAGCACGAAGCGCATCGCGTTCAGGCGCGCGCGCTTCTTGCAGTCGCTCTTGATGACGGTCCACGGCGCATCCGACGTGTCGCAGTGCAGGAACATCGCCTCCTTGGCACGCGTGTAGTCGTCCCATTTGTCCAGCGACGCCAAGTCGATGGGGCTGAGCTTCCACTGCTTGAGCGGGTGCAGCTTGCGCTCCTTGAAGCGGCGGCGCTGCTCATCGCGGCTGACCGAGAACCAGAACTTGAACAGGTGGATGCCCGAGCGCACCAGCTGGCGCTCGAACTCCGGTGTCTGGCGCAGGAACTCCTGGTATTCGCCCTCGCTGCAGAAGCCCATCACGCGCTCGACGCCGGAGCGGTTGTACCAACTGCGGTCGAACATGACGATCTCGCCACGCGTGGGCAGGTGGCTGGCGTAGCGCTGGAAATACCACTGGCCGCGTTCGACGTCGCTGGGCTTTTCCAGCGCCACGACGCGCGCGCCGCGCGGGTTCAGATGCTCCATGAAGCGCTTGATCGCGCCGCCCTTGCCGGCCGCGTCGCGCCCCTCGAACAGGATGACGACGCGGGCGCCGGTCTCCTTCACCCAGGCCTGCAGCTTGAGCAGTTCGACCTGCAGCCGGTACTTCTGGCGCTCGTAGCTCCTGCGCGACAGCAGGTTCTTGTGCGGGTAGCCGCCCTGGCGCCAGCCGGGGCAGAGCTCGCTGTCGGCGTCGACGTCGGCCTGCGGCGTCACCGCCTGCTCGTGCTGGCGCAAAGCGCGGCGCAGGTGGCGGCGCTCGTCCGGCGAACTGCCGGCGAGCAGCGTGCCGAGATCCTGGGCCAGCGCCTCGGCACCGTCCTCGCCCGGCTTGTGGCGCCGCAGCAGCTCCGCCAGCGTCTCGGACTCGACCGCGTCGTGCCGCGCCACCGCGCGGTTGACGCGGTCGCGCTCGACGCCGGTGGCGTCCAGCTGTGGCGCGGTATCGCCGGCCGCCACGCGGCGCGCGCCGGGGGGTGTCGGGCTTGAGGGTGGGCGAGCGATGAGTGGGCATGGACAGTCCGCCGGCGTGTGACAAGAACATGACAATCCTGCCCGCCCCGCCCGCGGGCCGGATTGATCCGCGTCAAAGGAGCCGGTGGCCTGCGCCAGCGTCGTGCCGGGTGCGGGATTTCCACGCGGCCACGGCCGGTTGATGATGCCCGCCAGGAGCGCCTTCATGACGAATTTCAACTTTCCCCGCCGCCGCCTCGGTGCGGCCGGCCCCGAGGTCTCGGCGCTGGGCCTGGGCTGCATGGGCATGTCCGACTTCTACGGCCCGGCGGACGACGCCCAGTCGCTCGCCGTGCTGCACCATGCGCTGGACATCGGCATCAACTTCCTCGACACGGCCGACATGTACGGCGTGGGCGCCAACGAGAAGCTGCTGGGCCGGCTGCTGGCCACGCGCCGCAGCGGGGTCGTGCTGGCCACCAAGTTCGGCAACGTGCGCGCGCCGGACGGCACCGTGCTGCGCATCGACGGCAGCCCGGCCTATGTGCGCGAGGCCTGCGACGCGAGCCTGGCGCGCCTGGGGTTGGACCACATCGACCTCTACTACCAGCACCGCGTCGACAAGACCGTGCCCATCGAGGAGACGGTCGGCGCGATGGCCGAGCTGGTGAAGGCCGGCAAGGTCGGCCACCTGGGCCTGTCCGAGGCGTCGGCCGCGACGATCCGCCGCGCGCACGCCGTCCACCCGATTGCCGCCGTGCAGACCGAGTACTCGCTGTGGAGCCGCGACGTCGAGGCCGAGATCCTGCCGACCTGCCGCGAGCTGGGCATTGCCCTCGTGCCCTACAGCCCGCTGGGCCGCGGCTTCCTGACCGGCGCGATCCGCTCGGCCGAGCAGCTGGCGCCCGACGACCGCCGGCGAATCCACCCGCGCTTCCAGGGCGGCAACCTGGACCACAACCTCGCGCTGGCGGATGCGCTGTCGGCGCTGGCCGCCGAATGGAGCTACACGCCCGCCCAGCTCGCGCTGGCCTGGCTGCTGGACCAGGGCCAGGACATCGTGCCCATTCCCGGCACGCGCAGCATCCCTCGCCTGGACGAGAACGCGCTGGCGGCCCACATCCGCTGCGACGAGGGGCGGCGCGAGCGCATCGACGCGCTGCTGGCCGCACATGCGGTGGCCGGCACGCGCTACCCGGCGGCACAGATGGGGGCGCTCAACGCTTAGTTGGGAGCGGTCGTGCTGCGGTAGGCCCAGAAGCGCGGCAGCAGGAAGCCCGTTGCGATGACGCCGAACAGGCAGATCGCGCCGCCCACCCAGATCGCCGGGGCCACGCCCCAGGCGTCGGCCATGAAGCCGGCGCGCGCGTTGCCCACGAGCGGGCCCGTCAGGTAGCTGATCATCTCGATGCCGGCCAGGCGGCCGCGCAGCGCGTTCGGGATGGTCTCGTTCCAGATCGTGCCGCGGAACACGCCGCTGACCATGTCGGCCGCGCCCGCCACGGCCAGGCAGGCCAGGCCCAGCGTCAGGCTGGGCGCAAAGCCCAGCGCGACGATGCCAACCGCCCACACGGCCGCCGCAATGACGACGGCGCGGCCATGGCGGGTCACCTTGCCCGTCCAGCCGCTGAACAGGCCGATGGCCAGCGCCCCCACCGACATCGCCGACAGCAGCCAGCCGACCGACTCGGTGCGCCCGTCCGCCGCGGCCATGGCCGGGAACAGCGCCACCGGGAAGGCGAAGGCCATCGCGACGATGTCCACGATGTAGGTGCCCATCAGCTCGGGCCGCGCCCACGCGAAGCGCAGGCCTTCGGCCAGGTCGGCCAGCAGGTGAGGGCGCTCGCCGGCGTCATCGACCGAGCCGATGGCCTCACGCGGGATGCGGGCGATGAAGAACAGCGCGGCGATGAAGGTCACGAAGTCGAACAGGTAGGCGCCGACCGCGCCCCATTTCGCCAGCAACAGTCCGGCCAGCGCCGGCCCGGCCACCATGCCCACCGTGCCGCGCACGGACGACAGCGACGCGACGGCCGCGAACTCCTCCGGCCGCGCGAGCTTCTGCGTCAGCGCCTCCAGCGCCGGCCGATGGAAGCCGCTGGCGCCCTGCAGCACGGCCACCAGCGCATAGATGGCCAGCACGCTGGGCGTTGCTGCCAGCGCATTCATCAGCAGCCCGGCCAGGCACAGCGCCATCAAGGCTTCCGAGCCGATCAGCAGCCGCTTGCGGTCCACGCGGTCCGCCATCGCGCCGCCCAGCAGGCCGCAGACGACGACGGGCACCAACTGCACCAGGCCCAGCAGGCCGACCTGCGCGTTGGAGTGGGTCAGCTGGTAGAGCTGCCACGGCACGGCCACGTAGCTGACCATGGTGCCCAGCCCCGAGATGAACTGGCTGGCGAAGAGGCGGCGAAAGGCGGTGTTGCGGCGCAGCGGGCCGATGTCAAGAAACATGCAGAGTCAGCGCGGCGCGCCTTCAAAGTGGGCGAAGCGGGCTTCGAGATCCCATTGCAAGCGAGCCTTGGTGTGGGTGGCGAGGAAGTCGCGGCAGCGCGGGCGCTTGGGCTCAGCCCGCGGGTGCTCGCCCGCGCAGGCCGGCACAAAGCGGCCGCTGCCGGTGTCGGCCAGCAGCGGCTGGCCCGCGACGAAGCCGTAGTGGAGCGCGTTGCGCGACAGTTGCTTGAAGTCACGGTAGCTCAGCTTCGGGTAGGTGGCTGCGGCGCGCTGGTACTCGTTCGTCAGGTCGATGCGGAACACGCCTTCGTCGTCGGCCGACAAGGCAGTGGGCACGCCGAACTGGCGATACAGCAGGAACGGGTGCTGCTCGCCCTTCAGGTCATGCACGATGGCGTTGCTGGTCAGGTTGATCTCGACCAGCACGCCGCGCCTGGCCATGTCGCGCAGCGTGGCGAAGGCACCTGTCTCCAGCCCAATGGCCTCGCCGTGGCCGATGCGGCGGGCGCCGGCCACGTCCAGCGCCTGGCGGATGTGGTCGCGGAAGTCCTCCGGCGGCACGAGGCCGAAGCCGAACTCGCCGGCATGCAGGCTGACCTGCACCTCGGGATAGACCTTGCCCACGGCGCCGATGACGGCCATCTGCTCCCGGTAGTGGCGCAGCGTGCCGGGGTCGTCCTCGGGCGCGACGAGATTCAG
>CAUJSJ030000156.1:0-6595 GCA_963422775.4 uncultured Roseateles sp.
GCGCGGCGACGAGGCTGCCGCGCCCGTTGTGCTCGGGGCCACGCACCAGCAGCGGCTGGCCGGGCTGCCAGCGCGCCAGGCGTTCGCGGGTGGCCTCGGTCAGCACCAGGTCTTGCAAGCGCCGCGCGGCCTCGGCCCCACGCAGGCGCAAGCCCGGCGCGGGGTCGGCAAAGGGCTCGCCGCGCAGCGCCGCCCAGCAGGCCTCGTCCACCTCGAAGCGCTGCGCCGCGCGCGGCTGGCCGGCGCTCTCGGGCTTGAGCACGCCGGCCTGCAGCAGCGCCCGCAGCGCCGGCCGCAGGCCCTGGCCCGGCAGGTTGCCGAAAGCCTGCTGCAGCCAGGCCGGGCCGGGCTGGGCGCCGTCCTCGCCGAGCGCCTGGTTCAGCGCCTCGAACAGCGGGCCGAAGCGCCGGTCCTCCTCAGTGAGTCCATGCACCAGCCACAGCTCGCCGGCCTGTTCGGGCCAGTCGCGTGCCAGCGCCATCAGACCGGGATGCGCGGGCGCCTCGTCCGGCAGCGCCTCGAAGGCCGCGGCGTACTCCAGCGCAAAGCCGAAACGGCCCGCCACCTCGTCCTCCCCGAGCAGCGCCAGCGCGCTCTGCACGACGCGCCAGGCCGCAGCCAACAGCAGCGCGCGCAGCGCCGACGCGGCCTCGGGCCAGAGTTCAGGCGGCGCATCGGGTTTCATAGGAACTGGAAGCGAAGGCTGCAGCCGGTTGACGGCAGCCAGCCGGGGTCACGGTCCAGCCCGGCCAGGCGCCAGGTCACGTCGTGCCCGGCGAGGTCGAACTCGGCGACCCACTCGGCCTCGCTGAGCCACAGCCGCGCCGGATGGGCCAGCGTCAGCGCGCGTGGCCACTGCGCGGCGCGCAGCCCGAGGCGGCGGCACAGGCGGCGGCGTAGCGACCGGGCGTATGCAGGCAGCCATTGCGCCCAAGGCCCCGCCGAGGCACCTGGCGCGTCGGGCATGCACGCGGGCGCAACCCAGTCGCCTCCGCGCTCGGCAAGCGCCGCGTGCAGCGGGTCGCCCGGCAACCACCAGGCCTGGGCCAGTGCGGCCAACAAGGCCCACAGCGGCACCGGCAGGCCGGGGTCGCGCGGGCGAGTGAAGTCGGGATACAGGCCGTCTTCCAGCAGCGCGTTGACGATGAACAGCAAGGGCGCCTGGCGCGACAGTAGCGCCTGTGGCCAAGGCCAGGCGACGTCCGCAGCCCCCGGCTCGACGTGCTGGCGGGACAGGGCGGCGGGCGGCGTCAGCGGCGTCTGTGGCTGCGTTGCCTCGCCAGGTGCGCCGACGGTGCTTGCCTCGGATGACGCCGCGGCTGGCGCGGAACGCTCCGGCGCGGGCAACACCTCGGCGGGCGCTGCGACGGGCTGCTGCAGGGGCGTTTGCAACGGCGGGATCGCATCGAGCCGCCGGTCAGCGACAGGCGCGACGACCGGGCCGACGCTCGGCGCGACTGGCCGTGTCCGACGCGCCTCTCCCGACGGCGATGGGGCGTCGATCCGGACGACTTGGCGTGCTGACGAAACGGCTTGATTCGCCACCCGAGGCCCGCTCGCCGCATGCCAGGGCCGGACACCGGGGGACGGCTGTGCCGGCGGGCCGGCTTCGGCACGCAGGGCTGGCCGGGAAGGCAGGGGCTCGACAGTGGCAGGTGACGTGACCTGCGGCAGCAGCGTCACCGTCTCCGCGGGCGGCGCCACCGCGACGCCATCGTCGACAACCACTGCCGCTCGCCTCGTCCGCGCCGCTGCCTGCCCATCCACGGCCAGGCGCCCCAGCTCCGGTGGCAAGCCCTCGGCAGCGCTGGCCTCACCCACCGCGCTGGCAGCCGGCGCAAGCTGAGTCGTCATTGCCGTCGACACCACCGCCACAGCAGTCAGTTCAACGACATCGTTCGCAGGCTCGACATCGAAGCACGCCGCCCCGCCCTGCCCCGCCCGCCGCAACAGGCGCTGCGCCGCAGCCCGCGCCTGCGGCCGCGCCGCCCAGGCCGTTTGCCACTGCGGCCAGGCGCGGCCCAGCAGGCCGCGCCACCACCAGCGGTCCAGCTGCCCGGCGCGCGCGGCCAGGGCCAGGCAGGCCAGCATCTCGGCGGCGTCGGCAAACAGCACAGCCTCGGCATCCTCGGGCACGGGGCCCAGCGCCGGGCGTGCGGCGCGGGCCAGCGCGGCGTCCAGCCGCTCGCGGCCGGCGGCGATCCAGTCCTGCCGCCAGGCCACGGGCGCGGGGCGCAGCAGCGCGGCCTCGGGCGCTTGCAGCTGCAGCCGGCGCAACCACAGCAGCGCTTGCGGCGGCAGGCTGCGCGGCAGCGCGTCTTCCAGGTCGGCACCCAGCGCCTGCAACGCCAGCCGCGCCGCCACGGCTTCAGCGCGCGCCGGGGTGCGGGCGCTCAGGCGGCGGATGGCGAGGCTGGCGGCCATGGTCAGCGGCGCCCGGCCGCCCGAAGGCGCTGACACGCCCCCTCGGGGGGCTGAGCCCGCGCACAAGGCGTCCGGTGGACGCCTTGTGGCTGGCGAAGGACTGGGCCACTGGCCCAGTGCGGCCGGCAGGGCAGTGAGCGAAGCGAGCGTGGGGGTCTCATTTCAGCGCCGCTTGCGATCCGGGGCCTGAGTCAAGGCCGAGGCGGCCACCGCCAGTTCCTCTTTGCTGGGCCCACCCTCGCGGCGCCGGCCGGCGGCGAGGATGCGTGCGGCCTGCGAGGCCACCTTGGCCGACGTGCGCTCGCCGCCGCCCGAAGTGACCGGGCCGCCGCCGTTGCCGACGTCACCTGTCGCACGCAGCAGCAGGCGCTCGGGGTGGCCCTCCAGTTGGGCCAGATGCAGCCGGGCGCCGGCGCGGCGGATGGGCACGTCCTGCCAGCCATCCAGCAGCGCACGGGCGAACAGCGCGCGGTTCAGCACCTCGGGCGTGGCCGGCACGCCGCCGGGCAGCAGCTTGCGGAACTGCGCGAGCTGAGCGGCCGTCAGCGGCAGCGTCGGCGGCAGCCACACGAAGGCGGCTGCCGTGGCCTTGGCCTGCATCAGCTCGGCCAGGAACTGGGCCGCGAAGGCCTGCATCTCGACGGCCCAGGACTGCGGCCACATCGCGTCACCCGCCTCGCCGGGGGGCTCGCTGAGGCGCCGGCGCGCGCTGTCGCTGTCCACCCACAGCGGCACGGCCTTGGCGTCGATCTGCAGCAGGGCCAGCGGCAGCTCGTCGGCCGTGAGCCCGGGCGCCGCGGCACCGCCCCCGATGCGCTGGCGCATCCACCAGCCGACGCGGCCCGCCTCGGGCACCGGCGTCAGGCCTTGCCCCGGCGACAGCAGCGCGACGGCCAGTTCGTTGCGCAGCGAGGCCGCGCCGAGTCCGGCCGAGGTCTGCACCTCGACCAGCCGCGCGCGCACCGCCGGCTGTTCGGTGCGGCGATTGCACGCCCCAACCTCGCCCAGCAGCGTGGCCGCGCGGCCTTGCGCGCTCCAGGCGGGCGTCAGCGTCAGCAGATACAGCCCCGCCTGCGGCTGACCCTCGGCCAGGCCCGCCGCGCAGTTGCCGAAGCCGCTGAACGAGCTGCCGCGGCCGGCACTGCTGAGGTCGAGGTCGAGGTTGCCGATGTCGATGACGGCGCCGGACGGCGTGACGCCCAGGCCCGCCGCGATGTGAAGCACGCTGCCCGCGCCGGCCGCGACGGTCAGCCCCTCGGCCACGCCGCAGCCGATGAGGCGCGCCAGCCGCCGCTCGGCGCCGTCGCGCGCCTGCTGCTCGCGGGTCAGGTCTTCGGCGCTGAGCAGGCGGCCGTTGAAGAAGAAGCTGCGCGGCTCGCCGTCGACCGGGATGACCTGGTTGAGCCGGGCGTTCAGGACGGTGGCCATGGTCAGACCCTCGCAATCACGAGCCACTGCGGCGGGTCGAGCTTGGTGGCGGCGATCAGCGTCAGCGAGTTGGGCGCCTTCATCACCTGGCGGCCATCACCTTCGATGCCCGTCACCGCCAATTCGCCCACATTGCCCGAGGTCTTGATGACGATGACGCGACCCTCGCTGATGTCACCCGCCTTGACGTCAGGCAGGGCCAGCACGCCATTGACGGTGACGACCAGGACATGGTCCTTGTCGGTGACCCGCAACTGAGCGGCCGTGCGCACGTAGCGGATGGCCCACTGGCCCACGTCCACCGCGGCCGCCTGAGGCGCGGCCGTCTGCACCAGCTCGCCGCTGCTGGCATCCCAGCCGACCAGCGTCGGCGTCGTGCGCTGGGGCAGCTTGTCCAGGCTCAGCGCCTGAAAGCGCGGCGATGCCGCCGGGTGCAGGGCCTGCACGGTGCCCAGCGTGACGACGTTGCCATTGGTCACCGCCGTCAGGCTGGGCGGGCTGGTTGCGTTGCCGGCGGCCACGACCTGGGTGGCAGTGCCGCCGCCGCTCGCGTCGATGCTGAGCTCGAACTGGCCGCGCGCCACCTGCTTGAGGTTGACCTTGGTGTTGCTGCCGTTCACGAGCGTCGCCAGCGCGTAGTCGCCGCCGCGCGCAGTCGCGCCCTTCACGCCGATCAGCATCTGCATGTCGGCGGGCCGCTGCTGAAGCCCGGTGCCGCCGTCCTCAATGCGCACCGGCGCCTTCTCGCCCGGCACGTAGACGAAAGGCGGTGGCTTGCCCGCCGCCAGCGCGGCCTCGTCGCCGTCCCAGGGCCGGGCCGCGACGACGACGCCCTTGGTGTCGGTCGCCAGCAGGCTGTTCAGCGGCGCGCCGATCACCAGCTCACCGTCGACGGACAGGCTGCCCGTCACATGCGCGTTGCCGCCCACGGCCAGGTCGCCGCTCAGGTCCAGCCCGGCGAAGTCGGGGCTGGCGCCGGGGCCGATGTCTTGTACGGTGTCCAGGCGAATGGTCGGCGCGTTGGCCAGGTCCACGAGGATGTTGGGCGACGGGCCCACCGGCTTGGTCAGGGCGGCGCCCGTCAGGCTGCCCAGCTCGAAACGGGCCGCCTGCGTACCGCTGGCAGCGCGGCCGACCAGCAGCGCACCCTTGGCGGGCGCCACGTTCTGGCCCGTGCCGCCATCGGCCACGGGAATGGGCTGGGTCATGTCGGGGCCGTAGTAGTCGGGCTTGCCCAGCGCGCCACCGCCGGGCCATTTGACGGCGGGCACGAGCTTGGCCTTCTTGTCGCCGGGCGCGGCGCCATCGGTGGTGTCGGGCACGATGTCGATGCGCGTCACGGCGTGGTCGTGCGTCGTGAAGTCGGCGAGCAGGTCCTGCGCGTGATCGAGCTCGGGGTCGCCCTTGCCGAGCACGAAATGAGCCTCGCGCGGCGCGTCCTGGCTGCCGTCGCGCAGCAGCCATTCCTGCAGCAGGCGCAGGTGCAGCAGTTGCGGGCGGCCCAGCATGCGCACGGCGCGCGTGCCGCCGGCGCCCAGCTTGGCGTCCACCGCAGCCAGCAGCAGCGCGCGCTCGGCCACCGACTCGGCAACGGGCACCGGGCCGTGGTGGGCCATGAAGCCGCTGCGCAGCAGCCGCGTCCAGACCTCGAAGGCGGCGGCGTAGTAGGCCGCCACCTCGGCGCGCGGGATCTGCAGCTCCTTGGGCGGCGTGGGCAGGCTGACTTTGCTGGGTTCGGGCAGCGGCGGTGTCGCGCTGGCCGGCATGGCGGGCGTGGGCGCGTGCGGGTCACCCCAGGCCACGGTGATGGCTTCCTTCAGGCCGGCCTCGACCTGGGTCTGGAAGGTCAGCAGCGTCTGCCCGGCCGGCGCCGTGCTGCGAACCTTGATGCCGCGTATCCACGCGACGACGGCCCGCAGCGCGAGGTCTTCGCTCGCGTCGGGCGGTGTCCAGGAGAAGTCCAGCGCGAAGCTGTCGGCGATGCGCGCATCGGCGGATAACTCGCTTTCGTCGCGGCAGGGCTCGCCGGGGATGGGCACGGGCGAGCCGCTGGCCTCGGCGTAGCGCAGCAGCACGTAGACCGTGGTCTTCGCAGCGGTCGTCGCGTCGCGCGCCAGCTCGGCGTCCAGCCAGGTCTGCAGGTTGGCGCATTGCTCGGCGGCCACGCCCACCAGGCGCCCGTCGGGCATCAGCGCCAGGCCCGGGGCCACGCGCACCTGCTGGCCTTCGCTGGCAGACGCCGGCTTGGGTGCCGCCACACTCAGGCCCGTGATGACGCCGTAGCCGATGGTCTCGCGCAGCGCGCGCTCGTCTCGGGCGGCCAGGTAGGCGTGCTCCTGGCGGAAGTCGTCCACGCCCAGCACCATGCCGAAGGTGTAGTTGACGCGCTGCAGCGGGTCGAGCGCGGCGTCGGGCGCGGGGGTGAAGGTGGAGCCTGTGCAGCAACCCATGTCTGTCTCCCGGTGAGTTCTAGCGGTCCAGGCCGACGCGGTCGGGCGGCGGCAGCGGGCGCGGATGAGTGAGCTGGCCGCCGCCCAGGTCGCGCTCGCCGAGCACGAGGGGGGGCCAGATGGATTCGGAGGTCAGCGCGGCCAGCTCGGGGCGGCGCAGCAGGCCGTGCTCCAGCCGCGTGTCGTGGCCCAGGCGGGCCTCGCCGACGCGGAACAGCTCGAAGCCGAAGCGGATCTCGGCCACGGTGTGGGCCGGCTTGTCGCGCTCGACGGCGCGCTGGACGGCAGCGCGG
>CAUJSJ030000157.1:0-66585 GCA_963422775.4 uncultured Roseateles sp.
TGACACGCGACTCGGCCGCGCTCGGGCTGGAGGTCCTTGTTCGTCCCCCGCACGACGGTGCCGGACCGTGATCAGCTCGTTGTTGCGAGCGGGGTCGACAAGGCGGAAGTCCAGGGCATCCGACGCGCTGTCGTCGACATGGGTCTGCAGCACGGTCGGTGGCTTGAAGGAGCCCGCCGCAGAGCCTCGGATCAGCAGGCTCCGCGTCGGCCGGACTTCAATGCCGCCTTGGAAGGTGCTTGCCGCGCCGAAGTCGCTGTAGCTGTCTCGGCGCGCTGCCACCGTCACGGCGGCCAGGTCCCAACTGTTGCGTCCGCTGTCACCGCCATTCAACAGCGGCGCGCGAACTTCCGCATAGGTTGCCGAACTGCTGCGGCTGCCATGGACCTGCGAGTCCTGGCTCGGGATGGACATGTCGTACCAGTCCCGCACCGCCTCGGCGCCGACGATGGCATCCACCGGCCCGGCCCACAACCGGCCCAGGCTGCCCGCGCACAATTCCGCTAACCTGGTCCTTGCGGCCGCGGTCCCGACGGACCGTGTCGGACCAGATGCCGTGAAGCAATTCGTCATTGGCAGCACGCCCCGACGTGAAGACGTTGAGGGTCGACGCCGGATCGGTCCTCGCCAGCGCCGCGTTCACAGCACGGCCGTATTTCGCGTGTCCATCCAGCTGTCGGCGCCGCCCTGGTCCCGACTGGTGGACACCGTCAGCTCGGCCTCCCAATCACCGGCCAACTCGCCCCTTTACTCCTGCCAGGGCGCGGGTGAACCGGCTGTGGCGCGCATACCCTTGCGTGCCGTTCTCCGCGCCGAGTACGGCCTTCACTCTGACATCGACGCCGAAGGGATTGAACGGATTTGCCGCAGGCACCAGGACGCTGGGCAGCGGCAAGCCTTTGCCTGGCGCGTACATGCGATCCTTGACCAGCGTGAGCTCGCCAAATGCGGACCAACTGCCCGCGATCCGATGCTCAGCCTGAGCATGCAGCGCGAAGGGTCTCACTGCCGTGGACGAGCGCGACGCCGCCGCCAGTCGCGTAGAGGTTGCAGAGATTCTCCGCGCGCGCCGTGGCCTGGAAGTCGGACCGACTCAGCGTCTGCCCTGGAGCAACGCTAGGTATGGCTGCGAAGCTGGCGCCCAGACCGGGCAGGTTGGAACCGTCCGCTGTGCGCACAGTGCCGGGCGCGCAGTAGGTCAACCGCTCGTCGTCCCCGCCGAACCGGCTGTAGTCGGCATCTCTGAAGAAGGCGCGGTCTAGCATGGTCAGCGGCGATGCCCGGTTGTATGAGCCCATGACGACGTAGCTGCCGTCGGCTGATCGCCCGCCGGTGGCCAATGAGACCCCTCCGTCCGAAAAGCCCCGACCGCCGCCGATGCGCGTCGCAAGCGACTGCCCGTCCACCGCCTTTTTCAGAATGATGTTGACCACCCCCGCCAACGCGTCGCCGCCGTAGACCGCAGACGAGCCGGACGGCACGACTTCGATGCGATCGATCGCCGCGAGAGGGATGAGGTTCAGGTTGAAGACGCTGCCGGTAGAGGAACCCACGGCCTGGACCTTGCGCCCGTTGATCAGAACCAGCGTGGTGCCGAGGGGCAGACCACGCAGTTGGACGGTGCCCTGCCCATAGGTGCTGCTGAAAGCGCCCTCCCCGGCCGAAGCGGAGACCTCGGTCAGGCTGGCCAGATATCGCTGCAAACTGGGCTGCCCGCTCTTCTCGATGTCCTTGGCCGTGTAAACGTTGACAGGCGCCGGTCCTTCAGCGTCGACGCGCCGGAGTCGCGAGCCGGTGACTTCGACACGTGTGAACGACTCGATCCTGGGCTCGCCCGCGCCGGGATCGCTCGCCGACGTCGATGGGGACTTGCCTGTCACTTCTTCATCGGCCGACGCCTGCACACCGGTGGACTGAGACGCCACATCGCTGGTGCGAAGCAAGGCTGGTCCGCTGCCTGCCGAAGGCGCGGCAGCAGGCTGCACTGCCCGCCTCACAACCACGACGCCCTCTGGCGATACCGCGGATTCAAGTCCGGTGTCCTTCACACGCTGCTGCGATGGCCTCCGCGCCAGACAGCCCGCCCCGAAACTGCCTTCGCGGTATGCCCCGCGACGATCCGTGAATCAAAGGTCACCGGCACACCGGTGACCCGCGATATCGCCCGTAGGGCGGCGCCCATGTCCTGGGAAGGCTGCTCGATCTGGTACCGCGCTGCGAGCGTGGGTTCGGCCGCATCGGCGAGTGAACAACCCACGAGCAGTGACATGGCGAGGGGAACAGGGAGCCAGCTCGCTTGTCTGCGGCTCCGGGCTATCGGCTTTGTGAGCATCTCGTGCCCTTTCTATGTTGTCGTCGGATTGACAACTAGATGACGGGTCTGTCGAGAGAAAAATGGGCAGTGCTTCCCCTAGCCGCTTTTTTCCAGCTCCAGCCGTCCATCGACTTCGCGGACCCTCAAGCCATGCAACATCGCGACGGCGTTGGCAAAAGCGACGCTGTCTCCCGTCTTGAAGACACCGCTGACATCGAGCTGCTCCAGGCCCATGTCTTTTGACAACGTGATCTGTGTTCGGCTGTAGCGATTCATTTCAATCGACAGCCATCGACAGCGGCGTCGCCTGGAACGAGACCTCGTTGCGCTTCCAGGCCATAGCCCGCTCAAGGTTTGGGCGATCCAGCCTGGATTCGACAGCGGAGGTCGGCACGCTTCGTCGGAGATCAAGCGTCAACCGATCGCCAGGCTTGAGCGTGACGGACTCTCTCGGTGCAACGCCCCCCCCCCCCCCCCCGACCGTCGGCCGGACGTTCACCTGGCCCTCCACAAGCGTCACCACGAGGGCGTCGTCCCGCTTGGGTCCGTCCAGGAAGCGCACGGAGAAGGCAGTGCCCACGGCGATGACCTCGTTGGCGCCGGCACGCACGACGAACGGACGCGCAGGATCCTTGGCCACCTCGAAGAACGCCTCCCCGCCCCGGACTTCGACCGTGCGCCGCTTGGCATCGAAGTCGACGCGCAGGTGGGTGTCCGTGTTCATCAGCATCCGCGAGCCGTCATCGAGCAGAATGGAGCGGCTTTCCCCAACCGCCGTGGCGTAAACGCCCTGCTCTCGCCACTGGACAAGCATCAGTCCGCTGGCGGCAAGCACCAACAGGCACGCGGGTGCGGCCCACCGCCAACTGAAGCTGCGCCCGCGCGGCCGGTCGGCCTCGCGAAGTTCTTTTTCCAACATGAATTTCCGCGCGCCCTCGCTGCGCGGAATCGCTTCCCACACGTCCGTCGTCTTCTCGAACGCCTCCCGATGCGCCGGAGAGCGCTGCTGCCATTCGCGAAACGAATCTTCCATGGCCCGATTTCGGTCAGGCCCATGCAGCACAGTGATCCACACCGCCGCTTCTGCGGCGATCTCAGGCGTCACCCTCGTCTGATCGCCAGGGTTTTGAGGCGCGCGAGGACCCGTACCCGGAATACTCATGGGTACCAACCTTGCATCCAGGCTGTCACCTTGAACATGGCCCTGGAGACGATGTGCTGAACCGTGCTGACGTGCAGCTTGTGTCGGGCCGCGATCTGTTCGTAGCTCAGACCTTCCATGCGGTGTTCGTACACCATCTGCCTGGCGCGATCGGTCAGGCGCGCCATGCAAGCTTCGAAGCGGCGGGCCTGTTCGCGGCTGAGAACGGCGTCTTCCACGCTCGGCATGGGATCAATGAGCACGACGTTCTCGAGCTGTTCCGCATCGCCCCGGCTCTCGCGCTCGCGATGGTGGTCGATCGAGATGTTCAGCGCCGTTTTCATGAAGAGGCCCTGCAGATTTTCTACGTGGTTCTCTTTCGCGTAGTCGGTCACACGCACAAAGGCATCCTGCAGAAAGTCCTCTGCGTCTGCCTCCGTCCGGCCTCGCCGAAGAAGCGCGGCCTTCGCGTCGGAGAATAGCTTCAACCAGTCGATCTTCATGGCAATACCCGCTAGGCCAACGTAGGTGCGCCTAGGGCACGACCCGATATCGGCGCAATGCGGCCGGAAGGCAACGGACAGGTGTCGCGCGCAAGTCGCCTTGCCTGACGCTCACGCTCAAGCTGTCGGTCGGCGCGCTGCAACGCGGCAGCGACAAACGCGAATGCTTCACTGGCGTCGGCGAATGGACCATGTCGATGGATCGCTCGCATCAAACGCTCCTGCACCTCCATGGCAGTTCGGTCCACCGATCGGACGAGCCACCGATACGGTTCGGGGAGCGTAAACAACGGCTGTAATGCTGCTACCGCCTCGCCCCACCGCTCAAGGATCTTTGGGTATCTTTCACGCCGGTCAGCGCTTGAATTTTTAGGAGGTGAGACCGTCTCAGAGGCTGCGGGATCAGCCACCGCGGCTCGAAGTAGGCGCGACATGGCCGGACGATCCGCTGACCTCACCGAAGACAGCGCGTCGGCGAGCAACTGTTCGATGGACGGCAATTCGACAGCGCGCGGATACGCCTCGATGAACGCTGGCTGCAACGACGGCAAATCACCCACGGCGTACGTGACGTACTCGACTCCGCGGTCATAGAGGCGACCGAACACTTCGGCGGGGATCACGCCCTCATCGTTCGAGCTCCACGCGCCCAAGATCTCGCGGTCCCCGTTGATCAACGTCCCGAGCGCCCAACCAATCTTTCGGTTTGGCGCGACCGCGACCGTGCCCGAAAGACGTGAAGCGGCGCTGAAGACGACCACCGCGTAGCGCTTGCATAGCGGACGACATAGCCACTTATCGCTACCTACGACTGCGTCCAAGTTCTTCATCCAGCACTCCTCAACCGGTTTCCGGCAGCCGCTAGCGCACTGTTTTCTGTCGCACCAGCATCGAATTTCGATGCTGCCACACCCTATGAGTTAAATCTAGACAAGATGGCTTCGTGATGTCGGGCGGCCCGACCCCTGCGATGCCGTAGGTTGCAGGCGCAAGGGCTGCAGAGCTACACCAAGGCACCCGGCAGGCGGTCTGCCGGGGCGTTGCGAGTGAGCAAGGAGTCGGGCCATGGGCAAGGAATCTAGCACCCTGTTCGTCGGGTTGGACGTCCACAAGGACAGCATCGACATCGCCGTGGCGGACGCGCCGCGCGACGCCGAGATCCGGCATGTCGGCAGCATCAAGGGCGATCTCGCGTCCCTGGACAAGGCCGTGCGCAAACTCGTCAGTCGCGGCCAGCCGCTGCACATCGTCTACGAAGCCGGCCCGTGCGGCTTTGTCATCCAGCGCCACCTCTGCGCCCAGGGCCTGCGCTGCGATGTGGTCGCCCCGTCCAGCATCGCCCGCCCACCTGGCGAGCGCATCAAGACCGACCGGCGCGATGCCATGCTGCTGGCCCGGCTCGCGCGCTCGGGCGACCTCTCGGTGGTGCGCGTGCCCGATGCGGCCGACGAATCCGTGCGTGACCTAGTGCGTGCCCGCGAGGACGCCGTGCGTGAGCAGCGCAATGGCCGTCACCGCCTCAAGGCGCTGCTGCTGCGCAACGGCATTCCCTACGCCGGCAAGTCCTCGTGGACGGCGGCGCACCTGCGCTGGCTGGCCACGGTCAAGCTCGGCCATACGGCCCAGCAGATCGCCTTCCAGGAATATCTGCACGCCATCACTCAAGCCGGCGAGCGCATCGCCCGCTTAGAGCAGGCGCTGCGCGACGCGCTGCCGCACTGGCGCTTGCTGCCCGTGGTGCAGGCGCTGCAAGCCCTGCGCGGCGTGCAGTTGATCGCGGCGATGACGCTGGTGGCGGAGTTGCAGGACTTCCTGCGCTTCGAGTCGCCGCGCCAGTTAATGGCCTACCTGGGACTGGTGCCCACGGAGCACAGCTCCGGCCCCAAGCGCCGGCAAGGCGCGATCACCAAGGCGGGCAACAGCGCAGCGCGACGCATGCTGGTCGAAGTGGCCTGGCATTACCGGATGGAGCCCCGGGTGAGTCCGATCATCGCGGCACGCCAGGACGGGCTGCCCGAGTGCGTGACGCAGATCGCGTGGAAGGCGCAGACGCGGCTGTGCAACAAGTTCAAGCGCTTGAGCGCGCGCCGGCTCATGAAGACCAAGGCCGTGGTGGCGGTGGCGCGCGAGCTGGCCGGGTTCGTGTGGGCGATCGGGCGCGAGGTGCAGCTCTCGGGCTGGGCGGGCATCAAGCCACCGCTGCCGGTGGTAGCCGCGTGAAGGTCGTCCTGATGAACAGCGCCGCGCCAAGGAGGTGACACACCCGCATTTGCACCAGAGGCCGGACGGGGAACGCGGCGCAGCCGCGGCCATCAAGGGAACCCTCGACCACGTTATTGAGCGTGAACGCCGCGCGAGTGGCCGGATCGACCTCAGCCCCTAGACCGAAGGCAGCCCTGCGACGAACACTTGTCTTGAGGTAGCCAACCCTCGCATATCAGCATGATCAACCGTCGCGCATCCACATCGGGTGGCAACTCAGGCTCCGTCGCGTTCCCCGTCCGGCAACAGGTTCAGTTCAATATCTGCACCGCAGAGGACCGGGTCTTGCCGCTTGACAGGAAGAAGCCATATCAACGTGGTTGTCATGTCTTGCAAATTTGACGCTTCCGTCCATGGAGAAGCGTTCAATTCAGCGAGGCAGGCCGGCAGGCACGAAGACCTTCGATGCGGTGCCTGCGAAGGCCTTCGGTGCAGCGGTCGCTGCCCTCAGAACCGAAGATGGAATCGCGCAGGAAACGTTGGCTCTCATGACGGGCATTGAGCGGTCACACATGGGAAAGATCGAACGAGGACTGCACGCGCCACCCCTCGTGCTCATCCTTCGCATCGCGAAGGCTTTGGGCCGCAGCGCAGGTGAACTCATGCTTGAAACGGAAGCACGCCTACCCTCTTCATGGGAAGACGCTGGGAGCGCGTCCGCCGCGCCAGCAAAATCCAAGGACTCGGCCAAGTGAAGGATTGGACAGCGGCGATCGGGCTTTGCGCTTGGCTGCCCTCATTCCGAGCATCTTGAACCCCTCGATCTAGGTTTGCCGGCTCTTCCAATAGTCGAGCCACGGATTGCCGGTCTCGGACTCCACATACTGCCTCGCAGTCAAGATCGTCCAGCGGCTGCCACCCTTGAGCTCAGCCAACTGATCCCGGCTCACCGGAATCAACACGTCCGGCCCTGGCCTGGCACGTGCAGAGAACGCGGCCCCGTCGTCCGGCCGTGTCCGCTGCGCACGTAGCCGGTGAACATACTCCCGACGCGCTTGCCTCCAACGTTGTTGGCGACGAAGCGCTGCGGCATGGTCTCGGCCATGTGTGCGTCACCACGCCCACGAGAATTCCTTCATCTTCTCGTAGTCGGGCCCCGGCGTCAGCGCCAAGACCACATACAGGCCGTTGCCGCCACTGGTCTTGACCCAGCAGCCAGCTCAAGTTGCTTAAGCATGATTCGAGCAAGGGGCCGCTTCCTGCAGGTGTGCCCAGGTCACGTCGTCGCCTGGGTCGAAGTCAGGGTCGAGGTCGAAGACGAGGCGGCCGGGCTCGTCAACCAGCTTGGTCATCGAGGTTCAGGTGTGAAACTCGATGACGTTGAGCCGCGGCGCGCCGATAAACTCTTCCGCAACGTCTGCGGGCAGCGTCAGTCGGCACACCAATCAAACAAGCAGCATGAAGAACAGCCGCAAGAACTACAAGCTTCGACCCCAGGACGCGTTCACCTCAAGCTTCTACGGGCTGTTGGGCCGTCTTGTGCATGCCCATGCCCAACTCGACTTCAACGTGGGTCTCCAGTTGAACTGGATGGGGCCATACCTCGGGCACGACGTGAAAGGACTCCTTCAGCCGACAACGCCCTTTGCCCACCGCCTCGCCAGGCTAGAGGAATTGACTGAAGAACTCTTTGCGACCGCTGAGCCTGGTGCGTTGATCGAGTTCAAGGCCTGGTTCGCAGAGGCCGCCAGGCTCAAGCAGGTGCGCAACGACTATGTCCATGGGCGATGGAGTGTGCCCCGCAGCGCTTTCGAAACGCCGCCACGCATCGAGTTCGTACCGCCGCACTGGAACATGGATCCAGAGGCTGCCGCCGACCCGATCGTGATGACGATCGACGAGCTGGAGCATGAAGTGGCTTCGCTGCAGCATCTCGCGGGCGAATATTTCAGGCTGACGAGAAAGTACGAGCGCTGGGCGACTACTCGCCCAGTTTGAAACCTGACTGCACGCCGGCAGCCAACCAACGCGCTCGGCCGCTGTCACGCCGCCTGCGCGCCGCTCGTGACGCAGGCTCCGCGCCGCCACTCGGTGGCAATTTGCCCCCGAATCCCGCAGTCCCAGGTCGTCCAGCGAGACCTACGCTCCTGTGAACACATTCAAAGGAGTCCACCATGGGACATCCAGAGCAACAGGCCACCGCGTCGGAATTTTCCTCCGACCCGTCAGACACCCTGAGACTGCCAAAGGTTCGGCAGCGCACTGGTCTTGGCCGCTCGACGATCTACCGCCTGATCGCCCAGGGCCGATTCCCGAGTGCAGTGCAACTGGCGCCTCGGGCCGTCGGCTGGCACAAGGCCGACATCGACGCGTGGCTCGAGGCCAGGCCGAAGGCAGCTCAGTGAGCAGCGGCCGATACCCACAGGGCCAGCTTCATCACAACGCCGCACACAAGCAGCAGTGCGACAGCGCGCACCACCCACCAGGTGGTGAACCAATACCGATGGTTGGTGAATAGAGCGCCAGACAGCCTGTACAGCGCAAACAACATGGCGACAATCGTCACCGTGCTGCCGCCTTCACCCAGATTGGGAATCTGGTGAACGAGGATCGCCCATCCAAGCGGCCAAGCCACTGCGTCTATCGCGGCAAGCAGACGGCGCCCTGGCCAATAGGGGGCGTCCGGACGCGGCTCGCGCTGTATGAAGACGATCATGCTCTGCTCCCCATCTGGCGCGAAGTTCCATAACGCGCTGACACAATGGAACCATCTGATCGCCGCCGATGGGGGCCGCATGGAAACAATTCGTAAATCCGCGACGCGCCAATCTGCTCCTTTCCAAATTGGACGAACGAGCGCAGAAGTTTTCTGAATGAATTTCTTCCGTGAAAACCCTATTGTCTCGATCAACCGAACGAGATCACTGGACAAACGTTCGGTCGCGCCGATGCGCTGGGATGTTGAGGGACATAGACAAGCCTCAGCGCAGCAACGTCGCAACCGTTCGGTCCACGTTACGCATGGCTGGACAGGCCGGCAACAACGTTCTGCAATTCGTCCCGGGGCATTTCACACGCCGCCGGAATCGCGACGAAGAGCGCACTGCAGCCCGGCGTCTCCACAGGAGAAGGAGATGGACTCAGACGACATCGCCACCACCAGCGCCTCTCGGCGCAGCGCTACCTTCCGTGCGCTTCACCGCAAGCTCGATCCGATCGACGGGCCTAGAAACCTTGGAGCAAAGCGGCTCGCGCTACGCGACCAGCGACACCGACAGGATGTCGCCGACTGGCATGTAGGCCTTCTCAAGACCGGCAGCCAGGGAACCTGCGTCCTGATCTCCTGCAGCGGCACCGTCGCCTTTGCCATCGCTCAAACGCCAACTGGCTTGTTCATCGAGAAGCGATGCTGCCCACCCACAGGACCTCGGACCTCGCATGCCATGCTCTTCGAGGACAGATCGACATTCGACCGATGGTGCGACATCGAGCCCACACGCTTCGACGATCCACTGCTATGTGATCTCCTGCGCCGTCGCGGTCATGACATCTTTGCCGGACACGGCTGATCTGCTCGGCCAACAGACGCTGCACACGCCCGCGCACTCGCTGCGGGTGCTTCACCTCCTCCCAGACATCGCCAAGGCAGCCAGCGAGCAGGCTGCGGTCGAATTGTTCTGGCGCGCCGTGCGCACATTGGGGGCCGACGCCGGTGTGTTCGTCAGCGCGATCAAGGAAGAAGCACAGCAAGGACTTCAATCCGGTCGCTGCTCGCCTGCGACCCGCGATGGGCGCACCAGTATTCCCGCTTCGACTGGCATGAGCACGACCCCTGGCTCCGACACGCACTTGACAGCCAAACGCCAATCCGTGGCGAAGAGCTCCACGTGCGGCTGGACGAGCGAGAGTTCATCGAGCGGTCAACAACGCTCGGGTTCGCCTCGACCGTCGTCGTACCCGCCCCCACCTGCTTCGGCGGCGCTCGGTACGGCGTGTTGGTTCTCGGCTCGAACCACGCGCAATGCTTTGCCAATGCCGACTACGACATGCTCAGGATCGTCGCGCGAGCGCTCGCGATGGAACTCCATGAGTGGCTGCTACGAGCCCTGCGCGAAGACCTGCTGGAGAGGTCCGAGATCACGCTCGACGAGATAGACCTGCTGCGCCACGAAGCGGCTGGCCACACCAGCAAGATGATCGCAGCCGTATTGGGCATCAAGCCCAGGGCCGTCGACTACCGATTCCAATGCGCGAGCGCCAAGCTCAACGCCCCTGACCGACGAACCGCGATGCGCATCGCCCGCCTGTACGGCCTGATCTGACGCGCATTTGGTGATTCGCGCGCGAATGCCGACCTCCTCAGGGCTTTCGCAAAAACTAACTTGATCTCATGGCTCGCAACGAGCCGCACGACGCGCCGGAAACGGCGCGCTTCAGCGAGGTCAACGCCATGAAGTTTCAGTCCTTTGCGCAGACGTTCTTGAGCACCTGTAGAGGTGATCGCCACCGCAACAGCCAGCGTCAGCTGCCGCGCTACGCGTTCGGCGCTGCCACCGTCCTCGTCTCGACGCTTTCTTCAACATCAGTGCATGCAGTTGACGGTTGCACCGTGCTGCTCTGCCTGGCCGCACCGAGCTGGCGCTCCATCGAGCAGTGCGTGCCGCCAGTCCGGCAGGTCCTGCGCGACCTCGCGCGTGGCAAGCCCTTCCCGGCCTGCACCATGGCCGGCGCCGGCAACACCGCGAGCCATGACTGGTCGGCAGCGCCGGACTTCTGCCCGCCGCAATACACCCGCGTGTACGACGGCCCCCACGGCCCTGTCTACACGTGCGACTACGAAGGCGCCATCTCGGTGACCGTCGACGGCGTCCCGTTCGCGCGGACTTGGTGGTCTATGGGCGGTGACTCCGCGACGGACTTCAGCCCGACCGCCAAGACGCAGCTCGGCACCTGGGACAAGCGCTTCGACGACGAGTTCGCTGCATGGCTGGCCAACCAGCCCAGCGCCGCGCCGCAGAACTGAGCCAATGCCATGGACATCACAGCGTTCATGACGCTGGCGCTAGCCTGCGCGCCTGCCGTTCACATCGACACCGCACGTGCGCTCGTCGAGGTCGAAAGCGCCCTCAATCCCTGGGCCATCGGCATCGTTGGCGGCGCCCTCGTGCGGCAGCCCCGCCACCGCGATGAAGCACAGGCGACTGCGCGCGCCCTGCAGACCAACGGCTGGGACTTCAGCGTCGGCCTCGGCCAAATCAACACGCGCAACTTCCGCCGGCTCGGCCTGACGCTGGAGGCCGCGTTCGAGCCCTGCTCGAACCTGGCCGCGATGCAGGTCGTGCTCATCGAATGCCATGAGCGCGCGAGCGCATCCGCTGGCGACGAACAACGCGCGCTTCAGCGCGCCCTGTCTTGCTACTACAGCGGCGACTTCTCCACCGGTTTTCTGCACGGCTACGTGCAGCGAGTGATCAACGCGTCGGCCACATCCAGGCGCCCGGCTTCCCCGCCCCCGGTCCTCAAACGAAACCCCAAGGAGAAGCCATGAAGCGCAATGCTCGTCTCACGCGCGCCGCCCCGGCGCTGGTCACTCAACTCGCTCTGCTGTCCATGTCGCCCGCGTTCGCGGCCGGCTTCGACAAGATCAACGACACCGTCACGAACGTCAACGCGATCCTGATGACGGTCGCCGTGGCGGTCGTCACGATCGCCATTATCTGGGCCGGCTTCAAGATGATCTTCCAGGGCGCACGCCTGGTCGACGTCGCAAACATCCTGATCGGCGGCACGCTGATCGGTGGCTCCAGCGCCATGGCGAGCTTCATCGTCACCTGAACGCGGGCTCAACTATGCAAAGCGAAGCAATCTACAAGGGCGCCACGCGCCCGGCCATGAAGATGGGCATCCCGCTCGTCCCGCTCGTGGTCCTGTTCGGCGGCAGCATGCTCCTCGTCATGTGGGGCGGCGCGCTGATCAGCTGGTGGATCGCGCTCGCCGTCGTGCTGGCCCTCGGTCCCGCCCTCGCCTGGATGCGCCACGTCACCGCCAGGGATGACCAGCGCTTCCACCAAATGTTCGTGGCGCTGAAGCTGCGCCTGCACGACCGCAACCACGGTCTCTGGCAGGCACGCAGCTACTCACCCACTCTCTACCGAGGAGCCAGCGATGTTTGGCACGTCT
Organism: uncultured Roseateles sp.; assembly: GCA_963422775.4. GTDB lineage: Bacteria > Pseudomonadota > Gammaproteobacteria > Burkholderiales > Burkholderiaceae_C > Pelomonas. The sequence goes on from CAUJSJ030000157.1 coordinate 12,341, forward strand.
GATCGCCGCTCGGGCCCACGCTGGTTCGACAAGCAAATCGCGCGGCCTCGCCACTGGGCGCAGGCCCGGACCGAGAACCCGCTGGCCGCCTTCGTGCCGTTCTCGTCGCTGCTCAGCCCGCACGACGTCATCACGCGCGGCGGCGACTACCTGCGCGTCTGGCGCCTGGAAGGCGTCCCGTTCGAGACCGCGGACGAGCCCCATGTCGCGGAGCGCCACGAGGCCCTGTGCAGCCTGCCGCGCAACCTGGCCGGCGGCCAGTGGGCCGTCTGGATACACCGCCTGCATCGCAACGTGTCCGACGGCCTCGACGATCCGCAGGAGCCCGGCTTCGCACAGGACCTCTCCCGCGCCTACCAGGCGGAGCTGGGCCGGCAGCCGATGATGAGCAATGAGCTCTACCTGACGCTGGTCTACCGTCCCAATGTGTCGCGAGTGAGCCGGGCGCTGCAGCCCCGGCGTCGGACACGGGAAGACATCGCCGAGCGGCAGGCCGAAGCCCTTCGCGTGATGGAGGAGCGCACCGCCCTCGTCGATCGCGTGCTGCGCGGCTTCGGACCACAACTGCTCGGCGAACGCCTTCAGAACGGGCGCCGCTACTCCGAGGTCGCGGAGTTCCTCGGCTACCTGGTCAACGGCATCGGGCGGCCCGTGCCGGCCGCTGCTGGCCCGCTGTATCGGACCCTGCCCACGACTCGCCTGTCCTTCGGCGGCGACAAGCTGGAGTTGCGGCACGGCGACGGCCGCCGCTGCGCGGCGCTGGTCGACATCACGGAATACGCCGATGCGGTGGAGCCCGGCGTTCTCGACGCCCTGCTCTACGAGGACAGCGAGTTCATCGAGACCCAGAGCTTCTCCATCCTGCCGCGCCGCGAAGCCATGCGTGCGCTCGAGCTGCAGCGCGACCAGTTGATCGCCAGCGACGACGTTGTCGCCACCCAGATCGCCGACATGGACGCTGCCTTGAACGATCTCGGCGACGGCCAGTTCTGCATGGGCGAGTACCACTACTCCCTGGTCGTGTTCGGGCGCGACGCGGCTGACGCGGGCCGGCGCGCAGGCAGAGCCATTGGCGCCGTGGGCGAAGCCTCCAGCCTGCAGATGGCGCCGGTGGACCTCGTCGCCGACGCGGCGTGGTTCGCGCAGATGCCGGGCAACTGGCAATGGCGCCCCCGGGATGCCAAGCTGTCCTCCAGGGCTTTCGCGGCGCTGGCCAGCGCCCACAACTTCGCCACCGGCAAGCGCGACGGCAACCCGTGGGGCCAGGCCCTGGCGTTGCTGCGCACGCCCTCAGGCCAGCCGTACTACCTGAACCTCCACGCCAGCCCCGAGGACGAAGACTCCGCCGACAAGAAGTTGCCAGGCAACACGCTACTGATCGGCTCGACCGGCGTCGGCAAGACCACGCTGGAAATGTTCCTCCTCACGTTGACGCGCAAGTGGGATCCGGCACCGCGACTGGTCCTCTTCGACCTGGACCGCGGCTGCGAGATCGCGGTGCGCGCGCTCGGCGGAATCTATTTCGCGCTGGAAGCCGGCCGGCCTACGGGCTGCAACCCGCTGCAGTGGGAGGCGACACCGGCCCGAATCCAGTTCTGGGAGCAATGGGTCAGAGCCTTGCTCGCGTCCGCCCCCTTGCCGCTGCTGCCAGCGGACGAGCACGCCATTGCCAACGCGGTCCGGGCCGTCGCGCTGATGCCTGCGCCGCTGCGCCGGCTTTCGACGGTGCGCCAGAACCTGCCCAAGGCCGGCGAGAACAGCCTCCACGAGCGCCTCGGCCGCTGGTGCGAAGGCGGCGCGCTGGGCTGGGTCTTCGACCAAGCTGACGACCGCCTCCAGAACCTGCGTGACGCCCGCGTCATCGGCTTTGACACGACGGAGTTCCTCGACCTGCCGGAAGTCCGGACCCCCGTCATGATGTACCTGCTCCAGGTCATGGAGGAGCTGGTCAACGGTGAACGGCTGATCTACGTGATCTCCGAGTTCTGGAAGGCGCTCGATCACGAGGTCTTCAGCGAGTTCGCCAAGCAGAAGCAGAAGACCATCCGCAAGCAGAACGGCTTGGGCATCTTCGACACCCAGAGTCCGTCGGACGTGCTGCGCCACCCGATCGGCCGCACGATGGTCGAGCAGAGCGTGACCAAGATCTTCCTCGCCAACCCGGAGGCGGTGCGCGAGGAGTACGTCGACGGCTTCGGCCTCAGTGAATCCGAGTTCGAGATCGTTCGCAGCCTGGCGTCGCAAGGCGGCAGGCGCTTCCTGGTCAAGCAAGGCCACGCCAGCGCGATCTGCGAGCTGGACCTGTCCGGCCTGGAAGAGTTCATCACCGTGCTCTCGGCGACCACCGACAACGTGGCGCTGCTTGACAACATCCGCGCCCAGCATGGCGACGCCCCTAATGACTGGCTTCCCGTTCTGCTTCGCGAGGTTCAGCATCGCAGGCTCCACACCCTCAGGAGAGTCGCATGAGCCATGTCATCAAGATCCTTGCCATCGCCGCCATCGCATGCGCGTCCGCGGCCCAGGCGCAGTTCGTCAAGGGCAATGAAGCCGTTCGGCTGCTGGACGACGGCAAGAAGGTCGTCGAGACGCCGCCTCTGCCGAAGACCGCATCCTCGCGAATGTCGCCGTGCAAGGCCGATGGAGGCTGCCATGTCGGCCCCTGGCGCATGGTCGAGACCGCTGGCGGCCTTCTGGAATGCACAGAGGTCTACGCCCGGCCAACAACCTGTCGCGCGTCTTCGTACGGGACGGAAAAGCGCAGCCGCCTGTGGGTGGTGAAGGTCGGAGGGAGCTGGCTGCAATGTCAGTTTCCCGACGTGAAGAGCAAGTGCGTGCCGATCTTCGCTCCCCCGCCCGCCAATCTGCCGTACGACGCCGTGCAGTAGGAGTGCCCAATGTTTGCCTGGCTCGGATCAAAGCTGGACGTCCTTCTGCACGGCTACGTCCTGAGCGTGGTGTCGGCGCTGTGCGCGGCCCTCACCCCCATTGCGCTGACGGTCATGACGCTCTGGATCATTCTGTATGGATGGGCCGTGGTCAGGAACGAGGTGTCGGAGACGATTCCTGCCTTCACCTGGAAGATCTTCAAGATCGGTTTGGTCCTCGCCTTCGCGCTGCAGGGCGGCTTCTACATCTCCAACGTCGCCGACACGGCAAACGCTTTGTCGATGGGCGTCGCTTCGACCTTCCTGCCGGCGGGAGTTGATCCCAGCACGATCACTACGCCTTATGCGCTGCTGGACAAGTTCAACGACCAAGCCAGCTCCCAGACCGCGGACATCATGAAGGAGGCAAGCATGTTCCGGCTTGACCTGCTTCTCGCTGCAGGCATCTTCTCGATCGGGTCGGTGCTGTTCCTCTGCATGGCGCTCTTCGTCGTGACGCTGGCTAAGGTCCTGCTGACCTTCGTGATCGGGGTGGGGCCACTGTTCATCCTGTGCCTTGCCTGGCGCCCCACCGCGCGCATCTTCGACAGCTGGCTGTCGATGGTGCTGAACTCCGTAGTTCTCGCTTGGTTCGCGTTCTTCGCCCTCGGTCTCAGCACGTTCATGGGTGAAGCCATATTCCTGGCCATTCACGACGGTGGCGGCTTCTTAGGCGGCACATTCAACGTGCTGGGCGAGGCCATGCGGTACTGCGTGCTGATGATCCTGATGGCCATCATCTGCTTGCAGGCACCCAGCCTCGCCTCTGCCCTGACCGGTGGGGCCGCGGTTCAGCAGGGCGTCCAGATGATCCAGAACGTCCTGATGGCGTCGTCCAACCTCCGGTCGCGGCGTAGCGCCGGCGGCGCGACTGGAACAGGTGGCGGCGTCGTTCGCGCTGGAGTCGGGCTCCCCTACACCGCTGGCCGCGCCGCAGGAGCAGCTGCAACCGTGGCCGGCGGCCTCGCCGGCACGGCCGCCACTGGCGCCGGCGCCCTTGCTCGACATGGATACGGCGCCGTCAGGACGGCCGCCTACAAGCTCGCCGCCATGCGCGGCCGGACTTGAACCCTGCGTTGAAGGAGAAACACCATGCGAATCCGGAACAAGCTCGCTACGGCGATCCTCGCCATCGCAGGCGTGGGCAGTGCCCACGCCAGTGGCATCCCCGTCATCGACATCGCCAACCTGGTCCAGACGATCCAGCAGGTGCTCGACGACGTCACGCTGATCACCAACCAGGTCCAGCAGATCCAACAGATGCAGGCGCAGCTGACCAGCATCAACGGCGTACGCAACCTGGGCAACGTCTTCAACAGCACCGCCCTGATGAATTACGTGCCGGCGAAGGCCTTCGAGGCGCTGCACGCCATCGACGCCTCCGGCTATGCAGGCCTGGGCACGACGGCGAGGTCGCTACGCGACGCTGCCATGGTCTACAACTGCCTAGACCTGGCTGGCGTCGCACGCACCCGGTGCCAGGCCACGCTCGCCCAGCCGTATCAGCACAAGGGCCTGCTGCAGGATGCCATGAGCCGGGCGTCCGGGCGGCTCGGCCAGATCCAGGCGCTGATGAACCAGATCAACGCCACGACCGACCCGAAGTCGATCCAGGAGCTGCAGGCCCGCATCGGCGCCGAGAACGCGCTGCTGGCCCACGAGCAATCCCAGGTGCAGATGCTGCAAGGCATGGCCGAGAGTGAAGAACGCATCGCGCGCTCGCGCGACCGAGAGCGCCAGTACGAGATGCTGAACCGCACCGGCAAGGTCTCCGACTACCTGCACTGACGCCGGCCCCCCTCAAGCCCACAGAGGTCTCCGTATGGATGCTGTCTCAACGACAGGCAGAGCCGCCGCATGGCCAGCTCACGCCACACCCTCGCCCGCGGAGTCTGACGATGCGACTCACTTCGCCAACAACGCCTGGGAAATCGACCGGGCTGAGATGCTCGAGCGCTCGGAACGCCGCGCCTGGCGAGTCGCCATCGGCGGCATGACGCTCGCAGCACTGGGCGTCGGCGCCGTGTTCGTCCAAGGCCCGCTGCGCAGCACCGTCGAGATCCCCATCGTCGTCGACAAGGCGACGGGCGAGACGACCGTGCAACAGCGGCTCAGCGTGGACACCATCCCCACGAGCGAGGCGCTGGACAAGCACTACGTCGCCGTCTTCCTCCGGGCTCGCGAGGGCTACAACTGGTCCTTCCTGCAGCGGGACTTCGACCAGGTTTCGCGCATGTCGGTGCCCGCCGTGTTCGACGCCTACAACCGCCAGTTCGAAGGCCAGGACGCGCTGCACAAGAAGCTGGCCGATTCCACGGACTGGCACATCAACGTCGGCACCGTCCGACTCGATGTCGCCGGGCGCACCGGCAACCACGGCCAGGCAACAGTCACCTACGAGAAGGTGGTGCACCAGGCCGAACGCAACGTACCGGACGTCAAGACACGCCACGTCGCGAGCATCGTCTACGAGTACCAACCCAAGGTGCTCGCCAAGGAGCGGGACCGACTGGAGAACCCGCTCGGATTCGTCGTCACCGCCTACCGCTCCGACCCCGAGATCAACACAACACCCGCGGAGGCCAAGCCATGACCCGCCGCCTTCCCGCGATGGCCGCCCATCTGCTCTTGCTGGCAGCGACAACGGCAAGCACCACCGCCACCGCCGACGCGCGCCTGCGTGAGGTCGCCTACGACGCACACCGCGTCGTGACGGTCCCAGTGAAGCGTGGCGTGGTGACCTTGCTCGTGCTCGGCGCCGACGAATCCATCTCCGAAGTCGGCACAGGACTCAGCTCGGACTGCACGAAGCCCGAGGCGGCCTGGTGCGTGGCCGCCCAGCCCGGCGGCAGGACTCTTTTCGTCAAGCCCAAGAGCTCTGCCAGCGCCGCCAACAACCTGGCGGTGGTGACCGATCGGCGCGTGCACAACCTGCGGTTCGTGGTCCTTGCCGACGGAGACGCGACGCAGCCTGTCTACCGGCTGGTCATCACCCCACCGCCGCCGGTCGCACGCGTCGTTCGCCAACCTGCGGCGACGCTTCCCTTGCTGCCGCTGGCACCACTGCCGCCGTCAACAGAGCAGGTGGTCGCCGAACGGCTGCAGGCCAAGCCGGCGGTCATGAACGCGCAGTACTCGATGGCGGAGGGGCGTGGGTCAGACGACATCGCGCCGGATCTCGTGTTCGACGACGGCCGCTTCACATACCTTCGCTTCCCGGGCAACCGGGAGGTGCCCGCAGTGTTCCATGTGCTGGGCGACGGCACCGAAGCGCTGGCCAATACCCGCATGGAGGACGACCTCCTGGTCGTCGACCGCGTCAGCCGTCGCCTCATGCTGCGCGCCGGCAGCGCCGTGATCGGGCTGTGGAACGACGCGTTCGACATCGACGGGGTTCCTCCTGCCATGGGGACGACGGTGCCCGGCGTGCAGCGCGTCCTCAAGGCGGACCGAGCCGCAACTTACTCCGGTACGAAGGGAGCAACGCCATGAACGCCGATCGTCGCCCGAGCGCCGAACCCGAAGACTCGCCCCAGCCTGGCGACGGCATCGCCCCGTTGCCGGGAGAGCTGGGGCTTCCCGACGTCGCTACGCCGCGTAGTACCGCATTCTCGAAGAAGGGCCTGCTGGCCGTTGTGTTGCTGATCGGCAGCCTCGTCGCCGTGTCGGCCGTTGGCATCCAACGGTTCGCGGCCGGCGCCCGACACGGCAAGGCAGAGGACAGCAAGAAAGTCAGCGATAGGCCGGCTGCAGCGACGGCGGAGCCACGCAAGCTGGAACTGCCATCGCTCGCTGCCTCTGGAGCACCGCTAGCGACCGCGATCAAGGTTCCGGCGATTGCGACCGCGGACGAAGAAGTCGCCGAGCCCATCGGCGTCCGGCGGACTGGAAACAACACGCAGGCGAGTGCCGGTACCAAAGTGCCCTTGCCCGAGGACGCGCCGGTGCTACTCGTGAGCTCGCGACCTGTATCCGCGACGATCAGCGCCCAGGCAAGCCGAAATGCATCCGCCAGCGGCGTGGAATCGCCTGAAGCTGAAGGCGATGCACACGATCCGCTGGCGGCGACATCGAAGAACCTGCAGGGCTATCAGCGCCAGCTGCAAGGGCTGCTGGAAAACCTGACCAAGACGGCCGAAGCGGCGACGGGCGGCGTCGCAGCGACCACGCCACCTGCTCTGCTGTCGAGCGTGTCGACTTCCCCTACTCCGGCCACCGCAACCACCAGTCTCCTGGGAGGCGCACTGCCGATGTCGTCGACGCCAAAGGTGGCCGCACGAATGCTCGGCAACCGCAGCCTCACGCTTCCCAAGGGCACCGCGTTCACCTGCGCACTGAAAACACGCGTGATCTCCGCAGCTTCAGGCCTGGTGTCATGCCAGGTCCTGCGCAACGTGTACGGGGACGATGGCCGCGTGCTGCTGATCGAGCGCGGCTCCCACTTCGACGGTGAATACCGAATCACGTCGGTACGGCCCGGCGCTGTACGCATCCCGGTGCTCTGGACCCGCATCCGCACACCGCTGGGTGTGGTGGTGGACATCGACTCGCCAGCGACCGGCCAGCTCGGTGAGTCGGGCATCGACGGCTACGTCGACAACCGCTGGGGCGAACGCATCGGAGCTGCCATGCTGCTGTCGCTGATCGACGACTCGGTGAAGCTCGTCATCCAGAGCCAGTCGAACGACCGCCGGGCCGACACCATCGTGTTGCCGTCCACGACCTCCAACACCAGCAAGCTGGCCGAGAAGGTGCTGGACAGCACGATCAACATACCGCCGCTGGTCTACCAGAACCAGGGCGGTGTCGTGGGCATCTACGTCGCCCGCGACGTCGACTTCTCGTCCGCCTACGAGCTCGTGCCGACGGCCGTGCCGCTCAGCGCCAGGTGATGCGATGGACACCGACAGGCCCGAACCATCCGGCGACGACCAAGGTTGGCGCGGCGATGCCACGTCCGTCGTGGAGTTCCTCAGGCCGCTCCGGGAACTGCTGGACGCGCCCGGTGTCATGGAGGTCTGCGTCAACAGTCCCGGCCAACTCTTCATCGAAGCCAGCGACGGGTGGCACATCGTCCCTGCACCGGCCCTCACCCTAGAGCGCTGCCTGGCGCTGGCCAATGCCGTGGGCACCTACTGCGACCAGCAGATCAGCCAGGAACGGCCGCTGCTGTCGGCGACGCTGCCGACTGGCGAGCGCATCCAGTTCGCCATCCCGCCGGCCGTGTCGCGCGACACGGTCTCGATCACCATCCGCAAGCCCACCCAGGTGGTCAAGCGGCTGGAAGAATTCGAGCGCGAGCGGCTCTTTGAACACCTCACCGACAGGGTGGGCGCAGACCGCCACAGCCTGCTGCTTGAACTCGAACTGCTGCAGCTCAAGACCGCGCGGCAGTATGCAGACTTCCTCCGGCTGGCCGTGCGCCTGCACCAGACCATCGTCGTCAGCGGACGGACCGGGTCCGGCAAGACCACGTTCATGAAAGGCCTCATCGAAGAGGTGCCGAAGGACGAGCGCCTGATCACCATCGAGGACACGGCCGAGCTGACGCTGCCCAGCCACCCCAACGTCGTCCATCTGTTCTACAGCAAGGACGGCCAGGGCACCGCGCACGTGACGGCGAAGTCGCTGCTGGAGGCGTGCCTACGCATGAAGCCGGACCGGATCTTCCTGGCCGAAGTCCGCGGCGACGAGTGCTTCCACTTCGTGCGCTTGGCCGCCTCCGGTCACCCCGGCAGCATCACGAGCGTCCACGCCGGCAGTTGCGCGCTGGCCTTCGAGCAAATGGCGCTGATGATCCGGGAGACCGGCGCCGGCGGCGGCCTGACGATGGACGAGATCAAGCGCCTGCTGCACCTGGTGGTGGACGTTGTCGTCCAGTTCGACCGGGATGACACCGGACGTTTCATCTCCGAGATCAACTACGAGCCGCGCACCCAACGCATGGGTCGCATGGACGACCGCCAGGGGTCGCTGCTATGAGCGGCGCACACGCCCTGCCCTCGGCGCCCTGGTCGACAGGTCGCAAGACCATCGCCATCCTGTTGGGAGTGGCCAGCTACGCAGCGCTCGCCTGCGCAGCCCTCTACCTGTCCGGCGTCCTGTTTCTGCTGCTGAACAAGGCCAACCCCGCCCATGCCGGCTTCTACAGCATCACCGGCTACTGGCGGCTCTACGCCAGCGACGTCAAGCAGCGGAAGAAGCTGCAACTGTCGATTGCGGTCTCAGCGGGTGGGCTGCTGGTCGTTCTCCCGTTGGCGCTGGTGGCAGCCGCCCAGCAGCGGCGTCCCCTGCACGGCGCTGCGCGGTTCGCGACACCTGCGGAGGTCGCGCGTGCTGGCCTGACCAATGGCGCGGGGCCGGGCATCCTGGTCGGCAAGCACCAAGGGCGGTTCCTCTCGCTTCGAGGCCAACTGTCGGTCCTGCTGGCAGCCCCCACGCGCGGCGGCAAGGGCGTAGGCGCCGTGGTCCCCAACCTGCTGAATTGGCCGGACTCGGCCGTCGCGCTGGACGTCAAGGGAGAGAACTACGACATCACCGCCGGCTACCGCGCTGCTCGTGGCCAGGCGGTCTATGCGTTTTCGCCCTTCAACGACGAGGGGCGCAGCCACCGCTGGAACCCCCTCAGCGCCGTTCGGACCAGCGAGCTGCACCGCGTCGGCGACCTGCTGACGATCGGCCAGGTCTTCTTCCCCAACGATGGCAGTGGTACGTCGTCCGAGGCGTTCTTCAACGACCAGGCCCGCAACCTCTTCCTCGGCCTGGGGCTGCTACTGCTGGAGTCACCCAGCCTGCCACGCACCGTCGGCGAGATGCTGCGTCAGTCCTCGGGCAAGGGCCGACCGCTGAGCGCCCACCTGGCAGGCCTCATCGCCGCCCGCAAGGAAGCGGCACGCCCCTTCTCCCAGGAGTGCACGGACGCGCTGCAGCGCTTGCTGTCGAACTCGGACAACACGCTGTCCAGCATCGTCGCCACCTTCAACGCCCCGCTGACTGTCTTCGCCGATGCCATCGTCGATGCGGCGACCAGCGCGGACGATTTTTGCCTGGCCGATGTCCGGTGCCGGCGGATGACCATCTACGTGCGAATCCCTCCAAACCGCCTCGCCACGGCCAAGCCACTGCTGAACCTGTTCTTCTCCCAGCTGGTCAGCCTCAATACTCGGCACCTGCCGGAGCAAGACCCGACGCTGCGCTATCAATGCCTGCTCGTCAACGACGAGTTCGCGGCCATGGGCCGGGTCAGCGTCATGACGAACGCGGCCGCCTTCATGGCCGGCTACAACCTGCGCCTGCTGACCGTAGTGCAGGCCATGTCCCAGCTCGACGCGGTCTACGGCGAGAAAGAAGCCCGGACCTTCGCGACGAACCATGGCCTGCAGATCCTGTTCGCGCCGCGCGAGCAGCGGGACGCCGACGAGTACAGCGCCATGCTGGGCACGTTCACGGAGCAAGCCACCTCCCGCGGGCGCAGCCGCTCCTTCAGCAACCACAGCCACACGACGGTCAGCAGGAACGACAGCGACCAGCGCCGCGCGCTCCTGATGCCGCAGGAGTTCAAGGAAATCGGCAGCGAACGCGAGGTCATCATCGTCGAGAACTGCAAGCCCATCCTGGCGGACAAGATCCGGTACTACCAGGACGATGCGTTCAAGGAACGGTTGCTTCCAGCACCGGCCGTGCCGGCGATGAACCTGGATCTCCACCTGGCGCGCTTGCAGCAACGCTGGCGTCTGGCCGCCGACGAGCTGGCGGACGGCGAAGGCTTGGACATCGAGCAGTTGGCCCACGACTTCTCGCTGCTCCCAGACAACTTCGACGACCCGGCCGACAAGCTCGCCGAGACCCTACTGAATTTCTTCACCGCGGAGCCGCCCTCAGGCCCAGGCGACGGCGGCGCGATGGAGGCCCTTGCCGACGAAGACGGCGTGCTGCTCACCGAGCGCCAGGTTGGAGACCAGGGCCGCCCCGAGTTTGAGCTCACCTGTTCCTGAAGGAGACCCGTCATGCACGCGACCATCCTGCTCACGCCCTTCATGCTGACCCTGGCGCTGCTTGCGTCTTGCAGCTCGCCGCCTAAGCCGCCGGCGGTGGACGAGGCGCGCAAGCGGCCCGCGAACACAGCCATGGCGGTGGATCTGCAGGTCTGCAAGAACGAGCTGCAGAACACCCGGCTGCTTGCCACCGAAAGCAGCCGGCTTGCGCAGGCTTCGGCCGCGACGCTCGCCAGCGTCGCGGCCCATCAGCAGGCCCTCGTGAGTCTGCAGCGACGTGACCAGCTGCCACCCCAGGCCAACAGCGTCTACACCGTCCTGTTCGAGTACGGGAGCTCTCACGTCGACCTGGCTCTCGACAGTGCGGCCGTCTTGATCGACGAAGCCAAGGCCGCGCCACTGGTCCTTCTGCGCGGCCGGACCGATGGAGATGCCGACACGACTGCGGAAGCCCGCATCGCGCGTCAGCGGGCCGAGGCTGTCAAGGCGTATCTGGTTGCTGCGGGCGTCGATCCTTCGCGGATCCGTTCCACCTACCAGCCCGTCGGAGATCACGTCGCCGCCAACGACAGCGCTGCAGGTCGCACCCTCAACCGCCGCGTGGAGATCGAGGTCTACCGCGCCCTTCCCGCTGCGAAGGAGCTGGCGCGTCGAGACCGCACCTCGGTAGACGGAGAACATCATGGCTAAGAGCAGTACTCCCAGCCCTACGGGCGGCTCAACGCCGGGGGGCGCCGTCGAACCGACCAATCGCGCGACGGTGGCGATCCAGAAGTTCCAGGCGCCACCCGAAGTCGCTGCGGATCGCTACGAACTGCGAGACCCGTCCGCAGATGTCACCTACCGGCCCCGGACGCTGGAGGCGACTATCGCGAAGGCAGATCAGCTCGGCAGTAGTCGGTTCACGATCATTGCGGCCGACGGCAGCCGGACACCCGTCAAGAAGGTCGGCGACGAGTGGCGACGCGGCACCACACTCGCACCGCGGCCCGAGCGGCCGCTGGATCCGGGGCCGGTCCGAGACGAGGTGCCCGAAGCGCCAGGGAGTTCGAAGACGCAGGCTAAAAAGAGCGCAGTACGGCAGGGACAGGCCGACGCAAAAGCGCTAGCCAAGATCGACCTGCAGGCCGAACGCGTTGCGCTCGTTGCCAGGCTTGAGCAATCGCTGCAGGAGCGCTACATCATCAAGCGAGCGCCAATCTCAGCAGGCCCGGTGACGATCGGCCACACCGAGTACAGATTTCGAGGCGACACATCCCGGATCGCGTTCACGGAATCCACGTTCAAGCTCGCAACCGACACCAACAGCCCGTCGGTGGCTCGATCAATGGTCGACGTCGCTCAGGCGCGCAACTGGAGCGGACTCCGGGTTTCCGGCAGCGAGGATTTCCGACGACTGGTCTGGCTCGAGGCCTCGGTCCGGGGTGTCAAGGCCGTTGGCTACGAGCCGAATCCAGCCGACCTGGACGTTCTGCGGCGGGAGCAACAGGCGCGGCTCACCAATCGTATCGAGCCGGCACGCAGCGATGCCGAAAGCGGCGGATCCCAGCCTACAGGAAAGAGGTCGGCACGTGGCAGCGGCGGCCGAAAGGCGGTGATGGCAGCAATGGAAGCCGTCTTGGTCGACAAGGGCGTACCAGCAGCCAAGCGGGAAGCGGTTCTGGCCTTGGCTGAACAGAAACTGGCGGAGCGCGTCCGTCGCGGTCAGACGACCGCGGTGAAGGTCTACGACAAAACGGCTCAACCTCAGCGTCCGATGCTGCCTCAGACACCAGAGCCCAGTCGGACGCGAGACCGCCAAGTCCCGGCGCTCTTGAGGTGAAATCGTGTCCGATCCCGAGCCCGATGAGCGTCAAGCGACTGTCTACGAAATCGCAGGGCGGCAGTATGTCCGAGGATCGCCTGGATTCACCGAGGCCATCACCCGCGCGCATGCAGCCCAGCAGCGCCCCAGATGCATTTGCGTGCCCGGCGGCCTCGAGACCTACGTCGCCAAGCTGGCCGACGACTACGTCATCAAGCGCATGCCGGGAACTGGGCACCTGCACGCGGCAAGCTGTCCGCACTTTGAGCCGACAGCGGACGAGACCCGCCTGTGGCCGCTTCTCGGCACCGCGATCCGTGAAGATCCGTCCACGGGGTTGATCGCGCTGAGGCTGGATTTCCCGCTGTCCAAGAGCGCCGTCCGGGAGCCCCGGCGCCACCCAAACGTGACCGAAGCCGGAGCTGCGAGATCCCGTCTGCCACGTCTATCGCTCCGCGGACTGCTACATCACCTCTGGGACCGGGCCGATCTGACCCGATGGCACCCCGGCTTCGAGGAGAAACGGAGCTGGGCGACTGTCCGGCGCCATCTCCAGCAAGCCGCGCAGCAGAACATCGTGGGTGGAGTCTCGCTGTCGAGCAGGCTCTATGTGCCTGAACCCTTCACACCGGGAGATCAGGATGCGATCCGCCTGCGCAGGTCCGCGTGCTGGGCGCGAACCGCCATGGTCTTGATTGGTCACCAGGCGCTGAAGCTGGTCATCGCAGAAGTGAAGGCCATCGAACCGGCACGGTACGCCTTCCATGCATTGGTCAAGCAAGTACCTGACATTGGCTTCGTGCTTGATGGGAATCTCTACAAGAGCTTGCCGCGGCACTTCTCGGAAGAACTTGGCATCTGGGGTGCATCGGAAAGTGTTCGCATGATCATGATCGCCAGCTTCGGCATCAGCAGTGCAGGCGTGCCCACCATCTCAAGACTCTCCCTGATGCCTGTGACGCAGCAATGGCTACCCGTTGTGACCCTAGATGAGAAACAGTTGGTGGAGAGGCTGGTCCACGAGGGGCGCGCGTTCAAGAAGGTTCTGCGTTATGACCTGCGCGACAGTAAAGGCGTCCCGAGTCTGGTGTTGATCGATCAAGGCATAACAGCCGAGCCTATTTATCCTTGACCTCGGCCCTGACGTTAGCTGGGGCCGGAAGCGCGCGTTTTGCGCTTCGTGAGATGCATCCGTTCGGGCGTTCAGTCGGATTGGAGAGGTGACGCGGGTCCTTCGCCAAACGCCCACTGCAACGGGTCCGAGCAGCCGACAGCGAAAGCACTTTGCGAACCATGCAGCCATTCGGAGGTCGTGTCTGAGGCGGTGCTGTTGGTGACAATCAAACCCCGAAATCCCGCTGTCATGTCCAGTTATCTTATCGGATCGACAGTCAGCAAGGGGCATGCCTCTGCGTGCGTACCTCCCGTAGACTCGTGCGCAGGAATATCCATCTTCTGCGTAGTGCGAGTTGCAAGCAGCAGCCGCCGTGCAAGCGAGGAAACTTGAATCACACACGCCAGTACCCTGCGCTGCTCTTCCGTCAGAGCCCTGAAGCTCCCCCGCTGGTGCTGTTATCAGCATCGGCTATCGAGCTGAACGAGTGGGTAGGCATCCCGCAGAAGACGAGCATCACCGATGGCGAGACGCTTGGCTTCCAACGCGACGACAACCCTGAGCGTGTGGATCAGATCGCCAAGTTCTACGGTGAATCGCGCAACGTGATTCACAACCCTCTGCTGTGCGCAATCCGCCAAGCGCAAGGTGTCGACGTCACGTTCACGCCGGCAGTCGCGGGACCAATCGACTCTCAGAGCGATGCTCTCACTGGAGTTCTGACCATCAACGTGAAGGACTGGAGTTCGAGCTCGTTGCTTGATCTCATACGTGAGGTGAGGCAAGCCATCGAGGCGCGAGTGGCTGGACTTGCGGGTCGGTCAACGCCGGATGCCCTCATCGCGAAGCTTCGGGCGCAGATCGAGGACTTTCCCTTGGCCACGGACGAACCCGATGCAGACTCGGGCGAATACAGCCTTCCAGAGGCCGAACAGGCTGCCGAAGAGGCTCTCTTTGAAGAATCCCACGTGGCCGACTTTTGGGACGCCCTAAAAGCACGGGAGGAGCTGCTCATCCGTTTGGGGAGACAGTTTTCCGGCTCGGATTTCCTTGGGTTCAGCCGCAGCGCAATGGAAGCCTATCTGAAGCCCGTGGTTCTGGTGGACGGGCAGCATCGCTTGCTGGGCGCGCTGAAGGCTGCTCAAGATGCCATGGGCGCCGATGCGGATGTGATTGGAAGAATTACAGACCTCGTGGCGCAGGGAACACCCCGCGAAGAGGTAAACCATCAGCTGCTGACGGAGCGTGCCCGCCATCTCCCGATCTCGCTTTTGTTGGACCATCACCCGGGCGAACATGTATTCCAGTTTGTGGTCGTCAATCAGAAGGCAACGCCGGTCCGCCCCGCCCTACTCGCCACCATCATTTCCACCAGCCTTTCCGAGTCAGAGTTGGAGCCAATTTCCGACCGGCTCGAGAACGCTGGCGTACCTTTGAAGAGCTCGCGTGCGATCAGCTTTTTCGCGAGACATGCCAGCAGCCCCTTTGCTGGTCGCGTCGCGCGAGGCTTGTCTGATGAGGGCTCCGACCTGCTGCCCTGGACGGTTCTGGGGCAACTGGTCGCCATGTTTCGAGACCTAAGTGGCGCGCGTTTCTATCATGACTCCAAGATGGACTACGCCGACAACTGGAAGCGGCGACAGCTCGAACGCTCAAAGTTGATTGAGGCTGCTCAGGGGGTCTCAACACCCTACGAGGCGTGGCGAGATCCTGATGGGCCCTGGAAAGACGTTTTCATCGCTTTCTGGTCAGCCGTGCGTGACACGCTCGGCAACCAGTCAAACCCCGACTCGGGAAACTATTGGGGGAAGCCGCGCACTTCTAATCTCTTCAACAAGCCGTCATTGACCACGCTGGCGACCGACTTCTTCGCCTATCTGGTGGAGACGCGCCAGACCATCGACTCGCCTGACGTCGTTCAGGCCTTGGTTGAAGATTGGCTTGTCGATGTGGACAAGAACTACTTCGCACGGGATTGGAAGCTTGCTAGCGTCAAGAAAGACGCTACCGGCACTCGAAAGCAATGGTCAAAGGTGTGGTACGTCTATCGACATGACCCGAAGATGCTGCCGCGTGTTGCAACCTATTCGACCCTGTACAAGGACAGCTGATCCGTGCAGTCGCTTGAGCAGCTGAGCGCATTTGTTGCCTCCGCCTCACATAATCCGGTGAGTGCTTGGCGCCCCGACGACCTCAAGGCGCTTGCCGGGAGAACTCTGCCGGACGTAGTTTTCGAGAGGAACCATGCCGTTCTGAAGGCGGACGCACACACGTTGTGGCTGCGATGGTTTCTTGAGGGCATGTGCAATCCGTTGCGCTACGTTGATGACGCTACCAAGACCATCGTCGACGTTCACTTCGATACCTTGGATCGCGTAAACGAGCTGTACCCCGGCGCGCCCCAGCCGGAAAGGGATCAGCTGGCAGAGCATGTTTCCCGTCATGTAATGGCAGAGGTCGAAAGACGTCGGCGTCTTGGCCGAACGCATGCATCAGAGGACCAGCGCCGAGAGCTGGTCGACAACTCTGGCGGCAAGCCTAGGTGCTGGATGTGTGGATACCGCTTCACCCAACCGGCTGTTGACCGTTTTCTACGCAAGTCCCGTAGCGCGCCCGACTCCCCTGATTTCGTCGACATCCTTCGTCCTCGCGGCCTAAAAACACGGGATGTCTGCATCGAAGTCGAGCACATCGTCCCGGTCGCTGGCGGCGGCGGCGGGACGGACAACCTGGCGCTTGCCTGCGGCTGGTGCAACGCAAGCAAGGGCGCCCGTACGTCCATCTACGACGCGCGGGCGCGCCCCCCGAGATCGCCGTTCATGCTGGGCGGCCACCAACTGCATGAACTGCCTCAACCGTTCTGGAGTATTCGCCTGATGGCGATGAGACGCCGCTGCGAGCACCTGGACGGATGCAGCGCGTCCGTGGACAGCGACGAGTTGTTCCTCGCCCCCACGGACCCGCGCGGCTCCCTCAATCCCAGCAACCTGCGAGTCTTCTGTGCCGCTCATGACCCCTATGCCTCTCACCGATGGTACGGGCGCGAAGCAGCCCGGAAGATCTGGAGCGAACGAATCCGCACGTAACTGCTGCAATGCAGCGCGGCGTTTCGCGTCGTCAAAGTGAAACCGACCCGAGGATGAATGCGCTGAAGCACAGCAAGGCATCTGAGATCCGGTCTCATCGAGCGCTTGCTGCTCTATTGCGTGGAAGCGCCTAAAGAAGGCGCCGCCGCGGCGGCGCCTCTACAGCTACTACGTGACGATGCGGCCTGCCAAGCGCGCCTCGTGCGCATACGCGCTGATACGCCTGTCCGCCTGGAAGGACAGGTCACGCTCCACAGGCAGCCCGAGCTTGCCGCGCACCGCCGCCAGCTCCATCAGGCTCAGCCAGCCCAGCTCTGGGCATCCGAGGCCCAGATCGCACAGCCCGAAAGCACGGTCCAGGTCGCCAGGGTCGATCTCGGTGAGCAGCCACGTCGCCCCCGCGTCCGGCGTGAAGAGTTTCACCACAGGGACGGGGTCGAACCCCTCGTCTTCGAGGGAACGCTTGCCGTTGGTTAGCAACACAATGCGTTGATCGTCAGTGAAAAGTGCAGTCATGGTCTTCTCCTTGGGAGAGATGCCGGGCGGGATTGCCCGGGGCCGCGGAGAAGCACGTCGCAGCGCAGCCGTCCAGGTTCGACAGACGGCCGCAGGCCGCAAGCCTGCAAAGCAGGCGCAGACCTTGACGGCGAGAACGACGTGATACGGTGGCGGGACCAGCAAGCCAGCCCACAGTTGCCAGCCTTCCATGCATTGCTCGCGCATCGCGCGAGCCGCGTCAGCGATGAAAGCTGGAGGGCGGGACGCCCGCAGCATCGCGAGGACGGCTTGATGTGCAGCACGACAGCGCGACCCGGCAGCGCCCGGGGGGATGCCCGCCGTCACGGATCCTTGACCGGATGAGCCGACGAACCAAGTCCCATGCGTGAGCATTGGCGTGACGAGCGATGCGGTTGGAACCGGCCAGCTCCCGCTAACCTTGGCGCACGTACGTTTGTGTGTAAAAACACAAACAGGCTAAGATGAAGGGGGTATGGCTGAAAACTTTTCCTATGTCTTTCCGGCAATTCGGGGGGTGCAAGCGGGGCGTGAGTACTACGTCTCGATGTGCCCGCTTCGCCTATTGACGCGCCTCTTCACCTTCGACGAAGAGGAGCTGGTACCCGAGTTGCGCGCCCAGCGAACACTCAACCGAGCCCGCGTTCCCGACATCACCAAGTACGTCCTCGAGAACAAGGCCAGCTACACCTTTTCCGCCATCACCGTCTCAATTGATGGGGCCATCCGCTTCGATCCCGTGGGTGGGGATGGGCCGGCCAACTTCCGCATGGGTGCCTTGACGGTTGACATGCACGCGAAGTTCATCGTCAACGACGGCCAACACCGCCGGGCGGCCATCGTGCACGCACTGGAAGTAGCTCCGGAGCTTGGCGACGAGACGATCGCGGTGGTGTTCTTCCTCGACCGGGGGCTGGAGCGCTGCCAGCAGATGTTCGCGGACCTGAACCGACATGCGGTCAAACCCTCGGCGTCGCTTGGGGTTCTGTACGACCACCGCAGCGCGGCCGCCAGCCTGGCGCGCCATCTCAGCCTGACGTCGTCCGTGTTCAAGAACCTGATCGAGACCGAGCGTTCTTCCTTGTCGCCACGGTCCCGCAAGCTGTTCACGCTCAGCGCGGTGAACTTCGCGACGTCCGAGCTGCTGGTCGACAAGGAGTTGGAAGACTTCGGCTCTGCCAGCAAGAAGTGCCTGGAATTCTGGGAGCTGGTCGGCGAGCAGATCCCCGAGTGGACCTACGTGAGGGAGTCGAAGATGACCTCGGGCGAAGTCCGACGCGACTTCATCCACTCCCACGCCATCGTGTTGCAGTCACTCGGCCGCGCCGGCCGCGCGCTGTACCAGCTTCCCGCAGCTGAGCGCCAGCGCCGGATCAAGAAGCTACGTGCTGTCGACTGGTCCCGGCTGAACGCCGCCACCTGGGAGGGCCGCGCGATGGTGGGCGGCGCCATGGCCAAGTCCGGCCAGAACATCACATTGACATGCAACGAGATCAAGCGTGTGCTGGGTCTCAAGCTGACCGAAGACGAGAGCACTGCAGAAGCGGCCTGGCGGGCCTCCCGCGCTCCGGCCCGTGCAGCGAATAGGAATGAAGGTAAATGAACACCCCTGACCAGATCGTCGCGGAGATCCGCGAGCTCTACCTGGAAGACTCGATCCCATGGATCGTCGGCTACAGCGGCGGCAAGGATTCGACGGCGTCGTTGCAGCTGCTGTGGACCGCCCTCGCCTCGCTGTCCCCGGAGCAAAGGAACAAGCCGGTCCATGTGATCAGCACTGACACGCTCGTCGAGAACCCGGTGATCGCCGCATGGGTGGAAACGTCGCTGCTGCGGATCGGCATCTCGGCGAAGCAACAGGGCTTGCCCATCACGGCGCACCGGCTGGTGCCCGCCATGGAAAACCGCTTCTGGGTGAACCTCATCGGCAAGGGCTATCCGGCGCCCCGCCCAAAATTCCGCTGGTGCACCGACCGCCTGAAGATCAGTGCCTCGACGAAGTTCATCCAGGAGCTCTCCGAGAACAATGGCGAAGCCATCCTGGTGCTGGGCCAACGCCGCGGCGAGAGCCAGGCGCGCGACAAGGTGATGGACCATTACAAGGACAGCACGCGGGCACGCCTGAGCAAGAACAAGGACCCTCGCCTCTCGCGGGTCTGGGTCTACCCACCAATCGAGAGCTGGACAAGCGACGACGTGTGGGAGTACCTCATTACCAACGCGAACCCCTGGGGCATCGACAACCAGGAGCTGTTCGGCATTTACCGTGGCGCCACGCCTGACGCGGAGTGCCCGATCGTGGTTGACACCTCGACGGCGAGCTGCGGCGACAGCCGCTTCGGCTGCTACGTCTGCACCATGGTGGCCCAGGACAAGTCGATGCAGGCAATGGTCCAGAACGACGAGCAGAAGCAATGGATGCAGCCCATCCTGGACTTTCGCAACAAGCACTTGGCGGTGGAAGACCGGGACGTCCGCGATTTCCGGCGCATGAACGGTCGCCTGACCGTCTTCCGCAACGAGCTGGTGCACGGTCCATACAACCAGAAGCGTCGAGCTGAGCTGCTGCGCGAGCTGCTGCAAACCCAGAGAGTGGTTCGCGATGCGGACCACGCGCAAGGCACGCAGCTGATCGAGCTCATTTCCGTTGACGAGCTGGACGAGATCCGCCGCATTTGGGTGGAGGAGAAAGGCGAGATCGAGGACCACGTTCCTCGCATCTACACCGAGGTCTTCGGCGTGACTTACCCCGGCAAGGAACTGGAACAGTCGCCCTTAGACGCGGGGGACCTCGCCATCCTTGAAGGCGTAGCCTCTGAGGTCGACCCTGAAGCTGCGCAAGAGCTCTACAAGCTGACGCGCAGCCTGCTCGCGGTCCAGTTCCAGTCCATGGAGACCCACAAGCGATCCAAGCACCTGGATCAGCTGGAGGATGTCCTGCGGCACTACGCCTTCCGCAACGAGAGCGAGGCGCTGGAGTTCGCGCTTACGGGCACCTCGATCAAAGAACAAGATGGAGACGCCTCCGATGCGTCCGCGCTGATTGCCTGATTCATGGCCAAGATTACAATTTCGAGTCTCTCAATCGAGAACCTGGGACCTTTTTGCGAACGGCAGACGATTGACCTTTCGGTGACTGGCGCCCGGCCGGTCGTCCTCGTCAAGGCACTCAACGGCAGCGGCAAGACTACGCTGCTGACCGCACTGCAGATCGGTCTATATGGCCAGAGGGCCCTTGATGGGCTGAAGCGCTCGGAGTACGAGCAATTGCTTCAGGGCCTGCAGCGCAAGGACGCCGTCGGAAACGCCGCAGTGGAGATCAGCGTCACCGTCGAAATCGGCGGGGCTCAGCGGCACCTGGAGGTGCGACGAGAGTGGCACCGCAAGTCCGATGCGCTCACTGAAGAGCTGAACATCTTTGAGGGCGGGAGCAAGGACCTCGACTTTTCGCAGACTTGGGAAGAGTTCATCGGATCGATCCTGCCGGCCGAGCTCGTGCAGCTCTTCCTCTTCGACGGCGAGAAGATCGAGGCGCTGGCCAATCCGGAGCGGCTGCCCGACCTGCTTCGGCGCGCCACCGAGGTGTTCCTCGGCATTGGTGGTATCGACGCACTGGGCAACGACCTGAAGGCGCTGGAGCGCCGCGCTGCGCTCAAGAACAAGAACACCTCGGCGGAGTTCGAGGCGGCCCGTAGCAACGTTGGCGAGTGGGACGTCCAGGTCAAGGTCCTTGAGGGCAAGGTCGATGCACTGACGCAGGACCAAGCGGCGGCCCGGAACGAGGCAGAGCGCGCCCAGTCGGCGCTCGACAAGTTCACCGCCGATGCGCAGCGGCGCGGGCTGACCGCCTACGAGCAGGCGGCCGTCATTCGCAACGCCGTTGTCGCGAGCAAGGAGCGCGTCGATGCGGCGCGCACAGGACTCGCCGAGATCATGGCCGACCCGGTGCTCCCGGTCGCCTGGCTGGCCAAGCTGTGGGATCAGTACCGCGACGCCTGGGAACAAGACCAGCACGCCCGCCACTCCAAGCTGCTCGGACAGGAATTCAAGAAGCGCGATCAGCGCATCATGTCGGCCATCTCGGCGACGGCGCCAAAGGCCGCCATGGATGCGCTGCGCAAAGCGCTGGCCGACGATTTGCAGGCCTTCACCAAGCCACGCTCGGCCGGCGTCCCGCCGCTCCAGGATGCCCCTCCCAAGGACGTTGAGCGACAGCTAGGAGACGCGACGTCACGCTTGCAGAGCGATCTATCGCGCCTGCAGGCCGCCCAGCTGGACCTGGACAAAGCCGAGCAACGAATCGGCCAGATCCCCGCTGAAGAACAGATCGGGGACATCCTCAAGTCGCTGCAGGACAAGTCCAAGGCAGCGTCGATCGCCGAGGCGCGCCTCGCGGGCATCACCGAGCGCCTCGAAGAAGCGCAGAGCAATCTGGCCCACACCCGGGTGCGGCTCAATGCAGCGCAGGAGCGCCTGGGCACCGAATTCAGGGACCGCTCGTTGGAGGCAAAGAGTCTTGACGCCTCGGGCCGCGCCCGGCGCGCCCTAGCGATCTTCAAGGACCGCCTGCTTGCATCGAAGGCGGAGTGGTTGTCCGAGATGATCACCACCGAGTTCCGGAACCTGCTGCGCAAGAAGCACCTGATCGCCAAGGTTGTGGTGGACCCCAAGACCTATCAGGTGTTCATCGAAGACGGCAAGCATCAAGAGCTGCCGATGGACCGGCTGTCCGCCGGCGAGCGCCAGTTGCTCGCGATCTCGGTGCTCAGCGCTCTCATCAAGGAGCGCAAGGGCCGTTTCCCTGTCGTCGTTGACACCCCCTTGGCCCGACTCGACCAACAGCACCGCTCTGCCCTCATCAAGAGGTTCTTTGCGACCGTCTCCCACCAGGTCGTGGTGCTATCCACCGACCAGGAAGTGGACGGTCCGGCCTACGACGCGCTGAAGCCCTTCACCAACGCAGAGTACACGCTGGACTACGACGACGCCGCTGGGCGCACGTCGATCAATGCCGCCAAGGCGCCGGAGGCCCACTGATGGAGCGCATCAAACTGACCGCTGCGGCGAAGGTCCAGCTGAGCACGCTGAAGCGCCGGACCGGCATCGAGCACAACAACGCGCTGTGCCGCCACGCCCTATGCCTGTCCCTGGCCAATCCGTCGGTGCCGCCCGATGAGACCTTCAGTTTCGGCGGTGGCATCGAGATCGACTGGCGCACCCTGACTGGCGGCCAAGACGCGCTGTACAACAACCTCCTCGCCATCCGGCTGCTAGCGGAAGGCAAGCGCGTGACCGAGGATTCGATAAAGCAGACCTTCCTTCTGCATGTGCACCGAGGCCTTTCCTACGTAGCGAGCCGTCGAGAGGACGACCTGCTCGTCGAAATGGCGAAATCCATCCAGGCCGGCGCTACCGCGTAACCGGGCTGCAAGCCAAGCACCCCGACTGTCAAAGCGCGAACGCCGGAATGTCCATGACGTTCGACTCGACTCGGAACTTCTTCTCCACCATCAAGCGGACGATCTGAGGTCCGTCGACCATCACAACAGAAATTGCGCCCTGTTGTGTGGTCGCGGCAATCGCGCCTCTGGAGAACGAGGAAGTAGTGAAGAACATGGCCTGGTCATACTTGCCCTGGCTGGCGCCCCGGAACTTGTCGATGTCCTGCCGCTGGATTTTGCCGTTCGTCCATCGTTTGCACTGGAACGCGACCTTCAGTTCTGCGATGCCGACTTTGAGTTTGCCGTGGCCGTCAATGCCCCCATCGCGCGAAGGGGGGGTCACCCTCATGTCCTTGAAGCCGTACGCTTGAAGCAGATCACGGGCAAACTGTTCAAAGCCTGCTGGGCTGAGCAGCTTGAGCTCTCGCAGCATGTGCTCCTCGAACAACTTTAGGTACTTCGCGTGCAGCGCCCATAACTCTTCTTCCACACTGGACAGTGCGCGGCCGCCAGCAGATTCAGGAGGCGGCGCCTTGTCGTCAAGCAGTGCACGACGCTTCGTGAGGCGCTTGCTCCGGAGGACTTCGGGGAGCGGCGAGTAGCGATCATCACCGTGCTGTTGGAAATGCTTGTTCGGCGCGGCGCTAGGGAAGTCGATCCCCGCGCAGTGCCGCCGAATCTGCATGGAAACCACGTGCAAGGGGTCCTTGGCGTGGAACTCGTACAGCGACTCATCCACGATCGCGGTGAACGCCTCACGTGCAGTAAGGGGCCGCTGCGCTGAGCGCATTACTTGCTTGATCGCCTCCACGATAGTCATTCAGCACCTTCCTCCGATGGTTTGTTGTCGACAGCCGCAGAACATGCCTATGCTTTTCCACCGCATCTCATTTTGTCTTTATGAGACTTACCTCGGTCGACCATAGCTCCTTATCACGCAAATTCTGCTGAATACTCTTCAATGCGCTCTCGATTTCATCACGAACATTCTTCGTATCTGATATGGAAATCGTCCAGTCACTAAGCCAAAACAGCTCACTCTGCAGCATCAGAACGCGCGCTACAGCTTTGCCAACGTCATCCGTATTTGCGATGTCGAAAGGCTCAGCGCTATAAGTAGCGAGAAAGTCGATTGCATCCGTCACGTACCGCGTCATCGATGAGAGGCCAACCTTCGTCAGAAGCTTGCTTTCCTTAGCAAATGCCTGTGGCCATAAAATCTTGATGGCGGACCATATGGTCAAGAAAAATTCATACGCCGATTCATCTTCAGAAAGCTGTTTAAATTTCTTAGATTGAATATAGGCAATTCCTGATTCGATAGCCGCAGGGACAACAACCCGCAACTCCGACCCCTCTTTGCCAGGGAGTGCTACCATATCCTTGAATGGGCTATCAGGAGCGACATCCGCAAGGCCCACATAACTAACATTTTTGCTCAGACTGAGCCGCGCCGAACGAAGCCGTTGCTCCAGGTTGTCGTTGCTCTCTGGATCGGTGAAATTAATCGAAAGTGCTCGGATATGGTCTGTGGCGACTTTCGAAACCTTGTTGTTGATGACAATGAATTGAAATGCCTTTTCCTCATTCGAGGCATCAAGTATGGCTACGACCGGGACCGCAGCATCCGGACTGAACAAATTTAGGCCGTACAGGCGGTGTTGCCCGTCCACCACGAACGCCGAGGCTTTATTCGCCGGATCGAGGGTAATCTTGCCAACACCATTTGGATTATCCAGCAAATATGATCCAGGGGCCAATGTCACCACTATGGCTGTTGGGATAGTATTGCGCACATCCTCCGCCAAGAACTTGCGTATCGACTTCACTTTAATGTCGTTCTTGGCTCTCTGCACCCCTCCCGAATCTTCGGGCGAGAGACGGGGGATCGTGGTCCAAGACTCGATTTCCCCGCTCGGCGCTTGAAAAATGCAAAAGCGTGGCGCCACTGCGTCCGTTGGGCGCTGAGAGAATGTAATGCAGTCGTATTCCATGTCCGCTCACCTAAACTCGAAGTTTGAGAAGTCGACGGCATCCCGCCCATCGATGGCATAAATTGAACTCATATTAACCGGACCAAGGCTCTCAGCTGCCTCCTTCAACGATATCTCTTCGTCACAGGCTTTAGAAAAAATTCGTCGCATCTGAGCGGCGATTTTTGCTTTCCGGGTGATTGCCGTTAGCTCATCCGAAGACGGGTCCGGTTTTAGCACAAATGAAAATAGATGCCCTGTATGCCATAGAAGCATATCTTTTTTTTCTCGATTGCATGTGGCACACGCTGGCAGCAAGTTCTCGACAATGCTATTCCCCCCGAAACTAGAAGCCCAGATATGTTCGTACTCAATTCCATCCATGGGGTCAGACGCGTTGTGATGGCACATTCCTCCGCACAGATAGCAATGCACCTCACTTCGACCATTTCGGATGTTCCGCTTCACTGAGTCTTTAATCTTTCGCTTGGAATCTGACGCAGCCAGCAAGGACAGTCGGGCGAGTTGATCAACAGTATCATCATTGTGCTTGGCCATTCCTAACGATTGCTGGAGATAGGCGACCATTCCATTGTGATGGGCCGTTTCGTTTTCTATACCCCTGATGCGTTCTGCCTTTTTCACGCAGCGCGCCAATATATTCATCGCATTCAGTCCAAGGAAGTACTCCGAGAAAAAGTCAGACCGACCACCTACGGTTAGTACTCCCAGACTCTGAATATCGGCCACGCTTGAGGCAGGATAGACTTCTCTTAGGATGAACTTGAAAAGCGTCTCGCCAGTGGTGACAGCTCTAAATGAAAAATGTTTCATCTTCCAAACTGCGTCGCTGCCGCGTCATCCTTGTTGAAATTGCTGCACAGGTGAGAAGCCGGTTCTATTCAGCGACCGCCTTCATCATCCTCTGGTAGCGTGCGACTACTTGCGCCACCTTCTCCAAGATGGGTTCCAGGTGCTCTTGCTGTGAAACCAGAGTATCGACTTTCAATTCCTGCAAGGCTTTGAGCAAGGTGCTCAGCGCGTCGATTGGCGTGCGCTGTGTCTTGTGCATGTTGTACTCGGCCTCGACCTTGCGAATAGGTTGCGCCTCAGTGGGCGCCTCGACGTCCAGTTGCTTTGCGAAGCTGGTGCCAGCGGTCGAGTCGTACCTGGACATCTGATGCCATGAGCGAATGCTTTCGGCCTTATAGAAGACGTTGTCGTTCTCGTCCTCCTTACCGCTTCTTGGCTTGGCGAATGCCCACTGGAACAGCACCTCCTCGGACTCTGATGGCAGCTTCATCATGTCCTTGGTGAAACCAAACTGCTCCTTTGGGTAGCTGTTCTGGAGGATCAGCTCAAAGAAGTAGTGATCGGCATCACTGAAGGTGTCCCCTTCTGGAAGCCGGTGCTCGAAGTCGCGCTTGAAGTGGCTGAACGCTGACGCGGCCTGAATGTTTCGGCGAGTTTTGGTGTCGCCGAGAGACACCATGTCAGCGACCGCCTTCACCAAGTCATCTTCCAGACGCAGGTCGATCGTCGTGCCATGACGCTTGCGGAAGAGCCCCTCGTAAAGCGACAGGATGTAGAGATTGGTCGCGTACGGCTTCCATTCCTTGGCGTGACTGATATGCCTCACCCCCAGCAGCCGAGGAAGGATCGCTTGAAGCTCGTCGACAGTCGACGCGGCCACGGGGAAGACGCGCAGCATGTTGGTCTTCTCGACGATCTCTTCTAGCCGTCGTACCGTCTCTTCTTGGACCTTCACCTCTTCACCGAACCGGGACTTCTTGACCTTCTCCAGCTTCTTGCGTTCCCGCTCAAGGCGCTCACCGCGCAATGCTCGCAAGGCCACAGTACGAGTGTTGCCCTCGACTACCACGTACGAACCGGGCCGATCCGGATGCTCCCAGACGATGATGGAATCGATCGGGACCCAGCCGTGGGTAAGGATGGACTCTTCCAGGTTGGTAACCTCATACACCGACCTAACCTTGGCCTCCAGGGGACCCTGCAGTTCGCCATTGAACAGTGCATCTGGGTTCGTGTAGCCTGGCGGATCCTCAGGCGCGATGCGGGGGTTGTTGGGGTCCAGGTAGATTTTGTCGAACGGAACCTTCTTTGCGTCCTGCAGCTCGGCGATGGGCACTTGTTTTTCAGCCATGGTCTACCCCTTTCGTTTCGTGATGTGTCGGTTCGGTGAGATCGATGATGCGCACTGCACGGTCCTGAGCTGTCAGCAAGAACTCGGCGCGCGCGAGAAGGCGGTTGGGAAGGGATCGGTGGGGCGAGCCCGCGATGAAACCAGCGAGCAGGCCGAACTGATCGCGGGGTTCTGCATCGGCAAGCAGACCGCGCAGGGCGGCCGTTGCCCCGTCCAGCTGGCTCCTGCTCGCGTCGTCAAGCAAGAACGCCTCGGCCCCACCAAGCGGAAGCGGCACCTTTACGGCTGCCGCGTGCCGGGTGGGATCATCGAGGTACTCGGCCTCGATATCCGTGGCGTTGTGGCAATCGCGAAGGAACTCCGCGAACGCAGGGGGCACCGCCGGGCGGAAGCTGAAGGTGATGTACTTCAGCCAGGTCGTCGCTCCATTTGCGCGATAGGGGCGGCTTCCAGGTGACTCTATGGCGGATGGTCCGTGCACTTCTCGCTTGGCAAAGTAGCCCGCCGTCAGCAGCCCCATCATCTCCATCCACCGACTGCCAGCGGTCAGATCCTTGTTAACTCCGTGTGCGGCGCCATCGCGGAGGAGAAAGTCTGAAGGGTCAGACAGATCGGCACCGTTCGCGCAGAAGCTGTTAAAGATGCTGCGCAACATCACGGAGGACTCGCTCGACTCCAGCAAAGCGCCCCACCGAGCTTTCGTGCCGAACTCCTCCTCGGCACCGAAGAAGGGGAGGCCGTAAAGGAAGAGCCTGCATGTTTCGCCGGGCGAGACGGTGGCCAGTCGATTCAAGACTCTGGCACTTGCCGCCGGCTCAACGTTATGCACCTGAAGCAGCTCAGCTACGCGCTCACGCAGGTCAACCAAGCTGCCGTACTCAACGTCTTGAAGCTGAGGCCGAAGGAAGTCGTCGATCTCCTGGTACAGCCAGCGCTGGTCGAAGTGATAGGCGATGCTGTCATTCTTCGCCTGGACCACGTACGCATGTCGCTTCCCAGGCGCATAGCGAACGCAGCGCCCGGCGGCCTGCATCAGGCGAATGATGCTGGTGGACGGATAGGTCAGCACGACCGTATTGATGCCCGGGTCATCAAACCCTTCGAGCAGCAGCTGGGCCGAGATCAGGATGGCGCGCGGCTTGCTGGCGAAGCGTGCGAGGAAATCTTCGTTGCCGATTCCCAGCGAATTCCCTACGCCGTGGACGAAGCCGATGTCCTCGACCTCTATCGGGTGGTCTTCTGGAAGACGGTCGATCAGCGCCTGATAGAACTCCTCCACGCGGTCGACTCTCGGAGCGAGCACGAGCGTCTTCGTGAACTCAGTGGACGCACGGTCAATGACGTAGTCGGCCAAGTCAGCAACCGCCGCGCTCGACCAATCAAAGTCCTCCACCGGGAAGTCCAGGAACGTCGGTGTGAGGACGGCGCGTCGCTCCGCGAGTTCGCGGTAGGTGATGGTGAAAGAAATCTCGTCGATGCCGATAGGCAGCTGGTCGCCACGATTGGGCGTAGCGGTCAGCAGCAGCACGGGAGCTGCCCACGGGTTTGCGAAAACAGGCTGGTAGGACGGCGCTGCTGCATGGTGAGCCTCGTCGACGACGATCAGAGTGGGCCTGACGGCAGCCCCCTCCAGCAGCGGTGTCAGATCGCCGACCATGACGAACTTGATCCGGTTGGAGAGCTCAAGCAGGCGCTCAGCTGGCAACTGTTCATGCCCATCGGACACTAGCTTCTGAAGTTCGCGGTGCGCCTGCTCGCGAAGGTTGCGACGATGCGTCACCCAGTAGGTCGGCGCCCTCGAGTCTGCAGCCTTGTTGAGCATCGTGAGCACGATGCGAAGCGCGGTTCTAGTCTTTCCTGCCCCAGTGGGAAGGACCAGCCCAATTCGACCGCTCGGACGACGGCTGAACGCTTCGATGCACCTCAACACCGCGATATCTTGATAGCTCCAATCCGGTGGTTCTAGGCGCCGCTCAACTGATTCCTCACTCGACCTACCGATGACTTGAGGTTTTGCCGCACTCTGCGCTGGCTGCCCACGCAACAGCGCGAAGGCTACAGCCGGAGGCACGCTCAGGCGCTGAGCAAGATCTTCCAGTGCAACGCCGGCAAAAAGGTGCTGTCGATGGGCCTCGGCTTGGAGGGCCAGCATGGCTTCCGCCGAGCGCTCGGGAATGGTTGCATCCCCTGAAAGCGCAAGAGCAGCTGCGCGCTCGACGAGGTCGATGGTGGCCTCATTGAGCCCGCGGGCGACGTCATTCGATAGAAGCGCGTGCAAGCGATTGGGGTGGAGAGTGCCCTCCCCCTTGCCTGCCTGCAGCGCGTCGTTCAAGGTTTTCGTCAGGCTGGCGATGCTCCCGGCAGCCAGGAAGAGCGGGATCACCTTGTCGGCAATCAGCTGCTGCACGCGCTCACTCTGGATGTTCAGTCTTGCCAAGGTACGCTCCTAACGCCGGGAGTGAATTCTATTAAAACGGAACAAAATTTGCAAGATACAAAATAACAGAACTCACAAGCGCCAGGCCTTGCTGCCGCAGACCCCGATCAACGCACTACAGGGAACACCGGCAACAGGCCAAACGCAACCCTCCCAAGTCATCGCGTTGTTCCTGCGTTGTTCCGAATCTAATTGACATCCGAGATGGCAAGCTCAAGATGCACGCCGGAACAACCACGGAACAACGGAGCTAGAGATGGAAAAGCGCTTTATGGCAACTCTCAGCAGGTCGCAAGGTCGCAGCGCATGGGCAGTGATCTTTCGCCACCCGGCGCGGGTCGATCCGAACACTGGCAGGCCCGGCTTGCGAGTGCGCCAAGGCCTAGGAACTTCCGATGATGCTGAAGCCAACGAATTGAAGGAGGCCCTCAACCAACTTCTTGCAGAAGAGGGTTTCTGGAGCTTGCAGGCCCGAGCAGAGGCAGAAAGCCGCTTCCATCGTCGAGTCGTGGAGATCTTCTATCACGGCATGGAGCTCGAGCAGAGCGACTTCGGTGCCATCCGTGAGTTGATCATCCCGTTGCCAACTTCAGAGGATTCAGACTATCGGCGAGCGCTACTTCTCGGGACAACGGGCGCCGGCAAAACGACGCTACTCAGGCAGTTGATAGGCACCGATCCCGAGAGCGAACGCTTCCCTTCGACATCGACCGCGAAGACCACAGTGCATGAGACCGAAGTCGTCCTCTCACCAGGCCCGTACAAGGCTGTGGTCACCTTCTTCCCCATTGACGAGGTCCGCGAGCATCTGAACGAGTGCATTTCGGAGGCCGTGCTTTCCGCCTACCGCCAGGACAGTGATGGTGAGGTGCTGCGCAAGTTGTTGATGCACGTGAACCAACGATTCCGATTCAACTACATCCTCGGCAACGGGCCTCAATCAGCCATCGCAGACGACGACGAAGATGACGAGGATGTGGTCACTGAGCCGATTGATGACATCGCTGCCGACAGCGTGATCGATCTCGACGCCACCAATGCACTGCTGGCAAGAGCGCTGACAGCACTGCGCGCCATCGCCGCCTGCCACGGTGATCAACTGAAGAGCGAGCTGGGCGCTACCGACGAGAAGGATCAGCGGGTCGTCGACGAGCTTTTCGAAGAGGAGCTAGACCGCCGCCGCCGTGAAGACGACGAGTTCCACCGCATCAGCGACGAGCTCATGGACGAGATCGAGCTTCGGTTTTCGTTGCTGACTGAAGGCACGGTGCGTCGCAACAAGCAGGGCTGGCCGCAATCGTGGACTTGGGAAACCCCGGATCGGGTGGCATTCATAAAGACCATTACGCGCTTCTCCAGCAATCACGCTCCACGCTTCGGACGCCTGCTTACGCCGTTGGTGAACGGAGTCCGCGTGTCTGGTGCCTTTTTGCCGGCTTGGACGGCCGGCGAGCAACCCAAACTCGTGCTACTCGACGGTGAAGGCTTGGGCCATACGCCGAAGTCAGTCGCAGCCATCTCGACATCACTGACGCGACGCATCGAGTCGACGGACGCCATCCTGCTCGTCGACAACGCCGTTCAGCCCATGCAGGCAGCACCTGTTGCGGCCATGAAGGAGATGATTACTTCAGGCAGCGCCAGCAAGCTTTTGCTCGTGTTCACACACTTCGACGAGGTCAAGGGCGACAACCTACCGAACGCGGCCGCCAAAGAGCAACACGTCCTGGCGTCCGCTGAGAACGTCCTCGCCTCCATTGGCG
This sequence comes from uncultured Roseateles sp., assembly GCA_963422775.4. Taxonomy (GTDB): domain Bacteria; phylum Pseudomonadota; class Gammaproteobacteria; order Burkholderiales; family Burkholderiaceae_C; genus Pelomonas. The sequence continues at coordinate 43,560 of CAUJSJ030000157.1, forward strand.
AAGAACTGGGGCCGTTTGCTGAACGAGCGCTTCGCAGTCGTCTAAAGGATGCGTGCTTCTTCGTCGGCGGAATCGACGAGGACCTGGACGCCACGAAGAAGACACAGAAGCGCACTATCGGTCAGTTGCAGGCGCTCCTGACCGCCATCGATGCCATCGTGGAAAGGCCAGCGCCGGTTCTTGCGCAGCCGGTGTACGACCGCATGAACCTCGTGCTGGCGGTGAAGAACGCGGCTGAAAGCTTTCAAGGTGCGTGGCGGCCGCGTTTGGGTCTTGACTACAAGGCAGGGGTCAGCAAGGAGCACTGGAAGCGCATTTGGGCATTGACACGACGGCTCAGCACGCCCGGCCTCGACGATGAGTACGACAACCTCAAGCCCGTCGCGGATCTACGCAAGAAGCTTCAGGATCGGCTGTATGTTCTTCTGCAAAACCCGCTCCGTTGGGATCCCGAGGAGCCAACCGACGACGCGCACAAACAGCAGGTTTTTGACGGGTTGGCCAACGCGCTCTCCGCTAAGACGCTGGACCTCGCGACGCGGCGCGTTCGGGCCGAACGGATGTCTGAGTGGCAGTCGGCGTTCAACCAGTCCGGTCGCGGTTCCAGTTTCGCGCGCGCGTCGATCATCGGCGAGCGAATCTACGACCGAGCTGCGCCAATTCCTGGCGTCACCCCCTCGCCGGATCGGAATTCCTTCCTTCACGAAGTGGCGGCGGTCGTGGAAAACGTCTGCGAAGAGGTCGGCGCGAAGCTCGCGTAGTAGACGTGGCAGACACCGCTGCGTGATCCCGAGGCAGAGTCACACCCATGCAGGCAGCGCAAGTTCCTTGGGAATGGTCAGTGCTACCGGACGCGGCGGGCACTTCGCCGGATTGTCACGAAGCTCTTGCGCGCGTCCCTTGAGTCGGTCGATCTCAAGCTGAATGACGCCGTCCAATTGCCGCGGGTAAACGTACTTCGAGAACATGGACGAATCGGTTCCAAGCTCGTTCTTGTATGCACTGTGCAGGATGCGGAAATGAACGCTTGCCCTGCCAAGGTACTCGAGGACAGTGCCGTCAACCAACCCTGCCTTTGTCGCGATGAGCGTCCTGAGTTCTTCGGCGTTATTGCAGATCATTTCCACGAGCTTGCGATCGCCCTGGGACAACACCTCATCGCGCCAGCGCTTGTCGAACAGTTGCACAAGCAGCCTGTAGTCTGATGACTGCCTGGACTTCACATCCAACGCGAGCAGGTGATTCGCCTTAGACAGGAGCCAGAACGGCATGTAGAAACCATCCAGCTTTGCCTGGATGTCCGCAAGCTCGGCCTCGTTGGCCTTTTGCCAGATGGACTGTTCGCTGGTCTGGCGCGAAGCCCGTGTCAACGTCTCCGTATTGTCCCGAGCAATCTTGAGACTCCAGATGACACCACCTAGCGCGACGACGCTCGAAACGATGCTGCCTATCAGCGGAACGAATGTCGCCCACCATGGTGTCCCTCCTGCCGACTCGATCTTGACCGGCCCGATCGACTCCACGCGCACCGCCAGCACAGCCGATGCCGCGGACTGGGGCGTGACTGAAGCTGAGGCCTGTGCCGGCACCGCTGGCGGTTGCGCCAAGTTCGCCGGGGACTGCACGGGCACTTGAGCACCAGCGGCGCAAGCAATACATGCGAAAGCTGCAGCCAGCAACCAAGATATCTTGTTCATGTCCTCTCCCTGAGGCGAGCGTGTTGCGCAGAAATCCTGAGGCCCTAACGCTTTTGTACGGTGCAATCAAACCAGTCGACTGCCGCACTCGTGTCGAGCGTCCCGGCTTTCTGGCGAGAAAAATTGGACTCGACGAGGCCAAACCCGGCCTGATCAACCAAGGCAAGCCAATCCTGAGGGTCAAAGTATGTAAACCATCGCCCCCTTGAGTCGAAGCCTTCTCCCGTCCCGGTCTTCACCGAACTAAAGAAGTACCCGCCTGGCCGGAGCACTCGCGACACCTCTAGCAGAGCGCCTGAAATTTCGCCGCGCTGGAGATGAACTAGCGAAGCCGATGCCCAGACCCCAGCGAAGGACCCGTCCTTGAATGGAATGGAGCGAACATCCCCAAGCGTCACGGGGCACCCTGAATACTCGGCAGCAAGTTCAACGAGGGGCTGTGAGGCATCAAGACCAACGGCGCGAAGTCCTGCAAGCGACAGAGCTCGGAGGTCGCGCCCCGCGCCGCACCCCAAGTCGAGCACGGGCGCACCTCTGTCCAGTCTTTCTACAAAAGCGCTGAGGGCGGCGTGAAGCGGCAGTGTGCGCGTAACCTCTGCATAGCTCTCAGCATGCTCATCGTAATAACGTGCGGTGCTGAGATCCGCTGGGAGCCTGCGGACCCGCCGAGGAACCTTGTCCCCAAACATCAGCCTTGCCGTCATCGAGGGTTGCTTCACTGCGGGAAATTGTGCTCGCATCGTACCTCCTGAGGCCGCGTCAAAAGGCGGCACTCACACATGTTCCGCCCAGTGTGGCTCATCAGATGAGCCACCACCTACCGGCTCGGGCCATTCCTGCGGTCTGCCGCAACGAGAACGCTCGGACTGTTGGGCACCCTGCCGCTGCTCCTCAGTTGAGAGGCTGGATGCAGTGCAGCACCCCTTCCACGAGCCGTCAGGCCATCCTGAATGAAACCGGCAACGGCACCTCCCAGACGCACATCCATGGGGTCTGCTGACTGCATCAAGACGCTCTCTATTGTGCTCCATGCCTCGCTCGCTCGGGCGACCAGGATGCTCGTGCGCGCTTGCTTGGGGGGGATACGCAGCCGCCCGCTGTAGCGAGCTTTGATCTGCCAGAGAGCATCCGGAGTCCATGAGCGCCCTCTCGTCGCTTGCGGGCTTGCTTCAGCTTCGATCCCTAGCTCCCGCAGTTTCTCGGCGAAGGTCTCGCGCCATCGACGCAGATCAGCTTTTCGAGGACTGAGGCGCGTTCCCACCCTTGACTCGGCCCGCACGCTGATGTGGACGTGCGGGTTGGCTTGATGGTCATGCAGAACCATGACGTACTTGTGCCCTGCGAGCTCAGCCTTTGCGAACTCCCGCGCCGCGCATTGGACCGCCAGGGGATCTGTTCCGCGCGGCATCGACAGCATGACATTGAAGGATTCACGACGCCCTCCACTGTCGACCTCAGCAGCGATCAAGCTTCCTCCGAACCTCCAGTCGTCGGCCAGGTCCCGCACGGCATGCGCCCCTTTGATGCTCTCGCCTCGGTCGTCCTCGATGTCCAGTCGGCCGTTCTTGCTGATGTACCGAAAGTGCGCCGCGATGGCGCGCATGCACCGCCCTCCGCCCGTCACCTTCACCACCACCTGGGGCGCCCGCCGCACGACGGTGGCTTCGATCCGGCAGCGGATCGCGGCGGCCCGCCGGCGCAGCGCGTCTCCGCGCAGCTTGGGTTGAATGCTGCCTTTGACCATGCGGTTGCCCGGGTAAAAGAGCCGATCGCCCCAAGTGACCAGCACCCCATCGACGTTCACGCCTTTCGCCATGGTCGCCTCCGATCCTTTGAGCGGCCAGCACTTGAAGTGCCCGTGGGCCGCCTCGGTTGCAGGTCAGCCAGCACGCCTGCCGCCAGCGTCAGGTGGCTGCGCACAACATCGGCCAGGCCGTCGAGCATTGCGCGGTACTCCAACGCGCGCTGCGCATGACCCTCGCCGAGCAGCGATGTCAGCTGGTGCACGTTGCGACTGATCGTGGACAGCTCGGCGCACGACGCGACAAGAGCGGCAAGGGTCTCCGGCCGACTGCCGCCCGATGCCAGGACCGGCACGCCGTCAGCCAAACCCGCGAGGTAAGCGCCGCGCGACAAGCCGGATGCTCGCGCCGCTATGGACAGGCGGGCAGCCTCCTCACGCGTGAACCTAATCGACAGCTTGGTCCAAGGGCCCGCGTCGGCGCACTCATCGACGGCTGCCGGTTGCGCTGGTTGATCACCAGCTGCTGACGGCAACACGCGCGCCACGGCGTCGCGGACAACCACCGACACAGCGAGCCGCTTCGTCTTCGCATGAGCCACCAGCGCGGCCTTCAGGCCGCGCATGTCGACGGTGACGAAGTCATGGGTCGTGGTGTTCATGGGCTGATCGAAGGGGGTGCGCGGAGCGCTTGTGAAATCGGCGGCAGGCCGCCTATCTCTGCACTCCCATCTGAACCAAGTATTGGTCCGGAAAAGAGGCCCGGACCGTGGTGATTCGGCCCCGAATCACGAGCGTCCGGCGGCGTTTTCCGCGCCTACCGTTCGAGTAGGAGACCAAGAAGCGCCTGAGACCGCGTAACAAGTGCGCAGAAAGCGCCCGAGACCGCCTGACAGGTGACCAAAGACTGACCAGAAAGCGCCCGACTCGCGCTCAACAACCGCCCCACGACTCGCCATGTCGACCAAGCTCGCACCAGCCGATCCGCCAGGTAGAAGGACGCGAAAGGCAAGGGCGTATTCAGCCGACATCCGGCAACTGAGATCCCAGGGCTACACGTTCGAGGCGATCCGCGTCGCCCTTGCTGCCGTCGGCGTTGATGTCAGCAACCGGACGGTTCAGCGCGAAGCAGCCAGGCCTTCCGACATGCGTCCCGGCATGGCGGACACCTTCGACCACGTCATGGACCACGGCCACCAGCCTGCGCCATCGCGCGACATGCACGTCGGCATCAAGGCCGAATTTGCGCAGCCAACTGCCGCTACTTCCCCAGCGCGTCGCAGCGGGAAGGCCGTCGCGGAAGAGTTCAGGCGCTCTCAGTGTGACAACCCGCTCATCCGAGCCAAGGAGCAATCATGAAAGTCGCAGTGATCAACTTCTCCGGCAACGTCGGCAAGACGACGATTGCCCGCCACCTCTTGCTACCGCGCATGCCTGGCGCCGAGCTGATTTCTATCGAAAGCAGCAACGCAGGTTCCGAGCGCGGACCGACGCTGCGCGGCCGGCAGTTTGCCGAGTTGCAGGAGTACCTGCAAACCATCAATAGCGCGGTAGTGGACATCGGCGCAAGCAACATTGAGGACCTGCTCGACCTCATGCAGCAGTACAGCGGCAGCCACAACGATTTCGATTTCTTCATCGTTCCCACGGTGCCCGCCGTGAAGCAGCAGCAGGACACGATCGCTACGCTGGTTGACCTCGCGCAGCTCGGCGTCATGCCGAGCCGTTTGAAGATCCTGTTCAACATGGTGCAAAGAGGGACCACGGTCGAACAGGCCTTCTATCTCTTGCTCGCCTTCCTGGCTGAGCAGCCCATCGCCACGTCCGACACCGCGTGCAGGTTGCGGGAGAACGAGATCTACGCGCGCCTGCGCAGGACGAAACTCGGCCTGTCGGAACTCGCCTCCGACCAGACTGACTTCAAGGCCCTCATCGCGAAAGCCCCGGACTCGCCGACAAAGATCGACCTGGCGCAGCAGCTGGCCACCCAGCGCCTTGCCTTCGGCGTCCTGCCAGAGCTGGACAGCTGCTTCGCTGCGCTCCGTCTCGGCTCGCAATCCTCGCCGCCGCGACGCGCCACGAAGCAGGCCTCATGAACGACCATGCTCCGCTGTCCGCGCGGGAGGCCCTGCTTGCGGAGGCGCTTGGCGATGTAGCGGCTCTGCTCGACCGCATTGATGCCGTGGTCCATGCTCTCAACGCGGCAGCAACGACGGCGAACGATGCCTGCGCCAACCTCGACGCGAGGGCTGTCGCATTCGATGCAAGCATTGCCGCACTGGTCGACGCATCCAAAAGACACCTAGTCAGCCACGTCGCGACGAAGACGGCAGAGATGACCCGGGCTGCGAGCGAGACACAGTTACAGGCCATTCGCGCAGAACTGCACGCGTTGATCCGCAGTGAACTCGCCGCGTCGCTGGAGCAAGCCCGCCACAGCAACGCCAGAGGCCCTCACCCTGACCTCAGGTGCACCTGGTGGGCGCATGTGGCCACGGCCATCTGCGCATCGACGATTGCCGGGACGATCGTTTCCTACCTGCTTTCGAATTGATCTGTGAAGCGGTCACCTAGTTTGACTCGTCGATCCCCTTGCCCCTCTCGGAGGCAAGCCGCGCCGTGGCCTTCGTTCGGGAGTCTGCCCGCCGCATGGGACATAGCTGTTCGCGACGCGGAGCGAGAACTTGGACGGCGCCACTTCACGCATTTGGTCTTCTTCGGGATCCGACGGACTCCGCAGCAGTCCTCGCCTGGCGAGGATGTCCGCACGTTGACAACCAGGAGACCGATCGGGCCAGTCGCGGCCGACCCGCCCCGCATCCATCTCGGCAAGGCGCCGGCGGTGACCACCAAGAGCTCAGGCCACCCCATACGGGATCGGGGTGCAGTTCCGAGGGTTGCAGACGGCGCACCCGTACGCCGATGTTCGGCCCGGCAAGCCAGGCTTGAAGCGCTGGATTCGGTGTCGAATCCAGCGCAGCGCAGATCAGGCCTTGAGCTTGCGCACCTCTTCGGCCAGCATCCAGAGCGCACGATTGAGGCTCACACCCCGGTCGATGCTGCCAACGGCTCGCGTGTGACGGCGCCGCCCCTGGGCGCTGCGACCGGGTAGTCCACCGCGCATCACGTTCTCCTGCACGCACTGGAAGGTGTTCCAGAGGCTGTGGCCCGCGTCGTCAATGCGCCTGGCATCGAGAAGCTGCTGGGCCGTGACGGGTGCCGGCCGTGGCTGGCCTATCTCGGTGAGCGTGCCCTCGCCAAACCGAAGGGCCAGGGCCGCCGTAGCAAACGCGTTGCGCTCGCCTGAGTCGAGCTGCAGCGCCTTCATGCCTTCGGCGTGCTGTTCCACGGTCTCGAACTCGTCCAGCACGCGGAACGCGCCTTCGATGACCTGCCCCTGGATGTCGCCCCGGTGCGGGATGCGGATGTCCTCGACGATGTCTCCCACGACAAGGCCGTTGCAGCAGACAAACCGGAACATGCCCGCGAGCATCTGGTAGGAGCTGGCTCCATCGTGGCTGTTGATGAGGATGATTTCGCTGGCCTCCGGCCGGGCCTGCACCTGGCCCGCATGACGCATGCGGATCATGTGTTTCGTGAACTCGGCCTTGCCCTCAACGCGGCTGGAGCCCTGCGCGACCATGAAGGGCTCGAACCCTTCCTTGCGCAGGCCGCGCAGCACCTCGATGGTGGGGATGTAGGTGTAACGGTCGGAGCGGCTGACGTGCTTGCCAGGGGCGAAGATGGACGGTGCGGCAGCCAGCATCTGGTCTTCGGCCAGTGGCTCGTCACTTCGCAGGACGCGGGTGGTGTTCTTCGCAAAACGGGTGGCGAGAGAGTTGCTCATGATGAATTCCTCTGATCGTTGATGGGTGAGAAATGGCGAAGGAGAGCGGGCGCCGCCTCACGGCGGGCCCGCCTGTGGGCCTTCAGGCTTCAGCGCGCTCGCGCGTTGATCCACCGGCGCTGCTGCCGCCCTTGCCACCCGGCTTGCGCCCGTCCTCACGGCGCGCCTCACCCTCGGCGCGGCTATCGAGGTAGTCGATTTCTTCGGCGGTGAAGTCCTGCCGGTAGACGGTCTCGCCGTCCTTCTCGAAGTTGTTGTTGCGCAGCCGGCCCACGACATTGACGTGCGAGCCCCGGCCCAGGTACTCGGCGGCGTTCTCGGCCTGGAGGCCCCACAGGGTCCACTGGATCGAGGTCGCCTCGTCCTCGCGAGTCTCTCCCGTGCCCCGGCGCGAATTGCTGATGGCCGTCAGCGTGCCCTTCGCGACGCGGCCTTCCCGGCCGTTGACGTATTCGAGCTTCACGGGGCCGGCGAGGTGCGCATTGCGCTGAATGACTTGAACGTTGGCCATGACCAATCTCCTTGCATGAGAGACCAGCCGGGCTCCATCCTGGAATCCCTGAAAACTGATCCTCTCGCTCGGCTCTCCTCGTTCCCCGCCCACGGGCGGGGCGGAGGGGTGGGCATGGCCCCTTTCCTTGGGAAGGGGTTGGGGATGGGGTCGGGTTTGAACGCAGCCGAAGCAGTGCGCCGGTTTCCCGGCCCACCGCATTGAGATCCCCCCACAAGTCCCCCTCACCCAGGGACGGGGGTTGTGGGGGGAGCGCGGTGGGACGACTGGCGCACACGGCTGCCCCACCACGAGCGACGAAGCCAGCGCGGTCGATGTGCCAGCTCCGCCTGGCGCAGCGGCTGCATCGAAGTCGCACGCATGACCCGAGCCGCGGCGGCTCCGCGACCGGCGTGACACGAAGCGCAGCGGCTGGCGCGACGGTCGAGCCGCGGCGAGCACTTCAGGGCTTCAGCGGCCCGGCCTCGGGCTTGGCGGGTGGCTGGGATGGCGATCTGGCCGGCACCGCGCGAAGCGCCGCCTTGCGCCGGCCTGTTCGTCAAGCGGGCTCGTTCACGCGCAGCGGGAAGGAAGCGGGCCCGCGGTTCCCGGCCACGGGAGGGCCGCATCGGACGAAGCTGGACAGCGTCCTCATGCCTTCGCAGAGCCGGCGACCGACACGGCGACGACGATGCGCTGAGCCAGGTCGGTTGCAAGCCGCACCGCGGCCTTCGTACCCAGGTCAGCCCGTCCTACCGCGACGTAGCGATCAGCAGCCCGAAGCACTGCCGCGAGCTGGCCCGCAGCCGCGGCAACCTCCACTTGCGCCCGGTCCATCGCCACGGTGAGCCTCAGCACCTGCACCAGGCGATCAGCCTCTGCGAGCTGTTGCAAGAGCCGGCGCTGCCACGGCTTGGATGGTGGCAGCGCGGTGAAGATCGCCTGCACCAGCTCGGCCAGATCGGCAACCAGCTTGACTGCGGCACCCAGGCCGTGCAGCGCGGCCGTCGTCGATTCGCCCGCATCCATGTCGTTCGTTGCGCTCACTCAGTTGCCCTAGCGGAGGCTCGCACCCGATGCCGGCCTCCCGGCTTTTCTGTCCTGCGGTGCATTTTGTCCGAGCCAACAGCGCACGGCGCGCATGGCGTCATCGGGTTGTCTTCCCGCTGCAGCAGTTGAGGCAGTCGTCGCCTCCAGGAAGAGAACGTCTTGCGAACGTGCCCCGATGCAAACAACATGGATTCAGAAGCGCGGGACACGCCCACAACTGGCAGGCGATGCAAAGCGGCCCCCGAGGGAGCCGCTGAAGGCCGCCGGGGCGGCCTCGTTGCGTCAAGCTCTCAGCCCGCGACCGCGGCTGGGGCCCGCAGCGGCGCCGGAACCCAGCGCTTGCCGCTCAAGTCCCGCTCGGCGACCCGTGCCAACTCGGCCTTGGATACGCCCTTGTAGCGCGCGGCCACATCCGGCCCTGCGGCCTCGGTGATGGCCTGGCTGATCTGATCCTTGGTCACGCGCTGGAAGTAGGTGCCTTCCTTCGCCTCCCACCAATCAGCCATGTCCAGGCCCAGCATCGCGCACAGCGGATCGAGCGGGCTGGCCCTTTCGTCGTCATGCACATCGTTGAGGTAGACCGCGACACACAGAGCCAGCAGTTGCATCCGTTCGGCGTCGGCAAGGCCGGCCAGCCAGGGCAACAACCGGTCAGGATCGCCCGGCATGCGCTCGCCCCAGCGTTCGCGCGCGCTGTCGATGACAGCGCTTGCCCTTGCCTCGACGAGCGTGCTGCCAGCCTTGGGCAGCAAGCCCGCGTCCGGCGCGTTGGCGATCAACCGAACGGCGGAGGACGTTGCTCCGCAGGTGTCGCGCGTGAGCCGCTGCACGAGGCAATGCAGCAGCGCGGTCAGCGCCACGTCGGGATAGTCCAGCATCACGGCACGGGCCGCCAGCGTGCGGTGCGCGGTCAGCTCCAGCATCAAGGCCGCGGAGTGCGCCGGCTTCGCGCGGGGCTCGGCGCCTTCGCCCCCCTCGCTCTGCACCTTGCTGACCGATCTGGTCTTACCCGCCGCGTTGGGGCGGTCCTCCGGACGGACGAGGCCCCGCAGGATCTCGAGAGCACCGTTGCGGCCGACACAGACGATGGCGCCCGCCCCCGCCTTCGCGTCGGCATCGGACGTGGACAGCTCGTCTTGCATGGCCTGAAGTTGGCCCTGCACCTCGTCGGCCTGCTCTTGCAGGCGCTCGCCTTCCTCGTCGGGATCGTCCTGCTCGGACGCGGCCTCGATCTGCGCTTCGAGTTCCGCAAGCCGCTTGTTCAGCGCCTTGATCCGGCTGGCCTCGCTGCAGGTGGGCTTACGCTCCGACTTGCGGGCACGGCCGAACCGGAATGCCTCCACGCTGCTGACCCGCTGCACGATCTCGACCCAGCCCCAGCCCTCGGCGCGGACCGGTTCGGCCGCTGCGTCCAGCCGCGCATTGACGAGCTGAAGCAGCAGCATCGGGTCGCGCATGTAGCCCTGACCCTGCTCTGAGAAGAGGTCACGGCGCACGCTGCCACCCGCCGCCTCGTAGGCCTCGATTCCGATGAACTTCGCGAGCGCATCGGTGGCGGAGTTGACCTCGTCGGAGACGAACATGCAGCGGATCGCATGCGGGCTGCGCTGCCACTCGGGCAACGCGTTCCACGCGCGGAGCTGCTCCTCTTGGTCGTCGCTCAGCGCCAGGGCCATGAGCTGCTCCATGTTGATGCCGTCCTGGCGGTAGAGCACCAGCAGGTCGGGATGCACATCGGCCAGCTTCAGACGGCGGCGCACCGTCAGTGGCGACGTGCCGAAGCGCTGCGCGACCTCCTCGACCGTGCGACCGTCCTGCACGAGGCGCCAGAAGGCCTCGAACTCGTCGGCCGGGTGCATGGGCTCCCGGTGGAAGTTCTCGGCGAGGCTGGCCTCGGCCGCCTCGCGGTCCGGCTTGACTCGGCACAGGATGGGTTCGTCGCGGCTGACACGCCCCTCGCCCACCAGCGCGTTCAGCGCGCGCAAGCGGCGCGCGCCACCCACCACCTCGTAGCGCTGCGTCCGGCCCTTGCGCGTCTTCGCGGGACAGACGATGAGGTTCTGCAGCAGCCCCTGCGCCTCGATGGAGGCCTTGAGGTCGTCGAAGTTCTCGCCGCCCGTCCTGCGCGCGTTCTTCCATTCGGAAGGCACGAGCAGGCACAGCGGGATGGTCACCAGTTCGCCCGAGCGGGCGTCGATGGAAGCTTTCATGTCGGTTCTCCTTGCGAGAGGCCGGCCTCCAGACGACTTGCCTGGAGATCCTCTCGCTCGGACTTCCTCGTCCCCCGCCCACGGGCGGGGCGGAGGGGTGGGCATGGCCCCTTCCGGCGGGAAGGGGTTGGGGATGGATGTTCAGAACGCAGCCGAAGCGGTGCGCCGGTTTCCCGGCCCACCGCCTGAAGATCCCCCCACAAGTCCCCCTCACCAGGGGACGGGGGCTTCGTGGGGGGAGCGCGGTGGGACGACTGGCGCGCAGGGCTGACCTCCCCTCGGCACCGCAGTGCCGCGGCCGATGTGCCAGGTCCTCTGGCGCAGCGGTTGCAGCGAAGGCGGCGTAAATCCATGAGCCGCGGCGGCCCCGCGGCCGGCGTGACACGAAGCGCAGCGACTGGCGCGACGGTCGAGCCGCGGCGAGCACCGCCAGGGATTCGGCGGCCCGGCTACGGGCTTGGCGAGTGCGAGGTGTGGCGATCTGGCCGGCCCAGCGCGCAGGGCAGGCGATCAAGATCGGCCTGTTCACCAAGCGGGCCCGTTCACGCGCAGCGGAAGGAAGCTGGCCCGGGACATCCGAGCACGGGAAGGGCCGCCGCAAGCTGCAAGCAAAGCCGGTTTCAGGCTTGGAGAACTCGTCGACCTCTGCGGCGTAGGCTGTTGCTACATTTGAGCTTGGAGCGATGCCTTCCCGGCATTGCTTCCCTGCTTTTCCTCCCTGAGCAGGCTTCAACGCTGACAGCGAAGAAGGTCAAGCCCTCGGCCACGGCCGAGGGCTCTTTTTTGTGACGGCAGAACGTCCCATCCAGTCGCGAACGGCTTGGATGCATGGCCAGCAGACCGACTTCAGAAGACGTGGCCCCGCCACGGGTTGGCGGGTGAACGCCGTGCTGGGTTGCGGTTGGCGTGAAGATGCTCTCGACCTTGCCAAACAACAAGCCTTCCACTCGGAGTACGCCTGTTTTGTCCAGGAAGGTGCGCACCTCGGCAGTACTGTTGCCGAATCGGCTCCGCGTGCCGAAGATGATGGCGTAAGAGTCAACAAGCTCGCGTGGCTCGGCCACGTCGACAGCCCATCGTCGAACGATGCACACGTCGCAAATTGGCTCGAATCTCAATGTTCTAGGCCGGATGATGTGAGCCAGAGTGCGGTTGCGTTCAGGTAGTGTCCGCGCGCGTGCTTCGGCTGCGCGCCAGCTGATCGGGGTCTGATGGTGAACGGCGCCGCGGTCTTAGGGAAGTGAATGGAAAAAGAACCGATCTCAGCAAAGTCGGCGCCAAGACGTCAGGCAAAAAAGAACAACCCGAAACGACGTGCCTTGATCGCGCACATCCGCTTTCAGCTCGACCAGCTGTCGGCGAACAACGCGCAGCATGAGTTCGAGCACATTTGCCGTCACTTTGCCCGCGAGCGCATCACGCGAGACCTCCTCCCGGCGACTGGACCAGTTTCCGCGGGCGGGGACGGGGGCCGTGATTTCGAGACTTTCACCACCTTCATTCGCGGCGAGACTTCAACGACCACGGTGTTCCACGGAGTGGGAGAGTCCAAGCCGCTAGTCTTTGCCTGCTCAATCACCTCGAAAACCCGAGTGAAGGCGAAGGTGCGCGACGATCTGAGGAAGATCTGCACGGGCTCGGTGCCGTACATCGTCTACTTCTTTTCGAACCAGAGCGTACCCGTATCGGGTCGGCACGAGTTGCAGCAAGAGTGCGAAGCTCAACACGGCTGCAGGCTGGAAGTCATCGACGCCGAAGCTATGTGCGAGCAGCTGGCGGATCCCGGTCTTTTCTGGATCGCTGAGGAGTTCCTGCATGTGCCCGGCGACCTGTTTCCCGAGCTCCGTGAACACCCCAGGTCCGAGTACACCGAGGCCAAGGACCGTTGGCTGAACGAGTCCAGCACGCCGTACACCTTCGCTGATTTCGTCGTCGTCAAGTTCGGTCTGCGGACGGCGACCGTCGAAGAACAGCTCAAGGCTGATCTTGTTGGCTGGATACGCGTCATGCAACGGTTCGTCGCACCGGATCGCGATGCGGGCCTAGTTCGGCGAGCCAAGTACGAGATCTGCGTCGCAGCACTGCGAGGCCAGCATGACCTTCGGCCCTACAAATCACTGGTAGAGGAGTACCTAAAGGACTGGGAGAACTGGACCGATGCCGCCGAGATCCGTGATTCATCTATCCTTCTGACGTACGCGTCGGCGGCGGTAGTGGCCGGCGAGTTCGAGTACGACACCGGCGAACTGCACCGACGATCCACGGAGATGGTCGAGTTCGTTGAGCAGCAGATCAAGGATGCGAAGGATCGGCCAAATCGGCAGGCTGACTTGATCTATACGCGATCAATGCTCGCCAGCCTCCCGTTCCTGGCCAGCACCACCTACTCGTTCGACTTGGACGACCAGGTCAGGTGGTGGTTCAAGCTACTGGCAGCTGCGGACAAGGCGCCCCTGTTCTGCCTGGAGGAGTTTGTCGACGGACTGATTCGGCTTACCTCTGTTCTCTCCGGGCATTCCGAGTTCGAGCGACTTACGCGTCGGGCCGACGAAGTGCTGGAGAAGCGGGCGTCTGGTTTCATCATTGCTGAGAAATGCAAGGACCGCGCCTTCCAGTTGATCGCGGATGGAAAGCTACTCGCGGGTATCGCGGAGCTTCATCGCGCTCGGGCTAGGTGGTTCAAAGGGGAGACGCTGCGTCCGTCGCTCTTCGCAATGCTGACTCTCAGCAACGCATACCGCCAGCTTGGCTTGGTGTGGGCTGCGAAGTACCACGCGCTGGGGGTCGCGCGAATAGCTCAAGCGTCGGATGACGACGACCTGAAACCTGTCTTCGTCCAGGCTCTCCATCAGCTCGCGCTCTGTCAGTACGAAGCGGGCGAATGGGTGTCGTTCTCCGAGCTACTGCCTGTCATCCTGATCGCGCACTATCAGTACACGGTGGATCCAGACGAGTGGGCCGACCATGAAGCGCTGCAACACTCGGTGCAACATTTCTTGATTGCCCGGGCACTTGCACAGGCCATTGGCGGTGAGCGAGCCGTCGAACTAATGAATGCTCCGATCGTTGACTCGCCCTCGCTCGGCAGCTTGGACGAACTGCTACTCAAACCTAGGGCGCATCTCGCAGAGCTCGAAGCGATGCCTGCCGACAAGGTCAGGGCAAGCGTCACCGGCCAGCTGAAAGGCGTTCCTTTCAACGACACCGGGGAGCGGCGGACTTATCAATGGCCGGCACTCGGCATCCAATGGAACGTGACCTGTGAGAACGAGCGCAGAACCGTTTCGGTGGTGGAGCAGCTGGTCGCCATCCTGCAGATCGCTCTGGCGGATTTAGGAAACCAAGACCTCTGCGTGCTTCCGACAAAGGTGCGCATCAAGGCGAAGGTCGGCGCGACGTCGCGAGCAGAGATCGAGCTGCAACCCGGCAACGAGGTGGCTCAGTTCCAGGTGACCATCCCGGACAACTATGGTGACGGCGCGCGGGCGCTGGTCGACATGCAAGGCGACGCTTGCAACGTCGCCCTTCGCGCGCTCCTGCAGTGCAGCTGCCTGTCGTCCAATGCCTTGGGCGGCATTGTCAAGAATGCGTTCAAGAACGGACTCCAAACCAAGATCTTCATCGCCAGACCCTACAGCGAGCTCTTCCTTGATTTCACTGAAGCCCGGGGCTTCCACAAGCGCCGGTATCAATGGCTGGGACCTAGTGACCGAGACACCTACGTGTTCGCGGCACCGGCCGAGCTGGGCTGGCCTGAGACGCCAGGCCCGGGATACACCCAAGCCAAGGCCCACGAAGCCATTCGCAACCGATACAACAGGGTGCCCGGCGTGATCCGGTACACCCTTGCGCGCCTTCGACGGGAAGAACGGTTCCATCTGTGGGTAGCGAAACATCGCGCCGAAGGCCGTCAAGATTGGTGGATCCTGCTCGCCCTTATGAACATCGTGATCAACTATCGGGGGCAGTTCGAGGCGCATGCCAACGCCCCGAGTGCGTACGCGAAGTACCTTCGCAGCGTCGACGTGGAAGAAGCGCCGGACGCTCGTGAGGTACCCGTCGAGGCGCTCTTCGGGCCCGAAGCCTGGATGTCCACCCAATCGTTCCTCGCCACCACCAGCCGGGTATGGGACCTTGCACTGCGCAGTCCGACGCCAGACTTCGAAGCCCTCGATCGACTTCTCGGAGTCCGCTATCGACAGAACAGTGACGACACCCCGCATCCGGATCCATTCACCCCCCTCCCATCGCGCCCTGAGAGCGCAAGAGCAGCCATTGGCAAACCCACTTCATCCAGGACCGGCAATGGACGATAGTCCGTTCAAGACAGAGGAAGATGTTCGAACGAAGCTGGTGATACCTTGGCTGATCGGCCATGGATTCTCAGTCTCAGAACTTCATCTCGAATTCGCTTTTCGAATTCGTCTTGGCAAATCCACGATCGAGGTACGCGACGGAGCGACCTTGAGTGAGTCGTCCGGCCGGCGCCCATCTAAGAGCCACACGGCTTACTCAGGGCGCGCTGACGTTCTCGTTCAAAACGCTCAGGGTCACAACCTGCTCGTCGTCGAAGTGAAGGCTCGAAACGAACCCCTTGATGAGCAAGCACGCGACCAAGGAATTTCCTACGCCAGGCTCGCCGAAGGCAATATTGCTCCCTTCGTGGTGCTGACAAACGGCAAAGACACACGAGTCTTTGACAGCCATACCAGGCAGGAAATATTTGATCTGGACTTTTCATTTCCTTCAGCTTGCGCGAGACAGGTTTTCCGGACCAGTGCGGACGAGCTCTCGCTTCGCGCTGAAGCCTTAGAAGCTTTCATTTCGTTCTCCCCCTCAAACCTCATTGCGCATTGCAGCACGCAGTCTCTTTTCCGCATGAGGCCACTGTGCGGAGAGGACATTGACTCGGACAAAAAATACATTCCGAGCCTCTTCATAGAGAGAACGGAAGCGAGCGAAGCCCTGAAGGACTTTCTTGATATCAAGAAGGCACGCGTGACGCTGCTGATAGGTCAACCGCAAGTGGGCAAAACAAACTTCATTTGCCACAGCGTCCTAACACGCCTTGCCGACGAGCAACCTTGCATGTTCTATCCTGCGATTAGCTTGAGAAATTCGCTACTGGAGGAAATCGCAAGCGATTTTGAATGGTCATTCAGTGGAACTTCGCATGCCTACGGACATCTTGCAAGACGGATCAATAGCGTTTTGCAACGTACAGGCAAGCGGCTAACGATTTTTATTGACGGATGGAACGAGGCAAATATTGAGCTCGCTCGCGCCATAGATGCGGACTGCAGTCGTTTAACAGGGAGCCATATTCAAATCGTCATATCAATGACGAACACGTCGGCCTCAAGACTCTTAAATGGACCAGCTGGAAACCCATCATTTCTTGCCGACGAAGCGGGAGTCCAAAGCCAGGGAGCCGCGCTCATGGAGCTTGATCCAGAAGCTGCCGCCAAAACTCAAGGTTGGAATTGCATACATCTCAGGAACTATTCTTCTGAGGAACAGAGCAGGGCATATTCAACGTACGCCGCTGCATATCAGGTGACCATTTCTGATCTCCATCAGAAAACCCTCGATCCGTACATCCTTGGCATAGCGATGAAGCAGCACCGTGGGACGAAGCTGCCAGACTCTTTGGATGAGCCCAAGCTGCTGGAGAGTTTCTTAAGAAAGAAAATCACGCGCGCAATCGGCCTAGACCATTTCAACGTGCCCATTTGCTTGCGAGAGCTCGGCAAGGAAATGCTGCGAAACGGAGCACCCGTTCCCGTTGATGATCTCAATCGAATTCTGGCGCTTCCAATGACTTATGCGCTACCCCAGGGTCTTTTCGACGCTGCTTTGCTAACACGGGAAACAGGAGAACGGGGCGCACCGGCGGTCGACTTCTACTATGGGCGAGAACGAGATTTCACAATCGCCTGCATTTCGCAAGATTGGCCAAGTAGCCTTGCAGCCAACGCGGACATGGACGCTGAGTTCTCCGCATCAACTCGTACAACGGCTGGGACCGAGGCACTCCGCTGGTTTTTTAAGCAGCCAGCGCACATATCGCTTCTCAAGAACCAGGCAGGTGGAATTCCTATTTACAGCAATTCCGAAGTTAGACGTACGCTTCTCGAGGCATTTTGTGAGCACCTACTCTTACAGAAGGATCGCGACGATGCAATATTTAGATTTGCAATGTCACGCGCGTCCGAGGATAACGACTTTCGAGTGCGCCTGACGGCAGTGAAATGCGTCGCCATGATCACAGATGACCCCGAAGAGCTGCTCTCGGCGCTTTCGGGCAAAGCCTCTCTGCACGAACTACTTGAGGCGATCGTCGGCATCGGTGAAGAATTCCCGCTGGATACAGGAAACGCAGGTCAAGTTGTTCTGGATGCCGTGCGCTCTATGCATTGGGAATCTTGCTCTAATGATGAATACTCGGATGTCACTAATGCACTGGAGAAACTGATGCAGCATAGCAATCCGAAGGTGAGACGCGAGGCAAGTAGCTGCTACGGATATGCATCTCCGGGTGGATTCCTCCAACATCTATCCCGTCAAATGGTGTGCGAATCTTCCTTAGTTCATCGTGGCAATCAGGATGAGTTCGCGATAGGTATTGAATTGGCAGCCGACTCGCTCAGAGAAGCCTACTATGGGGGTATGTGCCCCGGTTCGCTCGAGGCCATTTGCGAAGATTACGACAGCCAGCTGGCTGAGTACAACAAAATGGCACGATGCCTATTACCGGTTATCCAGACCTTTGGCTCGGCGGACGGGATAGATATCTTCAAATCGATTCTTAGCGATCTTGCAATGGATCTCAAAGACGGCGATGAGCGCTCTTTCGTCGATATCTATACCCGTCCGCTGCCCTTCTAGTTGCAAGCTCCGGTTCCTCGATGTGTAGTCGGGCCATACATCGCTACGTGCGCATGCTCGATGGTCCCGACCGCCACACTCCGTGTCCATGCTCTTTGAATTCGCATTCGGCACGCGGGAGGGCCTCGTGCCGCCGGTCCGAACGAACGCCGACCCAATTGCAATGCGGGCCCTGGACGTGGAAGCCCCCTTTCATAAGTTCCAGTTCGACTTGACGCTCAATTCAATCGAAGCGAGCGAGCCAGCCACCGACTTCGACCGCGCCCGGGCCGCTACTTGAGCTGGAACCGAATCGCCGCAGCCGGCTGAAATGCGGGAATGGCGCCACTGCCTCAAGGCGCTTTAGCTGGCAACGGTCCCTGCTTCGGCAGGCTTCCTGTCAGCGTCATCTTGAAGGATCGGGGATCCTCCGCCTCCTTCTTCGCTTCCTTCTTCTCCTCGGGCTGAGGCAGGTCGAACACGAAGACCGACTTGTCGTTGGCACCAGGCGCCGAGTTCTGGAAGAACACCTTCTTGACCGACTCTGCCGTTGCCTTGGTCAACGCGAATTCAAGTGCAACGCCGCCCTCGTACGTCACGATGCTGCTGGCGACAGGCGTCGGCACGATCTTCGTAGTCTTGAGCTCCAGGTTGTTGCCCAGGACGAGGTAGGTGCGCTTGTCGGGCAACACCGAATTCAAGGCGACTGAGTCCACGCGGAAATGCGACGCAGCATTCAAGCGATAAGTGTTTCGGTACTGCTCACCCAGCAGGAACCGGCTCAGCTCGACGACAGTGCTGCCCTCCACCACCGATCGTGGAGCGTCAAAGGTCACCTCCTTGGCCGTGACCTGCAATCGGTTGCCGGGGAAGCCGAAGACAGAGTCCCCGATGCGGGCTATCAAAGGGTAGTCACCTGGCTTGATGCTGAGGCACTGCTTGATCGGCAATGTCACTTCCGCAATGGTCGAGCTCTTCAGGCGGACCTTCGCACCTTCCCACGGCCGCTCTGGATCGTTGGAGACGATGGAGCATTCCGCATTGCCCTTCAGCTTGATGGTCGCCGTGCGCGCTTCATCGGGCGTCAACGTGGCAAAGACCTTCTTTCCGACAGCACAAACCGCGTCACTGGAGGTACTGCAATCCTTCAGAGCCAAGTCGTCATATTGAAAATTTCCAATGACGACATTCTGTCGTGGGTCGCCCTTTTCAGCGGCGGTCAGGGGAGGATATATCGAACTGTCTAGGTTGACAGATTCCCCGTCGGGGCTGACCACGATGATGTTTGCTGTGGCCAGCGCGCTATTCGATGCAATAAATTCCAGCGACCGTCCTGTGTTCTCGACACTTGGCACCTCAGTCGCCCCCAAACGAACCCTCGTCCCCTGCAGGAAGTGACCGGATATGGTCACTGAGCTGTTGTTCTGCCGTGCATCGCGGTACTCGATATTCAGCACATTGAGCGTGTCATACCTAGCAGGAACATAGAAATTGGCGTAGCGGTAGCTGTCTTCGATGACTCTCCCGACAGTGCCAGACTTTTTGTCGAATTTCCTCCATCGTGTCTCGACAAACATGCGCATCGTCGCCTTCTTGGCGGGGCGAGGAATTGAAAGTTGAACGAGTGCCTCGCGCAGACCCGACGAGACAACTTCCTGCCCCAGCACTGGCTTGAACAGCCACCCGAACCGAAGGGGAAGAGCACCTCCTTCACACCGTCCATCGACATCTGAGAATTGGTTGCCGGTCAAGGCCACCGTGTCTTGAGCCCGAACGAATACGAAGGGACTTCCCACCTTCTGGCTGACGGCGTCGAGGCGCCAAGATTGATGGTGCGAATCGTCAA
Source organism: uncultured Roseateles sp. (assembly GCA_963422775.4). Taxonomy (GTDB): domain Bacteria; phylum Pseudomonadota; class Gammaproteobacteria; order Burkholderiales; family Burkholderiaceae_C; genus Pelomonas. Next base: position 63,308 of record CAUJSJ030000157.1, read on the forward strand.
TCTGCAAGCCTGTGAAAGGGGAAGCCCATGAACGAGATTACCCGAGTCGGGGTCGATCTGGCCAAGCGCGTGATCCAGATTCACGCCATTGATGCAGCCGGCCGCGTGGTTGCCGCCAAAGCCCTGCCCGCCGACAAGTTTGCCGCCTGGTGCGTGCAATTGCCGCCGGGCTGTCTGGTGGCGATGGAGGCCTGCGGCGGCGCCCACCACTGGGCGCGCAAGCTGCGCGGTTTCGGATTGGACGTCCGCCTCATCGCCGGCCACTTCGTCACGCCCTATCGCATGGCGGGCAAGGGCGGCAAGAACGATGCGGCGGACGCCGCTGCGATCTGCGAGGCCGCAGGCCGGCCCCACATGCGCTTCGTGCCGGTGAAGACGCCCGCCCAGCAGGCCCTGCTGGCCATCCACCGGCTGCGCGAGGGCTACAAGGAAGACCGCACCGCTTGCATCAATCGCATCCGTGGCCTGCTCACCGAGTTCGGCATCGTCCTTGCGCAAAGCCCCGAGGCGCTGCGCCTGGGCCCTGGCTGACGTGCTGGAGGACGCCAGCAACGAGTTGCCCGGCATTGCCCGACTGGCGATTCAAGAAGCCCGGCTGCACTGGATTGAACTGGAGTGCCACATCGCCCGCTGCGACGAGCGCATCACTGCGCATGTGCGCTCGGACGAGCAGGCCAAGGCCGCTGCTCAACTCGCCGGCATCGGCCCGGTCACCGCGTCGGCGCTGGTGGCCACCGTGGGCGACTTCAAGCAGTTCAGGAATGGCGCACAGTTCGGCTCGTGGCTCGGCCTGGTGCCACGGCAGAACTCCAGCGGTGGCAAGACGGTGCTGGGGCGCATCACCAAGCGTGGCGACGACTACCTGCGCACGCTGCTGATCCAGGGCGCCAAGTCGGCCGTGATGACGGCGCACAAACGCACGGACAAGATCTCGCAGTGGCTGGTGCAGTTGCTGGCCCGCGTGGGCTGGCAGAAGGCGGTGGTGGCGCTGGCCAACAAGAACGCCCGCATCGTCTGGGCGCTACTGGCCAAGGGGCGCGTGTTCGACCCGAACTACGTGTCGGTCAAGCCGGGTGAACTGCTGGCGCTACCCGTCGAGATGCCGGCCTGAAAACCCCCTTCCCAACGAACAAGTTCTTCCCGAAGACGTACGTTCGAAGATGCATCACACAGGTCAGACCGGCAGCAGGCAAGCTCGACTAACCCTGTGCCGCGCCCATGGTGGCGACGGCGGCGAACGAATGGAGCCCTGCTGAGCGGTTGGTATCTGGGCCCGCACCGAAACCCGAGTGCAACAAGGCCGCCTGTAGATGTGCAGTCTGTTCTCTGTGGTGCTGCATCGAACCCGAACTCAGGTATTGAGGAAAACAGCAAAGGCGACTATCGAAAACAGCCCGAACCCAACTGCTTGATTAACCGGGAAGTCCCTGTAGATGTAGTAAGTGTCGCGGGTCCATGAGAAATTCCCCGCGACGCTGAAGACGCCGGCAATGGCACCTAATCCAAATCCGAAGGACTTGCTCGTGATCGCTGCAGTGTTGTAAGTCTTCTCTCGCGGTATCAAGTTGACCAGGATGGGTCGAGCGGACTCCGGCACGGGCGCCGGCGCACTGCCTTGGGCGGGACAGACAGCAACCAGCACCTCCGCAGCTTCTCCCTTGGTCTCCCAGTTGGCCATCGCGGGAATCGTGATCGGCACGCCGAAGGTCACCTGCGTGCGGCCGTTGCCGTCCGGCGAGTACTCGGCATTCAACGGCGACTCCAGCAAGGTCTGGACGGTCGCCAGTTCCATCTCCAGTTGCACCTGTTCCGCGAGGGCATTCAAAGTCCCCTGCGAGACCTGGGTTGGCGCGGTGAGGGCCGTCCCTGTTGGAAGCGCCGGAATCGTTGGCGTAAAGGAGGAAGTGGTGGTTGTGGACTCGGTGGAACTTCCCGGCGTCGTGGGCGTCGTGTTCACCACCGTCGAGACGTCCTTGGCAACGGTTCCCGTCTGTACTGTTGTGCCCGTACCCCCTTGGTTCGTCGTGTTGTTCTGGGTGACGTCACTGGTGGTCGTAGCCACCGACGTCCCAGCGGCAGTATTCGTCGTCCCCTTGTTCACGACCTGGGGGGTCGGCAGCGCATTGACTTGAAGGCCTGCAGCGAAGCGTTGGGTCGACACTCCCTGCAACGTGTTCAGTTGAGACGTCAGCTTCTCTTGGCTAACTCCCTGCAGCGTGGCGATGCGGGCCTTTATCTGATCCAGCCGTAGACGGAGCGCAAAGTTGTTATAGACCTTTGGGGTGTAGATCTCGATGTAAGGGCTTGCCTGGGATCGCACTCTCAGGTCGTCGGGTCCCTGGGCGGGGGTAGCGACTGGCTGTGCCCAGCAAGAGCCGCAGGCGACCGCAAGTACCGCAAATCTCATGGCGTTCATTTTTTCTCCCGTTAAACCTTGACCTGCAATGTCCAGCCGTACCCCAGCACGTTTGTAAGGTTGGCCTCGACGGTGATCTTTGATCCCTGCCCGATGCCTTTCAGGGAGTTGAAGTACTTGTATACATCGTCCTTGCCCTTGTCTGTGAGGTTTCCGGGTTCTTTGTCGAATGTCATCAGGGTGTCGATAGCGCCCTCTTCAAGCAGTGCCTCTCGGTCGCCGTGATCAAGCCGCAACTTCCCTGAAACTTTCATCGGACCCCCTGTGCACGCAGTTCGGACCATGTTGCTATCCGTAACCGCGCTGTCAAGCGGGACGTCATCAATCTTGATGGCAACAGTTGCGAATCCTCAGCGCCATTGGTCAGCAAGCCTCTGCCGCACATCCTGACTGCGGGGACGCTGCCCCGCCGTCAGAGACCGACCTCGTCGCATCGACAGACAGAATGATTTCAATGGCAAGACGCCGTGTGGTGCAAGGCGGCTTTTGCCATGTCGGACGAACGGACGATCGCCCAGGAACAGGTGGACCGGTACGCCGACACCTCAAGGCCTAGGGCTGTCAGAGACCCATACGATGTCCATCAGCTTCGGTCACGGTCGCCTGCCCGGCTTCCAGGGCGGCAGTGCGGACTTCGGCACGCAGAACATCGTCTGGGATGCCAACTACATCGGCGATGCGCTAGACATAGTTCCTGAACAGCTGCCCAAGGTTGGCGCGCACATCGCGTACCTCCGCAATCGCGCCGCCGCCAGCCGAGCGCGCTAGCTTGAATCCACGCGCAAACACGGCCAGGGCGTCGGAGTGCCGAGGACCATGCGACGGGCTGGTGGACGCTCCAACCAAGCCTGCGCGCTCATAG
>CAUJSJ030000158.1:0-7247 GCA_963422775.4 uncultured Roseateles sp.
AACAGCGACCACATCTGCCACAGCGCGAACAGGCTGACCGACGTGGGCAGCATCGAGGCCGCGAGGCCCCACAGACGCGAACCGAGGTCGAGCTGCAGCTTGTTGACGCTCCACAGATGCGATGCCACCTCGGCCACCCAGTCGGCCTCGGCCCAGAAAATGAAGGGCAGGGTGCCGATGACGACGACGCCCAGCAGGCACAGCAGCCGCACGACCCAGGCCAGCCGGCGGATGCGCCGCAGACCGTCAGCGGAGAAGGAGTCGGGCATGGCGGCCTTCGTAAAACAAGAAAAACTTACTGTAAAACAATAATTGCTTGCCGTGAGATGGCAATATGACCCGTCCCCGAGAATTGAGGGATGAGCAAGAAGACCGCCCATGTCAGCGAAACCCCCGCGACCCAGGCCCTCAAGCGCGCCGGCGTCGTGTTCACCGAGCATGTCTACGACTACGTCGAGCACGGCGGCACGGCCGAGTCGTCCAGGCAGCTCGGCGTCGAGGAGCACGCCGTCGTGAAGACGCTGGTGATGCAGGACGAGAAGGCCGGGCCGCTGATCGTGCTGATGCATGGCGACCGCACGGTCAGCCTGAAGGAGCTGGCGCGGCAGATCCCGTGCAAGAAGGTCGAGCCCTGCAAGCCCGAGGTGGCGCAGCGCCACAGCGGCTACCAGGTGGGTGGCACCTCACCCTTCGGCGTGCGCAAGCCCATGCCGGTGTTCGTCGAGGCGAGCATCCTGGCGCTGGAGAAGATCTGCATCAACGGTGGCCGGCGCGGCTTTCTCGTCGGCATCGAGCCCCGGGTTCTCACGGAGGTGCTGGGCGCGCGGCCGGTGCAGTGCGCCAACGGAGAATGACGGGCATGGAAACCCTTTACACCCTGCTGGCGGCCCTGGCCGGCTACCTGATCGGCTCGCTGTCCTTCGCCGTCATCATCAGCCGCGCGATGGGCCTGTCCGACCCGCGCTCCTACGGCTCGGGCAACCCCGGCGCCACCAACGTGCTGCGCTCGGGCAACAAGGCCGCGGCCATCCTCACGCTGGTGTTCGACGCGCTCAAGGGCTATCTGCCCGTGCTGGCCGTGCTGATCTGGGGACCGCGCTTGGGGCTGGGCGAGGGCACGGCGGCGCTGGTGGGCCTGGCGGCCTTCCTCGGCCATCTGTGGCCGGTGTTTTTCAAGTTCGTCGGCGGCAAGGGCGTGGCGACGGCGGCCGGTGTCATCTTTGCGCTGAACCCGGTTCTAGGGCTGTTCACGCTGGCGACTTGGGCCATCATTGCCTGGTTCAGCCGTTACTCATCGCTGGCCGCCATCGCGGCGGCCGCGTTCGCGCCGATGTATCAGTTGCTCATCTGGGAAGCCGGCCCCACGGCGCTGGCCCTCATCATCATGGGCCTGCTGCTGGTGTGGCGCCACCAGGCCAACATCAAGAAGCTGCTGGCCGGCACCGAAAGCAAGCTGGGCCAGAAGGCCGCCGCCACGCCGCCGCCCGGCGCGAGCAAGAAACACCCGCATGGCACGGGGCCCAAGGCTGCCGGCCATTCCCATCAACATTCCAGGAAGAAGTGACCCCATGAGCCAACCTATCGAACGCTTCGACATCGGCGCCCGTCTCTCCGAGATGGCCGTGCACAACGGCGTGGCCTACCTGGCCGGCCAGGTGCCCGAGGACGCCAGCGCCGACATCACCGGCCAGACGGCCCAGGTGCTGGCCGCCATCGACAAGCTGCTGGCCCGCGCCGGCACCGACAAGAGCCGCGTGCTGCGCGCTCAGATCTACCTGGCCGACCGAGCCGACTTCCCCGGCATGAACGCCGCGTGGGATGCCTGGGTGCCCGCCGGCCACACGCCGCCGCGCGCCACGGTCATCGCCGGCCTGGCGCGGCCGGAGTGGAAGGTGGAGATCGTCGTCACGGCGGCAGTGTGATGACTTTGCGGGACAGACCGATCGAGCGAAGCGAGTAGCTCTGTCCCCAACTGATCAGGACTCGGCTGCGCGTTCGCGCCAGAACTCCACGTCGATCAGCTGCTCCGCGCCGGTGCGCGCGTTGACCAGCCAGAACTGACGTCCATCGGCGCTGATGCGCGCCACCTCGCCTTCATGCCGGCCGGCCGCCACGCGCCGGCCCAGCGTGTTGGCTGGAAAGTCCGGCTCGCGGGCCAGCGCCAAAAGAGGCGTCGCCTCTCGCGTGTCGCCCGCCAGCCGCAGCCGCTGCATCAACGGCGCCAGCAGGGGGCTGGCCGCATCGGCCGGCGACACGAACAGCACCAGCTTGGCCTGGGCACGGCTCAAGCCCACGTTGAGCAGGCGCTGCGCGGCCTCGCCGTGCAGGAAGGGCTGGGCCCCGTCCGCCGGCTCGAACAGCACCACCGGCGCCTCGCTGCCCTGCGCGCGGTGCACGGTGCTGACGCGCAGCGCCTCCGGCAGCCCGCGTGCTCGCAACCGCTGGCGGATCAGCGCGCGCTGGGCACGGAAGGGCGTCAGCACGATCAGTTCCTCAGGCCGCCACTGGCCGCTGGCCAGCGCCTGATCCAGCAGCTCGGCAATCGCTTCGGCCGACTCGCGCCGCACCGGCCCGCGCTCAGCGGCCACCCAGCCGCCATCCGTCTTCACGCGGTGCACGTGCACGTGCACCTCGGCGCCGATGTCGCCCAGCGCGCGCCGGCGGGCCGCCTGCCAGTCGGGCAACGTGGCCGCATCGGCCGCCACGCGCAGCGCGCCGTCGTAGAAGAGCTGGCTGACCAGCTCGCCGATGGGCGGCGCCATGCGCGACTGTTCGTCCAGCAGCGCCACCGATGGACCGCCGCGCGGCATCTCCGCAAACGCCGAGCGGCCCAGCCAGCGGCGGGCCAGGCGGTCGTCGCTGCGCAGCACCGGCGACAGCTGCTGCGGGTCGCCCGCGAACAGCCGCGCCCGGCCCAGCGGCATCAGCACCAGCGCCTGCGCCAGGCTCACCTGGCTGGCCTCGTCGAACACCAGCAGGTCGAAGGGTGGCTCGCCATCGGGCGCCAGCTCGCGCAGGGCTTTCAGCGTGAGGGCAGCGCGCGTGGTGGTCATGCTGGCCAGGCGGCAGCGCTGCAGCACCTTGAGCGACGCGCTGCGCAGCTCGTCGCGCAGCCCCGCCACGCGGTCGGCCCAGGCCTTCAGCGCGAGGGCGTCGCGGGCCGACGGCCGGTTTGCCTCAGCGCGGGCCCAGGCGCGCGATCAGCTCGCGGTCCTGCGTCGGGATCAGGTGCTCGCGGCCTTCGTAGGCCGCCGCGTCGAAGCGCGTGCCCAGGCGCTGCACGTCGGCGCGTAGATGCTCGCGCCGGCCCTTCTGCAAGGCCTTGTCGACGGCCAGCGTGGCCTGGTCCACCGCCTGGTTGGTAGTGGACAGCAGCAGCACGCGGGCGTGCGGGTGGCGGTCCAGGTACTCGGCCAGCAGCACGCCCAGCGTTGTCGTCTTGCCGGTGCCGGGTGGCCCCCACAGGAAGCCGCTGCTGTGGCTGACCAGACCGAGCGCCGCGCGCTGGGCGGGTCGCAGCCAGCGGAAGGGTTCGCCCGTCAGCGCCGTGGCGGCTGCAAGCGGATGCGGCCGCGACAGATCGGGCAGGCAGGCCAGCGCCTGCTCGGCCCAGGGCGTGTCCCACCAGGCATCGGCCACGGCGTTCAGGAAGCGCGTTGGGTACAGGCGGATCAGATGCCCGGCGGGCGGAGGCGGGCTGCTGGCGTTCTGCAGCACGAGCTGGTCGTCTTCGGCCAGCACGGCCAACACGCTGGCGCCGCCCTTGGTGGGCGCGCCCCACCAGGCGGCCGCACCGTCCAGGCCGTCATCCAGCAGCGCCTGCGCCGACGCCGCGCCCGGGCGTTGGCCTTCGGCGAACACATAGCCGGGCTCCAGCGTCACCCGCCACAGCCCGCCATCACGCTCGGCGTGCTGCACCTTGAAGTCGTAGTACTCGGGCGTGGCCGACAGCTCGGCATTCAGGGCCGAACGGAGGTCGGCGAGGCTCATGGGTCGGGTCGCAATTCGGGAGGGCGCGACTGTAAAGGCCTCGTCAAAGGTAACCGTGTCAGCCCGTTGCGGACCACACGGTTCCGGGCTGAACTCGTCAAGACTGCGGTTTGACGCCTGTTCTTGCAGGCAGCTGGAAATCCGCGGGCAGCAGCGTGACGACGCGCGTCATCTGCAATGTGGGGACGCCTTCGGCCCCACCGATGCGATGCCCGAACGACTCGCCGGATGCGAGCACGCCCGTGTGTTGTCCCAGCGCCTTGCCGCCGTAGCTGGGCTGGGTCAGCACCTGCAGCTTGCCGTCATCTGTGCGCGTGACGGTGAACTCCAGTCGCCAGCTGCCGGCCGCCGTGGCACCCCACTGCAGGCTGCTGGGCGTGCCCAGCGTCGTGATCAGCCGCGGTGCGGCCTTGAACTCACCCGACGACACGGTGAGGCGGATCTCCACCTTCTGCTGTGCCTCGGCCGTAAATGCGGGCGCCGTGCTCTGCGCCGAATAGGCCAGACCGGCGATGCCCAGCAGCGCCAGCCCGAGAGCGGCAGCACGGCGGCGCGACGAGAAGTGGGGGCGGTTCAACATGGCAATCCTTTCGACGAGAGGGTGGGTGCTGCCCCAGCGGCTCGCCAGTGGCGCGCCGAGGCTGTGAAGATCGTGGGCGGCCAGCAGCGCGCGGGTGTAGTCGGCGAGCGCCTCGGGCCGGGAGGCCAGCACCGCGGCGTCGCAGGCCAGTTCCTGGTCGGCCTGAAAGCGCCGCGCGGCCCACCAGGCCAGCGGGTTCCACCAGTGCAGCGCCGTGAGCGCACAGGCCAGCAGGTTCCACAGGTTGTCCAGTTGTTCGCGGTGCGCCTGCTCGTGGGCCAGGATGAGTTCGCGCTGGGCGGGCGGGAAGCGTTGCTCGAAATCCACCGGCAGCACGACACGCGGGCGCAGCAGGCCGACGAGGGCGGGGCTGCTGCCGGCGGGCAGGCGCCCACCCAGCCGGGCCAGGCGCCATTGCCGATGAATCTGCACGGCGGCGACGCCGGTGGTGCCTACGAGCCACAGCGCCAGCCAGAGCGCGGCGCGGCCCGCCGGCGGCGTGGGCAGCGATGGCAGCACCGCGGGGACGCTGCCTCCCGCAGCCTGCAGCACGACGCGCAGCGGCTCCTGCGCCGGGCGCGGCAGGGCGGGTGTCAGCAGCAGCGCCGGCACGAGCAGCCATGCTGCGTAAGCGGCCGCTGCGCCCAGGCGCTTCAGCAGCAGTGGCCGCAACGCCCACAGCAGCAGGATGGCCACGCTCAAAAGCAGTGCCTGCTGCGCCAGCAAGGCGAGCCAGGCCTCAGTCATGGCCCTGCGCCTTAAGGAGCGCCTTCAGCGCGGTGATGTCGTCCGTGCTGAGCTTGCGCTCCGACGCGAACTGCGCCACCAGCGGCGCCAGGCGCCCGCCGAACAGCTTGTCGATCAGCGACAGGCCGGTGCCGGCCACCCAGGCGTCTTCGGGGACCGCAGGCGCGTACAGAAAGCGCCGGCCATCGCGCTCGGCGGTGACGGCACCCTTCTTCAGCAGGCGGTTCAGCAGTGTCTTCACGGTGGCGAGCTGCCAGCCTTGCTGGGGCGCCAGCACCTCTGCCATCTCGTCGGCGGCCTGCGGTGCGCGTTGCCAGAGCAGGCGCATGACCTGGGCCTCGGCGTCGCTGATGGGGGTGGGCGGCTTGATCATTGATTACGACCGTAAACGATAGTCAATGATTACGCATGTAATCGAATCGGTCAAGCCCCTGTCACAGCCCCGCCATGTCGCCCGCCTAGGCTGGCGGCCTACAGCCGCCGTTGCGGCCGGGAGCCCTTGTGAGCCACATTGACGACGAGCTGGTGAAGCGCATTCACCGCGACCTGCAGGACGATTTCGACGAGGAGCTGGAGCTCGAGCTCGAAGACCGCAACGACGGCGAGACGCCCGGGGACGCGCTGGCCGACGCCGCTATCGAGCGCCGCCGCTACTTCCGCGAGTTGTTCCGGCTTCAAAGTGAATTGGTCAAGCTGCAGGATTGGGTGCAGCACACGGGCCACAAGGTCGTCATCCTGTTCGAGGGCCGCGACGCGGCGGGCAAGGGCGGCGTCATCAAGCGCATCACGCAGCGGCTGAACCCGCGCGTGTGTCGCGTGGCCGCGCTGCCGGCGCCCAACGACCGCGAGCGCACGCAGTGGTATTTCCAGCGCTATGTGTCGCACCTGCCGGCGGCCGGCGAGATCGTGCTGTTCGACCGCAGTTGGTACAACCGCGCCGGCGTCGAGCGCGTGATGGGCTTCTGCACGGACGACCAGTACGAGGAGTTCTTCCGCTCCGCGCCCGAGTTCGAGCGCATGCTGGTGCGCTCGGGCATCCAGCTCATCAAGTACTGGTTCTCGATCAGCGACGACGAGCAGCGCGTGCGCTTCCTGGGCCGCATCCACGACCCGCTCAAGCAGTGGAAGTTGAGCCCCATGGACCTGGAGTCGCGCCGCCGCTGGGAGGAGTACACCAAGGCCAAGGAAGTGATGCTGGAGCGCACCCACATCCCCGAGTCGCCGTGGTGGGTCGTGCCGGCCGACGACAAGAAACGCGCGCGGCTGAACTGCATCCACCACCTGCTGGGCCAGATGCCCTACGAGGAGGTGACGCATGCCGACATCGAGCTGCCGGCCCGCCAGCGCCGCGAGGACTACATCCGCCACCCGGTGCCGGACGACATCGTCGTGCCCGAGGTGTACTGAGCAGGGCCTAGCATCGGGGCATGGTGCCTCGGTCCCCTGATCGTCGTGGTTGCGCTGGCCGGCCTGGCCTCCTGGGCCTGGGCGTGGACATGTCGCGGCCGAAGACGGTCAGGCGCTGAAGCAGCTCGCCCGCCCGGGCGACATCCGCATGCTCTCGTCCGAGACCTGCCCCTGGTGCCTGGCCGCGCGGCGCTGGATGACGCAGCAGGGCATCCCGTTCCAGGAATGCTTCATCGAGCGCGACCCGACCTGCCTGGCCGACTATCAGGCGCTGGGCGCGGCCGGCACGCCGACGCTGCTGGTGCGCGGCCAGCGCGTCATCGGCTTTGACCGCGAACGGATCGCTGCCGCGCTGGCGGTCAGCGGCCCGGCCGGTCGTTGAACAGTTCCTCGCACTCGGCCTGCAGCAGCCTGGCAAGGTCGGGTGCGGCCGTGGCCGCTGCCGGCGCGGCTGCAGGCGCTTCGGCCGTGCCAACCGACAAGCCCGGGTAGAGCGCGCTGAAGAAGCTGGCCATCACGTGCG
>CAUJSJ030000159.1:0-87674 GCA_963422775.4 uncultured Roseateles sp.
CAGCTGGAACAGCGGCGGCCAGATCAGCAGCACCTGCGTCAGCCCGAACGCTGCCGCCAGCATCCACATCGCCAGCCCGACCGTCACCCCCGCCACCGCCGCGAACCCCGCCGGCCGGCCCCGCCCCAGCGACACCAGCGCCAGCCAGCCCATGTTCGGCCCCGGCGTCAGCTCGATCAGGAGCACGGCCAGCAGGAAGGGCAAGAGAACGCCGGGATCTACCGGCCAGGCCGTGTGGGCAATCATCCCGCCCGGACCGCCAGCCGCCGCACCACCTCGGCCCGGTCGGCGGCGGACAGGTCCATGCGGGCAGCCTCGGTGTATTTCTCCCGGGCCTGATCGCGCTTTCCTTGCGCCTCCAGCGCCCGGCCCCAGGCCAGGTGCAGGGCGCCCCAGCGCGGGGCCCGGTCGGCGGCGGCGCGGTATTTGCGGATCGCCCCGGCCTCATCACCCTGGGCCGCCAACGCGTCGCCCCAATACTTCTGCGGATCGGCCCAGCGGGGGCCGCGCTCGACGGCCTGTCCATAGAAGGCGATGGCTCCGGCTGGGTCGCCGCGCGCCATCAGCATCTGGCCGCGTTCGGCAAACGCGAACGGCAGCGACGGCCCCTGACGCCGCGCCTCGGCCGACCAGCGGTCGGCGGCGGGTCTGTCCCCGCTCAGTTCCGCGATCCGGGCCCGCTCGCGCACACACAGGTAGCAATCCAGCGGCGTCGCGGCGATCAGGGTCTGGGCCCCGGCCAGATCGCCGGTCCGGGCGCGGGCATAGGCGAGGCGGGGCCAGTCCGAGGTCTGGATGCCAGGCGTGACAAGCATTGGCACGGTCGGGTCCCGCGACGCCTCAACGGTCTCCCACAACGCCAAAGCCTGCGGCCACTGGTCAAGGTCCGCCGCTGCAAGGGCCCTTAGACGGGGACGCCCATTCCCGGGCTCTCCACCGCCGCGGGCCCTGAGTTCCTCCTCCGCGATCAGGCGCTGAAGCGCTGAGGGCTGATGCAGGGCGATCAGGGCACCCACCACCTGAACGCGCCTCGTCGAAGCGTTCTTAAGATCGCTGTTCAAGAGTTCCAACCGCTGCAGGAAATCCCCTTGAAGCTCTGCCGCACGGGGCGCGAAAATGAGCGGTAAGTCTTGCTGTGTGTCTTCGGCGACCTTGGCCCGGTTACGCGGGTTGCGCAGGGAGGCCACCACACGCTGCGCATAGTCAAGGGATGCCTCGGTATGACCGAGGGTCGCCGACCTATCGCTCAGGTTGGCCAAGATGTTGGGATGTTCCGGATCGATGTCGAGGGCGGCCCGCAGAAAGCTGATCGCGTCCTGCTGTGAGGTATCCGAGCGCAGGGCGATCCCGTTGTTGCCCCAGAGCCGTTCGATCTCCGACGGACTGTCGAGCAGCCTCGTGAGGATGGCCCGGCTGCGGTCGTAAATGGTCTGCTGCTCCGGGCCGTCGGGGAGGGCGCCCGCCCTGCCGTCAAGGTAGATGGCATAGCGATAGGGCTGGGTCTGTTCATAGACCTCCTCGGCGGCCTTGCGCATCAGGGCCTCGGGCTGATCGGCGGGTCCCTGCACGCTGACCGCCGTGCCGTCGGTGCTGCGGACCACCAGTTCCAGTCCGCTCGTCGTCTGTCTCAGGCCGCCACTGACGAAGGTCTCCTGCCCCAGCCAGCGGGTCAGGGCGGTATAGGCGTCGGTCAGCGACAGGCCGCCCGCCTCGACCTCGACGGTGATGCCCTCAGACCAGTCATTGCGGAAACTGGCCGGTGGGCGGGCCGAGGTGGTCTCCGCCTCCAACCGGATCAGTTCGTCCTGGAACAGGGCGGCGACGGCGCGGCCGTCCAGCCCGTCTTCGGCCAGGGCAGGAGGCACTGAGAAGGGCTGAATCACCAACCCGGTCGTCCGGCTGGCGCTCCACACCACGGCACCCGCCGCGACGACGAGGGCGATGACCACGGCGGCGATGGCGATGTCGCGGATGGAGCGGATGCGGTTCCGGAACCGCTCATTGCGGGCCAGGCCGATCTGTTCGTCGATCAGAAGGGACTGCCGCCGCAGCAGGGCCGACGCCTCACCGGTGGGGGCCTTGCCCGAGGCCTCGGCCTCCATGGCGATCTCGACGGGATCGGGCGTGGTCGGGGCCGAGGCCTTTTCGGCTGCGCGTGGTCGTCTGGCCAAGCCGTCGTCTCCCCCTTGTCCTCAAAGAACAGTGTTGCGGGTTTGACCGTCAGGCACAACGGGTCGGGCTTCTGCCCCGGGGCGCGACATTCCGTCGCCAAACCCGGGATTACCGGGAAGTAACTGTCCTGACCCCCGACAAGGCTGGTACCGCGCGCGGTCGATAATCGGGCCGTGCTGGCCTGCTTCACATTCGGGGCACCCATCATGAGTTCCATCCGCTTCCTGCTGCTGGTCGGCACGGCGCTCGCCACCTCGTCCGGCGTGGCCTTCGCCCAGACGCCTGCCCCGACTCCGACTCCGGCCCCGACTCCGGCCCCGACTCCGGCCCCCGCCGCGCCGGCCCCCGCGCCCTCGTCGGCCGCCCCTCAGCAACAGGCCCCGGCCGCGGATGCCGGCAAGCCCGCCGAGGCGGCGAGGCTCGACGAGGTGGTCGTCACCGCCCGCCCCAATGACATTCGCACTTCCAGCGAGGGCACCAGCTACAGCCTCGCCAACGATCTCCAGGCCCAGACGGGCACTCTCGCCGAGGCTCTGCGCAACATTCCCTCGGTCGAGGTCGATCCCGACGGCAATGTCAGCCTGCGCGGCGACGCCAATGTCATCATCCTGGTCGACGGCCGGCCCGCCAGCCAGTTCAACGGTCCCAGCCGGGGCCAGCTGCTGCAGCAGATTCCCGCTGCCCAGTACGCCCGTATCGAAATCCTGACCAACCCGTCCGCCGCCTACAGCCCCGAGGGCTCGGGCGGGGTCATCAATCTGATCTCCAAGCCGACCACCGTCCGCCCCGGTCAGACCACCACCGGCTCGATGCGCGCCAATATCGGCGACAGCGGCCGCTACAACATCGGCGGCAGTCTCTCGCATGTGAACGGGCCGACGACCCTGTCCGCCGACGTCGGCGTGCGCCACGACGCCTATCTGCAGGAACTTGAGCGGCTGCGGACGCGATTTGACGCCGGTTCCGGCCGGTTCCTCGAGGCGCGTCAGAGCCAGAATGTCGAGGGCGATTCCGACAGCGTCTTCGTCCGCCTGGCGGTCGAGCACAATCTGGACGCCAACACCCAGCTGGCCGGCGACGTGCGCCATACGGACGTCGACAGCTTCGCCGACAGCATCGACCTGTATGAGGCCGACGCGGCCGGCGGCGGCATCGCCTCGGCCTATCGGCGCGCTTCGGGCGGCGGCTTCCAGGGTCAGTTCTCCGGCGCGAGCGCGCGCGTCCTGCGCCGGTTCGATACCGCCGGACACGAATGGTCCAACGAGCTGCGCTATGACCGCAACCGCTTCGGCATCGAACTCGCCACCCTGGCCGACCGGCTGATCCCCGTGGCGGCCCCCTTCAATGAGTTGCTCAACAACCAGAACCGGCAGGACCAGATCGGGTTCACCAGCGCCTATGTCCGGCCGATGGCCGACGGCGGCCGTCTGCGGCTGGGCTATGAGCGCCAGTCCCTGACCCTCGAACAGGACAATTTCTTCGCCCGTGGAGCCACTCCGGCGACCCTCGTCGTCGACCCCGTGGTGTCCAATGAGTTCCACCTCGATCAGACGGTGCACGCCGTCTACGCGACCCTGGAACGGCCGTTCGGAGCCAAGCTGACCGCCCAGTTCGGCCTGCGCCTCGAACAGGCCGACCTCGAGCTGAACCAGGTCACCACCAGCCTGCGGTCGTCACAGGACTATTTCCGCGCCTATCCGACCCTGAACGTGTCGTATCAGCTGGACGAAACCCGGACCCTGCGGGCCAGCTACGGCCGCCGGATTCAGCGCCCGGGCCCCGGCGACCTGAATCCCTTCCTGACCTATCAGGACAATCAGAACCTGCGATCCGGCAATCCGGACCTCCTGCCGCAGGAGACCGACGCCTTTGAGCTGATCTGGCAGTACCGGATGCAGCAGACCTTCTATCAGGCCACCCTCTATTACCGTGACACGCGCGACGCCTTTACGGCGGTCACCAGCGATCTGGGCGGCGGCGTCTTCCTGACGCGACCCGAAAACCTCGGGGCCAACACCTCGACGGGTCTGGAACTGGTGGCCAACGGGGCCCTGCATCCCACCCTGCGCTACAGTGCCAGTCTCAACCTCTTCCGCCAGCAGATCGATGCCGCCGGCGCGCCGGGTGCCGTCGACAGCGAAGGCCAGAGTGCCTCCGGCCGCCTGACCCTGAACTGGACACCGACGCAGAAGGATTTCCTCCAGGTGTCGGGCATCTGGGGCGGCGAGCAACTGCTGGCCCAGGGGTCCCGGGAGCAGTCGACCCTGGTCAATCTCGGCTATCGTCGCAAACTGAATGACGCCTGGTCGCTCAATGTGACGGTCGCAGTTCCGCGGCGACGGCCTGACGGCCTTGTTCGGCGAGCCGCAGGCGGCCGTCGCTGCGGCGCGGGACATGGCCGAGGTGATGGCCGGCTTCAACGACGAGCGCCGTTCGGCGGGGGAGGTGCCGGTGGCCATCGGCGTGGGTATCGCGCGTGGCGAGGTGGTCGTAGCGACCGTCGCCACCGCCGAACGGGCGGCCTATGCCTGCCTGGGCGCGCCGGTCCATCGCGCCGTGCAACTGGCAGCGGCCTGCCTAACCGACGGCCAAACGATGCGGCTGGACGCCGGCCTGTCCTATCCCGTGTAGCGCGCCAGCCAGGCGAAGAACTCGCCGTACCAGAGCCGGCTGTTGCGGGGCTTGAGCACCCAGTGGTTCTCGTCCGGGAACCACACCAGGCGCGACGGCACGCCCAGCGACTTCAGCGTGTTGTAGTAGGCCAGGCCTTGCGCATCCGGCACGCGGTAGTCCAGCTGGCCATGGATGACGAGGGTGGGTGTCTTGAAGTTCTTGGCAAAGGCGTGCGGGCTTTGTGCCGCGACGCGGGCCGGGTCGTCCCAGTAGGCGGCGCCCAGTTCCTTGCGGTGCCAGCTGTAGGCATCGTCGGCGTACATGGCCTGCCAGTCGTAGCAGCCGGCGTGGCAGACATAGGCCTGGTAGCGGCCGGGCTGCACGTGGCCGTTCATCCACGCGACCATGAAGCCGCCGTAGCTGCCGCCGGTGGCGACGATGCGCTTCCTGTCGACCCAGCGTTTCTTCAGCAGCCAGTCGGTGCCGGCCTCGACGTCCTGCAGCTCGTACTCGCCCCAGCGGCCGGTGATGCTGTCCAGGAATTCGTGGCCGAAGCTGGACGAGCCGTGGTAGTTCACACAGGCGACGACATAGCCCTGGGCCGCGAAGGCCTGGTGGTTCCAGCGCCAGTGCCAGCTGTCGCCGAAGGCGGTATGCGGGCCGCCGTGGATGACGTGCATGACGGGGTGCTTCTTCTTGGCGTCGAAGCCGGGCGGGTAGATCAGCCACATCTGCACGTCGTCGCCGCGCGCGCCGGCGATCGTCACTTCCTCGTGGCGGCCGAAGCTGTGGGCCGCCAGGCGCTCGTCGTTGAGCGCCTCCATGCGGCGCAGGCCGTCTTCGCCGAGCACGGACAGGCGCGGCGGGAATTGCACGCTGTCGTGGTTGATGACGACGCAGTCCGTGGCCAGCGCGAAGCTGCCGACGTGGCCGCCCTCGAAGATGGGCTCGGCTAGGCGCTCGCCGAGGGCGAACTGCCACAGGTGGCGGCGGCCCCGTTCCTCGGCGGCAAAGAGCACGCTCCGGTCGTCCGCGGCCCAGCGCAGCGGCGCGCTGACTTCGAAGTCCCAGTCCTCGCTGAAGACCGCCCAGCGGCCCTGCTGGTCCAGCACGGCGAGCCGGTTGGGCTGGTTGTGGCCCAGGGCCTGGTGGCTGGCCTGGAAGGCGAGGTGGGCGCCGCCGTGGCTGTAGCGCGGCGCGGCGAAGTCCCAGTCGCCATCTTGCAGCAGCGTCTGACCCCGGCGCGTCTTCACGTCGATCTCGGCCAGCGCAAAGCGCGCGTCCAGCTTTTTCTCGGCCGCCGGGTCGAAGGCGAAGGCGATGCGCTTGCCGTCGGGCGAGACGTCGAAGCAGTTCGCATCCGGCTCGGCGCGGCTGAGCTCCCAGGCCGTGCCTTCGAACAGGTCCGTCGCGCGGCCGGTCTGGACATCCATCACATGCAGATGCGGCACGCGGCCCATCGGGATGTGGTGGTCCCAGAAGCGGTAGAGGGCCTCGTCGGTGACGTAGGCGCTTTCCTTGCGGGCCTTGAAGTCGCGCAGCGTCTGGCCTTGAGCGGCGGCCTTGCGGTCGGGCCAGACCCAGGCGACGAAGGCGATGCGCCGGCCGTCGGGGAACCACTTGAAGGACTCGACGCCCGTGGGCACGTGGCCAACGCGGCGCGCCTCGCCGCCGTCCGGCGGGATGACGTAGAGCTGGTTCTCTTCGTCGCGCTGGCCCGCCTGTTCGCGCTTGGCCGTGAAGGCGATCAGGTCGCCGCGCGGGCTCCACTGCGGGTTGCCGTCCTTCTCGCCGGCCTCGGTCAGGCGGCGCGGCTCGCCGCCCAGCGTGGAGAACAGCCACAGGCTGCTCTGCGCGCGGTTGGTCTGCATGGCGTGGCGCGTGACGCCGGCCACGGCCTGGGCGCCATCGGGGCTGAGGCTGGCTTCGCCGATGCGATCCAAGGCCCAGAGTGCGTCAACGTCGAAGGCCTTGGTGGGCTGGGTCATGTTCTTGGGCGGGTCAGTTGCCAGTTCAGGTGCGCGCGGGCTTCGGGCCATTCGGCCGCGGTCATGCTGTACATGACGGTGTCGCGCACCGTGCCGTCGCGGCGGGGCCAGTGGTGGCGCAGCACGCCGTCGCGCTTGGCGCCCAGGCGCTCGATGGCGCGCTGCGAGGCGTGGTTGAAGTTGTCGGTGCGCCAGCCGACGAGTTGGGCGCCCAGCGTCTCGAAGGCATGCGTCAGCAGCAGCAGCTTGGCCGTCGTGTTGACGGCGCTGCGCTGCACGCGCCGGGCATACCAGGTCCAGCCGATCTCGACACGCTCCACGGCCGGCACGATGTCGTGATAACTCGTCGAGCCCAGCACTTCGCCCGTTGCCGCATCCAGCACCGCAAAGGGCAGGCGGTGGCCGGCAGCCTGGCTCGCCAGCGCGGCTTCGACGTAGGCCGTGCTTTCGCCGGGCGCCGGCACGCTGGTGAAGCGCAGGTTCCACAGTTCGCCATCGGCGGCCGCCGCCTCCAGGCCGGGCACGTGCTCCAGCGTCAGCGGCACGAGGCGGATGGGGTCGGCCGCCAGCGTGACGGGCACCACCGGTTTCATGGCTTGTCCTTCAGCATCAGCTTGCGTGCGACAAAACGACCCGCGCCGCAGCCGCCGACGATCAGCAGCAAGCCGATCAGCTGCTGGGCGTTCCAGTCGGTGCTGGCGATGAAGTCGATGCCGAACTGACGGCCCAGCCACCAGCCGGCCAGGGCGCCGCCGACAAAGCCGACGGCGTCTGCCAGCCCTTCGCGCATCGCGCGGTCGAAATCGGGTTGGGCCATCAGTGGCGCTCGGCCGTCCGGAGCCACTGAACACCCCCTTGGGGGGCAGCGAGAGAAAGCGAGCTTGGGGGCGTCATCATCTGTTGGTCCGCTGCATGAACACGAGCTTCTCGAACAGCGTCAGGTCCTGCTCGTTCTTCAAGAGGGCGCCCACCAGCGGCGGGATGCTGACCTTTTCGTCCTTGGCCTGCAGTGCGTCCACCGGCACGTCCTCGGCCAGCAGCAGCTTGAGCCAGTCGATCAGCTCCGAGGTGCTGGGCTTCTTCTTCAGGCCGGGCAGGTTGCGCACGTCGTAGAAGTTCTTCAGCGCGGCGGCCAGCAAGTCCTTCTTCAGGGTCGGGAAGTGCACGTCGACGATCTTCTTCATCGTCTCCGCGTCGGGGAACTTGATGTAGTGGAAGAAGCAGCGGCGCAGGAAGGCATCCGGCAGCTCCTTCTCGTTGTTGGACGTGATGAAGACCAGCGGCCGGTGCTTGGCCTTGATGAGCTGGCGCGTCTCGTAGACGTAGAACTCCATGCGGTCGATCTCGCGCAGCAGGTCGTTCGGGAACTCGATGTCGGCCTTGTCGATCTCGTCGATGAGTAGCACGACCGGCTCGTCGGCCTCGAAGGCCTGCCACAGCACGCCCTTGACGATGTAGTTCTCGATGTTGCGCACGCGCTCGCTGCCCTCGATGCCGGCGAGCTGGCTGTCGCGCAACCGGCTGACGGCGTCGTACTCGTACAGGCCCTGCTGGGCCTTGGTGGTGCTCTTGATGTGCCACTGCATCAGCGGCATGCCGAGGGCCTGCGCGACCTCCTCGGCCAGCATCGTCTTGCCGGTGCCGGGCTCGCCCTTGATGAGCAGCGGGCGCTGCAGCTTGGCGGCGGCATTGACGGCGAGCATCAGGTCGGCCGTGGCGACGTACTGGTCGGAACCTTGGAATTTCATGGGGAAAACCGGGGCTAGAAGGGGGCCGGACCAGTATAGGAGGCCTCCTATAATCGCCGCCGCTCTAGAACACGAACCTCCGGGACCATGAAAAAACTGCTGCAGATCTCGCTCGCCCTGGCCACTGCCTTCGGTGCTTTCACCGCCCAGGCCCAGGATGTGAACGCGGGCCAGAAGAAGATCGCCATGTGCATCGGCTGCCATGGCATCGTCGGCTACCAGGCCAGCTTCCCCGAGATCCACAAGGTGCCGATGATCGCGGGTCAGAACGCGAAGTACATCGTGTCCGCCCTGCAGGCCTATGCCAAGGGCGACCGCAAGCACCCGACGATGCGCGGCATTGCCGGCTCGCTGAGCGAGCAGGACATGAACGACCTGGCCGCCTTCTACGAGCAGCAGGCCAAGCTGCCGGCCGTGGCCGACAGCATCCCGGCCGCGCCGGCCAACGTGGCCGAGCTGCTGACCAAGGGCGCCTGCGTGTCCTGCCACGGCGCCAACTTCAGCAAGCCCATCGACCCGACCTATCCCAAGCTGGCCGGCCAGCATGCCGACTACCTGAGCGTGGCGCTGAAGTCCTACAAGACCGAGAAGAACAACAACGTCGGTCGCAGCAACGGTGTCATGGCCGGCCAGGTGAAGCAGTTCAGCAACGCCGAGCTGAAGGCCATCGCCGCCTATATCGGCTCGCTGCCCACCGAGCTGGCCACCGTGCCGCAGGGCAAGTTCCGTTGACCCCTCGGTCCCGCCTCGAAAGCCGCCTTGTGAGGCGGCTTTTCTTTTTTGAGCGAGATCAAAGCGGGTGTGCATTGCTGCACGCACCGTGGCTGACCCGGCGGGGATACTGCGCCGGCGGTGCAGCGCGGTGTCATGCTCAAAAAAATTCCAGTTTCTGAAGCAACGCTAGGGATGTACCTCCAGTCACTGGAGGGCTCGTGGCTGTCCCACCCCTTTTGGAAGACCAAGTTCGTGCTGAGCGACCCGGCCGACCTGGCAGCGTTGAAGGCCAGCGGCGTGCCGGCTGTGTGGATCGACGTCAGCAAGGGTTGTGACGTCGCCTCGGCGAGCCCAGCGCAGGCGCCGGGGACCGAGGTCGTCGCACCACCCGCGCCAGCTGCAGCGCCCGCACCGGCGCCGGCCACCACGCCAGCCCCGCGCGAACCCCGCGCCCATCTCGAAGACGAACTCGGCCGCGCGGCCGAGGTGCTGCACCGCTCCAAGCAGGCGGTGACAGCGCTGTTCAACGAGGCGCGGCTGGGCAAGGCCATCGATACCGAGGTCTGCCTGCCCATCGTCGGCGAGATCGCCTCGTCGCTCGCGCGCAACCCGTCGGCCTTCGTGAGCCTGGCCCGGCTCAAGACCAAGGACGACTACACCTACATGCATTCGGTCGCGGTCTGCGGCCTGATGGTCGCCCTGGCCCGCCACATGGGCCTGCCCGACGACCAGGTGCGCGAGGCGGGCTTGGCGGGCCTGCTGCACGATGTGGGCAAGATGCAGATGCCGCTGGATGTGCTGAACAAGCCCGGCTCGCTCACCGATGCCGAGTTCGCCGTGATGCGCAGCCACCCGGAGCGCGGTTTCGAACTGCTCAAGGATGGCGCCAAGGTCCCGGCGGTGGCGCTGGACGTCTGCCTGCATCACCACGAGAAGATCGATGGCACGGGCTACCCGCACAAGCTGGCCGGCGAGCAGATCAGCCTGATGGCGCGCATGGGCGCCGTCTGCGACGTCTACGACGCGATCACGTCCACGCGCCCCTACAAGGCCGCCTGGGATCCGGCCGGTTCGCTGCAGCGCATGGCGCAGTGGAAGGGCCAGTTCGACCCCGTCATCTTCCAGGCCTTCGTGAAAAGCGTGGGCATCTACCCGGTCGGCACGCTGGTGCGCCTGCAGTCCGGTCGGCTGGCCGTCGTCGTCGACCAGAACCCGGCTGCCCTCGTGTCGCCGCGCGTCAAGGTCTTCTTCTCGACGAAGTCCGGCATGCCCATTCCGGTGCAGCTCATCGACCTGGCTGCGCCGCTGACCAGTGACCGCATCGCCGGCCGCGAGCCGCCCGAGAACTGGAACTTCAGCCACCTCGAGGAGCTTTGGAACCCGAACGCCAAGCGCTGATGAAGGGGCTTTGCCCCGGCCTCCTAAACTGCCGTTCATGCAGTTCGGAGATCAAGCAATGAAGCGATGGATTGGCGTGGCCCTGCTGGCCCTGGCCTGTGGTGCGTCGGCCCAGACCCTGCGCTGGGCCAGCCAGGGCGACCCGCAGACCATGGACCCGGACTCTCAGAACGAGAGCCTGACCAACATGGTCAACGGCCAGATCTACGAGCGGCTGACCAACCGCGACGCCAAGCTGGCGCTGGTGCCCGGCCTGGCCACCGAGTGGAAGCAGACCGGGCCGCTGGCCTGGCGCTTCAAGCTGCGCCCGGGCGTCAAGTTCCACGACGGCACGCCGCTGACGGCGGACGATGTCGTCTTCTCGGTGCAGCGCGCCAAGGAAACCACCTCCCAGATCGCCGTCTGGGCCAACGCGGTCGGGGTTGCCAGGAAGGTCGACGACCTGACGGTGGACTTCCAGCTCGCCACCTTCAACCCCATCTTCCTGCAGCACATCGACCAGCTCTGGATCATGAGCCGCAAGTGGTGCGAGGCGCACAAGGCCACCCGCCCGCTGGACTTCAAGAACAAGGAAGAGGGCTTCACGGCGCTGAACACGAACGGCACCGGCCCCTTCATGCTGGCCAGCCGCCAGCCGGGTATCAAGACCGTGCTCAAGCGCAACCCGAACTGGTGGAACAAGTTCGAGGGCAACCTGCAGGAGGTCGTTTACACCCCGATCGCGACGGACGCGACGCGCCTGGCTGCGCTCGTCTCGGGCGAGATCGACTTCGTGCTCGACCCCGCGCCGCGTGACGTCGCCCGCCTGCGCAACACGGCTGGCGTCAAGGTCATCGAGGGGCCGGAGAACCGCCTCGTCTTCATCGGCATGGACCAGTCGCGCGACAAGCTGCTCTACGGCAATGTGGCGGGTGACAAGAATCCGTTCAAGGACTTGCGCGTGCGCCGGGCCCTCTACCAGGCCATCGACATCGAAGCCATCAGGACCAAGCTGATGGCGGGCCTGTCAGTGCCCACCGGCGCGCTGACGCCTTCCGCGAACGCGTCCTTCGACGACCCGGCTCTGCAGACCCGCCTGCCACACGACCTGGCCGGCGCGAAGAAGCTGATGCAGGAGGCGGGCTATGCCGATGGCTTCGAGGTCACGCTGGACTGCCCCAACAATCGCTACATCAACGACGAGGAGATCTGCACCGCACTGGCCTCGATGTGGGCGCAGCTGAAGGTCAGGGTCAAGGTCAACGCGATGCCGCGCGTCATCTACTTCCCCAAGCTGGAGAAGTACGACACCAGCCTCTACCTGTACGGCTGGGGCGGCTCGGTGACCGATGCCGAGAGCATCCTCACGCCGCTGTACCGCACGCGTGGCGACAAGGGCGTGGGCAACTACAACTTCGGCGGGTTCCGCAACGACAAGGCGGACGCGCTGGCGGCGCAGTCCAGCGTCGAGCCGGATGCCAGGAAGCGCGAGCAGTTCGTCCGCGGCGCATTGGCCGAGTTGCGCGAGCAGGTCAACGTCATCCCGCTGCACCGCCAGGTCGTGCCCTGGGGCGCGCGGGCCAACGTGACGGCCGTGCACCGCCCGGACAACTGGCTGGAGCTGGCCTGGGTGCAGATCAGCCGCTGATTTCCGCCTTTTAACGCCCCATCGCAAATCGGGCCGGCGCGGCACACTGGGCCGAGCCCAGACCCCTGCCCGCGCCATGCTGTATCGCCTTGCTGCCTCGTTCGTGCCACTGTTCCTGACCCTGCTCCTTGCGTCCTGCGGAGGCGGAGGCGGCGGTGGTTCGGACACGCCGGTGCTGGACAAGCCGCCCACGCTGCGCGGCGTGGCCGCGACGGGCGCGCCGCTGGTCAGCGCGCAGATCAGCGTCGTCGACGGCCAGGGCAAGGCCGTCGGCACGGCCACCACCCACGCGGCGGACGGCAGCTACAGCCTCACGCTGAGCACCGCCAGCCCGGCCGCGCCCCTCTTCATCCAGGCCCGCGGGCTGGACGCCGCCGGAGCCATGCAGGTGCTGCACTCCACGGTGCCGGCCATCAGCGCCGCCATGGTCGGCCATGTCACGCCGCTGACGAATGCCGTCGTCGCGCTGGCCCTGGGCACCGAGCCCGCGCCGGTGTTCACGGCCGCCGCCACCAGCGCCAGCCAGCTCACGCAGATGGCCAATGCCACGTCTGCCGCCGGCGACTTCCTGAAGACGCTCGTGAAGACCCAGCTCACCGACCTGAAGTTCACGGACCCCAAGACGCTGGACCTGCTGGCGGACTCGACCTTCGCCGCCAACAAGGGCGCCCACGACCTGCTCATCGAGAGTGTGCGGATCGACCTGGCCCGCTCCAAGCTCAACGTCCCGGTCCTGCAAATGGGCAACAAGTTCCTCGCTGCGCCGACGGCCGAAGTCGTCGTCGAGCTGCCCACGGCCCAGGCCGAGCTGCTCAAGGCCAGCGGCACGCCCGCGAGCGCCATCACCTCCACGCTGAAGGCCGCCACCAGCGCCACGACGTTGCTGGGCAGCCTGCCCGGCCTGGACGAGCTGGGCGCCGCCCTCAATCAGCTCATCGCCCAGGGCCGCGACGTCAGCACCATCCTGACCAGTGCCCTCGTCAGCGGCTACGACAAGCACAACAGCCGCAGCAAGACCGACCTCGCTGCCACCCTGTCCAACTACACGACGGCCAACCGCCAGTTCGGCCGCTTCCAACTGCTGGGCTGCGCCGACGACGCACCCGCCGCGGGCAATTGCGCCAAGGTGCTGGTGGGCGCCGTCATCAGCGACTCGACCGGCGCGGTCGTCGACCTGTTCACCGACGCCGTCAGCTACAACAAGGCCGCCACGACGACGAACAAGTGGAACCTGATCGGCAACGGCAAGAAGCTCGCCGTCGCCGTGCAGCCGCTGGGCTTCCTGGCCCTGAGCGCCGACGGCACGGCCAGCACCGCGGTCTCTCCCAACCCCGGCATCGGCCTGCAGGTCGAGATCCAGGCGCAGACGCCCGACCCGATCCCCGTCAATCCGCCGGTGCAGTTGCTCAGCTCGGCCACCGTGCAACTGCCCGGCGGCTTCAGCATCCCGTTCGGCTATTGCAGCCGCCCGAACCTGTGCGTGTCGTCAACGCCAGGCGCCACCAACCTGATCGCGACCGGCGGCGTGGGCGACCTCGCCATCCAGCGCGCCGCGGTGGGCTGGATCGGCAGCGTGGACAGCGTGCGCGGCGCCAAATTCATCGTCAGCTACACGATCTCCGGCGTCGCCGAGACGCGCAACGCCTGGCTGCGTGCCGACGTTCTCGGCGAGCCGGCCGCGGCGCGCTTTCCGGCCCTGGACGGTGTTGCCGTTGCCAGCCCGCTGTTCGCGGCCACGCTGCAAAGCGGCACGCTGACCGTCAGCTGGTCCACCTGGGCCGCGGCCAACCCGGATCTGCGGATCATCGAGATCAAACGCGTTTTCACGCCGACGGCCGGTGGCGCCCCCACGGTGGTGGACACGGCGGCACCGCTGCCTTCCAAGACCACAGCCACACTGAGCACGGCCTACACGCCGGTGGGTAGCGTCACGTCGGAGCTGTGGCTGCAGGCCATGGACGCGCAGGGCCGGCGCTTTCATACGCGGTACACCGGCAGGCTCTGAAACGGCAGGGGTTCTTGAAGCTGTGCCCCTGCCGCCGTCTCCCGTCTGAGCGAGCTGACGTTCATTGCGTGCCCGTGGTCGAGGGCACCATGTGAGCCTCAAAGGCTTTGACGCAGCGATCCCGCGTTGTGGCGGGTTCTGGCCCGTGAATGCGTTTCAGGGTCCATGGATGAACTGTCGATCCGGGAGGGCTGGCGATGAACTCGCAATTGACGACGCTGATGGGGCTTGGGGCGTTTGTGCTGGTGACCGGAGTTCTCACGCTGGCCATCGTCTTGCTCGTGCTGCGCGGCCTGATGGTGCAGCGGCGCCAGCGCGGGCATGCCAGGCAGCTGGCGGCACAGGAAGGCTGGCGGTACGCCGGCCACGATGAATTCAGTGGCCAGGTGGGTGAGCGCGAATGGCGGGGTGGCTGGCAGCAGGATGATGACGACGGCCGCCGGCGCACCCAGTTCGTGGGCGGCGTGCCCGGCGTGTCGCCCGGCGGCTTTGACGTGAGGCTGCGTTCATCGTGGCCGCCCCCGCCGTCCATCGCACGTGATCGTGATGGTTCAGACGACTGCAGCGGCTGGCAAGCGGTGGAGGCAGGCAGTGCCGCGTTCCGGCAACGCTGGGTGCTGCTGGCCAGCACGCCGCGTTGGGCGGCGGTGTGGACGCCTCAGGTGGACACGCTATGGCTGAGTGCCCATGCGGTGCACCCCGGTGAGATCCGGATACGGGCCGAAGAGCACTTCCTGAATGTGCAGCGCGACGATGGCACGGCCGAGCCCACGCTGGACCAGGTGGCGGCATTGCTGCGGCTGGGCGATGCGCTGATGCAGTCCACCCAGGCCGTGGCACGGGATGCGACGCGATCTTGAGCGCGACAGCCACACTGACCACGGCCTACACGCCAATGGGTGCCGTCACGTCGGAGCTTTGGCTGCAGGCCATGGATGCCCAGGGCCTGCGCTGCCGGACCCGATACACGGGCAAGATCTGAAGCGAGCCCGGCGCCTGCTGACATTTCATTGCGAGGTCGTGCACTCGCGCGTCAACCGCAACGAAGCGCTGGCGTTCAAACAAGGCCGACGGCAACAACTCGTCGGCTTTTGACGGAAGAACCGACCATGACCACGCTGACACTCACCTTCAACGGCCCGCCCAGTCAGGCTCGCAGGGCACTCGGAGGGCTTCTGCAGCGCTACCGCTCGGCCTACTTCGTGGAGCGCGGCTGCACGGAATTTGCAGTGACCGCCGACGACGCGACGGCGGCAGAGCTTGCGCGCCAGCCGCTGTGGTCAACGCAGCTGGCACAGGTGCAGGCAAACGGTTGAATGCAGGCGGCGCGTGAGGCCCGCTGGCGGAGGCTGTGAGATTCGAACTCACGGGCCGTTGCCGGCCGACGGTTTTCAAGACCGTTGGGTTAAACCACTCCCCCAAGCCTCCGAGGGAGGCGCATTCTACGGGTGCCAGCTCAGGCGCCCGGCCGCTGCGCCTGCTCGCACGCCACCTGGATGATCTGGCGCTGCAGGCCGTCGACGCGCGCCGCCGTCAGCTGGCCGCCCCAGATGCAGCCTGTGTCCAGGCCCAGCAGCTGCGGGCGGTCCAGCAGGCCGAGCGTGGACCAATGGCCGAAGGCGATGGGCGTGTCCTCGGTCTGCCGGCCCGGCACGTCGAACCAGGGCATGAAGCCTTCAGGCGCCGCGCCGGCGCCGTCCTTGATCTTGAAATCCATCTCGCCGTCGGCGGTGCAAAAACGCAGCCTGGTGAGCGCGTTGACGGTGAAACGCAGCCGCGCGGTGCCTTCGAGGTCGTCGTCCCACCGTGCCGGCTCGTTGCCGTACATGGCGTGCAGGAAGTCGGGCAGGTCAGGGCCGCGCAGCACGGCCTCGACCTCGGCGGCCAGCGTCAGCGTGTCGTCGCGGCTCCATTGCGGCGCGACGCCGGCATGCACCATCAGCCATCCGACTTCGTAGATGGCCATGCGCTGGTGGCGCAGCCAGTCGATGAGCGCGTCGCGGTCGGCGGCGGCGAGGATGTCGTCCAGCGTGTCGCCGCGGTGCGGCCGGCGCACGCCTTGGGCGGCGGCGAGCAGGTGCAGGTCGTGGTTGCCGAGCAGGCAGGTCGCCGCATCACCCAGCTCAATGAGCTTGCGCAGCGTCGCCAGCGACTCGGGCCCGCGGTTGACGAGATCGCCCAGCAGCCAGAGCCGGTCTCGCGACGGGGAGAAATCAATGCGTTGCAGCAGGCGCTCCAGGGCGCCGCAGCAGCCCTGCACATCGCCGATCAGATAGTTCATGGGCAGTGATTGTCCCGGCCCCGAAGCGAGGGATCGCACGATGGGCCGCGTCATCTCCATCTGCTAGTCTCCCGGGCTTCGTTTTTGCCCTTGCGCTACCTGGGGTTTTCCCAGGTTCGGCGCCTTCAATGGACACCGCTCTCGTTCTCTTTCTGATCCTTGTCAACGGCCTGTTCGCGATGTCGGAGATGGCGCTGACCGCCAGCCGCAAGGCGAGGTTGCAGGTGATGGTGGAGAGCGGGGAGGGCGGCGCGCAGGCCGCGATGGACCTGCACGACAACCCGACCAAGTTCCTGTCGACGGTGCAGATCGGCATCACAGGCATCGGTGTGTTGAACGGCATCGTGGGCGATGCGGCCTTCTCGGGCCCGCTGTCGCGCTGGCTGAGCGAGACCTTCAACCTGCAGCCCCACGCGACCGAGATCGCGGCGACCGCGCTGGTCGTCATCATCATCACGCTGCTGACCATCGTCTTCGGCGAACTGGTGCCCAAGCGCATCGGCCAGATCTATCCGGAAAATGTGGCCCGCCTCGTCGCGCCGTCGATGAACTTCATCTCGATGGTGGCGCGGCCGCTGGTGCGTCTGTTGAGCGTGACGACCGAGGCGACGCTGGGCCTGCTGGGCCTGCGTAACAAGGGCCAGCGCGGCGTGACGGAAGAGGAGATTGCCGCCAGCCTGGAGGAAGGCCTGGACGCCGGTGTCATCGAGCAGCACGAGCACCAGATGGTGCGCAACGTCTTCCGCCTGGACGAGCGCCAGGTCGGCTCGATGATGATTCCGCGCACCGAGATCGCCTGGCTGGAGGTCGACGCGACGCCGGCCGAGGTGCTGGCAGTGCTGCGCGAGCATGGCTTCAACCGCTACCCGGTCTGTCGGGGCGGCCTGACCGAGGTTCTGGGCGTGGCCAACGCGCCCGCGCTGCTGGCTGGCATGCTGGAAGGCCTGCCGCTGGACCTGATGACGGGCCTGGAGCCGCCGCTGTTCGTGCCCGAGACGCTGTCGGGCATGGAGCTGCTGGAACATTTCCGCGTGTCGGATGCGCCGCTGGTCTTCGTCGTCGATGAGTACGGCGAGGTGCAGGGCGTCATTGCCGTGCGTGATGTGCTGGAGGCCATTGCCGGGGAATTCAATGCTCCCAGCGATGGCGATGCCTGGGCGGTGCAGCGCGAGGACGGGAGCTGGCTGATCGACGGCCTCATCCCCGTGCCCGAGCTGAAGGACCGCCTGGAGCTGAAGGAACTGCCCGAAGAGGACCGTGGGCGCTACAACACCCTGGCCGGCATGATCATGCTGCTGCTGGGGCGCTTGCCGCGCACGACCGATGTCGTGGAGTGGGACGCGTGGAGATTCGAGGTTGTGGACCTCGATGGCAAGCGTGTGGACAAAGTGCTGGTCAGTCGCCTGGCCGAACCTGGAGAGAAAGAATCATGAGCAACCCCCCGATGTACGGCGATCTGCTGCCGCTGGACCGCGAAGTCCACAAGAACCTGAAGCTGGACACCGACCAAGCCGTCGTCAGCCGCATTGCCGACCAGAACTCGGTCTTCCTGGCCGCCGTCGAGTTCGGCGACGCCTGCAAGGAATACCCGGTCGTGTTCGTGCGCGCCGGCAATGCCGGTCCGGACAGCAAGCCCGCCATCGCGCCGCTGGCCGTGCTCGGCCTGCGCGCGGGCTCCAACCTCTTCGTCGACGGCGACAAGTGGACGGGCAACTACGTGCCCGCCTATGTGCGCCGCTACCCGTTCGTGATGGCCCGCCTGGACGACAGCTCCAACAACATGGCCGTCTGCTACGACACGCAATGGCCGGCGTTCAACGAGACCAAGGGCGAGGCGCTGTTCAAGGACGGCCAGCCCACCGAGTTCCTGCTGAATGCCAAGTCCTTCCTGGAGAACTTCGAGCAGGAAGCCGAGCGCACCCGCCTGATCTGCAACCTGCTCGTCGAGCTGGACCTGCTGCAGGACATGCGCTTCGAAGCCACGCTGCCCAACGGCGAGAAGTTCGACGTCGAGGGCTTCCTGGCCCTGGACGAGAAGAAGTACGCCGAGCTGTCCGACGACAAGGTGCTGCAGCTGCATCGCAACGGCCTCATCTCGCTGATCGAGATGCATCGCCTGTCGCTGAGCAACATGAACCGCCTGGTGAGCAAGTACGTGGTCTGACCCGCCTTCGCTTGCACGAGAGGCCACGCGACGCGTGGCCTTTTTCTTGGGCGGCATGTCTGCTCGACGATTTGGCGGCGCGCCAGGCCGAGCTGCGCATGTACCGGCGTCAGCTGTCGCTTTTCCGAGCGACGCACAAACCCAAACGAGGCGCAGTTTTAGATGTATCGGTCTGTGAACGTCACGGAATTGAGTCATTTCAATCCCTAGACTCCGCCCCTCGGCGCGTTGGGCGCCAAGGATGCTGTCGATGATCCCCACGTTTTTTGAAGAAAGCCGGCGCACGCCGCTCAACCCCAATGGCGGTCCGCCACTGGAGCTGGACAGTGACTTCGGCTCGTTGGACGGCGATGCCTACGACCTGGTCGAGCGTCGCTACGGGGATCGGGGCCTGGCCGTCACGCGGGAGCGCTACAGCAGCCGCAACGAAGACGGCGACATCGTCTGCACGGCGCGCAACGGCGAGCAGATCGTCGGCACGCTGTCCGTGCGCTTCGACGGCAAGGGCGGCCTGCATGCCGATCAGCTGTTCGAGGCCGAACTGGCCGAATGGCGCGCCGCCGGCATCAAGCTGTGCGAGTTCGGCAGCCTCGCCGTGGACCGTCACTCCCACAACGCCAAGCGCGTGCTGGCCCAGGTGTTCCACCTCGGCTATCTGCACGCCCACCGCAAGGCCCGCTGCGAGCGCCTCATCATCGAGGTCAACCCGCGTCACGTTGCCTTCTACCGCCGCTACCTCGGCCTGCTGCCGTTCACCACGGCGCGCCACAACCCGCGCGTGAACGCGCCGGCCGTGCTGATGAGCATCGATTTCGCGACGGTGCGCGACCAGATCGCGCTCTGGGGCGGTCGCCCCGAGCTGCTGACCCAGGCCCGCTGCCTCTACCCGTTGGCGTGGGACGAGGCCACCGAGGCGGCCATGCTCGCCAAGCTGCCCTGAGAGAACAGGAAGGCCGGCGCGGTGCGGCCGGGTTCCCGGTCGACCAGCTGGGCGGCCACATGCGGTGCGGTGGCGAATTCCTGCTGCAGGCGTTGCAGCAAATCCTCGCGGTCGGGCATGGGCGCGCCGCAGGAGATGCGCGCCGCGATGGCGCGGTCCAGCGCCCCTTCCAGCCCGTTGCACTGCACCGAGAACGAGGTGTGATGCGGCTGGCCGAGGTGGTCCGTCCACGTCGCGACGACGCGCAATATCGGCCCGACCGTGCGCAGCACCCACTCGAAGCGGATGCCCGCGGTGCGCGTGCGGCTGCGGCGCATCAGGCGGCCCATGGTGCTGCCGCCCGGGCGACGGGGCCGTTCCAGGCGCAACTCGTTGAGGAAGCGCTCGGCGGCGGCCGCGTTGGCCGCACTGGCCATGGAGAAGGTGTCCATGGTTTCAATCGTCATGGTGTGACTCCAGAGGTGCTGATGAACCCATGGCTGGATGGCAAGCGGCATGCCCATCGGCTGCCGCGCGGGTTCAGAGCAGGGGTTCGACCAGTCGGGCGAAGCCCTGCAGCAGGCGCTGGCCCAGGCCGCGCTGCGCCCACTGGCTGGCATCGATGCGCTGCGACACCGTCAGGTCGCGGGCGAACAGCGCCCGCATCTGCTGGCCGAAGTCGTCGCCCAGCACGATGACGTCGATCTCGTGGTTGCCGACGATGCTGCGCCAGTCCAGGTTGCTGGAGCCGACGCTGGAATAGACGCCGTCGACGACGGCCGTCTTGGCGTGCATGACGGACTGCGTCATCTCGTGGATCTGCACGCCGGCCTCCAGCAGCTGGGCATAGCGCGAGCGGCCGGCGTGCAGCACCATCGAGACGTCGCTGCGCCCCGGCAGCACCAGCGACACGGCGACGCCCCGCCGCGCCGCGTTGCACAGGCCCCGGATCAGCTCGTCGCCGGGCGCGAAGTAGGCCATGGTCAGCTGCACGCTGCGCTGCGAGGCCTCGATCGCGTGCAGCAGCGCCGTGTAGCTCGGGTTGACGCCGTTGGCCGGGTCGCCCACCACCAGCTTGACGACGCGCTGCCCCGGCGTGGCCACGCGCGGCGCCGGCGTCGCTGCAAGCTCGCCTTTGCAGCCCTGCGTCGCCCAGGACTCACGGAACACCGCCGCCAGCGCCGACACCACCGGGCCGCGCAGCTCCACCTGGGTGTCGCGCCAGCCCTGCTTGTCGGCATCGGCGGGAGGTGTCTTGCGGCGGGCGCTGCCGAAGGAACCCTCGGCGTAGACGTTGCTGAGGTTGATGCCGCCCGTGAAGGCCACGTCGCTGTCGACGGCCAGCATCTTGCGGTGGTTGCGCTGCAGCAGGCCCCAGTGGCCGGGCCGCTCCAGCGGGTTGATCGGATTGAAGGCGCAGACCGCGATGCCGCCCTGGCGCAGGCGCTCGAAGAAGGCGGGGTCGGTGCCCATCGAGCCCAGGCTGTCGTACATCAGCGCCACGCTGACGCCCTCAGCTGCCTTGCGCAGCAGCAGCTCACCCACTTCGGCGGCCACGCCCTCGTCCTCGACGATGTAGAACTCCACCAGCACGCGCTGGCGCGCGGCGGCGATGGCCGTCTTCATCGCGGCGAAGGTGGCCGGCCCGTCCACCAGCAGCCTGGCCGTGTTGCCGCGCAGCAGCTGGGCTTCACCGGTGGCGGCCAGCACGCCCAGATGATGTTCGAACAGGGCGCCGTTGCCCTCGTCGCGCACGCGCGCCAGATCGCGGGCCTCCACGGCCTCGGTCACCAGGCCCTTGGCGCCTTTCATCGTGATGTGCTCTGCCAACTGGTGCGCCGGCAACGGCTGCAACTGCCTGTTGGGCCCCGGCAGGCTGGCGCAGCCCACCGTGCCGCCCACGACGAACAGCGCCGCCATGGCGCTCGCCCAACCAGACAAGGAGAGGCGGAAGGAGAGGTTCATCAGGACAAATCATGGCAATCGGCGTGCCTGACTGCAGGCGTGCCGACGCGCGCGCCGGCAACCGGAAATTTTTGCCAGGTCCCGCGGAATCTGTTCAAAATGAACTTCCCGGTGCGAGCCGTCCCTGTAACAACGACGTAAGGAAACGACGCGCATGCCGCACGCATTGGTGGTGGACGACGACCATGACTCCGCAGCCTCGCTGCGGGACTTGATCGCGGGCGAGCAGTTCACCGTCGCGGTGGCCCACAACCTGCGCGATGCACGCAAGCAGATCGCGCTGCAGCAGCCCGACATCCTGCTGCTGGACCTGCGCCTGCCCGACGGCAACGGCATGGACCTGCTGGCCGACCCCAAGCTGGTGGCCAACTCCGAGGTGGTGCTGTGCACCGGCCACGCCAACCTGGAAACCTCCATCCAGGCGCTGCGCCTGGGCGCGGCGGACTACCTCGTCAAGCCGGTCAACCTCAAGCAGCTGCAGGGCGTGCTGTCGCGCATCATGAAGCCGGCGGCGCTGCAGGCCGAGGTCGAGGACCTGACCGCCAACCTCGATGAATCCGGCCACTTCGGCCACCTCTGGGGCCGCAGCGCGCCCATGAAGCGCATCTACGAGCAGATCTCGCGCGTGGCGGGCACCAGTGTGTCGGTCTTCATCACGGGCGAGTCCGGCACCGGCAAGGAGGTGGTGGCCCAGACCGTGCACGACCTCAGCCGCCGCCGCAAGCGCCCCTTCCTGGCCGTGAACTGCGGCGCCATCAGCCCCAACCTCATCGAGAGCGAGATCTTCGGCCACGAAAAGGGCAGCTTCACCGGCGCCGAGCGCCAGCACCAGGGCTTCTTCGAGCGTGCCAGCGGCGGCACGCTGTTCCTGGACGAGATCACGGAAATGCCGCTGGAGCTGCAGGTCAAGCTGCTGCGCGTGCTCGAGACCGGCCGCTTCATGCGCGTGGGCAGCACCACGGCGCTGGAGACCGACGTGCGCATCGTGGCCGCCACCAACCGCCTGCCCTACCAGGCCGTGTCTTCCGGCAAGCTGCGCGAAGACCTGCTCTACCGCCTGAACATCTTCCCAATCGCGCTGCCGCCGCTGCGCGACCGCGCCGCCGACATCCCGCTGCTGGCCAACCATTTCCTGACGGCCATCAGCGCGCAGGAGGGTGCCGTGCGCCGCTTCACGCCCGAGGCGCTGGCGATGCTGGTCGCCTACCCCTGGCCGGGCAATGTGCGCGAACTGCGCAATGCCGTGCAACGTGCCTATGTCATGGCCCAGGGCGACGTCATCGATGAAACCTGGCTGCCCGTCGCCCACGAGGCCGCAGGGGTCACTTCGGTCTGGGGGGGGCAGGCGCCTGCACCCGCCCGCCCGCGCGAGCCGGCGCCGGCGCATGCCGAGATGCCCTTCATCACCCTGCCCATCGGCTCCAGCGTGGCCGATGCCGAGCGCGTGCTGATGCTGGCCACCTTGCGGCACTACAACCACCACAAGGAACGCACCGCCGCAGTCCTGGGCATCAGCTTGAAGACGCTCTACAACCGCCTGAAGGAATACGCCGCCGAGGGCGCACAGCCGCCGGACGGCAGTACGCCGGGTTGAGTCCTTCGACAAGGCGCGCCGCTTGCCACGGTCCTGTTCCGATCTCGATCAGGAGCAGGCGATGGGACATGCTGAACTGAAGCAGGCGACCGCCGACGCGGTCGCGACTTCCGCGGAGCTCGTGCGGTTTCCGGTGATGGCGCAGGCCCTGGTGGCGCGGCTGCCGTTGCTCACCTTGCTGGCCGGCTTCCAGCGCGGCTTGAACGAGGAGTTCGACAACTGCCGCCACGGCGCGCGTTACCGTCCGCGCCTCGCGCCTGGGCGGCTGCGTTCGGGCGTGGAACTGCTGTGCCAGCTGGAGGAAGCGCTGCTGCACCCCGCGCTGGGTGCTTCGCGGCAGGCGGCCTGGCCGGCCCTGGGCCTGGCCATGGCGTCGGTGGGCACGCTGCGCGACCTGATGGCTGTGGGCGAGCGCAGCGGCGATGCCCAGCAACTTGCCCTCGTGACGCTGCTGGAAGGGCTGGTCCAGCTGCACTTCGTCAGTCTGGACGAACTGCTGGCCCAGGCCGACGTGACCGCCATGCCCTGGGCCGAGCTGGAGCGTGAGACCCATGCCTTGCTGATGCCGTGGCAGGCAGACAGCCGCGACACCCCGGCGCTGGAGGCGCTGCCCGAAACCTGAGGCCGGTTGGTGGCGCGGCGCCCGTCAGCGCTGGCGGGCCAGCTGGCCCGCCCAGGGGCGCAGCGGTTGGCTGCCGGGCACCGCCGGCGTGGCGGGCGGCGTGGGTGCGGCGTGCCGGGTGATCAGCGCGGCGTAGCGCCGCGTCATCTGTGCCAGCACGCGCGGCCAGTCCTGTTCCTGGGCGCGTGCCAGCGCGGCACGGCGCGGGGTGGTGTGGCTGCCGCTCAGACTGGCTTCCATGGCCTCGGCCCAGGAGCCCGCGCGCTGCCGGTCCACCAGCAGGCCGGCGCCTGCCACCAGCTCGCCCAGGCCGGCCGCGGCTGCCGCGACCACCGGCGTTCCGCAGGCCATGGCTTCGAGCACGCCCAGGCCGAAGGTCTCCTGATCACCGGCGTGCACATAGGCATCGCAGCTGGCCACCAGCCGCGCGAGCTGGCGGCTGTCGTGCTCGGGCGGCAGCACCAGCACCTGGTCGCCGGCAGGCGCGGCGGGCCCATTGCCAACGACGACCAGCACATGGCCGCGGCCGAGCAGCGCGACGGCGTCGGCCAGCAGCTGCAGGTTCTTTTCCGCGGCGAAGCGGCCGGTGTAGGCCAGCAGCCGCGTGTCCGGATCCAGGCCATGGGCCTGGCAGAACTGGGTGCGCCAGGGCAGGTCGCGCGCGCAGGGCGTGAACACCGAGCAATCCACCCCGAGCGGCTGCACCGTCACGCGCGGCACACCCCAGCCTTGCAGGCGCTGGGCCAGGCCGCTGCTGGGCGCCATGACGACATCGAAGTGACGGTACAGGCCGACGAGGTAGCGCCGCGCCCAGCGTTCGGCGCTGCGGCCACCCGGCGTGCGGGCCGCCAGCGCAGGCAGGTCGGAGTGGCAGAAGGCCACGGCCGGCACGCGCAACTGCTCGGCGGCCGCGAGCGAGGCCCAGCCCAGCGTGTAGGGGTCGGCCGACTCGATGATGTCCGGTGCCATGAACGCCATCTGGCGCAGCGCCCGGCCGCGCGACAGCACCAGTCGCTGCCCGCCGCCGCCTGGCAGTGCCAACCCGCCGCAGTCGACCATGCCGGGCCCTTGCGCGCGCGGGGCGATGACGGTGTGCCGCCAGCCCAGGGCCCGCAGGCGTTCGAGCTTGGCCGTCAACACGCGCCGCACGCCGCCCACCGGACTCCAGAACATCGACACGTCCAGCAGATGGGGGCTCGCCGCGGGACGGCTGTCCTGCGCCTGCTGACCGGGCCGGGTGTAGCTCATTTGCATTCGGAAAAGCCGGCAAGCGGCATGCCCGGCGGCTGGCATGCCAACTGCTTTGGCCCGTCCATGCCGACACTCCTCACACCCCGCGCCCAGGCCAGCCTGGCGGGGCTGCGCTGGGCCGATGACAGCGCGCCCGGCATCAGCCGCGAAGCCGCCAAGGCCGGCTTTTCCTACCGCGATGCGCGCGGCCGGCGCCTTCGCGACGAGCCCACGCTGGCGCGCATCCGCAAGCTCGCCATCCCGCCGGCCTGGGCGCACGTGTGGATCAGCCCGCAGCCCGATAGCCATCTGCAGGCCACCGGCCGCGACGCCCGTGGGCGCAAGCAATACCGCTATCACGCCGATTGGATGGCCGGCCGTGGCCAGACCAAGTTCGACAGCCTGCTGCGCTTTGGCGCCGTGCTGCCGCGGCTGCGCCGGCGCGTGCAGCGCGCGCTGGCCGGCCCGGGTGAGCCCACGCGCGAGCGCGTGCTCGCAACGCTGGTGCGCCTGCTCGACACCACCTGGCTGCGCATCGGCAACAGCGCCTACGCGCGCGACAACGGCTCCTACGGCCTGTCCACGCTGCGCAACCGCCATGCCGGCATCAAGGGCGACGCCATCGAGCTGTCCTTCGTGGGCAAGAGCGGCGTGCGCCAGTGCGTGCGCGTGAGCGACCGCCGCGTCGCCCGCATCGTGCGGCGTTGCCGCGAACTGCCTGGCCAGGAGTTGTTCCGTTACCTGGACGAGGACGGCACCAGTCGCGCGGTGGATTCGGCCGACGTCAACGCCTGGCTGGCCGAGGCTGCCGGCCAGCGCGTGACGGCCAAGGACTTCCGCACCTGGCACGGCAGCGTGCTGGCCCTGCAGCTCACCTTGCAGGCCTGCGCCGAGGGCGCCGAGCCCTGCCGGCCGCAGCAGGTGCTGCAAGGCGTGGCCCAGCGCCTGGGCAATACCGCCGCGGTTTGCCGCAAGGCTTACATCCACCCCCGCGTGCTGGGCCTGGGCGACGCCCTGGGTGACGACGCGGCCCGCGCCGCGCTGCGCGCCCAGCCCTGGGCTGCGGCGCCGCCTGCGCGCACCGGGCTGGCGGCCGCCGAGCGCCAGTTGATGGGGTTGCTGCGCTCGCGGGAGCGCCGCACCGTGCCGGCCCAGGCCAGGGCAACATGCGCGAACCGGGCCGCGGCGGGCACAGCGCTTGCCGTTGCCGGCGACCCTGCAACCGTCCGGAGTGAAACTCGTGCGCATCGCCTACGTCAGCGAGACGTTTCCCCCTGAAATCAACGGCGTTGCGCTGACCGCCCAACGCACCGTGCTCCCTCTGCGCCGCGCCGGCCATGGGGTGCAACTCAGCCGCCCGCGCCAGCCGGCGCGGGGCGACACCCGGCACGACACCCGGCACGACACCCGGCACGACGCCAGCGCCGACGTCTTCTTGCTCCCCAGCCGGAACGGCAGCTCGGGCGGCGTCAGCGGCTGCCTGGCCCCGCCCTGCGAGGGGCCGGCCGCGGCCGATGCCTTCATGGCCGCCGCCACACGGGTGCTGCGTGCATCGGCGACCGGCAGCCCACTGCGCCTGCACGCGCGCCTGGCGGCCATCCAGGCCGATGGGGGCCGGGTGCCGGGCCGCTTCGGGCAACAGCTGCTGCGGCTGGCCGCCTGATGCTGCCCGCTGCCCACCCGCTGCGGGCCGTGCCCGCGCCGCTGACACCGCGCGCCTTCAGCTGTGCCTGCGGGCGCCCGGTGTTCTTCCGCAACAGCGTGTGCCTCGCCTGTCATCGGCCACTGGGATACGACGCCACGCGCGGCCTGCTGCTGGCGCTGGAGCCCATGCGCTCGGGCGGCTGGCGCGAAGCCGGCGTGCCGGTGCGTCGCGCGCCGCGCCATGCGCGCTGCGGCAATCTCGACTCGGCGGCCGGCTGCAACTGGCTGCTGGACGCGGCCGAAGTGGCGGCCGGCCAGACGCTGTGCCGCTGCTGCCGGCTGACGCGCACCGTGCCCGACCTGAGCCAGCCCGAGGCGGGGGCCTGGTGGTGCCGCGTCGAGCAAGCCAAGCGCCGTCTGGTGTCCTCCCTGATCGGGCTGGGGTTGCCGGTCATCTCGAAGGCCGAGGACCCCGAGCGGGGCCTGGCCTTCGACCTGCTGCTGGCCCCGTCCGAGGGCCCGCCCGTCGTCACCGGCCACGCCGACGGCGTCATCACGCTGGACGTGGCCGAAGCCCACGATGCGCACCGTGAGCAGCTGCGCGATCAGCTCGGCGAGCCCTACCGCACCCTGCTCGGCCACCTGCGCCACGAGACCGGGCACCACTACTGGCAGCGCCTCGTCGAGCCCACCGAGTGGCTGGCACCCTGCCGGGAGCTGTTCGGCGATGAGCGCCAGGATTACGGCACCGCGCTGCAGCGCCACTACGCCAACGGCGCGCCGCCCGACTGGGGCCAGCGCTTCGTCAGCGCCTATGCCAGCGCCCACCCGTGGGAGGACTGGGCCGAGACCTGGGCCCACTACCTGCACCTGGTCGACACGCTGGACACGGCGCGCAGCTTCGGCCTGGACGGTGAGCGCGTCGAACTCAACTACGAGCGCTTCGGCGCCGAGCTGCTCACGGACGCGAGCGAGCCCGGGGCTGCCGGCTTCCTGCAGCTCATCAACAGCTGGATGGAATTGACTGGCGTGCTCAACGAACTGTCGCGCAGCATGGGCGTGGCAGACTTCTATCCGTTCGTGCTGTCGGCCCCGGCCGTGCGCAAGCTGCATCTGGTGCACCGCGTGGTCCGCGGCTTGCCGCACGGCGCCGTCACGATGCCGTGAGGCTGCCTGCCGGCTGGCCGCGAAACTCGCTCGGCAGCTGAGGGGGCGCCGACGGCCGCGTGCCGACGAGGGCATCCAGCCGCGCCAGCACGTCATCGACGGCGAGCGGCTTGGGCCACAGTTCGCAGAAGCCCCAGCCTTCGATGGCGAAGCCGACGTCCGCCGTCACGGCGACAGCCGGGACCGTCTCACAGCCCGGCAGGGCGCGCAGCCGGCCAAGCAGGCGGCTGCCGTGGCCGTCCGGCAGGCCCAGGTCCAGCAGCAGCAGCACCGGCCGCAGGCCCGCAGCCAGGCACAACGCTTCCTCGCCCGTCGTCGCGACGACGAGTTCAATCTCAGCGCGCCGCTCCAGGATGGCGGCCATCAACAGCGCATTGACCGGGTGGTCCTCGACGTAGAGAACGGTTCGTCGGGCTGGGGCGGGCATGGTGACTCCGAGCATTGGCCTCACGTGAGGCAATCGACGTGCCAGCCCCGGTTGGCGCGGCTGGGCACGGCGATTGCCTCGCAACCGCCTACTCCAGCCAACCCCGATGAGGCCGCCATGACCACGACTGAAGCCCCCACCGACGCCACCGCAGAAGAGCCCCGCAGCTTCGGCGTCTTCAAGCCCGTCGGCCATGTCGTCATTTCATTCCCCACAGCCGCGCAAGCCGACCAAGCTGCGCTGGCCATGGCCGACCTCAACCTGGCGCCGGGGTCGGTGCGCCACTACACCGACCAGCAGATGCTCAGGCAGATCGACCAGGACATCGCCCATGCCAGCCCGCTGGCGTCGATCGGCCAGGAGATGAACCTCGTGCTGGCCCACCGCGTGCTGGCCGAGAAGGGCTATCACTGGTTGCTGGTGTTCGCGGCCAACGACGAGCAGGCGGTGCAGATCGCCGCGCTGGCGCGCGACCACGGTGCCGAGCGCGCCCAGCACTACGGCCACTTCATCATCGAAGAGCTCATTGATCGCCCCGGCAACGTGGCCCAGGTGTCCGAATCTCCCGACCGCGGCCTCGACGCGCAGACGCCTTCGGGCCAGGAGGCCGAGGCTGGCGAGCTGAAGAAGGCAGCCGGCGGTTGAGTGACGGGCTTCAAGACGCCCCGGCCCTCAGAACGACATCGAGCGGCAAGCGCTGCGGCAAGTTCTGCGCCCCTGTCCGTGATGGGCTTGGCACCTCGTTTGCCAGGGCCGTGCGCGGCATCACGCCGCGCCCGAAGGAGCAGCTCATGAATCTGATCATCTGGCTCATCGCAGGTGGCCTCGTCGGCTGGGTCGCCAGCCTGTTGATGCGCACCGACGGCGAGCAGGGCGTGCTCCTCAACGTCCTTGTCGGCATCGTCGGCGCCGCCATCGGCGGCTGGCTGCTCTCGCCGACGCTGGGCTTTTCCACTATCAACGACGGCCTGCTCAGCATGGGCTCGCTCGCCGTGTCCCTGCTGGGCGCGGTGGTGCTGCTGGCCATCGTCAACCTGATCCAGCGCGGCACCCTGCGCTGACGTCTGCAACCGTTCCCTCTCGCCTTCTCCCTTCCCTTCACCCCCAGGACCTCCCATGACCACCACCTCTGCCAACACGCCTTTCCCCACCTCCTCCGTCTCGCCGGCCACGCCCGCCACGCCGGCACCCACCACGCCCAGCGGCGCCAATGTCGCGGCGCCCGCCAAGGCCGAGGGCGAGGCGGGTGCGGTGCTCAGCCGCGTTGTGCAGGGTGCCCACAGCGCCATCGACCGCATGGCGGAGACCGCGGGGCCGGCCGTGCAGAAGCTGCAGGACGGCGTCACTGCGGCCAGCGAGACGCTGAGCCAGCGCGCCAGCGACGCGCGTGAGCTCGGCGACGAGTGGGTCGACAGCCTGCGCAATTCGGTGCGCGAGCACCCGCTGGCCGCCGTGGCCACGGCGCTGGCCGTCGGCGTGCTCGTCGCCCGCCTGGCGCGCTGAGGCTGCCTTGGCCGACCCCCTGCAAGCCAGGCCCGCGCCGCTGCTGGACCAAGTGCAGGCGCTGTGGCGCGAGCTGCCCGGCCTGGTCAGCGACCGCGTCGAGCTGCTGTCGCTGGAGCTGCAGCGCGCGGTACAGGCGCTGGCCCAGATCGTTGCGCTGATGGTGGCCGTGGCCGTCCTCGGCGTGACGGTCTGGCTGGCACTGTGGGCCGGCGTCGTCCATCTGCTCGTGGGGGCCGGCCTGCTGCCGGCTGCCGCGCTGCTGCTGGTCATCGCCATCAACGCACTGGCCATGCTGCTGGCGCTGCTGCGCGTGCGCAGCCTGATGCCCAGGTTGCGGCTGCCGGCCACGCAGCGGCATCTGACGCTGGCGCCCCAGCCTGAACCTGAGCCCAGCGAGGACAGCGATGAGCGTGCTGCAGCCTGACACCGATATCGATGCCCGCATCCTGGCCGTGGAGCAGCGGCTGATCGCACGCGAGGCCCGGCTGCGCGAGGGCGCGGCCGGCCTGGCCGGCCAGCTGCGCCAGACGCTGCAGCCCCAGCGCCTGTTACTGCCCGCCGGCGGCGTGGCGCTCGGCATTGCGGCGCTGCTGTCGCTGCGGCGCCGCCACCCTGCGATGCCTGCGCCACCGCGCCCGCCGGGTGCGCCGTTGGACGTGCCCTGGGCCCATCTGCTGGGCCTGGCCTGGCCGATGCTGCCCGAGCGCTGGCGCCACCGCATCAACCCGGTCGTGGCCAGCAGCCTCGTCACGCTCGGCCTGCCGCTCGCCGAGCGCCTGCTCGGGGTGCAGCGGCGCAGCACCCTGCCGCTGGCAACGGTGGCCGAGGTCGACCTCGCGCGGCTGGGCGGCCGCTGGTTCCTCGTCGGCGAACTGCCGGTGCCGCTGCAGGCCGAAGCATTGCAGCCGCCCGAGCTGGGCCTGCTGCCGCGCGACGATGGCCAGTTCGACCTGCTGCAGCGGCGCATCGATCGCCACGGCACGCAGGGCAGCGAGGCGCGCGTGCAGCCGGTGCCCGGCAGCCAGGGCGCGCGGCTGCGCATCAGCCGCTGGCCCGAGGCCCTGCAATGGCTGGACTGGGCCTGGACGGAGCAGGCCGTGCTGCATGTGGACGAGGCCTATGACGAGGTCCTCATCGGCAGCCCGGAGCGCGACTCGTTGTGGCTGCTGTCGCGCCGGCCCGAACTGGTCGCCGAGCGCCGCCAGGCCCTGGTGCAGATCGCCCGCGACCGCGGCTTCGCGGTGCAGAAGCTGCGCTTTTCCGGTCCGGCGTCCTGACACGGCCGTTCTGACTCCGGCCACCGCGGCACATGGCTTGCCGGGTGGGGCTGCGGGGCCGTCCCGCGTTCTACAGCATCGGAGGTTCCCATGGCACGCAGCAGCCTGTTCGGTATCGACCCCGCCGCGGCCGAGCCTGCCGGCCGTGACAAGGCCAGCCTCGGCCCCGGTGACAGCTCCGACAGCGGCAGCGACGTGGCCGGCCTGGACAACGACGAAGACGCCACCGATCCCGGCCTGCCGGTGGACGTGGCGCTGCGCGACGACCAGGCGGCACCGTTGCCGCTGGGCGAATCCCTGGCGTCCAGCGAGGGCGGCACCGGCGTGCGCGACGGCGCCGACATCGGCGTGGATCATGTCTTCACGGTCGGTGGCGATGCCGAGGATGCCGACGCGCTGCTCGACGCCGTCGACGAGGCGCCGCTCAGCGAGGAAGATGAGGATGACGAGGATCAGCAGGAAGAGGACGGCGCGGCCGGGCGCCGTCGCACGAAGACCTCGCCCGACGGACAGGCCGCCGGGGAGGACGTGCCCGGTGGCCCCGATCCGGCCGGGCACCGCCCCGGCCGGAGCTGAGCCGGGGCAGGGCGCGCAGCCGCCTCAGGCAGCAGCGCGCGCCTGGTCTCGCAGCGCGCGGATCTGCAGGTGGTTGCGCTTCACGCCTTCGTACTGGCGCTCCACCACCAGGCGCACGTCCGGCGGCAGGGCTTCCTCCATCGCCTTGCGGTAGCTTTCCAGCGCAGTGTCCTCGCCGCTCTCGGTCTCTTCGAGGATGGCCTTGTCGGTGTAACCGGCCAGCGTGCCCTTCACCGCCACCCAGCCGCGGTGCATGGCGCCGGCGGCAGTGCCGCTGTCCTCGGCCTTGCCGCCCAGGCGGGCGACGAGGGACTGCAGCTCGCCGGCGGCCATGCGGCACTCCTCGGAGCGGCGCTCGAAGGATTGCCTCAGGGCGGTGTCGGTCACGTATTCCGCCGAGGCGCGGAAGCCGTACTCGCCGTCCTTGGAGGTTTCGATCAGGTCGTTCAGCGTGTCGATGATGTCGTCGTTGCTCATGGCATGTCCTTTCACGGGTCGATGAACTCACCCTGGCGGCTTGTGCCGCGAGAGCGTCCAGCCCGCTTCATGGCAGCCGGCGTGCCCGCCGTGTTACGAGCGGTTGGCTGCCGAGCGTGCCGCCGCGATCGCCGACTGCAATGCCGCCAGCAGCTCGGCCGGCGCGCAGGGCTTGCGCAACTGCACGAACTCGCCGTCGGCGATGGGCCGGTTGTTGAAGCCGCTGATCAGCACGACCGGCAGGCCCGGGCGCTGCAGGCGCAGCTGCCGCGCCAGCGCGACGCCGTCCAGCGCGCCGGGCATGACGACATCGCTCAGCACCACATCGGGCTGGGCGCCGGCGTCGAGCAGGCGCAGTGCCGCGCCGGCCTCCGCCGCGCGCAGCACGCGGGCGCCGTGCGCGGCCAGCAGCGCTGCCGTCACGTCGCCGAGTGCCTCGTCATCCTCGACGAGCAGCACCGTCGCGCCGGCGATGCTGGCCTGCGTGCTGTCGGCCGGCGCTGTCCTGGTGCCGGCCTCGTCGCTGCCGGCCACCGGCAACAGCAGGGAGACGGTGGTGCCGATGCCCGGCGTGCTGGCCAGGCGCGCGGCGCCACCGGTCTGCGTCGCGAAGCCGTGAACCTGGCTCAGCCCCAGGCCGCTGCCCTGGCCGACGCCCTTGGTCGTGAAGAAGGGCTCGAAGGCATGCTCGACCAGGCTCGGGTCCAGCCCCGTGCCGTCGTCGCTGACGGTCAGCAGCACGTAGTCGCCGGGCGCCAGGTGCTCCAGGCCTTCCTTGTCGGCCGCCTCCGCGTTGCTGGCCTGGAGCCGCAGCTCACCCCCCGCGGGCATGGCGTCCTGGGCGTTCAGGGCCAGGTTGACGAGGGCCAGGTCCAGATCGTTGCTGTCCACGCGCACCGGCCAGATGTCGGGCGGCACCTGCACCTTGATCTCGATGCGCCGGCCCAACACGCTGCGCATCAGCTCCTGCACCTCGGGCAGGTAGCGCGCGAGCGACAGCGTCTGCACCCGCACCGGGCGGCGGCCGGCAAAGCGCAGCAGGTGCTGGGTCAGCTGGCTGCCCTTGTCGACCGAGCGCTGCGTGGCGCTCAGCGGCCCCTGCAGCTCCGGCGCGCAGGGGTGGCGCTGCATCAGGTGCATGCTGTTGCTGATGACGCCCAGCAGGTTGTTGAACTCGTGCGCCACGCCGCCGGTGAGTCGGCCCAGCGCGACGACCCGCTGGCTCTGCGCGCCACGCTGTTCCATCAGCCGCGTGCGCTCCACGGCCTGGGCCACGCTCTGCTCCAGCTCGGCACGCGCGCTGGCCATGCTGCGGCTGGCCTCGGCCAGCGCATCGGCCACGCCGTCGGCCTCGACCATGCCGGTCGGCCCGGCCTGCACCGGCTGCCCTGCCTGCAGGGCCTGGGCGAGATCCTTGAGTGCGTGGATGGGCCGCTCGATGCGGCGCGCCACCCACACGGCACCCGCCATCGCCAGGGCCAGCAGCACCAGCGCGCCGATGACGACGCGCTGCACCGCCTGCGGCATGCGGCCGGTGAACTCCTGGCGCGGCATGGCGCTGACATAGCTCCAGCCCAGCGGCGAGGTGCTGAAGTAGCCCGCCGTCTGCACGCCGTCCAGAGACACCGACTGGAAGGCGCCTTCGCGTGCGGCGGCCATGCGTTCGCGCAGGTCGGCGCTGCCCTGGCGGCCCACAAAGCTCGCGCCGCCGGGAAGACGGGCGACGAGGCGCCCGCTGCTGTCCATGACCGCGCCGATCCAGCCCGGGTGCGGTGCCTGCGCCTGTACGACGCGCTGCAACTCGGACGGCCGCACGGTGACGACGATGTTGTAGACGAGCCGGCCGTCGCGCGTCACCGGTTCCACCCACGCCGCGTGCGGCTCCTGCGCCACGCCGGCCTGCTCCGGGCCGGCCAGCGTCAACGGCAGCATGATGGCCGCGGCGCTGAGCTCGGCGGGGCCTGCTGCCGGGTCTGCCAGATCGGTGGAAGTGCTGGCTGCCCCCTCGGCCTGCCGGGTGCTCAGCAGCACCTTGGCCGGAGCACGCAACTCCACCCAGCCGTCCATGCCCCGCATCGCACGACGCGCCAGTCGCTCGAAAGCGCGCAGCCTCTGTGTGTCCAGCGGCGCGGGGCCGTCCAGCGAGGGGGATTGCGCCAGCACGTGGGCGATGGCCGCGCGCCGCGCGAGTTCGCCGTCCACCAGCATGGACAGCGCGCGCGAG
Organism: uncultured Roseateles sp.; assembly: GCA_963422775.4. Lineage (GTDB taxonomy): Bacteria > Pseudomonadota > Gammaproteobacteria > Burkholderiales > Burkholderiaceae_C > Pelomonas. Next base: position 34,339 of record CAUJSJ030000159.1, read on the forward strand.
GTGTCGCGCAGCGTGCGCTCGTGGGCGTCGCGCTCGGCTTCGTAGGTGCTGGCGATCAGCCAAGCGACGCCCAGCATGCAGGGCAACAGCACCGACAGCACCAGCAACAGCAGTCGGGATCGGATGGTGACCGGCATGATGAATGGAGGGCGGGGCTGGCTCGAGGGCATCGCAGGTCCATTCTTGCAGGCGCAACCATCGCGCCGCGGGGCGGTCTCGGCCCATGAAGGTGCCCTGTCGGACTCCAGGGCAAACGTCAGGCCCGTGCAGCGGACGCAACCCGCGTCTGCGCCGCCGGGGCAGGGCCTCAACGGTGCGCGACAGCCCGTGCTCGGACGCGCGCAGGAAATAGCTCAGGATGGCCGTCGCGCAGGCCGCCAGCTGCCGGAAAACACCGTGTGGCCTCTGGCGGCCCTGGACATGGACGCCGCTCAGCTCGCGGGCTTGACGATGATGTTGTTGCGGACGTCCTTGACGTCCGGCACGGCGCGCGCGATCTGGCCGGCGCGGTCCTTCTCGGCCTGCGAGATGGCGAAGCCCGCCAGCTGTACCGTGCCCTTGAGCGCCTCCACCTGGATGCGCATCGCGCTGACCTGGCTGTCCTCGGCGAAGCGTGTCTTGACGCGCGTGGCGATGGTGGCGTCGTCGACGTATTGGCCCACGGTGCTCTGACCGCTGGTGACGGCGCAGCCGCCGAGTGTTGCGAGGGTGGCGAGCACGACCATCGAGGCCATGAGGATCTTCTTCATGCGTTCTCCTTGCGCGAGAGGGATCTCGCGCAGGCCCATGGGCAAGCGGTGTGCCGGACGCAATCCGGCAAGCAGTTGATGGCTCTTGTTTCCCGGTGTGAGCGCGTGTTTCGCGGCAGGCTTTGCCGCAATTGCCGGTTGCCCATGCGGTGATCGGTAAATCCTGCACAGACCCTCGGGCGGTCGAAGTCAGCCGCGCGCCGTCAATGCGCGCGGCCCATGGGTGGAAGCCGGTTTTGTGACCCGATGCGTTCCCTGCCCACAAGCCGGCATGGAGGTTGCGTTCCAGCGCTCAGGCCGCCTCGCGCTGCAGCGGATGCGGCATGTCATTGATCCCTGAAAGAGACCCCATGCCTTCCATGGACCTGCGCAACGACCAACGGCAGACCCAGACCCTGTCACCCCGCCTGCAGCATGCCGTGCGCCTGCTGCAGATGTCGTCGATGGACTTCGCGGCCATGCTGCGTGACACGCTCGGCCGCAACCCCTTCCTCGAAACCGAGGATGGCGGCGATGGCGAGGGCGACGAGGGCCTGGCGCCGCAGGCTGGCGAGGGCGAGGGCGAGGCCGGGCCGGCGGGTCAGATGGAAGGCGTGGCAGCGGACGGCGTGGCCGAGCCTGACCTGCCCGCCGATGCCGACGGCGCCGGTGCTCCCGACGATGGCGGCGACCGCGACCTCTGGGCGGCCGACAGCGCCGGCCAGCGTCGCGCCGAAGACGGCGAGCTCAGTGCGCTGGACCTGATGGCCGTCGAGACCTCGCTGACCACGCATCTGCACGTGCAGCTGAATGTTCTTTCGCTGTCCGAGCGCGACCTGGCGCTGGCGCGCACCGTTGTCGAGTCGCTGGACGACGATGGCTATCTGCGCACGCCGCTGGCGGAGTTGCTCGACGTGGCCGGGCTGGACCCGGTGGCCGACCCGCAGGAGATGCAGATCGCGCTGAAACGCGTGCAGTCACTGGACCCGGCCGGCGTGGCGGCGCGCAGCGTCGGCGAATGCCTGCTGCTGCAGTTGCCCGCCATCGCCTGCCCCGACATGCGCCGCCTGGCCCAGGCCATCATCAGCGAGCATCTGCCGGCGCTGGCGGCACGCGATGTCGGCGCGCTGGCCCGCCAGCTCGGTGAATCGCCGGCCCGGGTGGAGGCCGTCTGCGACCGCATCCGCCGCCTGGACCCGCGGCCCGGCTGGCGCTTCAGTTCTTCTCACGTCGCCTACGTGGTGCCCGACGTCATCGTGAAGAAGGTGCGCGGCGAATGGAAGGTGCAGATCAACCCGGCCGTCGTGCCCAAGGTCAGGCTCAACCAGGTCTACGCCAACCTGTTCCAGCGTCACCGCACGGCGGGCAATGCCGAGCTGGGCGCGCATCTGCAGGAGGCGCGCTGGACGCTGCGCAACGTCGAGCAGCGCTTCTCCACCATCCTCGACGTGGCCGAGGCCATCGTGAAGCGCCAGCACAACTTCCTGGACTACGGCGCGATGGCGATGAAGCCGCTGGGGCTCAAGGAGATTGCCGAGGAAGTGGGCATCCATGAGAGCACCGTCTCGCGCGTGACCAACAACAAGTACATGGCCACGCCGGTCGGCGTGCTGGGGCTGAAGTACTTCTTCAGCCGCGCCATGATGAGCGCCAACGGCAGCGCCTGCTCGGGCACGGCCATCCGCGGGCTCGTCAAGGACATCATCGAGGCCGAGAGCCACGATGCGCCGCTGTCGGATGCCGAGATCACGCGCCAGCTGGCCCAGCAGGGCCTGGTGGTCGCGCGGCGCACCGTCACCAAGTACCGCCAGATGTTGAAGATCGATGCGGTGGAGCGGCGCCGGAGAGTGGCCTGAGGCCCCTCGCCCAGTCGTGCCCCGCTGAACGCGGGCTCGTCTGGTCGGTCCCCCGGGGGGACGCCGATGCTTGCGGCATCGAGCCACAAGCATCGCCGGCGCGGGCCGGCTTGGGGCGGCCCGGCGCTCTGCCCGAAGAGGCGAATTAGCGCGGCGTCACGCGCCAGATGGTGTTGCCGACGTCGTCGGCCACCAGCAGCGCACCGCGGCCGTCGATGGCCACGCCGACCGGCCTGCCGTGGGCCTCGCCGTCGGTGCCCAGGAAGCCCGTCAACACGTCGACCGGCAGCCCGCGGGGCCTGCCCTCGGCAAACGGGATGTAGACGACCTTGTAGCCGGCAAAGGGCTTGCGGTTCCATGAACCGTGCATGCCGATGAAGACGCCGTCGGGCGCGGCCCCGGGCAGCAGGGCCGGCAGCGGGCTGCGGCCGGCCGCCGTGAGGCCCAGCGCCGCCACGTGGGCGCCCAGGGCGTAGTCGGGCACGAGGGCCTGCGCCACGAGATCGGGCCGCTGCGGCTGCGCGCGGCTGTCGACGTGCTGGCCGTACCAGCTGTAGGGCCAGCCGTAGAAGCCGCCGTCCCGCACCGAGGTCAGGTAGTCGGGCACGAGGTCACTGCCGAGCTCGTCGCGCTCGTTGGCCACCGTCCAGAGCACCGGAGGGGCGCCCGCCGCGGACATCCAGGCCATGCCGTTGGGGTTGCGCAGACCGCTGGCGAAGAGTCGCTTGGCGCCGGTCGCACGGTCGATCTCCCAGATCGCCGCGCGGCCCTGCTCGGCCTCGATGCCGTTCTCGGCCACATTGCTGTTGGAGCCCACCGAAGCGTAGAGCTTGCTGCCGTCGGGGCTGGCGATGAGGCTCTTGGTCCAGTGGTGGTTGCGCGTGCCGGCCGGCAGGTCGGTGAGCTTGCGGCCGGGGCCGGTCAGCGTCGTCTGGCCAGCTGCGTAGGCGTACTCCCAGACCGCGTCGGTGTTGGCGACGTAGAAGCGGTCCCCCACCAGGGCCATGCCGAAGGGCGAGTTCAGCCCCTGCAGGAAGATCTCGTTGACCTCGGCACGGCCATCGCCATCGGCATCGCGCAGCAGCGTGATGCGGTTCGCGCTGGTGCCGGTGGAGCCGGCCTTGAGCATCAGCTTGCCCATCACCCAGCCCTTGATGCCCTTGCCTTCGTCCGGCCGCGGCGGTGCGTTGGTCTCGGCCACCAGCACGTCGCCGTTGGGCAGCACCTGCAGCCAACGCGGGTGCTCCAGGCCGGTGGCCAGCGCCTGCACCTGCAGGCCAGCGGCGGCCGTGGGCCCCTGGCCTGGCTGCCAGGGGCGGGCGGTGGCCACGTGGGCCGTGGGCAGCAGGGTCTGCACCGGCTCGGTCAGTGTGGGCTGGGGGCCCACATCGGCGCCGGTGGGCAGGCGCGTGCTTTCGCCGCAACCCGCCAGGGCAGCCACCAGCAGCAGCGCTGCAATGCGAGGGAGTTCAGTCATGCCCGCACACGGCAAACCGGGTGCCCGCTGCGCCGGCATGCCGCTTGCCACGGCAGCGTCAGCGCATCGGCAGTTCGGGCTCGCAGATGTCGCGCAGTGCCTGGTCGATGTGGCCGGGCTGCCGCACGACCAGGTCGCCGAGCGAGACGATGCCCACCAGCCGCTGGTCGGCGTCGACGATGGGCAGGCGGCGCAGGCGCAACCGGCCCATCAGGCGTTTGACGTCTTCGGTGTCCTGCTCTGGCGCGCAGGTCTGGACCTCGGGCGTCATGATGTCGGACACGCAGGCCGCGTCGGGGTCGAGGCCATCGGCGATGCCGCGCACGACGATGTCGCGGTCGGTCAGCATGCCGAGCAGCCGCGCACCGTCCCAGACCGGCAGCGAGCCGACGTCGAGTTCGCGCATGCACTGCGCGGCGCGGCGCAGGCTTTCCTGGGGCTGGATCGTGCTCACGTCGGTGGACATGATGTCGGCAATGCGGGTCATGGCGGGCTCCTGGGGTGGGATCTGGTGGGTTGTCGGGGTGGCAAGGCGGATACCGGGCACGTCGCCTGCCCGCATCGGGGCATGCATGATTCCGACTTCCCCTCGCCCGCACCTTCGCCGCTGCCGCCCGGCCCAGGTCGGCGTACCGCCCGGAGTGCCGCTGGCGTGGCCCTGGTGCTGCTCATCGTCGGCGGCCTGAACTGGGCGCTGGTGGGGCTGTTCAATCTGGACTTCATCGCCGCGCTGTTCGGTCGCATGACGCTGTGGTCGCGCGGCGTCTATGTCGGGATCGGCGTTGCGGCGCTGTTCGCGCTGACGCTGCTGCCGCGGCTCGGCCAGGGCCGGTTGTAGCTGCCGTCAGAGTGCCCGCCTCGGCCGGGGCCGCGGCGGGCATCCGGTCTCAATGGAAGAAGAGGTAGACCAGCAGCAGCACGATGCCCGGCACGCCGAGCAGCCAGGCCAGGAAGTATTTGCCCATGATGTTCTCCAGAAGTGGATGCGGTAGGGAGAGCATCGGCCGGCCGGCCGGGGTGCGCGTAGCGGACGACGCGCGGCGCTGGCGTAGGAAGAGCGGCAACGGGGCAGTGCTTCTGATCCGGCGCACCTCGCGAAGCCTGGCTCGTAGGACTTTGCCGACCCGAGGACGAGGAACGCGCTGGCGATGTGCCGCTGACGTCAAAACTAAGCTGACGACAGCCCCTCAGGCATTCCGTCACGAGGGCGACTGCAAAGGAGCAAAGTCATGAACAGCGACCAAATCAAGGGCAGTGTGAAGGATGTGGCCGGCAAGGCGCAGCGCAAGCTGGGCGAAGCCATCGGCAGCACCGAGCAGCAGGTCAAGGGCGCCGCGACCCAGGTCGAGGGCAAGGTCCAGAAGGCCGTGGGCGACGTCCGCGAAGCCGCCAAGGATGCTCGCGACAACAGCCGCAAGATCTGACGCCACTGCACCCGTCCCACGCCGCCGGGCCGTCAAGGTCCGGCGGCGTTTTTCCTGTCAAGGCCTGGAGGTCTGCCATGCGTTTCCCCAACAATTCCCACCCCGCCCTGCGCCATGCCGCCACCGTCGCGCTGGTGAGCGCCGCACTGCTGGCCGCCGGCTGTTCGTCCATGAGCGAGCGTGAACGCGGCACCGCCCAGGGTGCCGGTGCCGGCGCAGTGGCCGGCGCCATCCTCGGCTCGGTGACCGGCGGCAGCGCCGGGCGCGGGGCCGTGCTCGGCGGCGCCGTTGGCGCGGTGGCCGGCAACCTGTGGTCCAAGCACATGGAAGACAAGCGTGCCGCGCTCGCCCGTGCCAGCGAGGGCACGGGCATCGAGGTCGCGCGCACCGATGACAACCGGCTCAGGCTCAACGTGCCGAGCGACGTGTCCTTCGACAGCGGCCGTGCCGACATCAAACCGCAGATGCGCCCGGTGCTGGATGAGATCGGCCGCAACCTCGACCCCGGCGTGCGCCTGACCGTCGTGGGCCACACCGACAGCACCGGCGGCGATGCGGTCAACGACCCGTTGTCGCGCGAGCGGGCGATTGCGGTGCGGGACTATCTGGCCATCCGCGGCCTGTCCACAGCGCGCGTCGACGTCGCAGGCCGGGGCTCGCATGAACCGGTCGCCGGCAACGACACCGAGTCGGGCCGCGCCGCCAACCGTCGCGTCGAGATCTTTCTGTCAGAGCAGGGCTGATCGATCCGTGGCCGCTGCGGCCCGTTGCAACTGCGGGCCGGGCAGCCAGCCTGGCTCGCCGCTGGCCGTAAGGGCGAGCTGCTCGACATGGTTGGCCAGCGCTGCCCAGTCTAGGAAGCGCGCGTCGGGCTCGCGCGACGGCGAGCGCCGCCAGGTGGTCTCGCTGCCACGGTCGAGCAGCAGGCCGCTCGCGCCGGCGCGGTGTCCGGCCTCGACGTCGTCCAGCGTGTCGCCCACCATCCACGAGCGCTTGAGGTCCAGGCCATGGCGGTGCGCCGCGCGCACCAGCATGCCAGGCGCCGGCATGCGGCACAGGCAGGCCGGGCGGCCCTCGCTGTCGGGGCCGTGCGGGCAGACCTCGACGCCGTCGATGCCGACGCCGAACTCCTCTTGAAGGCGTTGCAGCAGGCCCTGCTGAAAGCGCGCGAACTGGCCGCGCGTGAAGCGGCCCCGTGCCAGGCCGCTCTGGTTGGTGACGACCACCAGGGCCAGTCCGGCCGCCTGCAGCCTGGCGAGCGCCGCGCCGGCGCCGGGCACGAAGCGTGGCGGCGCTGGGTCCGTGATGTGCGCCGCGTCCTCGACGAGCGTGCCGTCCAGGTCGACGAAGAGGCCCGCACGCCGGGATGTCGGCCGCAGCTGATCGCGCGGCGTGAGCAGGCTGAAGCGGTCCAATGGCGTCGTCATGGGCGTGCATGGCAAGCGGCGTGCCTGCGCGGCCAGCCCCGGCATGGCCAGTGCCGCAGATGGAGACCGACGCTGGCCCGATGCGGCGCCGTTCCCTTTGCCAACGCTGCGCGCGCGGTTGGCTTCGGGCACGGCAAGGAGATCCTCATGGCCCCCTCGACCCGCGCCATCGCCTCATTGACGCTGAGCTTCGGCCTCGTCAACGTGCCCGTGCGCCTGTTCTCGGCCACGGAGTCGGGCGCCGACATCCCGAACGTCGCGGTGTCCAGGCCCGGGCTGCAGCTGGCCCTGCAGCTCGTCGACCAGATTGCCGCAGACAGCTTCGACCCAGGGCAGTTCCATGACCAGGAGAAGCAGCGGGTGCTGGCGGCCATCGGGGAGAAGGTCCGGGGCCGCAAGATCGTCGCGTCTTCGCGCGAGGAACACGGGCCGGTGGGCGGCGGCCAGGTCATCGAGCTGATGGAGGCCCTGCGCGCCAGCCTGGGGGCCAAGCCCGCCGGGAAGGCGACCCGCGCGGCCAAGGCCGGCAAGACCTCGGCCAAGGTGACGCCGCTCCGCGCCCGCAAGGCCGACAAGCGCGCCAGCGCCGAACCGGCGCCGCCAGCCGCCGCGCCCGTCCGGCGGGCGCGCGCACGCCCATAGAACGTGGGAGAGAGGGCGCGGCCAGGCCAGATCACAGGGCCATCGTCACGAACATCACCAGGGCCGCGACGGCCATCACGGCGGTGGCAATCCAACCCAGGATCAGTACCGGCCTGGGCACCACGAAGCTGCCCATCAACGCGCTCGACCGCCCGATGAGCAGCATGATGGCCATGATCGGCACGGCGATGACGCCGTTGATGACGGCGCTCCACACCAGCGCGGCCATCGCGTCCACCTCGAACAGGCTCAGCCCGGTCCCCAGCAGCGTTGCGGCCAGGATGATGGAATAAAAGCCCCGCGCATCCTGGAAGCGCTTGGACAGTCCGGCGCGCCAGCCGAACATCTCGCTGACCGCAAAGGCCGCCGAGCCGGCCAGCACCGGGATGGCCAGCAGCCCCGTGCCGATGATGCCGAGGCTGAAGATCGCGAAGGCGAAGTCGCCCGCCACAGGTCGCAGCGCCGCCGCCGCATCCGCCGCCGACTTCACGTCGCCGTGCCCCTGCAGATTGATCGCGACCGCGGCCGACACGACGATGCACAGCGCGATGGCGTTGGACAGCAGCATGCCGACGAAGGTGTCCTGCTGGATGCACTTGAGGTGGGTCTTCATCCGGCCGGCGTCTTGGCGCTGCGCGTCGGTGAGCGGGCGGCACTTCTGGTCCTCCACTTCCTGGGTGGCCTGCCAGAAGAACAGGTAGGGCGAGATCGTCGTGCCCAGCATGGCCACCACCATGGCCGCGTAGCCCTTCAACGAGCCGGCATCGAGGTGGCGCCACGGCGTTGCGGCCTCCGAGAGTGCCTGTGCCCACGGCACGTTGATGACCAGCACCACGGCGACGTAGGAGAGCAGCACCAGGGTCAGGTACTTGAGGATGCGCACCGTCTTCTCGTAGGAGACATAGACCTGGGCGAGCGCAGACAGGCCGCCGAAGGCGATGACGTAGAGCCATTGCGGGCCATGCACGAGCAGCTTTGCGGCCTCGGCCATCGCGGTGACGTCGGCGGCGATGTTGATCGTGTTGGCCACCACGAGCGACAGCACGACCGCTGCCGCGAGCCAGCGCGGGCAGACGCTGGCCATGTTGGCCGCCAGCCCGCGGCCGGTGATGTAGCCGATGCGGGCGGAGACGAGCTGCACCGCGATCATCAGCGGCGTGGTCAGCAGCAGCGTCCACACCAGGCCGAACCGGAACTGGGCGCCGGCCTGGCTGTAGGTCGCGATGCCGCTGGGGTCGTCATCCGCGGCGCCGGTGATGAGCCCGGGCCCCAGGCGTTGCAGCACGTTGCAGTCGTCCTCTGCAGGCACGGGTGCTTCCGTTGTGTCGTGGGAGGGCGTCATGTCGGGTCAGAGGCAGCGTTCTTCTTCTGCAGGAGCCTGGCGCCCTGCAGGTCCGTCGCGACCAGGCAGACCGGAAGCACGACGAGCGCCCAGGCGAAGGCATGCTGACGCGGGCGTGCCGGCGGGCTTGCAGGAACCCGTGCCGGTTACTCGTAGGTGCGAACCTACCGAGGCCGCGACGCGTTCCCGTCCGACATCTCGTGCCGTGCACAAGCACTACGGTGGTGGCTCAGCAATCGCTGGAGATGGACGGTGGCAGACGACAAGCCGGAGCGCGTTGCCGCAGCGCCCCGCAAGACGGCAGCGGCGCAACCGGGCCGCGGGAAACAGGTGGCGGCCGATGCGCCGCTGGCGCGCTACAACGCCAAGCGCGACTTCGGCGCCACCACGGAGCCGCGGGGGCACGTGGCGCGCCGCAAGCCTGAGGCCGCGCTGCGCTTCGTCATCCAGAAGCATTGGGCGTCCCATCTGCACTACGACTTCCGGCTGGAGCTGGACGGTGTCATGGTCAGCTGGGCCGTGCCCAAGGGGCCGAGCCTGGACCCGGCGGTCAAGCAGATGGCCATCCACGTCGAGGACCATCCGATCAGCTACAACAGCTTCGAGGGCGAGATTCCCAAAGGCCAATACGGCGCGGGCACGGTCATCGTCTGGGACCGCGGCAGCTGGACACCGGTGGGCGACCCGCGCGAGGGCCTGGCCAAGGGCAAGCTGATCTTCCAGCTGCACGGCGAGAAGCTGGCCGGGCTGTGGGAGCTGGTGCGCATCTCCAAGCCGGGCGCCAAAAGGCAGGACCCCTGGCTGCTGCTGAAGAAGCGCGGCGATGCCTGGGCGCGGCCGAGCGCGGCCTACGACGTCATCAGCGCGCTGCCCGACAGCGTCGTGGCGCGGCCGCTGGGCCTTGTCGAGGAGCGCGAGCCGCGGGTGCGCCAGGCGCCGGCATCCAACGGCGAGCCCGACCTGAGCCTGGCGGTGGCAGCGCCTTTCCCCGAGACGCTGGCATTGCAGCTCGCGACGCTGGCGGCCGAGCCTCCGGCGGGCGGCGGCTGGGTGGTCGAGCACAAGCTCGACGGCTACCGCATCGCGGTGCGCATCACCGGCGGCAAGGTGACCCTGTTGACCCGCAACGGCAACGATTGGACCGGCAAGCTCAGGCCGCTTGCCGGGCTGCTGGCGCAGACCGGCATCCGCCAGGCCTGGCTCGACGGCGAGATCGTTGTCATGAACGAGCACGGCGTGCCGGATTTCAACCGGCTGCAGAACGCCATCGACAACGCAGCCACCAAGGACATCACGATCTTCCTCTTCGACCTGCCGTTCCTGGGCGAGACGGATTTGCGGGCCGTGCCGCTGCGCAGCCGCCGCGCCGTGCTGAAAGATCTGCTCGAAGGCCACACCTCGGAGCGCGTGCGCTTCAGCGAGGCGCTGCCGGCCGCGCCGGCCGAGGTGCTCGCCGCGGCCTGTCAGCTCGGCCTGGAAGGCGTGATGCTGAAGCAGGCCAACTCCCCCTATGTCGGCCGGCGCAGCGACACCTGGCTCAAGCTGAAGTGCCAGCGCCGCCAGGAGTTCGTCGTCATCGGCTTCACCGACCGAACGAACTCGCCGGCTGAGGTGGGGGCGCTGATGCTGGGCTACCGCGAGGATGGCCAGCTGCGACCTGCCGGGTCCGTGGGCACGGGCTGGTCATGCGCGCAGGGGCGCGAACTGCACCGCCAACTGGTCAAGCTGGAGACGAAGACGCCGACGGTCGACCCGGCGTTGGTCGAGCCCGGCCGATGGTCTCGCCGTGCGCGGGGAAGCGAGCGCTGGGTGCGGCCCGAGATGGTCGTCGAAGTGGCCTTCGGCGAGTGGACGCCCGATGGCCACATCCGCCATGCCGCCTTCCGCGGCGTGCGCACCGACAAGCCGGCCAAGGCCATCCAGCGCGAGCTGCCCGCCGTGGCGGTACCCGTGGCCGCTCGAGCCAAGGTGCCCATCAAGATCTCGCACCCCGACCGCGTTGTCGATCCCTCGACGGGCCTGCAGAAGATCGACCTCGTGCGCTACTACGAGAGCGTGGCGGATCGCATGCTGCCGCACCTGAAAGGCCGGCCGGTGTCGCTGGTGCGGGCGCCGCTGGGGATAGAAGGCCAGCTCTTCTTCCAGAAGCATGCCGAGGGCCCGATCCGCGGCATCCAGGAACTCGACGCCGCCCTGTGGCCAGGCCACGCACCGCTGCTGGTCGTCAGCAAGGTCGAAGCGCTCGTCGCCGCGGCGCAGATGAACGTCGTCGAGTTCCACACCTGGAATTCGGTCGCCCGGCGCATCACGTGCCCCGACCGCGTCATCTTCGATCTCGACCCCGGCGAAGGGGTTGCCTGGAGCCACGTCCGCGAGGCCGCCCTGCTGACGCGCACGCTGCTGGAGGAACTTGGCCTGCGCAGCTGGCTCAAGACCAGCGGCGGCAAGGGGCTGCACGTCGTCGTGCCGCTGACCCCCAGGCTGGAGGACGGCGAGGTCAAGGACTTCGCGCGCGCCGTCGCGGCGCACATGGCGCGCACCATCCCGCAACGCTTCGTCGCCAAGAGCGGCCCGGCCAACCGCGTCGGCAGGATCTTCATCGACTACCTGCGCAACGGCCAGGGGCAGACGACAGTGGCCGCCTTTTCCGCCCGCGCCCGGCCGGGCCTGGGCGTGTCCATGCCGGTGGCCTGGGAGCAGCTCGCGGAGCTGAAGAGCGGCGCGCAGTGGACGGTGCGCACCGCGCGCGAGTACCTGTCGCTCCAGCGGGCCGACCCCTGGGCCGACTACTGGAAGGCGCGTCAGCGCATCAAGCGCCGGCCGCCCGAGGCGCGATGACGGTTGCCGCGCGAACCACCTCGTGCCCGCTGCCAGCTCGCGGTCGAGTCCTACAAGGCCGGGGTGCCTCCCGCGAGCAGAGTCCACTGTGCAAGGCGAGCAGGCCTCAGGCCGAGTTGCTTTGAATCTTCCATGTCACCAAGGAGACCGTCATGAGTCTTGGCACCATTCTGCTCGTCGTACTGATCCTTCTTCTGGTCGGCGCACTGCCCACCTGGCCGCACAGCCGCGGCTGGGGCTACGGGCCCACCGGTGGCCTCGGGTTGGTTGTGCTGATCGTCGTGGTGCTGCTGCTGCTGGGCCGGCTGTAGCCCACCGTCGGCCCGCGCGGCTGTGCCGGCGACTTCTTGGCAAGGGCAGTGCCCCCGGGCTGACGCTGCCGCCCGGCACTGCTGATGACGCCGGCAGTGGCCATTTGGCTTGCGGCAGCGATATTGCGGCGTTCAGCCATCGTCAGACCTTCGCGCTTGGCCTGAGTTCTTGCCCGCTCCGCGGTTCCAACGGCCGCGTCGTCGCTCAACCTCAGGCGTGCGGCGCTCGTGAACGCATGCCCCAGTCCCAGAGCTTCTCGCTCGGCAGGGGCAGCACCATGAACCAGTGCTCCAGCAGGGCCAGGCTCAGCAGCATGGCCACGAAGCTGCAGGCCGTCACTTCGAAGGCGCCAAAGCTCATGGCCACGGCGCTGTGCCAGGCCGCCGCCGCAAGTGCGGTGACGGCGATGACGCTGACCGGGAACAGCGCGTTGCTGGGCCGCTGCCGGAAGTAGCTGTGCATGTAGCGCAGGTGCTCGGGCAGGAACTGTTCGTTGAGGTTGCGTACGCCCAGGAAGACGTTGAGCTTGGCCGACAGCCGCATCAGCCACAGCACGCCGAAGGTCCACAACGCAAGCTGGTTGGGCTGCTGCCAGGTCAGCGCGAGGATGGCCGCGCCGAGCACGATGAGCGCCAGCTCGTGGTACAGGATGGCCATCACCGCGTGCCCCACGCGGTGCCAGCCACGCGCGCCGGGCGGGCAGGCCAGGCGGCGCGGGCCGGTCACGTAGCCGAGCAGGAAGCCGACCTCCTGCCAGGGCCCAGACCATCAGCGCGGCGGTGAAGGCCAGGTAGGCGCCGGTGACGCGCGTGTCTGACGCCGATGCGGCCACGCCCAGCAGCGACACGCCCAGCAGCACGGTGGCCGCGGCCATCGTCCACTTGTGCGTGGCCCGCGGCAGGCCGTTCAGGTACAGGATCACGCCCGTGCTGAACCACCACAGCAGCAGTGTGTAGAGGGCGGGCCAGCCGTGTTGCATCACTGAGGCTCCGACAGGCCTGGGCTTACCAACTCGGCGCCACGCGCATCTCGCGCGGCAGTTCGTGGGTCTTGGCAGGCAGCAGGTAGAGCCGGCCGAAGCACAGCGCGGCACGCACGGCGCAGGCGCCCTGCTGCAGCCGCCCGACCAGCCCGCCGCGCGTCTTGGCACGCTCGGCGGCGGCAGAGATCTCGCACAGCCGGTCCATGCCGGCGCGGAAGACCGGGTGGTCGGTGTCCAGGCTGAGCGGGAAGACCTGGCGGGTGATCTCGGTGGTGATGTCGAACACGCGGTAGTCGTAGTCCGTCGGGTCCATGCCCAGCGCCTGGCTGAGCCAGGGCCGCGTGTGGTCGCGCACGTACATGGTGGCGTACACGGCCAGCAGGAAGAAGCGGATCCACAGCTTGTTGGCGCCCTGCAGCAGCCCGGGCTGGGCGCGCATGATGAGTGCGAAGGATTCGCCGTGGCGGAACTCGTCGTTGCACCAGCGCTCGAACCACCGGAATATCGGGTGGAAGCGCTTCTCGGGGTGGCGCTCCAGCTGGCGGTAGATGCTGATGTAGCGCGCGTAGCCGATCTTCTCGGACAGGTAGGTCGCGTAGAAGATGTACTTGGGCTTGAAGTAGGTGTACGCCTTGCTTTGCTTGAGGTTGACCAGGTCCACGCCCAGGCCGAAGTCCTTCAGCGACTGGTTGAGGAAGTTGGCATGGCGCGATTCGTCGCGCGTCATGTAGCGCATCAACTGCTTGATGTCGGGGTTGCTGACGTGCTTCTGGATCTCGTTGTAGAGCACACAGCCCGAGTACTCGCTGGTCAGCGAGCTGACGAGGAACTCCTGGAAGTCGCGCCTGAGCTGGGGCGACCAGGTGGCGGACAGCTCGGCCACCTCCGCGGCGAACTCCGGGCCGCGCTGGAAGTGGTCGTGGTTGTTGTCGCCCTCGTACTCGGCCAGCATCGCGTCCCACTCGGCGCGGATGGGGTTCATGTCGAGCCTGTCCATGGCCGCGTAGTCGGTCTTGTAGAAGCGCGGCGTGAGGACCGTCTCGGCCTTGGCCAGGCGGGCGGCGTCCTCGGGGCTGTGGAGGTCAGCGCTGTGCGACATGATCGGCTCCGGCATAGGTGGGCAGCAGCTTGAAGAACACGGCCGAGTTGGTGGGCCCGAAGGATTCGAGATCGACGCGGCGCTGGGTGCCCGGGTCCACCAGCGTCAGGCGGCCGTCGACGCGGCCCAGCAGCTCGAACGGCAGCTCGGGGCCGATGCCTTGGCGCTTGCGCTCGCGCACCAGGCCACGCATGGTGCTGCGCAGGAAGCCGTTGGTGCCCGGCGCCACGGTGGTCAGCAGTGCGCCGTTGCCGGCGTCCAGCACCGCGATGCCGCCGTCGTCGCGGTCCTCGAAGCGCAGCTGGCGCGTGCTCAGCGTGGCGGCGTCGGCCTGCTGCACGGCACTCATGCCGGACAGCCGCACGGCGCTGACGCCGACCAGGCAACTCAGCACCAGGGCTGCCATGGCCATCAGCGGCACGATGGGCAGTTTGGCTTGCAGGCTCGCGTTCATGATGGTCCTTCAGTCGCGTTCAAGCCGCGTGAGCCAGTGGGCTCGCAACGAGTGTGGGCACCCCGGTGCGCGTGTCGACCGTGCCCACGGCGCGCAGTGGCAGCACATGTCGCGCCGCCTCGGCCTGCTGCAGCGCGGTGGCCAGCGTCTGGGCCACGGCCTGGGCGTTGCTCAGCCCGCGCAGCATGGGCTGGGTGCGCTTGAGCTGCCAGGGCCGCACATGCGGCCACAGGTGCAGGTAGGCGATGCGGTCGGTGCCTGCCAGGTTCAGCACGATGTCACCCCCGTGCTCGCCGCGCGGGCGCCAGCCGGCCGATGCGATCTGCGCGAAGGGCAGGTTGAAGGTGATGCTCAGCACCACGCCCACGCGCATGACGACACGCTTGTTGGTGATGGTGTAGACGGTGGTGCGCGCCATCAGCCAGGCGATGCCGGCCAGCAGGCCCAGCGCCAGTGCGATCAGCGGCAGCATGCCGGCCATGGCCATCAGCGTCTGGCCGAGCGACGCGCCGTCGTAGGCGCTGCCGATGCCGCGCCACGCGAGCAGGGTGCCGAAGTAGACCAGCACCAGGTCCACGTGCAGCGCCTGGCGGGCCAGCAGCAGCGCGTCAGGGCTGCCTTGCCACAGCTGCACTTCATTGGCCGGCAAGGCCTCGGGCAGGCCGGGCGCGGCCTCGAACTCGTGCTCGTGCGCGGGTGCCAGCAGGTCGACCAGGGTGGCGACGGCCTTCACAGCAGCGGCTCCTGGCGGTCAGGCGTGGCGTAGAGCGTGCCCGCACCGTAGTAGGCCATGATCTTTTCCTCTTCGAGCAGGGTGACTTGGTCGGGCGCGCGGGTCTTGGGCACGCGGGCGAACTGGTGGCTGAGGATGGACTTGACGCGGATGCGGCGCTGCTCGACGCGCGCGAAGTTCATCGGCAGCAGCACGCGTCCACCGCCTTCCACTTCCACCTCCAGATAGCGGAACAGCATCTCCGAGCGGTCCACCCAGATGTCGACGACGCGGCCACCCTCGGCGCCGTCGTCACCCAGCACCGGCAGGCCTCGCGGGTCCACGTCTTGGGGGGCCACGCCAAAGCCCGCCGCCACGCGCAGCGGCACGATCTTGGGCAGGCCCTCGTAGGTCATGTCCGGCACGTCGGCACGGTTGCTCCAGCTCCCTGGCCCCACGCCGGCCAGCAGCAGGTCGCCCGAGGGCTGCAGCGGCGAGCCTCGGTAGGCGCCTTCGTGCACGGGTGGCTGGTTGTCGCGGCGCTGGCTGGGCGCTTCGGCCGTGTCGCCATTGGCGAGCCGGTAGGTCTTGGCCTCGGGAACGGCCGGCCAGCCCTGCACGGTGATGGACCGCGAGCGGTCGGACTCCAGCGGGTAGCCCTCGCGCTTGTTCTCGCGGTGCAGGTAGTAGATCAAGCCCGCGAAGAAGATCCAGAACGCATACAGCACGAGCTGGGCAACGTCGACATAGCCTGTGATGGCACCTGTTTGCATGGAGGCCTCCTAGCCTGGGAACTCGGCCAGCCCGAAGCGCTGGCGGGTTGAACGGGGCGCGCCTGCGGGGCGTACCAAGGGACCGATGGCGATCAGCGTGCCGAACAGCAGCGCGATCTCCAGGTGATAGACGACGCTGTAGGCCACCTGCGGCTCGGACATCGCCGAGCCCAGCCAGCCGTGTGCGGCGAGCGCCTCGAAGCCGTCGCGCAGCGTGCCGCCCAGCGCCACCGCAAGCCCTCCGGCGGTGGCCTGCATGGCGCCCCAGGCGCCCAGGGGCCCAGGCCCGCACAGCCGTTCTGCTCCAGCCCCATCGCCACCACCAGCGTGCTGACGGCGAACAGGCCGCCGCCCAGGCCGATGAGGAAGTTGCCGAAGCGAAACAGCAGGCTTGAATCCAGCGGCGCCGCGAAGATGACGGCCGAGAACGCGCAGATGCCGATGAGCAGTCCGATGGCGGCCAGGCGGTAGGCATCGAAGCCGCGCTGCAGCAGCCTGGCAGCGATGGCGAAGGCGAGCACCGAGCCCAGCGCCATGCCGGCCGTCAGCAGGCTGGTGGCGGCCACCGGCAGCTTGAGGATCGCGCCGCCGTAGGGCTCCAGCACGATGTCCTGCATGTTGAAAGCGGCTGTACCCAGGGCGACGGCCACGAGGAAGCGGCGCGTCTTGGGCTGCGCCGCGAAGCGCTGCCAGACGGCACGGAAGGGCTCCTGCGGCGCGGCGTCGGGCTCGCGCTTGACGCTGCCGCGCGCCTCCTGCTTCCACAGTGCAAGCGTGTTGAAGAGCATGGTCGCGATGGCCGCGCCCTGCACGACGCCCACCAGCCGTGTGGCCGTGAAGTTCTGCAGTACCAGGCTGAACACCGTGCTGGCCATGACCATGCCCAGCAGCAGCATCACGTACATCAGCGCCACCACACGGGGGCGGGTGTCGGGCCGCGCCTGATCGGTGGCCAGCGCGAGGCCGGCGGTCTGCGTCGTCTGCATGCCGGCGCCGACCATGACGAAGGCCAACGCCGCGGCGATGCGGCCGATGACGACACCGCCGGGCTGGGCGCTGGCCTCGGCCCCCGGCTGGAGCAGGATCAGCGCGAACGGCATGATGGACAGCCCGCCGAACTGCAGCAGCGAGCCGAACCACAAGTAGGGCACACGCCGCCAGCCCAGCGCCGACAGATGCGTGTCGGAGCGGTAGCCCACCATCGCGCGGAAGGGGCCGGCCAGCAGCGGCAGTGCCACCATCAGCGACACCGCCCAGGTCGACACGCCCAGCTCGACGATCATGACCCGGTTCAGCGTGCCCACCAGCAACGCATAGGCCATGCCCACCGACACCTGGAACAGCGCCAGGCGCAGCAGCCGCGACAGCGGCAGTTCCGTGGTCGCGACGTCGGCGAAGGGCAGGAATTCCACGCTCAACTTGGACCACTTGGCGGCCAGGCGTTGGTTGAGCTGGGCCACCGCTTTCATGGCCGCACCAGCTCCATCGCCTGCGAGGTGTAGAAGCCGCTGGAGATGCGCTGGCAGCGGCGTGTCTCCCAGGCCAGCAGGCGGGGGTGTGCGTCCAGGCGCCGTTGCAGTTTGCGCTCGGCCACCGGCACGATGGCCGGCGAGCGGTTGCCCCGCGGGAACAGCTTGCCGGCCGCCTTGAACAGCTCCAGCGCGGGGCTGCTGGGCGCGAAGGTGAACAGCAGCGAGTGCCGGGTGCGCTGGGCCAGGCCGGCGATGACCTCGACCGCGTCGTCCGGCTCGTAGTGGATCAGCGAGTCCATGCCGACGACGTGATCGAACTTGCCGAGTGCTGGGTCCAGCATGTCGCCGGCGCGGAAGTCGATGCGGCCGCCGCTGCTGAACACCGGCTGGCGTTCACGCGCCAAGTCCACCAGCGTGGGCGACAGGTCGATGGCCAGCACCTCGGCGCCGCGCCGCGCGGCTTCCACCGCCAGGGCGCCGGTGCCGCAGCCGGCGTCCAGCAGCCGGCGGCCGCGCAGGTCCTCGGGCAGCCAGGACAGCAGCGTGGCGCGCATGCGGTCACGGCCGGCGCGCACGGTGGCGCGCACGCGGCCGACCGGTGCGTCCGACGTCAATCGCGCCCAGGCGTCGACCGCGGTGCGGTCGAAGTAGGTCTCGATCTCGCCGCGACGGTCGGTGTAGTTGGAGGTGTTCATCAATCAAACCCAAGCAGGTCGAAGATGTCGCGGTCCTTCATCGGCACGCAGCTGTAGGGCTCGCCGCCCAGCCACAGCACGGCGGCCAGGCGCAGGTACTCGGCCTGCACCTTCTCCAGCTCGGGCGAGGGTTCCATCTCGAACAGCGTCGACTTCTTCAACCGGCTGCGGCGGATCACGTCCAGGTCCGGGAAGTGGGCCGCGAGCTTCAGGCCGATCTTGTCGTTGTACTTGTCGATCTGGTCGGTGGCCGCGCTGCGGTTGGCGATGACGCCGCCCAGTCGCACCTTGTAGTTCTTGGCCTTCGCGCCGATGGCCTGCACGATGCGGTTCATCGCGAAGATGGAGTCGAAGTCGTTGGCGGTGACGATGAGCGCGCGGTCGGCATGCTGCAAGGGAGCTGCGAAGCCGCCGCAGACCACATCCCCCAGCACGTCGAAGATCACCACGTCGGTGTCTTCCAGCAGGTGGTGCTCCTTCAGCAGCTTGACCGTCTGGCCCACCACGTAGCCGCCGCAGCCCGTGCCCGCCGGCGGGCCACCGGCCTCCACGCACATCACGCCGTTGTAGCCCTCGAAGACGAAGTCCTCGACGCGCAGCTCCTCAGAGTGGAAGTTGACCGTCTCCAGCACGTCGATGACGGTGGGCAGCATCTTCTTGGTCAGCGTGAACGTGGAGTCATGCTTGGGATCGCAGCCGATCTGCAGCACCCGCTTGCCCAGCTTGGAGAAGGCAGCCGAGAGGTTGCTGGAGGTGGTGCTCTTGCCGATGCCGCCCTTACCGTAGATCGCAAAGCACTTGGCCGTGCCGATGCTGACGGTGGGGTCCAGCTGCACCTGCACGCTGCCGGCGCCGTCGGGGCGTCGGTTGCCGATCTCGCGGATCGGCACTTCGGTGGTGGTCATCATGCGGCTGCCTTTTCCATCGTCGGGGTCACGCCTTCGAGGCGGTCTTCCAGTTCGTCGCCGGCCTGGCGCAGGGCTTCAAGGGTGTCGGCATCGGGCTGCCAGTAGTCGCGCTCATAGGCTTCCAGCAGGCGATTGGCCACGCGTGCGGATGCCGTCGGGTTCAGCTGGGCCAGGCGCTCACGCATGGCGGGGTCGAGCATGAAGGTGGCGCTGAGCTGCTCGTAGACCCAGGGCGCCACCTGGCCGGTCGTGGCCGACCAGCCCATGGTGTTGGTCACATGCACCTCGATCTGGCGCACGCCCTCGTAGCCGTGCTTGAGCATGCCCTCGTACCACTTGGGGTTGAGCATGCGCGTGCGGGTCTCCAGCGCCACCTGCTCGCTGAGCGTGCGCACGGCGCCGCCACCGAAGCTGTCGCGGGTCTGGTCGCCGATGTAGACCGGGGCCATCTGGGCGCCGTCACCGTCCTTGCGAACCTTGGCGCGCTTGATCGCGCGGCTGACGCCGCCCAGCGTGTCGAAGTAGGTGTCGACCGTCGTGACGCCCAGCTCCACCGAGTCGAGGTTCTGGTAGGCCAGCTGCACATCGGCCAGCACGCTCTGCAGCAGCGCGGCCTGCTGAACCGGCCGGCCGGCGCGGCCGTAGGCAAAGCCCTTGCGGCGGCTGTAGGTCCCGGCCAGCTCGTCGCCGTCTTCCCAGCGGCTGTTGTCGATCAGGCTGTTGATGTTGGCGCCGTAGGCCCCCTCCGCATTGCCGAAGACGCGCAGCGAGGCGGTCTCCAGGTCGCCGCCATGCTGGGCCTGGAAGGCCAGCGCGTGCTGGCGGATGAAGTTCTGCTCGGGCGGCTCGTCGGCCTGCGCGGCCAGGAAGGCGGCCTCGGCCAGCAGCTTGATCTGCAGCGGCAGCAGGTCGCGGAAGATGCCCGACAGCGTGATGACCACGTCGATGCGCGGCCGGCCCAGATCGGCCAGCGGGATCAGCTCGGCACCGGCCAGGCGGCCGTAGCTGTCAAAGCGCGGCCGCGCGCCCATCAGCGCCAGCACCTGGGCGATGGGGCCGCCTTCGCTCTTCAGGTTGTCGGTGCCCCAAAGCACCATCGCGATGGACTCGGGCAGCGGGTTGCCGGCGGCCATGTGCTTGGCGAGCAGGCGCTCGGCCTGGGCCGCGCCGTCTTTGACAGCGTAGGCGCTGGGGATGCGGAAGGGGTCGAAGCCGTGCAGGTTGCGACCGGTGGGCAGCACGGCCGGCGTGCGCAGCACGTCGCCGCCGGGCGCGGGACGCAGGAAGCGGCCGTCCAGCGCGCGCAGGATGCCGTCGATCTCGCGGTCCTCGGCCATCAGCTGGTCCATCTCGCTGAGTTGCTGCAGCAGGGCCAGGTCTTCCAGATCATCGTCCGTGGTGGACATGCCGTTGGCCACCAGGGCCTCGATGACGGCACGGTCCGGCTTGACGCCGTGTGATGCCTCGGCGCATGACAGCAGCAGGTCCACCCGCTCGGCCGGGCTGGGCGCCTGGCCCACCACATGCAGGCCGTAGGGGATCAGCGTGTACTCGACCTCCAGCACCGCCTCGCTGAGCCGCGCGATGCGGTTTTCGGCGAGGGTGCCCCAAGGTGGCGCGGCGGTGGCAAGGTCGAACTCGGCGGCCTGGGCCTGGATCATCAGGCTGAGTTCGTCGCGCTCGGCTTGCGCCTCGGGCTCCAGGCTGCGGTAGCGGGCCAGCGTCTCCTTCAGCTCGACCAGGCCCTTGTAGAGGCCGGCCTCGGCCACCGGCGGGGTCAGGTAACTGATCAGCGTGGCCGCGGCACGGCGTTTGGCAATCGTGCCCTCCGACGGGTTGTTGGAGGCGTAGAGGTAGAGGTTGGGCAGGTCGCCGATGAGGCGGTCCGGCCAGCAGCGGGCCGACATGCCGGCTTGCTTGCCCGGCATGAACTCCAGCGCGCCGTGGGTACCGAAGTGCAGCACCGCGTGGGCGGCAAAGTCCTCGCGCAGCCAGCGGTAGAAGGCCGAGAAGGCATGCGTGGGCGCGAAGCCCTGCTCGAACAGCAGGCGCATCGGGTCGCCTTCGTAGCCGAAGGCGGGCTGGATGCCGACGAACACGTTGCCGAAGCGCTCGCCCAGCACAAAGATGTGGCTGCCGTCGCTCTGCTGTTTGCCGGGCGATGGCCCCCACTGGGCTTCGATTTCCTTCAGGTACTTCTCGCGCTTCAGGTGCTCGTTGGCGGGGATGCGGTGGTGCACGTTGGCCATCGCGCCGAAGCGGGCGGCGTTGCCGGTGATGATGCTTTCGCGCAGCGCATCGACCGACGCCGGCATGCTGACCGTGTAGCCCTCGCGGGCCATCGCGGCCAGCGTGTTGAACAGCGACTCGAACACCGACAAGAATGCGGCCGTGCCAGTGGCGCCGGCGTTGGGCGGGAAGTTGAAGACGACGGCGGCGACGCGGCGCTCGGCGCGCTCGCTGCGGCGCAGGTCCACCAGCTTGCCCACGCGGGCGGCCAGGGCATCGGCGCGCTCGATGCAGCTGTGCATGTCGTGCGCGTCGATCTCGTTCTCGAAGCGGCAGGCGTGGCTGCAACCGGTGCAGGCGATGTGTGTGGCGTTCGCCCGGCCACCGAACACCATCGCGCCGGTGGCGCCGTCCAGCTCGGGGATGGCCACCATGATGGTGGACTCCACCGGCAGCAGGCCGCGCGAGGAGCCGCCCCACTGGTCCAGCGTCTGGAACTCGATGGGGTGCACGGCCAGGTAGGGCACGTCCAGCGCGGCGAGGATGTCCTCGGCCGCCTTCGCGTCGTTGTACGCCGGGCCGCCCACCAGCGAGAAGCCGGTCAGCGACACCAGTGCGTCGATCTGCGTGCGGCCGTCGGGTGTGTGGAAGTAGGCGGCGATGGCCGGGCGCTGGTCCAGCCCCGTGGCGAATGCCGGGATCACGCGCAGGCCGCGCGCCTCCAGCGCGGTGATGACGCCGTTGTAGTGGTCGGCGTTGCCGGCCAGCACGTAGGAGCGCATCAGCAGCAGGCCCACGGTGCCGCGGGTGCCGGTGGTGGCCACCTTGGGCAGGGCCTCCAGCGCGGTGGCCATCAGGCCCACGGCGCTGGGGTGGCTCATGCGCGGGTGGTAGAGGCCCACCTCGGGGTATTCGATGGGCTGCTGCGGCTTGGCGGTCAGGCGCAAGGCCTTGCGCGGGCCGTCGGCATAGCGCTCCACCAGCAGGCGCACCATGTTGTCGATGTTGCCCTGCGAGCCGGCGAGCCAGTACTGCAGCGTCAGGAAATAGGCGCGCACGTCCTGCGCGGTGCCGGGGATGAAGCGCAGGATCTTGGGCAGCATGCGCAGCGTCTTCATCTGCTGGGCGCCGGCGGTTCCCTTGTTGCCATCGTCCTTGCCCGGTGGCTTGCCGCGCAGGCGCTTCAGGAAGGCCATCGCGCCGGTGGCAGGGGCCGACATGTCGAAGCGGCCCATGCGGGTCAGCTTGGTCACCTCGGCGGCGGACATGGCGCAGACCATCGCGTCGCAGTGCTCGCGGCGGGCCTTCAGGTCCGCCAGGATGGGTGTGAAATGGTCTTCCAGGAAAAGCATCGACGCGATGACGATGTCGCCCGTGGCGATGTCGGCCTTGCAGCGTGCCAGTGCCGCGGGGTTGTCGCCCCACTCGGCGGCGGCATGCACGGTCAGGCGCAGGCCGGGCAGGGCTTTGGACAGCGTCACGTGGGCGCGTTCGGTGGCGCTGGCGAGGTGGCTGTCCATGGTCACGATGACCACGTTCATGGCAGCCCGCCCGTGCGCGAGCGCTGGGCCGCCCCGAGCCGCGCGCGATCCCCTTGGGGGATCAGACTCGGTACCCCTGGACTGAGGGGCGCCAACTTCAACGACTGAAATGGGCTTTGGCGTCATAGAGGGTCTCTACGGTGATCACCGGCACGCTCATGCTGAGTGCATACGCCTCGGTGTTGCGGCGAGCCTTGCCGCGCACGAAGAAGGGGATCTTGCGAAGCTCCTTCTCGGCATCTGGTGCCCACGGGGCCGGGATCGCGGCTGGCGGGCTTTCTTCGTTGTGTTGTGTTGGCACTTCGATCAGCGCGGGTGCTGTCGAAGCCTTGTTCGCAGGACCGCCCAGGTGCGACGGCGCGGCATCCTCGTGGAATTCGAAGTCGCCCCGGAACATGCCGATCAGGTGCTCCTCCAGGCCCATCATCAGCGGGTGGACCCAGGTGTCGAACAGCACGTTGGCGCCCTCGAAGCCCATCTGCGGCGAGTAGCGCGCGGGGAAGTCCTGCACATGCACCGGCGCCGAGATCACCGCGCATGGCAGGCCCAGGCGTTTGGCGATGTGGCGCTCCATCTGCGTGCCCAGCACCAGCTCGGGGCCGGCGGCGCTGATGGCGGCTTCCACCTCCAGGTAGTCGTCGCTGATCAGCGGCTCGACGCCGTACAGCGCGGCGGCCTCGCGCACATCGCGGGCGAACTCGCGGCTGTAGGTGCCCAGGCCGACGACCTTGAAGCCGAACTCGCTCGCGGCGACGCGGGCGGCGGCGATGGCGTGGGTGGCGTCGCCGAAAACGAAGACGCGCTTGCCGGTCAGGTAGTTGGAGTCCACCGACTTGGCGTACCAGGGCGAGCGGGACTGTGCCGAGGCCGCGGCGACGTCGGGGTCGATGCCGGCGAGTGCCGCGACTTCCCGGATGAACTCGTGGGTGGCCGTCGCGCCGATGGGAATGGTCTTGGTGGCGGGCAGGCCGAGGTTGCGCGTCATCCAGCTGGCCGCCTGGTGAGCCACCTCGGGGTAGAGCACGACGTTGAAGTCGGCATCCGCCAGCCGGGCCAGGTCGGCGGGTGAGGCGTCCAGCGGCGCAGTCACGTTGACCGTCACGCCGATCAGTTCCAGCAGCTGACGGATCTCGCGCACGTCGTCGCGGTGGCGAAAGCCCAGGGCGGTCGGGCCGAGGAGGTTGCAGCGCGGCCGGGCTCCCTGATTGCCCTTCACGCGGGGCTCGGTCGGCTTGACCGCCAGGTGTCGCACCAACTGGTAGAAGGTCTCGGCCGCGCCCCAGTTCTCCTTCTTCTGGTAGGCCGGCAGCTCGAGCGGTATCACCGGCACAGGCAGGTTGAGGGCTTGGGTCAGGCCGCCGGGGTCGTCCTGGATCAACTCGGCGGTGCAGGAGGCGCCCACCAGCAGGGCCTGTGGCTTGAAGCGCGCGTAGGCGTCGCGGGCGGCGTCCTTGAAGAGCTGGGCCGTGTCACCGCCCAGGTCGCGGGCCTGGAAGCTGGTGTAGGTGACCGGCGGGCGCTTGTTGGAGCGCTCGATCATCGTGAACAGCAGGTCGGCGTAGGTGTCGCCCTGAGGCGCGTGCAGCACGTAGTGGACGTCGCGCATGGCCGTGGCGATGCGCATCGCGCCGACGTGGGGCGGGCCTTCGTAGGTCCAGAGCGTCAATTGCATGTCAAGCCGCCAGCAGCGTGCGCCGCGTCAGGGGGCGGGTGAACAAGCCCGCGAGATCGCCGGCCTGCTCGAAGCCCTGGATGGGCGTGAACACCAGCTCGATGGACCACTTGGTCGTGAAGCCCTCGGCCTCCAGCGGGTTGGCCAGCCCCAGGCCGCAGACGACCATGTCGGGTGCCGCCGCGCGGCAGCGGCCCAGCTGCTTTTCGACGTCCTGGCCTTCGGACAGCTGCGTGCCGGCCGGCAGCCAGGCCAGCTCCTGGGCCAGGTGCTGGCGGTGCAGGTAGGGTGAGCCCACCTCGGTCAGCCGCATGCCCAGCTCGCGGGACAGGAAGCGCGCCAGCGGCACTTCCAGCTGCGAGTCGGGGAAGAAGAAGATGCTTTTGCCAGTCAGCGACACGCGGTGCGCAGCCAGTGCAGCTTCAGCACGCTTGCGGGCGGGGGCGATGGCTTGCTCGACCACATCGGCCGGCACACCCATCGCGGCGCCGGCGGCCTGCATCCACGCGGCGCTGCCTTCGGCGCCGAGCGGGAAGGGGCTGGACACCCTCGTGGCGCCGCGCGACTCCAGCGCCTTGGCGGTGTCGCCCAGGAAAGGCTGGGCGAGCAGGAAGCGCGTCTGCCGGCCGACGGCGGGCAGGGCGGTCGAGCTGCGCGACGGGAAGAAGGCGAAGCGCTTCAGGCCCATGGCGGTGAAGAGGCGGCTGAACTGGTCTTCCACCACGTCGGCCAGCGCCCCGACGATCAGCAACTCGGGCTCGTACTGCTGGGTGGAGATCGGCAGCACGGGCACCAGCGCTGCCAGGCACGCGTCCTCGCCCTGGGTGAAGGTGGTCTCGATGCCGCTACCGGAGTAGTTCAGCACCCGCACCTGCGGCATGAATTCCTGGCTCAGCCGGGCGGCGGCGCGGGAGAGGTCCAGCTTGATGACCTCCGACGGGCAGGAGCCGACCAGGAAGAGCAGGCGGATGTCGGGGCGGCGCTCCAACAGGCGCTTGACCACGCGGTCGAGTTCGTCCTGTGCATCGGCCAGACCGGCGAGATCGCGCTCGTCGAGGATGGCCGTTGCGAAGCGCGGCTCGGCAAAGATCATCACGCCGGCGGCCGACTGGATCAGGTGGGCGCAGGTGCGCGAGCCCACCACCAGGAAGAAGGCGTCCTGCATCTTGCGGTGCAGCCAGATGATGCCGGTCAGGCCGCAGAACACCTCGCGCTGGCCGCGCTCCATCAGCACGGGTGAGTCCGTGCAGCCGGCGTCGGCGTGGATGGGAATCACGGCGCTCATGCCGTTGCTCCCGCGGCCAGGCTGGCCGCGTGATCAAGCCGAGCGGCGCGCAGCTTCAGGATGAACTGGGTCGCGTTGATGGCGTAGCTGGCGTAGGCCGCCAGCGCCAGCCACATCTGCTGCGGCGTGCTGAGCCAGCCGGTGAACCAGGCCACCACGTAGGCGGTGTGCAGGGCCAGCACCAGCATGCTGAACATGTCTTCCCAGTAGAAGGCGGGGGCGAACAGCCAGCGGTCGAAAACCACCTTTTCCCAGATGCAGCCGGTGATCATGATGGTGTACAGCGTCAGCGTCTTGGCCAGCACCGACAGCGCGGCGGACTGCTCGCCCTGTCCCGTCGCAAGGAAGCGCAGCACCAGCCCCAGGCTGACCAGGAACACGACGAACTGCACCGGGGCCAGCACGCCCTGGATCAGGGTCCAGACGCTGGCATCGCGGCGGGCTCGCTCCTGCGGGGTGTACAGCGGGGCGCGGGCGGGGCGCGAGCTGGGCGCGAACTGGGCCTCGGAGGCGGCGGGCGAGGCGGCTTGGTTCGGCATGGGGCGAATCTAGGCCCGCGATTTCCGACTGTCAATCGGAATTGACGTAAACAAAACTAGACATTTCTTGTTCAATCGGGAAAATCAGCTTGACGCGAGCCAAGACGACGCCGACATTGCTTCAAGCAGTCTGTCAACGCAAGCTGACTGAGCCTGTCGCAGTCCTCAACAAGAACGCAGTTCAAGCGAAACAAAACGGTTAGCAGTAGCGATTTCTGACGCTGCCCAGCGCCGAGGACCGGAGCCGATGCTCTCCGGCCGCTCATATGGAACCCTTGCTGCCAACCAGCCCACGAGGAGACACGTGGTGGCTGGATGGACGATCAACAGACTGGCCAAGCGCCAGCAAGTGCCGCGCGCTCTTGCCGCGGCTTCCCGCGGTGCGGCAAAGGGTGAGGTGCTGTTTCAGGCCGACCCGCTGACGCTGGCCGAAATGCTGGCGATCAAGAGTGCCGAGCTTTCGGCCAAGCTTGCGCCGCTGGGCGACGACGAGCGACCGCGACTCACCTCGCCGCATCTGGTTTCAAGCAACACGTCGCAGGACATGCAGCTCTCGCGCATCGTCGAGCTGGAGATCATTCCGCGCCTGATGCTGATGCACAGCGCCCAGCCGCTGCAGGACCGGCCACCGCTGCCGGCACTGGCGTTGACGACGGAGCACGTGCACACGCTGGCCCGCTTGGCTGCCGAAGGCGACGCCGAAAGCGCCAGCAGCTATGTGCGCGCGCTGCTGGATGCCGGCGCGTCGCAGGAGCAGGTCTTCCTGGATCTGCTGGCGCCGTGCGCACGCTGGATGGGCGAGATGTGGGAGGACGACCGCTACGACTTCTCGCAGGTCACGATCGGCCTGTGGCGGCTGCAGCGGGTGCTGCATGAGCAGGGCAGCCGTTTCAGCCAGGTAGCCCGCCCTGACGCTGACAGCCATCGCGCCCTGCTGGCCGCCGTGCCGGGCGCGCAACATACGTTTGGCGTGGTCATGGCGGCCGAATTCTTCAGCCGGGCCGGCTGGGACGTCGAATGTGAACCCAAGGCCACCTGGACCGATCTGCAGGCCCGCCTGACGGGCAACTGGTTCGACATGTTCGGACTGTCAATCGCGACTGGCGACAGCATCCCTCATGTAGCGTCTGCTATTCTTGACATGCGAGAAGCGTCGGCCAATCGCGATGTTTTCGTGATGGTTGGAGGGCCGATGGCGGCCCAATTGCCCGACTTGGCGGCGCTGTGTGGGGCCGATGCGATGGCCAGCGAGGCCTGCAGCGCGGTGGAAGCCGCCAAGAGCGGGGTCAGTGGCCGTGTCAAGCGAGCTTGACGCCATGTGAGCGTATACCCCAGCCGCCGACACCGACTGTCGTTCATGTCCTTCGGCGGCATCCTGATGCTGCCCCTTGCACTCAGGGAGCTCGATGCACAACCTTGGCACATCAGCCGCAGATCAGGCGTTCGAAGCTCCCCAGCTTTATTTCGCTGACCTGAATGCTGACGTCCTCGCGGCAGTGGTTGCCGCCGCTGCCGATCTGGCCCTGGTGCTGGACGGTCAAGGTGTGATCCGCGACATCTCGCTGGGCACCAGCCACACCAAGGAACTTGGCGAGCTGCGCCAGTGGGTGGGCCGGCGCTGGGCCGAGACGGTGACCGTCGAGAACCGGGCCAAGGTCAACGCCATGCTGGCCGCCGCTGCGGGTGGAGCCGGTCCCGGGAACCAGGGCCAGCGGCCCGAGCGCCAAGTCAACCATCCGTTGGCCGGTGGCATGGATCTGCCGGTGAGCTACAGCATCGTGCCGATGGGCGTGCAGGGCCGCGTGCTGGCCTTGGGGCGCGACCTGCGCGAGGTCGCGGCCGTTCAGCAGCGCCTGGTCGATGCCCAGCAGTCCATGGAGCGCGACTACCTGCGGCTGCGCCACACCGAGGCACGCTACCGGCTGCTGTTCGAGGCCGTCGATGAGGCCGTGCTGGTGTTGGACGCGGCCTCGCTGGTCGTGTTCGAGCACAACGCCGCGGCAGCCCGCGTGCTGGGCGACTCGACCAAGCGCATCGTCGGCCGCAGCTTCGCCGAGTTGCTGGCGGTGGAGAGCCAGGCCGAGTCCTACGCCAAGTTCTCGCAGGCGCGCAGCGCCGGCCGCAGCGACGACATGCTGGTGCGCCTAGCCAATGGCAATACCGAGCTGAAGCTGTCCGCCACCGTGTTCAAGCAGGACAGCACCACTTCGCTGCTGGTGCGGCTGTCGCCCGCGAATACGGCGATCCCGGGCCAGCCCCTGAACCGTGCGGCTGAGGTGCCGTCGCTGCTCAACGTCGTCAACGCGATGCCTGACGCCTTCGTGTTGACCGACATGCAAGGTCGCATCCTCAGTGCCAACCAGGCCTTCAGCGACATGCTGCAGCTGGCCGTGGGCGAGTCGGTACAAGGCCAGTCGCTGGACCGCTGGCTGGGCCGCTCCTCGGTGGACCTGAACGTGCTGATCGGCAACCTGCGTCAGCACGGCGTGCTGCGGCTGTTCCCGACCACGCTGCGCAGCGGCTACGGCGAGCCCGGCGCGGTCGAGATCTCGGCGGTGGCGGTGCCCGACGGCCCCCAGGCCTGCCTGGGCTTCTCCATCCGCGACGTGGCCCGGCGCCTGCCCGCCGAGGGGCGCTCCAACCGCCAGCTGCCGCGCTCGGCCGAGCAACTGACCGGGCTGGTGGGCCGGTTGCCGTTGAAGGACATCGTGGGCGAGACGACGGACCTGATCGAGCGCCTGTGCATCGAGGCCGCTCTGGAACTCACGCGCGACAACCGCGCCTCGGCGGCCGAAATGCTGGGCCTGTCCCGCCAGAGCCTGTATGTGAAGCTGCGCCGCTACGGCATTCAGGACATGGGCCCCGTGGGTGAGTGAAGCCCCTCGTCCGGTCTCGCTGCGCTGAACGCGCGCTGGCCCGGCCGGTCCCCCGTGGGGACGGCGATGCAGGCCGGATCGACCGGCCCGCATTTCGCCAGACGGGCCGGCTTGGGAGCGGCCCGGCGCTCGGCCCAAAGACGCATGGGTTGAGATCTCGGATAAGTGTAAATCTAGCTTGACATAGACTTTCGTCAGCCCAGAATAGGCTGCATGCAGCGCCCCGCTCTTTCGGCTGTCGCCGAACTGCTCAAGCCCATCACCTGGTTCCCGCCGATGTGGGCTTTTGGCTGCGGTGTGGTGGCCTCGGGCCTGCCGGCCCAAGGGCGTTGGCCGCTGATCGTGGCTGGGGTGCTGCTGGCAGGCCCCTTCGTCTGCGCCACCAGCCAGGCCGTCAACGACTGGTTCGACCGCCACGTCGACGCGATCAACGAGCCGCAGCGCCCCATCCCCTCGGGCCGCATGCCGGGCCACTGGGGCCTGTACATCGCCGTCATCTGGACGCTGCTGTCGCTGCTGCTGGCCTGGCAACTTGGGCAGGCCGGCTTCCTGGCCGCCATGTTCGGCCTGCTGCTGGCCTGGGCCTACAGCGCGCCGCCGCTGCGCCTGAAGCGCAATGGCTGGTGGGGCAATGCCGCCTGCGGGCTGTGCTACGAGGGCCTGGCCTGGATCACCGGCGCGGCCGTGATGGCCATGGGCGAATGGCCCGACGCGCGTTCGCTGACGCTGGCACTGCTTTACAGCCTGGGCGCCCACGGCATCATGACCTTGAACGACTTCAAGTCCATGAAGGGCGACCAGCAGACGGGCATCGACTCGCTGCCCGTCATGCTCGGTGCGCCGGGTGCCGCCTATGTTGCCTCCATCGTCATGGCCACGCCGCAGGTCATCGTGGCGCTGCTGCTGTGGCATTGGGGCCAGGGCTGGCACGGCCTGGCGGTGGCTGGGCTGCTGGTGGTGCAGCTGCTGATGATGAAGCGCTTCGTGGCCCAGCCGTTGCAGCGCGCCGTCTGGTACAGCGGCGCCGGCGTGCCGCTGTTTGTCTCGGGCATGCTGGTCAGCGCATTCGCGCTGCGGGGGGTGGTGGCATGAGCAAAGCTTTTGGCGCCTTCAGCGTGCTGCGCCTGGGCCTCGTGCAATCCAGCCTGGGGGCCGTCGTCGTGCTCACCACGTCGACGCTGAACCGCGTGATGGTGGTGGAGATGGCCCTGCCGGCGCTGCTGCCGGGCCTGCTGCTGGCGCTGCACTACGTCGTTCAGATCAGCCGCCCGCGCATGGGCCATGGCTCGGACCTGGGCCGGCGCCGCACGCCCTGGATCATCGGCGGCATGGTCACGCTCGCGGCGGGCGGCTGGCTGGCAGCTCTGGCCACCGTGTGGATGGGCAGCAGCCCGGCGGCGGGCATTGTTCTCGCCTTGCTGGCCTACACCTTGATCGGCCTGGGCGTGGCCGCCAGCGGCACCTCGCTGCTGGTGCTGCTGGCCAAGCGCGTCGTGCCTGAGCGCCGGGCCGCAGCGGCCACGACGGTGTGGATCATGATGATTGCCGGCTTCGTCGTGACGGCCGGCGTGGCGGGCAGCCTGCTCGACCCGTTCTCGCCGCAGCGCCTGCTGTGGGTGGCGGGCGGCGTGGCGCTGTCCGCCGTGGTGCTGACTGCGCTCGCGCTGATCGGCCTGGAAGGGCCGGCGCAGTCTGCACCCGAAACGGCCGCTCCTGTTCCCTTCAAGCAAGCGCTGGCGGGCGCCTGGTCCGAGCCGCGCGCGCGCCGCTTCACCATCTTCGTCTTCGTCTCCATGCTGGCCTTCAGCATGCAGGACCTGATCCTGGAGCCCTTTGCCGGCCTGGTGTTCGGCCTCACGCCCGGCGCCACCACCCAGCTCTCGGCCGCCCAGCATGGCGGTGCGCTGGTCGGCATGCTGCTGGCTGCAGCAGCCGGCAGCCGCTGGGCCGGCCGGCAATGGGGCTCGCTGCGCAGCTGGACCGTCTGGGGCTGTGTGGCCTCGGCGCTGGCGCTGGGCGGCCTCGTGTGCGCCGGCCTCGTGGGCCTGGCCTGGCCGCTGCGGGCCAATGTCTTTGCGCTGGGCCTGGCGACCGGTGCGTTCTCCATCGCCGCCATCGGCTCCATGATGGGTCTGGCTGGGGCCGGCGAGTCCGGCCACGAGGGCGTGCGCATGGGCCTGTGGGGCGCGGCGCAAGCGATGGCTTTCGCGCTGGGCGGCGTGCTCGGTACGGCGGCCAGCGACCTGACGCGCTGGCTCATCGCCGACGCGGGCTTGGCCTACGCACTGGTCTTCCTGCTCGATGCCGCGCTGTTCTTGTGGGCCGCGCGCCTGGCCGCCCGGGTCGAGCCGCGCGCCCGCGTCTCGCGGGCCAACTTGGGAGAGCGCTATGAACCACAGCCAGCCGGTGGACTTTGATGTCGTGGTGGTCGGCGGCGGCCCCGCGGGTGCAACGGCCGCCGATGACCTGGCCACCCAAGGCCTGCGCGTGCTGCTGCTGGATCGCGCCGGCCGCATCAAGCCCTGCGGCGGCGCCATCCCGCCGCGCCTGATCGCGGACTTCGCCATCCCCGAGGCCATGCTGGTAGCCCGCGCTACCGCCGCGCGGATGATCTCGCCGCAGGCCGTCGAGGTGGACATTCCCATCGAAGGCGGCTTCGTCGGCATGGTGGACCGCGAGCATTTCGACGAATGGCTGCGCGAGCGCGCCGCCTCGCACGGCGCCCAGCG
This sequence comes from uncultured Roseateles sp., assembly GCA_963422775.4. Taxonomy (GTDB): domain Bacteria; phylum Pseudomonadota; class Gammaproteobacteria; order Burkholderiales; family Burkholderiaceae_C; genus Pelomonas. The sequence goes on from CAUJSJ030000159.1 coordinate 66,351, forward strand.
CCGCGAAGGCAGCTTTGAGCGCCTGGACCGCGACGCGGACGGCGTCAGCGTCGTTCACTACAGCGCCGACGGCGGGCCGCAAAGCGTGCGCACGCGCGCCGTCATCGGCGCAGACGGCGCCCGCTCACAGGTGGCCCAGCAGGCCATTCCCGGCGCCGACAAAGGCCGCTTCGTGTTCGCGTATCACGAGATCGTCGCGGTGCCCGAGCAGGCGCCTGCCGGCTACCTGGGCAGCCGCTGCGAGGTGCACTACCGCGGCGCGCTGTCGCCCGACTTCTACGGCTGGGTGTTCCCGCACGGCGCCAGCGTCAGCATCGGCACCGGCAGTGCCGACAAGGGCTTCTCCCTGCGCCGTGGCGTCATGCAGCTGCGTGCTTCAGCCGGCCTGGCCCACGCACGCACGCTGCGCCGCGAGGGCGCGCCCATCCCGATGAAGCCCCTGCCGCGCTGGGACAACGGTCGCGACGTGGTGCTGGCGGGCGACGCAGCCGGTGTCGTCGCACCCGCCTCGGGCGAGGGCATCTACTACGCGATGCTGGGCGGGCGCCTGGCCGCCGAAGCCGTGCAGCAGTTGCTGCAGACCGGCAACGTGCGCTCGCTCGCGATGGCCCGCAAGCGCTTCATGCACGAGCACGGCCGGGTGTTCTGGATCCTCGGGATGATGCAGCGCTTCTGGTACAGCAGCGACAAGCGCCGCGAGCGGTTTGTGAGCATCTGCCGCGACCGGGACGTGCAGCAGCTGACGTTTGACGCCTACATGCACAAGCGCCTGGTGCGCGCCAAGCCGATGGCCCACGCGCGCATCTTCTTCAAGGACATGGCCCACCTGCTCGGACTGGCGCGCGTCTGATGACTGGCATGACCGAAGCCGAGCTGCTGCTGCACCTGGTGGACCTGGTGCTGGCGGTGAGCCTGATCGAATTGCTGTGGCTCTTGCTGCGCCGGCCCACGGGGTTGGCGAATCTGGCGCCCAATCTGCTGGCCGGATTGAGCCTGACCCTGGCGTTGCGTCTGAGCCTTGTCGGCGCAGGCCTCGCCTGGATCGTTCTCTGCCTGGCCTTCGCTGGCGTGTCCCATCTGCTGGACCTGCTGGCGCGCCGCCGTCACCCTGAACTTTTCGTACCCACCCAGCCCCTCGGGCAAGGAAGGCAAGCACCATGAGCACACGTCGCAATTTCATCCGCCTGGTCCCTTTGGTGGGTACCGGCCTGCTGGCCGGCCAGGCCTGGTCCCAGGCCATGGTCGATGAGAAGGACCCAACCGCGGTATCGCTCGGCTACCACGCCGATGCCGCCAAGATCGACAAGGCCAAGCAGCCCAAGTACGCGGCCGGCGCCGCCTGCGGCAACTGCGCCCTCTACCAGGGCAAGGCCGGCGCCGCAGCAGGGCCATGCCCGATCTTTGCCGGCAAGCAGGTGGCCGCCAAGGGTTGGTGCACGGCCTACGTCAAGAAGCCATAAATGGAGCCCCTCGCCCGCGCTTGCCTCGCTGGACGCGGGCCTGCCCGGTCGGCCTTGCAGGCCGAGCTGCGGCTTGAGCCGCAGCCCTTCGGCAGGCACGTTGCGCCCACTGGGCGCCATGTGTTCGGCTTCAGCCCCCGGGGGGCCGGCGATTGCCCGGGCACCCAGCCCGGGCAACATCGCCATACGGGCCGGCTTGGGGCGGCCCGGCGCTCGGCCCGAAAGCAAGGGCCGCAAACGCGGAATGGATGACTGACATGCGGCTGCTCCCGGCTGACCTCCCCGAGCGCACCGCCTTGTCGCTGGAGGTGCATGCGCGCCCCTCCGAGCCGCTGGCCGCGCCCGGCCGCGCCAGCTATGTGGCCGTGCTGGTGGACCCCGACGAGCGGGACCGCGAGCTGGCGCATCTGGGCAAGCTGTGCCGCAACCACGGCCAGGCGGCACCCGAAACCGGCGCGGTGCACTGGAGCGGTCGCATCGGCGGCGTGCAACTCAAGTGGGAGCGTCACGGCGAGTTCTCCAGCTACACGCTGTTGATGGCGACGCGCGCAGCGCTGCCTTTTGCCGACCCTGCAGCAGCGCAGCTGCCGCCGGGCTGGTTGACCAGCGTGCCCGGCATGACGGTCTATGCCGGCCATGCCGAGCTGCTGCAGGCCGAGGATGCGCCGACGCTGCCGGATCTGCAGCGAGACTTCTTCGCCGGCCATCCGGTCATCGGCAGCGCGGTGGGCGATGGCGCGGGTCTGGCCTATTCCGATTTCCTGATCCACGCCGACGGCTTCGGCCGTCTGCTGCTGGTGGACCAGGGCTTCACGCCGCTGATGGCCGGCCGCATGCTGCAGCGCCTGTTCGAGATCGAGGCCTACCGCATGATGGCTCTGCTGGCCTTCCCGGTGGCACGCCGCCTGTCGCCGCGCATCCTGGCCATCGAGCGTGCGCTGGCGGGCCTCACCGACGACATCGCCAGCGATGGTGGCCGCGACGAAAAACTGTTGCACGAACTGACCCGCCTGGCCGCCGAGGTGGAGAGCGGCCTGTCCGCCAGCCAGTTCCGCTTTGGCGCCTGCCGGGCCTATGCCGAGCTGGTGCGCACCCGCATTACCGAGCTGCGCGAGCGCCGCCTCAGCGGCCTGCAGACCATCGACGAATTCATGTCGCGCCGCTTCACGCCCGCCGTGGCGACCTGCGCCACCGTGTCGCAGCGCATGCACGACCTGTCCGAGCGCGTGGCCCAGGCCAGCCATCTGCTGTCCACGCGTGTCGACATCGCCCGCGAGCACCAGAACCACGCGCTGCTGGCCTCCATGGACCGGCGCGCCAAGCTGCAGCTGCGTCTGCAACAGACGGTGGAAGGCCTGTCCATCGCGGCCATCGTCTACTACATGGCCGGCGTGGTCGGCTACCTGGCCAAGGGTGGCCGCTCGCTGGGCCTGCCGCTCGACACCGACCTGTTCGTCGGGCTGAGCGTTCCTGTGCTGGCGCTGCTGGCCTTCACGGCCGTGCACCGCGCGCGCAAGCATGCCCAGGAATCCGAGGCCAACTGAAACCCGATGAGCACGCCATTTCCTTTTTCCGCCATCGTCGGCCAGGACGAGATGAAGCTGGCCATCCTGATCGCCGCCGTCGAGCCGGCCATCGGCGGCCTGCTGGTGCTGGGCGACCGCGGCACCGGCAAGTCCACAGCCGTGCGTGGCCTGGCCGCATTGCTGCCGAAGATGCGCGCGGTGCAGGGCTGCCGCTACCACTGCGATCCGGCGGCGTCGTCCAGCTGCGAGGACTGCGCGCGCTTGAAAGCCGGCGGACGCATCAAGACCGAGGAGTTGCCCGTGCCGGTGGTGGACCTGCCGCTGGGCGCCAGCGAGGACCGAGTGCTCGGTGCGCTGGACCTGGAGCGGGCGCTGTCGCAGGGCATCAAGGTCTTCGAGCCCGGGCTGCTGGCGCGCGCGCACCGGGGGTTCCTGTACATCGACGAGGTCAACCTGCTGGAGGACCACCTCGTCGACCTGCTCATCGACGTGGCGGCCTCGGGCGAGAACGTCATCGAGCGCGAGGGCCTGAGCGTGCGCCACCCCGCGCGCTTCGTGCTGGTGGGCAGCGGCAACCCCGAGGAGGGCGAGCTGCGACCGCAACTGCTGGACCGCTTCGGCTTGTCGGTCGAGGTGAAGACGCCCACCGAGATCGCGCAGCGCGTGGAGGTCGTGCGCCGCCGCGATGCCTTCGAGCGCGACCCGGTCGCGTTCACCACGCTGTGGGCCAAGCAGGACGTCAAGGTGCGCCGGCAGATCCTGCAGGCCCGCGAGCGCCTGCCCGACCTCGCGCTCGGCGATGCCGTCCTGCACCGCGCTGCCGAACTCTGCGTGGCCGTCGGCAGCGACGGCCTGCGCGGCGAGCTGACGCTGATGCGCGCCGCCCGCGCGCTGGCCGCGCTGCAGGCCGCCCCCGAGGTCACGCAGGAGCACCTGCGCCAGATCGCCGTCCCCGCGTTGCGCCATCGGCTGCGCCGCAACCCGTTGGACGACACCGGTTCCGGCGAGCGCATCGAGCGCGCGGTGGCCGAGTTGTGGATCTGACCGACCTCGATGCGGGGCTGCAGGCCGTCTGCCTGCTGGCGGTGGACCCGCAGGGCCTCGGTGGCCTGTGCCTGCGCGGCCCCGCTGGCCCGGCGCGCGATGCGCTGCTGGCGACGCTGCGCCGCCTGCTTCCCGCTGACATCCCCTGGCGCCGCGTGCCGCTTCAGGTCGACGACGAGCGCCTGCTCGGAGGGCTTGACCTGGGCCTGAGCCTGGCCGCCGGCCGGCCGGTGGCGCAGGCCGGGCTGCTGGCCGAGGCGCATGGCGGCGTGCTGCTGTTGCCGATGGCCGAGCGCGTCGATGCAGGGCTGGCTGCCAAGCTGGCGTCCGCGCTGGAGCAGGGCGCCTCACGCTTGTGCGTTGTGGCGCTGGACGAAGGGCAGTCCGCCGAGGAGCAGTTGCCGGCCAGCCTGCTGGAGCGCCTGGCGCTGATCGCCAGCCCGGCCGCGCCTGATCTGGCAGCGGGCTTTGACCGGCTGGGCGAGGGCCAGGTGCTGCCGTTTGACCTGGCTGAAGCGCAGCAGCGGCTGAGCCGCATGCCTTACGACGACGCCACCGTGCAGGCGCTGTGCGGCACGGCGGCGGCGCTGGGGTTGATGTCGCTGCGCACGCCCTGGCAAGCCTGGCGCGCGGCCTGCGCAGCGGCGGCCATTGCGGGGCGAGACGAGGTGACCCAGGCCGATGCCGAACTGGCCGCGCGCCTGGTGCTGGCACCACGTGCGCGCGCTTTGCCGCAGTCGCCTGCCGAGCCGGCGTCTGCGTCGGAGCCCGAGTCCGATTCATCGGCACCGCCCGAGCCGAATCCGCCGGAGCCCGAGTCCGCCGACGCTTCTTCGCCCGATCCCACGGACGGCGAGCAGCAAGCCCAGGAACTGCAGGAGCAGATGATCGCCGCCACCGAGGCCGCGATTCCCCCGGGCTTGCTGGCCAGCTTGGCAGGCGCGGCCTCGAAAGCCGGCACGGGTGCCGGCCGCCGTGGCGCCGCCGCCCGCCCGGCCCAAAGCGGCCGGCCGCTGGCCTCGCGGCGCGGCAGCCTGCGCGCCGGCAGCCGGCTGGACCTGCTCGCCACGATGCGCGCCGCCATCCCCTGGCAGCGCCTGCGCGGGCGGGAGCGCGAGCAGCAAGGCCTCGGCCCCGCGTCGGCCCGCCTGCTGCTCAAGCGCGACGACTTCCACATCAAGCGCTACCGCCGCCCCAACGAGACGACGACGGTCTTCGTCGTCGACGCCTCGGGCTCGCAGGCGCTGAACCGACTGGCCGAGGCCAAGGGCGCGGTGGAGCTTCTGCTGGCCGACTGCTACGTGCGGCGCGACCGCGTGGCGCTGATCGCCTTCCGCGGCGAAGGCGCCGAGACGCTGCTTGCGCCCACCCGCTCGCTGGTGCGTGCACGGCGCTCGCTGTCCGGCCTGCCGGGCGGCGGCGGCACGCCCCTGGCGTCGGGCATCGAGGCGGCCTGGCTGCTGGGCAGCCAACTGCAGTCCCGCGACGGCAGCCGTGCGGTGCTGGTCTTCCTGACCGACGCCCGCGCCAACATCGCCCGCGACGGCAGCCCCGGCCGAGGTCCCGCCATGCAGGACGCCCTGGCTGCCGCCCAGCGTCTGCGTGCGGCAGGCCTGGCCAGCGTGCTGATCGACACCTCGCCCCGCCCCCAGCCCGCCGCGATGGCGCTGGCCCAGGCCATGGCTGCGCGCTATGTGCCGTTGCCTCAGGGCCAGGCGTCGGACGTTCATGCGGCGGTGTCGGCTGTGGTTTGAGCGCATGGAGGACTGGTGTGCCGCGAGGGCGGGCTGACGCGCATGCGGGAGGAGACGGCTGCTTTCGGCCATCGGCGCAAGCGCACGACTGTCAACCGCCAGCCGACCGCCAAGTGCAAGGCAGCCAGGGCTGGGTCTGTCGGCCTGCACCTGCAGGAGGCCCGCAGGCCCGCTGACTCGGTCAGGCGTTCGGTGCACGTGGCGCAACGCTTCATGTTGTCCGCGCAAGGGCCGCGGGGACACGGGTATGGCATCAGAATGGGCAGCCAAACGCCACTTGAAGGGTTCACATGACGGACGATGTCCACGAGGACGGCGTGCACCACATGCGACTCCTCGTTGATCGCGTGCCCACGATGCTGGCGTATTGGGATCGAGATCTACGCTGCCGTTTTGCAAACCGCGCATACGAGGCATGGTTCGGCGTGAATCCCGATCACCTGCTCGGCACGTCCATCAAGGACCTGCTGGGGCCTGAACTGTTCGCGATGAACGAACCGCACATGCGCAAGGCCCTGGCCGGTGAACGCCAAGTGTTCGAGCGCATCATTCCCGGGCCCGGCGGGGTGGAGCGGCACAGCCTGGCCGAGTACATCCCGGACACGGTTGACGGCGAGGTACGCGGTTTCCTCGTACAGGTCACCAACGTGACCGAGCTGAAGGAAACTCAGGCAGCGTTGCGCCGGGAAAGCCAGCTCCGGGGCCAGATCGAGGAGCATGCCGCCCGGCTGCAAGCGTTGCTGCAGGAGAGGACCGAGATGCTCAACGTGCTGGCACACGAAGTACGCCAGCCGCTGAACAATGCCTCGGCCGCGCTGCAAAGCGCCGAGAGTTCCTTCGCCAATCAGGGCGACGTATTCGCGTCCCGCCAGGTCGTGCAGGCGCAGCAAGTGCTGCGTGAAGTGCTGCTGCGCATCGACAACACGCTGACGGTGGCGTCGCTGCTCGCACGGTCCGACCCGATTCAGCGCGACGATGTCGACATCGGTGCGTTGATCGCCATCGCGATTGCCGACATGCCGGCCGCGGACCGCGGCCGCATTCAGGTTGTTCGAGACACGCCCACTCGCACGGCGCTGATGGACATGAGTCTGATGCGCCTGGCCTTGCGCAATCTGCTGTCCAACGCGCTGAAGTTCAGCCCGCGCAGTTCGAGCGTGGAGGTCCGCGTCACCGACACCGAGTCCCCCCCGGCGCTGCACATCGCGGTGAGCGACTGTGGTGGAGGCATCCCTTCAGCGCTGCTGCCACGGCTTTTCACGCGCGGCGCACGCGGGGGCAACGCGACGAGTTCCGATGGCCTCGGGCTGGGGCTCTACATCGTCGAACGCGTGATGTCATTGCACGGTGGCAGCGTCGAGGTGCAACACACGGGCACCGGAGGCACGACGATCAAGCTCGTGATAACCCAGGCGGACAGCGACGAATAGCGGTCAGCAGCCGGAGGCTCAGATGGCCTTCAGCGGCGCCCTGAACGCGTAGCCGACGCCAGACTTCGCCTGTAGGGGTATCGCCGCCGTGGTGGCGCGCTCGATGCGCCGGCGCAGCCGGAAGACCGTGCCGTTGAGCCCCCCGGCCCCAGCGTCGGTCGCCTTGCTCAGCCGGCGGGAGAGGGTCTCCCGCGAAACAACCTCGCCGTCGGCCTCGACGAAGCACTCGATCAGCCGCTGGTCCTGCTCGCTCAGCTCGATGCGGGCGCCGTCGGGTGCGACGAGCTGGCCAACGCGGCGGTCCAGGCGCCAAACCTTGTGCAGCGCGTCGCCCGCGCCCGCGCGCCGCTGAACGGCCTCGATGGCCACGACGACCTGTTCGAACTGCACCGGTTTGGCGAGGTACATGTCGGCACCCGCCTTGACGACATCCTTGAAGGTTTCGGGCGCGAGCCGCCCGGAGACGACGAGGACGCCGGCATTGGTTCGTCTGCGCAGCACGTTGATCAACGTGATGCCGTCGACGCTCGGCAGCATCAGGTCGGCAACGTAGAAATCGTAGGCATACGGGTCAGCACTGATCAGCAGATCAGCACCGTCGGCAAAGGTGGATACCTGGATGCCCTGTTCGCCAAGGTGGCGCGCAAGACTCTGCGCGAAGAGGCCGTCGTCATCGATCAACGCCAGCGTGCTGGGAAACATGGAGCTTCGATCAGGACTTGTGGGCACGCCTTGGATTCAACCACACCGCCTTCCCCCCGCATCGTTGGCATCGATTGCGCAATCGATCACATCATTTTGCTTGACGAATAAATTGGCACTTCAAGAAGTTTGAATAAAACGCTAAATTTGATTCATCGCACGTTCCAGCGTCATTCACGGTGGATGCGTTCTGCAAGGAGGTACTGAAATGAACCGTTTGACTGTTCGACAGCAGCTGCTGATGGCGTTTGCCACCATGACCGTGCTCGTGCTCCTGGTGAGCCTGATGGGATTGCGAAACCTGAGTGCGTCAAATGATCGCTTCTCGGGCTACATCCACGGCCCGGCTGAACGCCAGACACTGGCCACCGAGGTCCGCATCCTTGCCAACCGCCGCGCCATCGGCGTGCGGGACATGGTGCTGGCCAGTACCGATGCCGATCGCGCGTCGGCCAAGACCATGGCTGTGAACGGCCACACGGACCTTCAGGCGCGGTTGAAGGTGCTGAAGGACGACGTGGCGCACGCCGCGGACGCCACCGAGCGCGACCGGGTCATGGTGGACAAGATTGGCGAGGTCGAGTCGAAGTACGGCCCGATCGCCGTCGCCATCGTCGAGCTCGCCGCGGCGGGCAAGCGCGACGAAGCCATCGAGAAGATGAACGTCGAGTGCCGCCCCCTGTTGGCCGCGCTGCTCGCGGCGACACGCGAGTACGTCCAGTTCAGCGAACAGCAGGCCAAGCATGACGTCGAAGCTGCCGACGGCGCGTACACCGCCCAGCGCGCGACGCTGCTGGCGATCAGCGCGTTCGCGGCGCTGTTGGGCGCCGTCTTGGGCTGGGTCATCACGCGTCGTTTGGTCGCGTCCCTCGGCGCGGAGCCCGCGGACCTCAGCGCAGCCGCGCAGCGCGTCGCCAACGGTGACCTCAGTCCCCTTCAGGGCGCCGGCGCAGCGTCCGCCGGCAGTGTGTTGGCCTCGATGGGCAGCATGCAGCAGCAACTCGTGGGCCTCATCACACAGGTGCGCACGTCTGCCGACAGCATCGCCACCGCCAGCGCGCAGATCGCCCAGGGCAACAACGACCTCTCCGGTCGCACGGAGGAACAGGCATCGGCGCTTGAGGAAACGGCTGCATCGATGGAGGAGCTGAGCTCCACCGTCAAGCAGAACGCCGACAGCGCGCGTCAGGCCAACCAATTGGCCCAGGGCGCGAGCGCCGTGGCCATCAAGGGCGGTGACGTGGTCGGCCAGGTCGTGCAGACCATGAAGGGGATCAACGACAGCTCCAAGAAGATCGCCGACATCATCGGCGTCATCGATGGCATCGCGTTCCAGACCAACATCCTGGCGCTGAATGCGGCCGTGGAAGCGGCGCGAGCCGGCGAGCAGGGTCGGGGCTTTGCGGTCGTGGCCACCGAAGTTCGCAACCTCGCCGGCCGCTCGGCCGAGGCGGCCAAGGAAATCAAGAGCCTGATCGGCGCCAGTGTGGAGCGGGTCGAGCAAGGCACTGCGCTGGTCGATCAGGCGGGTGCGACGATGACCGAGGTCGTCGACTCGATCAAGCGCGTGACGGACATCATGGGTGAGATCAGCGCTGCCAGCGTCGAGCAGAGCGCGGGCGTCAGCCAGGTTGGCGAAGCGGTGACGCAAATGGACCGGGCGACACAGCAGAACGCCGCCCTCGTCGAAGAAAGTGCGGCCGCGGCCGAAAGCATGAAGATGCAGGCGCAGCAGCTGGTTCAGGCGGTCGCCGTGTTCAAGCTTGCCGATGGCAAGGGCTCGGTTGGCACTCAACCGGCTTCTGGCGAGGGCAGCGTTGGGCGCCGTGGCGTGGATCGGGCATCGAATGTCGTTCGGCCTGCCTTCAAGGCCACGCCCGCCGCGCGAGCTTCGGTGGCGGCCCAAACCGCCGCGCGGCCCGGCGACTCCGTGAAAACCGGCACCGACAACTGGGAATCGTTCTGATGCGGTCGCACGAAGCCCTGCCGAGCTGAACCAACACCGCGAAAGACGCCGACATGGATACGCTGATCGAACCAGGTCGTGTTGATGCGACGCTCGCTGTGCCGACTTCCTTGTTGCCTGCGGTGAGCAAGACTTCGGCGCCGTTGCGTCTGCCAAAGGCCGTTTCGAGGCGACGGGATTGACCGAAACAAGGGACTGCCTGGCGTCGAGGCCGCCGTTCAAGTGGCATCTGGTTACAGGCCGCACCCATCCTTTGCGGGCGTGCAAGGCCGGCCGGTCGAGTCAGGGTCCGAGGGGTCGCGGGTCTCGTCGCGCAAGCCCAGCAGCAGCGCATTGACTTGCTCCGGCGCTTCCTCATGCGCCAGATGCCCCAGCCCCGGCAGCGGGTGAAAGCTCGCACCCGGCAGCCACCGCGCCAGCTCCAGCGCCTGCACCGGCGCCACCGTGCGGTCGGCCAGGCCGGCGGCCAGCCACAGTGTCACGCGCAACTCGGGCAGGCGCGCCTGCAGATCCTCCAGCTGCCAGCTGGCCAGCATGTCCAGCACGCCGCGCACGTGGGCGGGCTGCTTCAGCAGCTCGCCGTAGTGCTGCACGCCGGCCTCGTCCAGCTGTGAGCCCGTGGAGGCGATCAGGTTGCGCAACGCGCGGGGCTGGCTCGCGTGCCGGGTCACCCAGGTCGGCAGCCAGGCGCTGCGTGAGGCCAGCTTGGCCACGGCAGGTGCCACCAGGCCCATCAGGCCCGGCAGCGGCTGCAGCGCGCCGTTGACGGCCAGCAGGCCGCGCGCCTGCGGTACGCGCCCGTCCAGGCTCATCTGCACCATCACCGCGGCGCCGGCCGAGTGCCCGGCCACCAGCGCAGGCTGCCAGTCCAGCGCGGCCAGCAGGTCGCCGACCGCTGCAGCCATGCGCGGCAGGCTGGCCTGGCGGTCGGCAAACGCAGCCGTGCCGCCATGGCCAGGCAGGTCGGGGATCAGCAGGCTGAAGTGCGCCGCCAGCCCGGGCAGGCAGGCGCGCCAGGACTGCAGCGATGAGCCGGTGCCGTGCAACAGCAGCAGTTTGGGCCCTCGGCCCACGCGCTGCAGCCGCCAGCGCAATCCGCCGGCCTGCAGCTCGGAGGGCAGGGTGCTGTCAGGGCTCATGGCAAAACCGGTTGTCAACCAAAGTGGACACGCTTAGGATCAGGCCATGTTGACACAAAGTCAGGCGCCCACCGCAGCTTTGCGAGGCGACCCACGCCCGCAGGCGCTGGTCATCGGCAGCGGCTTTGGCGGCCTGGCCGCGGCGGTGCGCCTGGGCGCCCGGGGCTACCGGGTGACAGTACTTGAAAAGCTCGACGCCCCCGGCGGCCGCGCCTACGTGCACAAGCAGGACGGCTTCACCTTCGACGCCGGCCCCACCGTCATCACCGCACCCTTCCTGTTCGAGGAGCTGTGGGCCCTGTGCGGCAAGAAGCTGAGCGACGACGTGGACCTGCGCCCGGTGGCGCCGTTCTACCGCGTGCGCTTCGACGACGGCACGGTGTTCGACTACAGCGGCGACGCCGAGGCCATGCGCGCTGAAGTCGCCAAGCTGTCGCCGGGCGACGTGGCCGGCTACGAGCGCTTCCTGGCTGCCAGCGAGGCGATCTACAAGGTCGGCTTCGAGCAGCTGGGCCATGTTTCTTTCGAAAGCTGGACCGACATGGCCCGCGTGCTGCCCGACCTGCTCAAGCTGGAGGGCTACCGCACCGTCTACGGCCTGGCGTGCAAGCACGTCAAGAACGAGAAGCTGCGCGTGGTGCTGACCTTCCAGTCGTTGCTGGTGGGCGGCAACCCGTTCTCCACCACGTCGGTCTACTGTCTGATCGCCTTCCTGGAGCGGCGCTTCGGCGTGCATTTCGCGATGGGTGGCACCGGCGCGCTGGTGCGCGGCCTGGTGGGCCTGATCGAAGGGCAGGGCGGGCGCGTGCTGTGCAGCCAGGCGGTGGACGAGATCGTGGTGGAGAACGGCGCGGCCTTCGGCGTGCGGCTGCAGACCGGCCAGCGGCTGGACGCCGACGTGGTGGTTTCCAACGCCGACTCCGCCTGGACCTACAAGCACCTGCTGCCGGCCCGCTACCGCCGCCGCTGGACGGACAAGCGCATCGCCAAGGCGCGCTATTCGATGAGCCTGTTCGTCTGGTATTTCGGCACCAGGCGCCAGTACCCGGACGTGGCCCACCACACCATCTCGCTGGGCCCGCGCTACGAAGGCCTGCTGGACGACATCTTCACGAAGAAGCACCTGGCCGACGACTTCAGCCTCTACCTGCACCGCCCCACGGCCACGGACCCCAGCCTGGCCCCGCCCGGCTGCGACACCTTCTACGTGCTGGCCCCGGTGCCGCACCTGGATGCCGGCGTGGACTGGCGCGAACGTGCCGAGCCCTACCGTGCAGCGATTGCCAAGCGCCTGTCCGAGACGCTGCTGCCGGGCCTGGAGCAGGAAGTGGTCAGCTCGCTGATGCTGACGCCGCAGGACTTCCAGGACCGACTCAGCTCCTACAAGGGCGCCGCCTTCGCGCTGGAGCCGGTGCTGACGCAAAGCGCCTGGTTTCGCCCGCACAACCGCAGCGAAGAGGTGGCGCGCCTCTACCTCGTCGGTGCCGGCACCCACCCGGGCGCCGGCCTGCCGGGCGTGCTGTCGTCTGCCCGCGTGCTGGACGCCATCGTGCCTCACGGCCGTGATCTGCCCCGCCCGTCTCAACCCCTGGCCGAGGAAGGCTTCGCCCATGTCCGCACTGCATGAAACGCCGCCGCTGCTTGCCGCCGACCTGGCCGCCTGCCGCGCCAGCCTGGCCCACAACTCCAAGACCTTCCACGCCGCCTCGCTCCTGCTGCCGCCCAGCGTGCGTGCACCGGCCACGGTGCTCTACGGCTTTTGCCGGCTGGCCGACGACACGGTGGACGTCGAAGGCGGCCGGCGCCTCGCGCTGACTCAGCTGCGCCGCCGGCTGGACCGGGTCTTCGAGGGCCGGCCCCAGCCCGTGGCCGCCGACCGCGCGCTGGCCGCCGTGGTGGCGCAGTACGGCATCCCGCGGGCGCTGCTGGACCTGCTGATCGAAGGTCTGTCCTGGGACGTCGACGGCCGCGACTACGAGACGCTGGAAGACCTGCAGGACTACGCCGCTCGCGTGGCCGGCACGGTGGGGGCCATGATGAGCCTGCTGATGGGTGTGCGCGACGCAGCGGCCCTGGCGCGCGCCTGCGACCTGGGCGTGGCGATGCAGCTTTCCAACATCGCGCGGGACGTGGGCGAGGACGCGCGCATGGGGCGGCTCTACCTGCCGCGCCAGTGGCTGCGCGAGGCCGGGCTGGACCCCGCCGCCTGGCTGGCCGCGCCGCGCTTCGAGCCTGCCTTGGCTGCCGTCGTGCAGCGCCTGCTGGCCGCCGCCGACGTGCTGTACGCGCGGGCCGCCGCCGGTGTCGCCAGCCTGCCGCTGGCCTGCCGCCCCGGCATCAATGCCGCCCGGCTGATGTATGCCGCCATCGGCCACGAGGTGGCACGCGCCGGCTGCGATTCGGTCAGCCGCCGGGCGGTGGTGCCGGGCCGGCGCAAGAGCCGCCTGCTGCTGCAAGCGGCCGTGAGCCTGTGGCCGGCGCGCAGCCAGCTGCAGCAACCCGCGCTGGCGGCCAACCGGCCCTTGCTTGCGGCAGTGGCGGCCTTGCCGGCGGCGCAGACTTTCCCTGCCAGGAAGGTCGATTTCGTCATCGACCTGTTCGACCGACTGGGGCGTCAAGATCGCCAGTCGTCCTACGGCCGGAGCGCTGCATGAGCGTCCTGGCGCTGGGCCTGAACCACGGCAGCGCGCCGCTGGACCTGCGCGGGCGCTTTGCCATCCCGCTGGAGGCCCTGGGCCGCAGCGTGCAGGGCCTGCGCAGCCACCTGGCACGCGCCCAGCCCGAGGTGGCCATCCTGTCCACCTGCAACCGCACCGAGCTCTACGTCGGCCTGCCGCCGAGCGCCTGCCCGCGCCACGCGCTGGAGCTGGCCGAGCCCGCCATCGAGTGGCTGGCCAACCAGGGCGGCACCACCCCCGACAACCTGCGCAGCCACAGCTACTTCCTGCAGGGCGCCGATGCGGCGCGCCACGCCTTCCGTGTCGCGGCCGGGCTGGACTCGATGGTGCTGGGCGAGCCGCAGATCCTCGGCCAGATGAAGGTCGCCGTGCGCGAGGCCGACAGCGCCGGCGCCTTGGGCACCACGCTGCACCAGATGTTCCAGCGCAGCTTTGCGGTGGCCAAGGAGGTGCGCAGCAGCACCGAGATCGGCGCGCATGCCGTCAGCATGGCGGCGGCCGCCGTGCGCCTGGCGCTGCAACTGTTCGAGGACCTGCACGGCACGCGGGTGCTGTTCGTCGGCGCGGGCGAAATGATCGACCTGGTCGCCACGCATTTCGCCTCACAGGGGCCGCTGCAGATGACGGTCGCCAACCGCAGCCGCGAGCGCGGCCAGCGCCTGGCCGAGAGGCTGGGCGCCGAGCAGTTGCCGCTGGCCGAACTGGGGCAGCGCCTGCACGAATTCGACGTGGTCATCAGCTGCACGGCCAGCAGCCTGCCGCTGATCGGCCTGGGCGCCGTCGAGCGGGCGCTCAAGGCCCGCAAGCGCCGACCCATGCTGATGCTGGACCTGGCCGTGCCGCGCGACATCGAGCCCGAGGTGGCGCGGCTGGACGATGTCTACCTCTACACGGTGGACGACCTCGCCCGCCATGTGCAGACCAGCGGCGAGCGCCGCCAGGCGGCGGTGCAGCAGGCCGAGGCCATCGTCAGCGCCGGCGTCACCAGCTTTGCCCAGTGGCTGGAGCAGCGCGCCAGCGTGCCGCTGATCCAGGCCCTGCAACGCCAGACCGAGTACTGGCGCCAGGCCGAACTGACGAAGGCCCGGCGTGCGCTGGCCAAGGGCACGGACGTGGATGCGGTGATGGAGACGCTGTCTGCGGCGCTGACACGCAAGATGCTGCATGGCGCCTTGAGCGAGCTGCACGGCAGCGCGGGTGCCGCGCATGCGCAGTGGATGGACTCGGTGCAGAGGCTGTTCCTGCGGTCCGCGCCGGTGCGGGACTGAAGCCGCATGGCAGGCCACTGGTTCGGCCTGATCGAGTTGCTGCTGGTGTTCGGCCTGGTGCTGGGCTGGGCGGGCTGGCAGTGGTGGGGCTGGCGGAGGTGGCGGCTCAGGCGGGAGCGGCAGGAAAAGCAGCGCGAGCAGCCGCGTGCCGATCATGATGAGTAGCGGCGGCGCGGGCGAGAGATCATGGGGGGGCAACAGCTTGGGGTCGCAATGCCGTATCAGGTGATCTATTCGTCCGTCTCCTCCACGCCCATGCAGCAGGAGGATCTGGAAGACATCCTCGAGCGAGCGCAAGGCAACAACGCCCGGTCGGGAATCACCGGCGCCTTGGTCTACGTGGATGGCTGCTTTCTGCAGGTGCTCGAAGGAGATGCGCAGGCGGTGCAAAGCCTCATGGAGAAGATCACCGCCGATCTCCGCCATGAGACCGTCGCCGTCCTGCAGGCCCAGACGGTCGACACCGCGGCGTTCGCGAATTGGAAGATGGCCTATGTCAGCGCCACGTCGGCGGAGGTTGCGCAGTGGGCGGGCCTGAATGCGCGGACGGAACTCCCTGAAACCTTGGAGAACCTGCGTCTGGACCGTCGCAAGGCCTTGCAGGTCTCCAACAGCATCCTGCAGGTCTTGATGCGTGAGTAGGGGCGGTGGGCCGACTCAGAACACCGCGTGATCCCCGCGTTCTGGCAGCCGCTCGTCACCACTCGCCAGGCCGGCATAGAAGTCCGCCAAGGTCTGCCGCCCGGTTGCGGGCGTGGCGGTGGCGTCGTAGCGCCCCGTGGCCGCGTCCAGCACCAGCATCGACTCCGTCGCGTAGTACCGCCCGATGCGCGCCAGCTCCGCCTTCTCGGCCAGCTTGGGCACGACGAGGCCGAGCGTGGTGAGCGCGCCGATGATGACGTCCATCAACCCGACCGGCACCGACTTGAACTTCGGCGCCATCCCCAGTGCCGCGAACAGCAGCTCGCCCTGCTCGCGTGCCGTGAGCGCGGGGCCTGGGCCGCCAATCGGCAGCACATGGTTGCGGCGTTCGGGCAGCTCCAGGCAGCTCGCCAGGTAGGCGGCCAGGTCGCCGTCGCTGATCGGCTTGCAGGCCGTCAGCTCGCCGTCGCCGAACACGAGAAAGGGCTTGCCCTGCTTCACCCGTTCGATCTGACCCGACAACGATTTGAAGAAGGCCGTGGGCCGCACGATGGAGTAGGTGAGGCCCGAGTCGATCAGCGCAACCTCGAAGGCGAGCTTGGCCTGCTGGAAGGCCAGCAGGGGCTTTTGCACGCAGATGGCCGACAGCAGCACCATCTGGCTCACCCCGGCCTTCTGCGCTTGCGCGAGGGCGTGCAGATGCGCGTCGTGGTCGACGGCCCAGGCGTCGCGGGGCACGCCGGTGCGCGAGGCCAGGCAGGACACGAGGGCGTCGAAGCCTTCGCCGCGAAATCCGTCGCTCTGCAGGGACCCTGCGTCGGTCACGTCGCCGAAGCGCACGGCGGCGCCTGCCAGCAGCCGCTCGGTGTCGGCCTGTTGCAGCCGCCCGCCGACGCCGGCCCGCGGCCGCACGAAGCAGACGACCTCGTGGCCGCGCCGCAGCAGCGCGCGCACGGTGGCCTGGCCGATGGTGCCGGTGGCACCGAGCATGAAGATGCGCTTGCCCATCAGCGAGCCCGGCGCGGCATGCGAAACGGCAGCATCGCCTGCACCCAGGGTTGGTTGAAGCGCCGCAGGGACAGGCTCTCGTGCACGGCCCGCGCGCCGTCGGCCGGGTCGCTCAGCAGCGAGCGGCTGTAGAACGGCCCGCTCTCCAGCGTGGCCAGCAGTTCGGGCTGTCGCTCGGCGCGGCTGCACCGCGCCAGGCCCCAGGCGGTGGTGGGCAGGGCGCAGCGGGGCGGCAGGGGGAGGGCGCCGATGCGACCGTCGGCACCGATGTCCAGGGCCAGCGCGCGGTCGGTGCCGTCCCGTGTCTGCAGCTCGTAGAGCACCCGGCTGCGCAGCCCGGGCAGCGCGCTGCGCGACCACTGCCAGCTGTCGAAATCGCGCTCCAGCGGCCGGGTGCCGTGATTGGCGTCGACGTAGGCATCGCCTTGCCAGCGCAGCCGCGGGGTGTCGAAGTCGAGTGCCACGCGGGCGCGCGGCGCGATCGGCTGCCAGTGGTGGCGGCCCGCCGAGTCCAGCGCGAAGGCCTGGCCGGGCAGCTGTTGCGGCTGCAGGTGGATGCGGCCGCGCAGTCGCTGCGGCCAGGGGCTGGTCCATTCGTCGACGTCGATGCGCAAGTCGCCGTCAGCGCCCCAGGCCAGTTGGCTGGGGCCGATCTGCAACTGGCGCTCGGTGCGGCGCAACTGTTGCGCGCCGCGCTCGGTCATGGCCCACAGGCGCTGGTAGCTCGCGCGGCCAGGCGGGCGGCGGTACAGCGACAGGTTCAGCGCGCAGTGTGCCTCGGGCCGCGCGCCGGCATCGCCAAGCCGCCGGCGTGCCCGTGCGTAGTAGGGCGAGAACACACTGCCGACGAAGGCGATCAGCGTCAGCGCGTAGGCACTGCCGTCGGGCTGGGCGTCGCTCAGCGCGTCGACATACCACCACGCGTAAGCACCACCCCCGAGCGCGACGTCGAACGCAGGGCCGCGCTGATCTGCTCGGCGGCCAGCTGGCCCGACAGCGCCGCCATCGGCACGCCCGGCCCGGGGTGCACCGAGCCGCCCGCCAGGTACAGACCCGGCACCCGCATGCGGCCATCCGGGCGCGAGAAGAAGCTCGCCCGCCAGCCCTGGCTGGCCGGCCCGTAAAGCGCCCCATCGCTGCCCGGGAACATCCGCGCGAAGTCCTGCGGGACGGTCAGCACCGGCGCCAGCGAGCCGGGCTTCAGCCGCAGGCCGGCGCGGCTCAACTGGGTCCACATCTGTTCTTCGCATCGCGCGATCTCCGGTTCCGTGAGGTGGCGCTGGTCGGTGGCCGGCGCATTGACGAGGCACATCAGCCGCTCGGCCTGGCGCGGCCCGTGGCGGGTGGGCTGCCTCTGGTGTGCATGGCCGGCGCGGTCCTGGGCGCAGACATAGACGGTTGGCGTCTCAGGCAGCCGGCCCTGGGCAATCGCCTCGAACTCGGCGCGGTAGGACTGCGGCGGGCCGAAGAACACGTTGTGATGGGACAGCTCGAAGCCACTGGCGTCGCCGTCCACATCCATTTGGCAGTGCCAGGTGAGTGCCGACAGCGAACGGCTGGCGCGTGCCGGCGCGCCGAGGGCGCGCTGCACCGGCTGCCCGAGCAGGCCGCTGCCGAGGGCCTGGGCATCGCCGTTGAACACCACGGCATCGGCCCACAGGCGCCGGCCGTCAGGCAGCTCCACGCCGCTGGCCCGGCCCTGATCCAGCAGCAGGGCTTTTGCCTCGCAGCCGTAGCTGAAGCGCACGCCCTGCCGCTGGGCGCAGGCGGCCAAGACCTGCGTCAGGCGGAACATGCCGCCCTCGACCTGCCAGACCGCCTCTCGCTCGACATGGGCCACCAGCATCAGCGTGGCAGGCGCGTCAAAAGGCGAGGAGCCGCAGTAGGTGGCGTAGCGGCCGAACAGCTGCTGCAGGCGCGGGTCCTGGAAGTAGCGGCCCAGCTCGCGCCACAGCGTCGTGAACGGCGAGATGCGCAGCAGCTGGCGCAGGCCCGGCAGGCCTTGCTGGCGCAGCACTCGCCAGGCCAGCGAGCCGGGCGTTGGGCGACTGCTTTGCATGAAAGGGCGGTCCAGCGTCTGGTAGACGGCGCGGGCGCGTGCGCAGAAGGCGCGGTAGCGCCGGGCTTCGGCCGCGCCGCTGAACTCCGTAATCGCGGCCACGCTCAGATCCAGGTCGGCCGACAGGTCCAGCTGTTCGCCAGGGCCCCAGGCATGTCGGGCCAGCACGTCGCAGCGGTGCAGATGCAGGTGGTGGTCCAGGGACAGGCCCAGGCGCTCGAACAGCGCGTCGAACACCCAGCGCATGGTCAGCACGGTGGGACCGCCGTCGAGCTGTGCCGGGCCGAGTTCGACCTGGCGCATCTTGCCGCCCGGCGTGGCGGCACGTTCGATGACGTGCACGTCCATGCCCTCGCGCGCCAGCAAGGCCGCTGCCGTCAGCCCGCCCACGCCGGCGCCGATCACCAGCACGCGCGGCGGGCGAAGGCTGTCGGGCAGCGCATGCAAGCTCATTGACGCCCCTTTCAGGTGTGTCTATGCTGATTGACACATAGTAGTGTAATTCGATGGCGACAAGCCCCGTCTTGCAACTTCCCTACGAGCAAAGGCCTCTATGTCGCATGACGACCGAATCGAGCGCGCCCTCCGGGCCAGCCTGGTATCCAGCCTGCAGGCCGGGCACCCGCCCAAGCTGGCGGCGGCGATGCAGCACGCGGTCTTTCCGGGTGGGGCGCGTATCCGGCCCAAGCTGACGCTGGCCGTGGCCCTGGCCTGCGGCGAGGACGATCCGGGCCTGACGGACGGCGTTGCGGCGGCCATCGAGCTGCTGCACTGTGCGTCTCTCGTGCACGACGACCTGCCGTGCTTCGACGCCGCCGAGACGCGGCGCGGCCGCCCCTCGGTGCACCGCGCCTTCGGCGAACGGCTGGCCGTGCTGGCGGGGGATGCATTGATCGTCGCTGCCTTCGAAGTGCTGGGGGGCAGTGCGCGGCGGCATTTATCTCGGCTGCCGGTGCTGCTGCGCACCGTGTGCCAGGGCGTCGGCATGCCGATGGGCATCGTGGCGGGCCAGGCCTGGGAGTGCGAACCGCAGATCAGCCTGAGCGACTACCAGCAGGCCAAGACCGGTGCGCTGTTCGCCGCCGCGACCATGGCCGGCGCCCAGGCGGCTGGTGCCGACGGCGCGCCCTGGCGGGCGCTGGGCGAGCAACTGGGCCAGACCTACCAGGTGGCCGATGACATCCGCGACGTGATGCTGGACGCCAGCGCCCTGGGCAAGCCCGGCGGGCAGGATGTGGCGCTGGGCCGACCCAGTTCGGCGCGCGAGCTGGGCCTGGAGGGCGCGTTGGCCGAGTTCCAGCGCCTGGTGCAGGCCACGCTGCTGACCGTGCCCGTCTGCCCGGGCGCGGCGCAGTTCCGGCAGCTGATTCGCCACGAGGCCAACCGGCTGGTGCCGCAGCAATTGGTAGAGCGGGTGGCGGCCGTGGCATGACGCCTTCTGCTGCCACGCACTGGAGCGACATGCCGCTGGCCTGGCGGGATCGGCTGCTGGGCAGCGCGCGTTTTCGTCGCTGGGCCGAGGCCTTTGCCCCCACGCGCTGGATCGCCAGGCGCCGGGCCGGCCAGGTGTTCGACCTGGTGGCAGGGTTCGTCTACTCGCAGGTGCTGCTGGCCTGCGTGCAACTGCGCCTGTTCGACCTGCTGCTGGCGCAGGGGCCACAGACGCTGTCGGCGTTGGCGCTGAAGCTGGACCTGCCGCTGGCGGGTGCCGAGCGCCTGGTGTTGGCAGCCGTGTCCTTGCGCCTGCTGGAAGCCCGGCCCCAGGGGCGTTACGGCCTGGGGCCGCTGGGTGCGCCGCTGGCCGGCAACGCGGGCCTGGCGGCGATGGTGGAGCACCACGCGGCGCTGTACCGCGACCTGGCCGACCCGCTCGCGCTGCTTCGCGGCGAGGCCGGGCCGGGCCAGCTGGCCGGCTACTGGCCCTACGCCGGCACCGATGCGCCTGATGCCCTGGCCGGCCCGGCGCTGGCCGAGTATTCCGCGCTGATGGCTGCCTCCCAGCCCCTGGTGGCCGAGCAGGTGCTGCAGGCCTACCCGCTGCATCACCACCGCCGCCTGTTGGACGTCGGTGGCGGCGACGGTGCCTTCGCCTGCGCGGCCGCGCGCCATGCACCCGCGTTGCAAGTGCAGGTGTTCGACCTGCCGGGCGTCGTCGCCGGTGCCGCGCGGCGCTTCGCGCAGACGGGTTTGGCGTCACGCTGCAGCGCGCAGGGCGGCGACTTCTTTCGTGATGCGCTGCCGGCGGGCGCCGACCTGGTGACGCTGCTGCGCGTGGTGCACGACCACGACGACGAGCGCGTGCTGCGCCTGATGCGCAACGTGCGACAGGCCTTGAACACGGGCGGCCGACTGCTGCTCGCCGAGCCGCTGGCCGACACGCCCGGCGCCGAGGCCATGGGCCATGCGTACTTTGGCTTTTACCTGCTGGCCATGGGCCGCGGCCAGCCGCGCAGCGAGGCACGGGTGCGCGAGCTGCTGGCAGACGCCGGGTTCAGCCGCGTGCGCCGGCTGCCCACCCACCTGCCTTTGCAGGCCAGCGTGCTCGTCGCCGACGCCGCTTGATCAAATAAGTGTAAATCTTAGTTGACGGTTGACGGTGTAAGCGTAGTATGACTCTCATGAGATCCAGAAACCCCACCGCGCAGGCA
>CAUJSJ030000160.1:0-25155 GCA_963422775.4 uncultured Roseateles sp.
CGACACTCTTGTCCCGTGTGCACGGCCGACGCGGCTGCCGGCGGGCAGAGTCCAGCTTGTACAGCCAGTTGGCCAGCATCGCGCTGCCGCGCTCCAGGTCGCGCCAGGAATAGAGGGCGCCGTCGGCGTCGATGGCGGTGGCGTCAAGGTCGGCGGGAAGCCGGGCGCGCAGGGCGGCGTAGAGATTCATCTTGGCGTCAGTCCAGCTTGGCACCAGAACTTTTGACGACCTCCGCCCAGCGCCTGATCTCCGCGCTGACGGAACTGGCCGAAGGCGTCGCCGTAGAGGTTGGGCGTCTCGGCGCCCAGGCCGTGCCAGATGTTGCGGATGTCGTCGGTCGCGAAGGCGCGCTTCAGCTCGGCCTGCATCGCGGCCCGCGGCTTCCTTGGACGTGTTCTTGGGCGCCCACAGGCCATACCAGGTCGACACCTCGTAGCCCGGCACGCCGGCTTCCGCCGTGGTCGGCACGTCCGGGAAACCGACGGCGCGCTGCTTGCCCGCGACGGCCAGCGCCTTGATGCGCCCGCTCTTGATGTGGGTGGCCGACGAGCCCAGGCCGTCGAACATCAGGTCCACCTGGCCGGCGATCAGGTCTTGCAATGCCGGGCCGGCGCCGCGGTAGGGGATGTGGGTGATGAAGGTCTTGGTGTTGAGCTTGAACAGCTCGCCGGCCAGGTGGTGGGAGGTGCCGTTGCCGGCCGAGCCGTAGTTGAGCTTGCCGGGCTTGGCACGCACGGTGGCCAGCAGGCCCTTGAGGTCGGCCACCGGCACCTGCCCCGGGTGCACGACGATGACCTGGGGCACGCTGGCCAGCAGCGCGACCGGGATGAAGTCGTCTTCCAGCCGGTAGTCCAGCTTGGGATACATCGATGGCGCAATGGCGTGGTGCACCGCACCCATGAAAAAGTTGCTGCCATCCGGTGCAAGCTTGGCCGCGACGCTGGCGCCCACCGTGCCGCCGGCGCCGCCCTTGTTGTCGATGATGAGCTGGCGGCCCAGCTGCCGGGTCAGCAGCGCGGTCAGCGGGCGGGCGAAGGCGTCGGTGCCGCCGCCTGCGGGGAAGGGCACGATCCAGGTGAAGGGCTTGTTGCCCTGGGCCTGCACGAGCCAGGGGCTCAACAGCGCAGGCAGCAGCGTGCGTCGCTTCATCGGCTTGTCTCCGTCGGTGTTGTGCCGGCGATTATGGGCAAGGTGTCAGGGCTGAAGGAGGGCGGTGATGCGGGCCAGCAGCTCCGGCTTGGAGAAGGGCTTGTTGAGGCTGTCGCAGCGCGCTTCCTGCAGGAACTGGCGGGCGATGGGCGACAGCGTGTCGCCGGTGACGAAGAGCATGCGCCGCGCCAGCGCCGGGTGCAGAGCCTTGACCTCGCGCCAGAGCTGGGCGCCGTCGATGTCGGGCATGTGCAGGTCGCTGACGATGGCGTCGAAGCGGGCCTCGGCCAGCATGGCCAGCGCCACCGCGCCGGACTCGGCCGTCATGACCTCGTAGCCGGCGCCGGACAGCATCTCGCCGATCAGCTCGGCGATCTCGGCCTCGTCGTCGACGATGAGCAGCCGGGCGCTGCATTCGTCGGTCTCAGCCAGTGGCGCGGGCTCGGTTTCGCTCACCTCGGGCTCGCCGCTGACGGGCAGTTGCAGGCAGAAGCAGGCGCCTTCGCTGCCATCGGTCTGAATGTTGAGCTCGCCGCCGTGGTCGCGCGCGATGGAGCGCGACACGGCCAGGCCCAGGCCCGTGCCCACGCCCTCGCTCTTGGTCGTGAAGAAGGGTTCGAAGATGCGCTGGTGCAGATCGGGCGCGATGCCGGGGCCGTTGTCGCGCACGCGCATCCACACGCGCGGCGTGCGGCGGCGGTCGCCGTCGGTCATCGGGGCGAGGCCGGTGGAGACGGTCAGGCGCCGGCCGTGGTCGCGCGCGCCCAGGGCCTGCTGTGAGTTGACGATGAGGTTGAGCACGATCTGCCCGATCTGGTCGGCATCGGCCTTGACGGGCGGCAGGCCCGGCAGCAGGTCCAGCGTGACGGCGATGCCGTGGCTGCGCAGCACGTAGCCCAGCATGTCGATGGCGGCGGTGGCGAGGTCGTTCAGCGCCACCTCGCTGCGGTTGGCCGGCCGGCTGCGCGCCATGTTCAGGAAGGTGCGCACGATGCGGCCGCAGCGCTCGGCGGCATCAAAGATGCGCTGGGCGTCGCCGGCGCGCGGGTCGCCGCTCATCTTCTCGGCCAGCAGCGCCGCGCGGCCCATGACGATGGACAGTGGGTTGTTCAGCTCGTGGGCCACGCCGGCCAGCAGGCTGCCCATGGCGGTCAGCTTCTCGCTCTGGCGCATGGCCTCGCGCTGGCGTTCGATCTCGCCCTGCGCCGTCTGGCGTTCGGACAGGTCGAACAGCGACGCGGTGTAGTAGGCCTGGCCGGCCACATCGGTGCGCCACAGCACCATCTCGACGGGGAACTCGCTGCCGTCGGCACGCTGGGCCTGCATCTCGACGCGCCGGCCGATGATGCGCTGCTCGCCGCCGGCCGTGACGCGGGCCATGCCGGCCTCGTGGGCGGCGCGCAGCCGCGCCGGGATCATGACGTCGGACACCAGCCGGCCCCGGGCCTCATCGCGCGCCAGGCCGAACATGGCGGCGGCCGCCGGATTGAATTCGACGATGCGGCCGGCGTCGTCGGTGGACACGAGCGCGGCCATCGCGTGGTCGAAGATGGACGACTTCAACGCCTCGCTCGCTTCCAGCTCGGCAACCTTGGCCGACAGTTCGGCGTCGCGCAGCTTGAGTTCGGTCAGGTCCAGGCTGATGGCGACGGTGGCCTGGGGTACCCCGTCGCGGCAGTCCACCGGCACCAGGTGCTCGCGCATGTAGCGCCGCCCGACGCCGGCCAGGCGCGTCCAGCCCTCCCAGGCGACGGTCTCGCCCGTACCCAGGCGTTCGCGCACGGCGGTGTAGCCGGCGTAGGCGGTGTCCCCGAGGATGCGGCCGATGGGCTGCGTCAGCACCTGCTTGGGATGCAGGCCGGTGAACTTGAAGAACTCGTGGTTGGCCCAGACGAGGCGTTCGTCCACGTCGATGACGACCACCCGTGCCGGCACGGCCTCCAGCAACTGGCCGAGCAGGGGCAGCGTCGCCTTGAGCACGCCGCCCAACTCGCCGACGCCGGCGTCCGGCGCGGGATGGAAAAGGAAGTCATCGGTCATCGCGGCGCTCTCCTGGGCTCCTCGTCGGCGCGGCCGATGATAGAGAGGCTCAGGCGGCCATGGACTCGGCGGGCGCTGCGGCACCTTGCTGCATGGTCTGCGCGACGTGGCCGTACATCGCCGTCCAGGCCTCACGCACCTCGGCCGTGAAGTCGTCGCCAAGCCCGGCGGACAGGGTGTCCAGCAACGCAGCGCCGACGCTGGCGTAGTGGGCGTCGACGACACCGTAGCCGGCGTGGCGCTGGCCGAGCTTGAGCAGCACGGGAGTCAGCGAGGCGGGGCGGTCCAGCAGGTCGATGGCGGCGCCCAGCATCTGCATGAGCCGCGCGCCCTGTTCGCCCATGTCGCCGCCGCGGAACAACGCGCGCAGGGCGGGGTCGCGGGCGAAGAGCTGAGCGTAGAAGGCCTCGGCGACGGTGGCGGCCAGCGGCTTGAGCGGCGTGAAGCTGCTGCGGATCAGGTGGACTTGATGCGGGGTCATGGCAGGGGCTTTCAGAGGTGGCGCCAGGCGTCGGCGACGGGGGCGAAGACGCAGAGGATGGGCAGCGCCGCGAGCAGCACTTCCATCGGACGCCAGCCGGCGGCCGGCGCGGGCTGGTCGCCCAGGTCTTCGAGGTCTTCGGCGAAGGCCTCGCTGCGGTAGGTGACGAACATCGTGTCGGGCCAGTCGGTGTCGGGGTTGTCGCTGCGGTAGTGCATGGGGTGCTCCTTGTCGGTGAACGCACTGTCGGCGGCCACCGTTTCAGGCCGGCTTCAGTTCCTGGGCACTTGTGTTGCGTTTGTTTCAGCTCCGCGCCGCGCCGGGGGCGCTCTGCCTATCATTCGCCGCCATGCCAGACACCCAGCCCACCGTGCTGCTCGTTGACGACGAGCCCGAACTGCGCTCCCTGCTGGCCGAGTATTTCGGTCGCAACGGCTTCGAGGTCATGCAAGCCGGGGATGCCGCCGATGCCCGTGCCCAGGTGGCGGAGCGCGTGCCCGACGTGGCGGTGCTCGACATCAACATGCCGGGCGAGAACGGCCTGTCTCTGGCTCGCGCGCTGCGCGAGGCCCACCCTCGCCTGGCCGTGTTGATGCTGACGACGGCCGGCGAGGCCATCGACCGCATCGTCGGCCTGGAGATGGGTGCGGACGACTACGTCGCCAAGCCCTTCGAGCTGCGCGAGCTGCTGGCCCGCGTGCGCGCCGTGCTGCGCCGGTTGCAGGTCTCGGCGGCGCCCATGCCGACCGCGTCCGACCCCGAGCGCGTCGCCTTCGGCCTGTGCGAGCTCGACATGGCCCAGCGCAAGCTCTTCGGCGCGGATGGCGCAGAGATCGACATCACGGCCGCCGAGTTCGACCTGCTGGCGCTGTTCGCCCGCCACCCGAACCGGCCGTTGAACCGCGACCAGATCATGGAACAGGCCCACAACCGCGGCTGGGACGTCTTCGACCGCAGCATCGACCTGCGCGTCATGCGGCTGCGCCGCAAGGTGGAGCGCAACCCGGACAAGCCGGAGGTCATCAAGACGGTGAGGAACGTCGGCTACGTCTACGTGCCAGCGAACTGACCCCCGTCTCGCCGAGGCGGTCGTGAATCCTGCGGGCCGAGCGCCGGGCCTGCCATTGGCCAGAGGCCAATGGCCTTCCGTAGGCACAAGCAGTCCGCAGGGACTGCTTGTGTCCGACTTCAGTTCACCAAGCCGGCCCGTCTGGCGATGTGCGCGCGGCTCAATGCCGCAAGCATCGCCGTCCCCCTCGGGGGACCGACCAGTCTTGCCCGCGTTCAGCAGGGCAAGACTGGTCGAGGGGTCAATTGGTCTGGGGCAACTTCAGCCAGCGTTGCAGCCGGGTGCGCAACGCGACGAAGTCCAGCGGCTTGGTCAGGTGCTCGTCCATGCCGGCTTCCAGGCTGGCGGCCACGTCGGCGTCCAGCGCGTGCGCGGTCAGGGCGAGGATGGGGAAGCTGGGCAGGCTGCCTTCGCGCTGCTGGGCGCGCAGGCGGCGGGCACATTCCAGGCCGTCCATGCCGGGCATCTGGATGTCCATCAGCACCAGATCGGGGGCGGTCTCGGCGCAGGCCGACAGGGCTTCCAGCCCGTTCCTGGCCAGGCGGGTCTGCACGCCCATCAGCGCCAGGAACTCCAGCGCGACGACCTGGTTGATGTGGTTGTCTTCCACCAGCAGAACCAGGGCCAGGCGTCGATCCGTGGAGGCACCTTCCTCGCCTGGCTGCCGCGCGTCGCCGTGCGCACCGTCGGTGGCGGCGTTCAGCCAGAACGGAACCAGCGCTGGCGCTGGCTCGGGCAACCTCGTCGTGTCCATCCCCATGTCCTTGTTCCGTTTGTTTTTATGTGGGCCCCGGAAGGGACGCGAGCCATTGTTGCCTCAGCCGGTGCCGCCGCGCAACCTGAAGCCCCACAAATCCGGTGAGGCTTGACCGCTCATGTCGGGTGAAGCGACCGTTTGTCGTTCGCACGTGCTGACAGTTTTCGTCCAAGCCTCTCCCTACACTGCTCGCCTTTGTCGTTCTGGCCTCTTCCCATCCATGTCTGACGGTCTGATCCGCATCCGAGGCGCTCGGCAGCACAACCTCAAGAACCTCGATCTCGATCTGCGCACCGCCGAGCTGACCGTCGTCACCGGCCCCAGCGGCTCGGGCAAGTCCAGTCTGGTGTTCGACACCCTGTACGCCGAGGGCCAGCGCCGCTACGTGGAAACGTTCTCGGCCTACGCGCGCCAGTTCCTGGACCGCATGGACCGCCCCGCCGTCGACAAGGTGGACGGCGTGCCGCCCGCCATCGCCATCGACCAGACCAACCCGGTGCGCACCAGCCGCTCCACGGTCGGCACGATGACCGAGCTGAACGACCACCTGAAGCTGCTTTTCGCCCGTGCGGCCGAGCTTTTTGACCGCAAGACCGCGGCGCCTGTCAGGCATGACACGGCGCAGAGCATTTATGTGGAGCTGATGGCGCGAACCGCTGCGGACGACCCCCGGTTGGTGCTGAGCTTTCCGGTCGAGCTGCCGGCCAACACCTCGGGCGAGCAGGTGCAGCAGTGGCTGTCGGCCAGCGGTTTCACGCGCATCCAGGGCGAGCGTGAGGTCGAAGGCAAGAAGGTGCTGGATGTGGTGGCCGATCGCTTGCGCATCCAGGGCGCCGACAGGCAGCGTGCGATGGAGGCCATCGAGCTCTGCCTGAAGCGCGGCGCGGGCCGCGTGAATGTTCACGTGGGTGACGACGGCGCAACACTGTGGCGTTTTTCGACCGGCCTTCACTGCCCGGACAGCGACATCCGCTACGCGGACCCGCAGCCGGCGCTGTTCTCTTTCAACTCGGCTTTCGGCGCCTGCGACAGCTGCCGCGGCTTCGGCCGCGTCATCGGCGTGGACCTGGGCCTGGTCATCCCCGACGATCGCAAGACGCTGCGCAACGGTGCCATCAAGCCGATGCAGACGCCCGCCTGGAAGGACTGTCAGGACGACCTGCTCAAGTACGCCGGCGAGGCAGGCATCCCACGCGACACGCCGTGGAAGGCGCTGTCGGCCGCCCACCGCGAGTGGGTCATCAACGGCACACCGAACTGGAACGGCAACTGGAACAAGCAGTGGTACGGGGTCAAGCGCTTCTTCGAGTACCTGGAGAGCAAGGCCTACAAGATGCACATCCGCGTGCTCTTGTCCAAGTACCGCAGCTACACAGAATGCCCCAGCTGCCGGGGCGCGCGGCTGAAGACCGAGGCGCTGCTGTGGCGCGTGGGCGCCAAGGCGCTGGCGGACTCGGCGCTGCCGGCCGCGCAACGATTCCTGCCCGTCGGCGTGGACTGGACCCGCGATCAGCTCGAAGCGCTGCCGGGCCTGAGCCTGCATGACCTGATGCAGCTGCCCATCCAGCGGCTGCGCGATTTCGTTGACGGCCTGCAGCTGCCCAGCACGATGCTGGACGAAGCGCTGAAGCTGCTGGTGGACGAGATCCGCCACCGCAGCCGCTACCTCTGCGATGTCGGCCTGGGCTATCTGACGCTGGACCGCCAGAGCCGCACGCTGTCCGGCGGCGAGGTGCAGCGCATCAACCTGACGACGGCGCTGGGCACTTCGCTCGTCAACACGCTGTTCGTGCTCGACGAGCCCAGCATCGGCCTGCACCCGCGCGACATGGGCCGAATCGTCCAGGCGATGAAGCGGCTGCGCGATGCGGGCAACACGCTGGTGGTCGTCGAGCATGACCCGGCCGTCATGCTGGCCGCCGACCGCCTCATCGACATGGGCCCCGGCCCCGGCGAGCGCGGCGGGCAGATCGTCTACGACGGCACGCCCGACAACATCCGCGCGGCCGACACGCTGACCGGCGCCTACCTGGGCGGACGCAAGCACGTCGGCATGGGGCTGAAGCGCCTGGTGGACGAGTCCACGCCCAAGCTCATCCTCGAAGGGGTGCGCGAGCACAACCTCAAGGAGGTGACGGTCGAATTCCCGCTGCAGCGCCTGGTCGTCGTGACTGGCGTGAGTGGCTCGGGCAAGAGCACGCTGATGCAGGACGTGCTCTACCCCGCGCTGGCGCGCCAGTTCGGCAAGGCCACCGAGACGCCCGGCGCGCACGACCGCCTGCTGGGCGGCGACTTCCTGGCCGACGCGGTCTTCGTCGACCAGTCGCCCATCGGCAAGACGGCGCGTTCCAACCCGGCCAGCTACGTCGGCGCCTTCGACGAGATCCGCAAGCTGTTCGCCGTCGCGCCGCTGGCCATCGAGCGCAGCTACACGGCCGGCATGTTCAGCTTCAACGCCGGCGACGGCCGTTGCCCGACCTGCGGCGGCTCGGGCTTCGAGCATGTCGAGATGCAGTTCCTCAGCGACGTCTACCTGCGCTGCCCGGACTGCGACGGCAAGCGCTTCCGCGCCGAGATGCTGGATGTGAAGCTGGCGTTGAAGGACCGCGACCTGAGCGTGTCCGACGTGCTGGAGCTGACCGTCGCCGAGGCCGTGTCGCTGTTCAGCGAACATCGCGCGGTGCTGGCCAAGCTGCAGCCCATCGTCGACGTGGGCCTGGAGTACGTGCGCCTGGGCCAGCCGGTGCCGACACTGTCGGGCGGCGAGGCCCAGCGCCTCAAGCTGGCCGGCTTCCTGGCCGAGGCGGCCGCGTCACCGCGCTTCGGCGTGGCCAGGAAGGGCACGCTCTTCCTGTTCGACGAGCCGACGACGGGCCTGCACTTCGACGACATCGCCAAGCTGATGCGTGCGCTGCGCAAGCTGCTCTCCGCCGGGCATTCGTTGATCGTCATCGAGCACAACCTGGACGTCATCCGCGCGGCCGACTGGCTCATCGACCTGGGCCCCGAAGGCGGCGAGACCGGTGGCGAGATCGTCTGCGTCGGCACGCCCGAGGAGATCACCCGGCACGCAACCTCTCACACCGCCGCCGCGCTGCGCGACTACGCGCTGCACATGGATCGCCCGGCGATGGCCATCGAAGAAGGCCGGCCGCTGCAGTCCATCGTGCTGGCGCGCCGCCAGACTGACGAGGCCATCAAGATCGTCAACGCCCGCGAGCACAACCTCAAGGGCC
The DNA here is from genome assembly GCA_963422775.4 of uncultured Roseateles sp. Lineage (GTDB taxonomy): Bacteria > Pseudomonadota > Gammaproteobacteria > Burkholderiales > Burkholderiaceae_C > Pelomonas. The sequence goes on from CAUJSJ030000160.1 coordinate 8,734, forward strand.
TGAGCGTGGACATCCCGCGCGGCAAGTTCAACGTCGTCACCGGCGTGTCGGGCTCCGGCAAGTCCACGCTGGCCTTCGACATCCTGTTCAACGAAGGCCAGCGCCGCTACCTCGAATCGCTGAATGCCTACGCGCGTTCCATCGTGCAGCCCGCCGGCCGGCCCGAGGTGGACGCGGTCTGGGGCATCCCGCCCACCGTCGCCATCGAGCAGCGCCTGAGCCGCGGTGGCCGCAAGAGCACGGTCGCGACGACGACCGAGGTCTGGCACTTCCTGCGTTTGCTCTACGTGAAGCTGGGCGTGCAGCACTGCATCAACGACGGCGCGCCGGTCAAGCCGCAGAGCGTCGAGTCCATCGCCGCGCAGCTGATGCGCGACTACCGCGGCCAGCACGTCGGCCTGCTGGCGCCGCTGGTCGTCAACCGCAAGGGCGTCTACACCGACCTCGCCAAATGGGCCAAGGGCCGAGGCCACACCCATCTGCGCGTGGACGGCGAGTTCCTGCCCACGTCACCCTGGCCGCGCATCGACCGCTTCAAGGAGCACACGCTGGAGCTGCCGGTCGGCGATTTGGTCATCGCCCCTGAGCGCGAGGCCGAGTTGCGCGAGCTGCTGGCCAAGGCGCTGGACGTGGGCAAGGGTGTGCTGCACCTGTTGGCGCCGCTCGATGGCTTGAGCGTGGAAGGCGGCGGGACGGGTGCCGGTGTCGGTACGGTCAAGGTCTTCTCCACCAAGCGCGCCTGCCCGGTCTGCGGCACCAGCTACCCCGAGCTGGACCCGCGGCTGTTTTCCTACAACTCCAAGCACGGCTGGTGCACCAGCTGCGTCGGCACCGGCCTGGCGCTGACGCGCGAGCAGCGCAAGGCGCTGGACGACAGCGTGCAGGACGACGACAACCGTGGCCGCGAGCAGAGCTTCCCGTCTGAGGAGGCTGAGGTCGAGGGCCTGACCGATGCCGCCTGCCCGGACTGCCACGGCACGCGGCTGAACGCGACGGCGCGCTCGGTGGAGTTCGAGCACAAGGGCATCGGCGACGTGGCCGCCTGGAGCGTGGGCGAGGCGCATGGCTGGGTGAAAGCCCTGGCGCTGCACGGCCGCGATGCCGACATCGCCCGCGACGTCGTCAGCGAAATCCTGGGTCGACTGGAGTTCCTGCAAGAGGTCGGCCTGGGCTACCTGACGCTGGACCGCGCGGCGCCCACGTTGTCCGGCGGCGAGGCCCAGCGCATCCGCCTGGCCGCGCAGCTGGGCAGCAATCTGCAGGGCGTCTGCTACGTGCTGGACGAGCCGACCATCGGCCTGCATCCGCGCGACAACCAGATCCTGCTGAAGGCACTGGCCACGCTGGGCGACAAGGGCAACACGCTGGTGGTGGTGGAGCACGACGAGGACACCATCCGCCGCGCCGACCACATCATCGACATCGGCCCGGGCGCCGGCAAACGCGGTGGCCGCGTGGTGGCGCAAGGCACGGCGGCGCAGCTGGCGCTGGAGCCCGAGTCCGTCACCGGCCGCATGCTGGCGCACCCGCTCATCCACCCGCTGCAGGACCGCCGGCCCGTGCTGCCGGACGCGCCCAAGCTGACCGTGCTGAACGCGTCGCTGCACAACCTCAAGGGCGTGACGGTGGACGTGCCGCTGCACCGCCTGGTGGCCGTGACGGGTGTATCCGGCTCTGGCAAGTCGACGCTCGCGCGTGACGTGCTGCTGGCCGGTATGGCCGTCGCGGTGCCGCTGCGCAAGGCGCCCGCCAAATGGGCCGGCTGCGACGGCATCGAAGGCCACGAACAGGTCGACCGCGTGCTGGAGGTCGACCAGACCCCCATCGGCAAGACGCCGCGCTCCTGCCCGGCCACCTACATCGGCTTCTGGGACGCCATCCGCAAGCTGTTCGCCGAGACGCTGGAGTCCAAGGCGCGCGGCTATGCGCCGGCCCGCTTCAGCTTCAACACCGGCGCGGGTCGCTGCCCTGGGTGCGAAGGCCAGGGCATGAAGACGATCGAGATGAGCTTCCTGCCCGACGTGAAGGTGCCCTGCGACCAGTGCCATGGCCAGCGCTTCAACCCGGAGACGCTGGGCGTTTCGTGGCGAGGGAAGAGCATCGGCGACGTGCTGGCGATGGAGGTCGACGAGGCCGTCGAGTTCTTCGCGGCCATGCCGGCGATTGCGCATCCGCTGCAGTTGTTGAAGGACGTGGGACTGGGGTATCTCACCTTGGGTCAGCCCTCACCGACGCTGTCGGGTGGGGAAGCGCAGCGGATCAAGCTGGTGTCGGAGCTGGTCAAGGTGCGGGATGACGTCACGCGACGGGGGCAGAAGGCGCCGCACACGCTGTATGTGCTGGACGAGCCCACCGTTGGGCTGCACATGGCGGATGTGGAGAAGCTGATCCGGGTGCTGCATCGGCTGGTGGCGGGGGGACATTCGGTCGTCGTCATTGAACATGACCTGGATGTGATTGCGGAGGCGGATTGGGTGCTGGATCTGGGTCCGGAAGGTGGCGATGCGGGTGGTCGTGTGGTCGTCGAAGGTACGCCGGAGCAGGTGGTCGCCAGCGGCAGTCATACCGGTGTGGCGCTGAAGCCAGTGCTGGCGCGGGTGGGTTGAGGGATGCCTTTGCGAAGAGTCTTTTGACTCGGTGCATTGCCGGGAGTCCGCCCCGGCGGGCGGGTAACTTTTCTCTGCTGCGCCAGAGAAAAGTCACCAAAAGAGAGGCGCTGAACCGCATACCAGCACCACTTGCACGAGTTGCGGCGTACGACAGCCGCTCGTTGAGTGGGCCGAAGCGACCCGCTGCGCTCTCGCTGCTGTCCTTATGACCAGGGCCATTCGTCTCACCACCTGCCCGCTTAACGCCGGCTGCACGCCGGGCTCACGAGAAAACCAAATGCAGCGTCGCTCGGGCGACGCGATCATTGCGCAGCATCCACCGGGGCGTCGCTCGAGGGACGCGGTATTCCCTGGTGAGCCCGGCGTGCAGCCGGCGTTAACCGGCATGCAGGAGCGATGGGTGGCGCTCGTCACAGGGACAGCAGCGAGAGCGCAGCGGCTCGCGTCTGGGCGGAACGCCGCTGGCTGTTTTCGCGCGTGGCAGATGGCGTCGTCGCAATCGAGTGCGGTTCAGCGCCTCTTCTTTGGTGACTTTCTTCTGGCGCCGCAGAAGAAAGTTACCCCGCCGCCGGGCGGGACTCCCGGCATGGGCCGTGGCAGAAAGCAGAACCCGCCAAGCGTTACGAATGGGACGCAGCAACCTCCTCCATAGAATTCGCCGCCCCTAACCCTAGGGGGCAAGTTCAGGAGACCCCCTTGAAGCCCGTGACCTTCGCTGCCCTCGGCAGTCTGGCCCTTGCCCTGGCCCTGTCGGCCGCAGCACCGCTGCAAGCGCAACCCGCCTCGGCCATCCCGCCCACGCTGGAACAGATCTTCCGCGCCGAGCCCTACCGTGGCGAGAACGCCAAGGATGCCGCCTTCAGTCGCAGCGGCCGCTACCTGGCCTACCTCTGGAGCCCCTTCGGCGAGCCCGGCAGTGACCTGTGGGTGCACGACACCAGGACCGGCAAGACGCAGCGCATCACCTCGCCCCAGGTCATGGCCGCCTTCGAGGCCCCCGAGGACATGGAGCGCTTCGACAAGAAGCTGCAGCAGCGCAACACCGAATTCGCCGAGCGCCAGGCGCGGGAGATCGCACAGCAGGCCTACCTGCGCGGCGACAAGGTCGACCTGGCGCAATGGGAAACCGCCGCCATCGCGACGCTGAAGAAGGAGCTGGCCGAGAAGAAGGCCAAGGACGACGCGCAGAAGGCCGCCGACAAGGCCGAGGCCGACGCCGAGAAGCAGGCCGCCGCCGCACTCGCCGCCAGGCGCGCCGGCAAGCCTTTGCCGGCCGCGGCGCCCGCATCCGCCGCTTCGTCGCCCGACAAGAAGGACGATAAGGAAAAGGAACTCTGGGAACTCCGCGACGAGCTGAAGAAGAAGCTCGCCCGCGACAAGCTCAAGCCCGCTGACCTCTACCCCGGCCCAGCCCAGTTCGTCTGGGCGCACAAGGCCGACGAGCTGGTCTTCCAGTACCGCGGCGGCCTCTACCGCTGGAAGGCGGACGACAAGGCGCCGGCACCTCTCGTCGCCACCCAGCGCGAGCTGCGCGTCGTGGCCTACACGGCCGACGACAGCGGCGTTGTCTTCATGGACGAGACCCGCGTGCTGCGCGCCAGCTTCAGGCAGCCCGGCGTGCAGGTCGTCAACCGCGAGTTGATCCACCCGGATGACGAGCAGAAGAAGTACCGCATCGAGCAGACCGTCATCAGCGAGGACGGCCGCTGGATGTCGCTGCTGGCCAAGGCGCCCGTGAAGACGGCCGACGACAAGCCGGCCCCGCCGCCCAAGCAGGTCGAGATCATGAATTACAGCGAGCGCTGGGCCACGGCCAAGAAAGTCAACCGCGAGGTGTCGGACGACAAGCGCAACGAGAAGCCGCTGGCCCTGTACATCCGCCAGGTGCCCATCGGCGCCGAGGCGCCGCGCAAGCAGCCGGCGCCGGTGTTCACCAACGCCGGTGGCGACGTCTGGTTCGAGATGAGCGACGTGGCCTGGGCGCGCGACGGCAGCCGCTACGCCTTCACGACCTGGGAGCGCGACAAGGAGCTGCTGCGCGTCTACCTTGGCAACGCCGACGAAACGGCCAAGCCCGACATGGTGCTGGAGCGCCGCGGCGACGTGGGCCACGAGGTCGTCAACGTGCTCAAGCCCCGCTTCACGCCGGACGGCAAGACGCTTGTGCTGACGCTGGACGAAGCCGGCTGGCGCCAACCCTACGCCATCGATGTGGCCAGCAAAGCGCTGCGCCCGCTGGTCAAGGGCGAGTTCGAGGCCCACCAGGTCGTCGGCTTCACGCCCGACAGCAAGGCCATGTTCGTGCTGGCCAACCAGGGCGACACGGCGGCCATGAATGTGCTGCGCGTCGACCTGGCCAGCGGCGCCACGCAGGCCCTGGGTGCGGCGGGCGAATTCCATCGCGCGGCGGCGTCGTCAGAGGACGGCCGCTGGGTCAGCGCCAACGCCGGCAACTGGCCGCAGCGCCCCGAACTCAAGCTGCTGGCCGCCGACGGTAAGACGGCGCCGCGCACGCTGACCGACAGCAGCGACAAGGCGCTCGCCGACCTCAAGCTGCTGCAGCCCGAGCGCTTCAACTTCACCAACCGCCACGGCGACCGCATCGAGGCCTATGCCTTCAAGCCTGCCGGCTGGAAGGCGAGCGACAAGCGCCCGGCCATCGTCTACGTCTACGGCGGCCCGCTGAACGACCGCCACATCATCGAGGTCGACAGCTTCCAGAACACCGCCTACCTGTTCGGCCAGTACATGGCTGCGAAGTACGGCTACGTGACCGTCGCCGTGGACCCGCGCGGCCACAGCAACTATGGCCGCAAGTTCTCCGATGCCAACTGGGAGCGCGCCGGCGAGCCCCAGGCCGAGGACCTGGAAGACCTCGCCAAGCTGCTGCCCGCGCAGTTCGGCGTGGACGCCCGCCGCATCGGCCTGAACGGCTGGAGCTTCGGCGGCTTCCAGACGCAGTACACGATGTACACAAAGCCGGACGTGTTCGCCGCCGGCATTGCCGGCGCGGGCCCGACGGAATGGGAGAACTACAACAGCTGGTACAGCGGCCGCACCATCGGCAAGGCCACCGACCGGACCAAGCCCGTGCTGCGCAAATACTCGCTGCTGCCGCTGGCCAAGGGCCTGAAGAAGCCGCTGGTGCTGGTGCACGGCATGCAGGACCCCAACGTGCTCTATCAGGACACCGTCAACGTCTACCGCGAGCTGCTGGATTCGGGCAAGGAGTCGCTGGTCGAACTCTTCCTCGACCCGGACGGCGTGCATGCGCTGGGCGGTGTCGTGAAGCCCGCCGGGTGGCACCGCAAGTACGAGGCCTTCTGGCTGCGCAACCTGGGCCGCGCGGCACCCTAAGGTAGCGGCCGCAACTGGGTCGCGAGGACCTCTTCCGCCACCTTCTGACCGAGGCGGTAGCCCACGTCGACCGAGTTGCGGAAGTGCACGCCGCTCCACACGCGTGAGTTGGCCAGCTCCTGGCCCATGGCCTCGGGCGTGGCCCAGCTGCGCGTCATCGACAGCGCGGTGTTGACCCACACCAGCGGCGCCTTGCTGTCACCGCGGAAGGCCGCCAGCAGCGTCTGCAGATTGCCGCCGCCGACGGCACCGCCCGACGGGTAGTCGCTGTTGGGCGGCGTGTGGATCAGCGGCTCCCAGCTCGCGTCCCGGAACTTGAGATCGGCAAAGTCGCCGCGCAGCGCGTTGTAGGGCCGCCAGTGGCGGTACTTGGTCTTCAAGCCGACGTAGACGATGCGCGAATCCAGGTCGGCCATGTCCATCAGCGCCAGCATGCGGGCGAATTCCAGCGGCGTGGCCTTCTGCGCCTCTGCCAAGGTCTTGAGCATCGCCACGGCGTCCTCGCCCTCGCCGGAGTTCCAGAACAGCGCGATGACCGACTGCTCGCCCGTGCGCTGCGTACTAACGCGCCCGCCCACGGCCTTGACCTCGGCCAGGTCGCGCTGTGCGACGGCGCTGCCCACCGCTGGCGGCGGGCCGGGGTCGTAGGCGGCCACATCCTTGATGCCGAACGGCTTCATGCGCGCCAGGCCGATGCCCGACTCCTGCTTGTACTCGGGCGTCAGCACGTGGATGCCCGGCGCCGGCTCCACCTTGGGCGGCTCGACGCGCGCAAACACGTCGTCGGCGCGCATCGCCAGCAGCGCCAGTGCCACGCGGCGGCCCAGCGCCACGCCCTTGGCGCGTGCGGCCGCGTCGGTGGCGGCCTTCAGCGAGGCCTCGTAGGTCTTGTCGATCAGCGTCTGGTCGGCGCCCTGCACGCTGCCCAGCACGATGCGCGCGGCGGCGGCGACGGCCGCGTCGGGCGAGGCATCCGGCACCGGCTCGGGCGGCGGGCCGTAAGCCCGGTAGCGCGGCGTGATCGCGTTCAGCGCGTTGAACATCGCCAGGTCGGTCAGCAGCGTCGCCTGCGGCGCCTGCGCGCGCGGCGACTTGAGCAGCACCTTGGGCGTGGCCTCGGCCCAGTCACTGACGACGTCGGCGTGCACGGGCGCGAGCAGCAGCGCCGACAGCAGCAGGGCACAGAACTTCGACATGGCGATCTCCCTTGATGCAAACGGCGCAAACAGCGCAAAGCGGCGACGCTACGCCGCCCAGGCAGCGCCGGCAATGCGGGTCAGCGTGAGAGCAGGGCGGCGTCCAGCCGGCGCAGCGGGCCCTGCCGGTATTCGGCCGCCCAGGGCCGCGCGGCGAAGGCACGATGCGCCAGCTCGGCCTCACGCCGGGCCAGCGGCCTGTCACCCTGCGCCAGCGCGCAGGCGCCCGCCAATGCGTGCAGGCGGGCGAGGTCGGTGTCCAGCGGGTCATCGCGCGCGCGCGCAGCCAGGGCCAGGCTGGCCTGCAGGTCGGCCAGACCGGGGCCGTGCTGGCGCAGCGCGCAGCGTGCCTCGCCGCGCAGGGCCAGCGCGAGCTGGGTGTCGTACAGGCTGACGCGGTCGTCGGCGGCCGGCGTCAGCAGCTCGGGCGGCAGCGCCGCGATGGCGTCGGCCGCGCGGCCGGCGTCCAGCAGCACGCGGGCGCGGGCGGCCTGCACCATCTGGGCGTAGCGCAGCGGGTTGGGCGTGCCCTCGCCGCGCACGGCGGGGAAGTCGGGCGCCTGGGCCAGCAGCGCCAGGGCTTCCTTGGCCTGGCCGCCGGCCGACAGATTGGTCGCCGCCGACATGTACTGGAAGGCCGTCAGCGGATGCTTGGCGTAGCCCCCGTCGATGCGGGCTTGCAGCGCGATACGGTAGTAGCGGTCGGCGTCGGCATGCCGACCCAGGGCCTCATAGATCTCGCCCAGCGTGTGGCCCAGGCGCAAGCGCTCGGGCGGCGTGCGCGCGTCGGCCTCGAGCGCGGTGCGGCTGCGTTCGATCAGCGGCAAGGCCGCGCCGATGTCGCCGCTGCGGGCCAGCACGCTGGCTTCATACAGATCCAGCGGCGCGGTGACTTCGTCCGGCAGCGCCTCGCCGCGCGCCGCCAGCCGGGCGCGGCTGGCGCGGATGGTGGCCAGCGCCTCGTCGGCACCGATCTGGAAATAGCCGGTGTACCGCGCCGCAGCCATGCGCGCGGCCAGCAGCGCGGCGCGCACGGCGTGGGCGCCGCCCAGGCGGTCCAGCGTCGCCAGCGCGGCGTCAAGCTGGGCCTGCAGCTCGCGCGCCTGGCCGGCGCCTAGCAGCGCGTCAGCGGCCGCCAGGCGCAGCGCGACGAGGTCCAGCGAGTTCGGCCCCGCCGCGGCCAGCGCCGTGGCCGCGGCGCGCTGCAGCTTGGGCAGCGCCTCGTCGCGCCGGTTCTCCGCCAGCAGCAGGCGCCCGCGCAGCGACTGCGCCCAGGCGGTGGCCAGGCCGCCGGCGGGCAGGCGGGCTTCGAGGGCGGTGAGCCGCGGCGCGGCGTCGGCAAAGCGATGACGGGCGACGAGGCTGCGCAGCAGCAGCAGTTCGGCGTCGGCGTCGCCCGGCTGCAGCGCGAGCGCCTGGCGGGCGCTGGCCTCGGCGGCGTCGGGGTCGCGGGCGTCGAGCTGGGCGGCGGCCTGCTGGCGCCAGGCATTCGCCTGCTCGGGCGCGCCGGCCTTGGCGTCCTGCAGCGCGGCGAGGCGGCGGGTGCCCACGTCGGCGGCCAGGCGCGGCGCACCCATGTCGGTCAGCAGATGGCCCAGGCCCGCGTACATCTCGGCGCGCGCGGCCGGCTCGAAGCGCGGCTCGATGAGGGCGGTGCTGCGCGCCAGCAGCTCGGCCGGTGTCTGCGCCGCCGCCGAGGCCGGGGCCTGCAGCTTGAAGACCTCGGCGACGAAGGCGCGCGCGGCCTGCTCACGGTCGTTGGCCGCAGCGGCGCGCTGGGCCTCGACAACGGCCACGCCGGCACCCAGGCCCAGCGCCACCAGCACGCCGGCCGCGGCGGCGACGGCGCGCCGGTGGCGGTGCCCGGCCGGGCCCAGCCGCAGGCCTTCAGCTTCGAGTGCCGTGGCGAAGGCGGCGGCCCCGGCCGGGCGACGGGCCGGCTCGGGCGACAGCGCGCTCAGCAGCAAGGCATCCAGTCCGCCCCGCAGCGTTCGGGCGCGTGCGGGGTCGGCGCAGCGCTGGCTGGGCGGCAGGATGTCTGCTGCGGCCCGCGGTCCGGCCGGGCCGTGCGGCAACTCGCCGCTCAGCAGCTCGTAGGCCAGCACGCCCAGCGAGTAAACGTCGCCGGCCTCGCTGGGCGGCGCGCCGGCCAGCTGCTCGGGCGCCGCGTGGGCGGGTGTCAGGCCGCCCGAGGCCGGGGTGGCGCCCGGCCCGGCGCGCAGCGTGGCGACGCCGAAGTCCAGCAGCCGCGGCGTGCCGTCGGCGGCGACAAGGATGTTGCCGGGCTTGAGGTCGCGGTGGATGACGCCGTGCGCGTGCGCGTGCGCCACGGCGCGCGCCACCTGGCTCAGCAGGGCCAGCGTGGCGGGCACGTCCAGCTGCAGTCGCTTCACATGCTGGTGGATGGGCAGGCCGGCCACGTACTCCATGGCGAAATAGGGCCGGCCCTGGGCGTCGATGCCGGCGTCGTAGAGCCGGGCGATGTGCGGATGCTCCAGCCGCGCGACGATGCGCAGCTCGGCCGCCAGGCGCTCGGCCAGCGTGTTGTCAGCGGGGTGGGCGCGGCGCGAGCTGTTTCTGCGCATGGGCAGCTTCAGCGCCACCTCGCGGTCGTAGACGCCGTCGGCCCGCTCGGCGCGCCAGACGCTGCCCATGCCGCCGCGGCCGATCTCCTCGACGAGGCGCCACGGGCCGATCAGCTCGCCCGGCGTGGCCGGGGCAGCCTCGGCCAGGCGCGGCAGCGTCGCGAAGGCGCCGCTGTCGGCCAGGCCGGCGTGGTCGGCCAGCATGCGTGCCAGCTCCTCGCGCCAGCGTGGGTTGTCCAGCCGGGTCAGCCAGGCTGCGCGCTCGGCGGCGGGCAGGGCCAGCGCCTCGTCCAGCAGCGGGCTGAGGGCGGCGAGGTCGGCGGCGGTCAGGCTGGCCATGTCAATGCCGCCCGTCCGCCCGAAGGCGTTGACGCGCCCCCTCGGGGGGCTGAGCCCGCGCACAAAGTGTCCTGTGGACACTTTGTGGCTGGCGAAGAACCGGTCCGCGGGCCCGGTGCGGCCTGCAAGGCAGAGAGCGCAGCGAGCGTGGGAGCTTCATGTTCAGCGGAGCAGGGCCAGCAGCAGCAGGCGCGCCTTGTCCCAGTCGCGGCGCACGGTGCGTTCGGTCAGGCCCAGCACCTCCCCGATCTCGGTCTCGGTGTAGCCGCCGAAGTAGCGCATCTCGACGACCTGGGCCAGCCGCGGCTCGGCGGCCTGCAACGCGGCCAGCGCCTCGTGCAGGCGCAGCACCTCGTCGGCGTCGGAGGGCAGGTCGAGCTCCACGGCGGTGTCCAGCGTCAGCGCGTCGCCGGCACGCGGGCGGCGCAGCGTGTCGACGATGAACTCGCGCATCACGCGGGCCGCGTAGGCAAAGAACTCGCGCCGGCTCTCCGGCTTGAGCCGCGCGCTGTGCGCCAGGCGCAGATAGCTCTCGTGCACGAGCTGGGTGGTGTGCAGGCCGCCCGCGTGCCCTCCGCCGTCGCGCAGCCGCGCGCTCGCCAGCTCGCGCAGCGCCGGGTAGGCGGTCGCGAACAGCGCGTCCTGGGCGCCAGCCTCGCCGGCATTGACGCGGGTGATCAGCGCGTCGACATCGTCCTTGTGCATGCCGGCATCTTGCCGCAGTCTGCCGGGCCGCCTGCCGCAATCACGCTCTAAGCTGTCGGTCATGGTGATTCCGCCCCCGCCACCCGACGAAGACCGCCGCCTCGCCCGCCTGGCCGCGCTGGCCGTCATGGACAGCGAGCCCGAGCCGCTGTTCGACCACCTGACCGCCCTGGCCGCGCGGATCTGCGGCACGCCCGTGGCGCTGCTCGGCCTGCTGGACGAGCGCCGGCAGTGGTTCAAGGCGGCGGTCGGCTTCGGGCGCGACGAGACGCCGCGCGCCCAGACCTTTTGCGCCCACACGCTGCTGGCCGATGGCCTGTTCGAGGTACGCGACGCGCAGCTGGACGCCCGCTTCGTCGACCATCCCGATGTGCTGGCCAGCCCGTCGCTGCGCTTCTACGCCGGTGTGCCCATCCGCCTGGACGACGGCAGTCACCCGGGCACGCTGTGCGTCGTCGACTTCAAGCCGCGCGAGCTCAGCGACGCCCAGCGCGAGGCGCTGACGCGCCTGGCCGATGCCGCCGCCGAGGCGCTGATGATGCGTGAACGCGCGCTCAGTCCCATCGGCGTGGCCGACGCCGAGCAGCCCTTCGGCGTGCTGGCCGACACGGCGCCGCTGGGCGTCTTTCGCACCGATGCGGTCGGCCATTTCATCTACACGAACGAGAACTGGCAGCGCTGCTGCGGCCTGACGGCACGCGCCAGCCTCGGCGAGGGCTGGGCGGCCACGCTGGCGCCGCAGGACAGCGCCTCCGTGCTGAGCCACTGGCGGCGCTGCGTCGAGTTGCGCGAGCCCTTCGAGATGCGCTACAGGCTGCGGCCCGGCGGCCCGGGCAGCGGCCTGCGCCAGCTGTGGGCGCGCGCCCGGCCGCTGCTGGCGCCGGACGGGCGCTTGAGCGGCTATGTCGGCATCGTCGAGGACGTGACCGACCGCATCAGCGCCGAGCGCGAGCTGCGCGACAGCAAGGCCCTGCTGGACCGCACCGGCCGCGTCGCCGGCATCGGTGGCTGGAGCCTGGACCTGCAGACCGAGGAGTTGGTCTGGAGCGACCAGACCTGCCGCATCCACGACCTCGAACCCGGCCACCGGCCGACCTTGCGCGAATCCTTCGGCTACTACAAGCCCGAGGGCCGCCCGGTCATCGAGGCCGCCGTGCAGCGCGGCATCCGGCACGGCGAACCGTGGAGCCTGGAGCTGCCACTGGTGACGGCCAAGGGCCGCGAGATCTGGGTGCTGGCCCAGGGCCAGGTCGACTGGCAGGACGGCGTGCCGGTGCGGCTGGTGGGCGCCTTCCAGGATGTCACGGAGCAGCACCGCGCCGCCGTCGAGCTGGAACACAACCGCCAGCGCCTGCGGGCGCTGTACGAGTCGACGCCGGCGCTGATGCATTCGGTCGATTCGGCCGGCCGCGTGCTCAGCGTGTCCGACCGCTGGCTGGAACACCTGGGCTACAAGCGCCAGCAGGTCATCGGCCGGACGCTGGACGACTTCATGACGCCGGAGTCCGCCCAGCTGGCGCGCGAGGTGCACCGCCCGGCGATGTGGCGCGATGGCCATGTCGGCGACTGCCCGGTGCAACTCATCTGCGCCGACGGCCGGCTGCGCGATGTGCTGGTCTCGGCCGTGGCCGAATACACCCCCGACGGCCGGCCGCTGCGCGCGCTGGCCCTGGTGGTCGACATCACCGAGGACCTGCAGCGCCGGGCCGAGCTGGCCCACGAGCAACGCATGCGCCGCCAGACCGAGCGCCATGTGCAGGAGCTGGACCAGCTGCTGCGCGAGCGCTCCGAGATGCTGGACGTGCTGGCCCACGAGGTGCGCCAGCCGCTGAACAACGCCAGCGCTGCGCTGCAGAGCGCCGCGGCCAGCCTGGCCGGCCGTGGCGAACGCCTGGCCCAGGAGCGGCTGACGCGTGCGCAGGCCGTGCTCGGCACCGTGCTGGCCGGCGTGGACAACACGCTGGCCGCGGCCAGCCTGCTGGCGGGTGGCGGTCGCATTGCGCGCGAGGACGCCGACATCGACACGCTGATCGCCGTGACCATCGCCGACCTGGCACGCGAGCAGCGCGACCGCGTCGTCGTGCACCGCCACACGGCCACGCGCACGGCGCTGATGGACATGAGCCTGCTGCGGCTGGCGCTGCGCAACCTGCTGTCCAACGCGCTGAAGTACGCGCCCGGGGTCAGCCCGGTGACCCTGCATGTGATGGACTTCGACGAACCGCCGGCGCTGCAGTTCGAGGTCGCCGATGCCGGCCCCGGCATCCCGCGCGAGCTGCTGCCGCGCCTGTTCACCCGCGGCGCGCGCGGCAGCGGCGGCACGGAGTCGGCCCACGGCCTGGGCCTGTACATCGTGCGCCGCGTGATGGACATGCACGGCGGCAGCGCGGAACTGTTGCGCACCGGTCCTTTGGGGACGGTGATGCGGTTGACCCTGCCCCAGGCAGGCTAGGGCAGGGCCCATTGCCATGGCATGAATAGGCCCTAGACTGCCGGCGCCCCAGCTTCGCTTCCCCCCGCGATGCCCCTGCGCCCTGATGCCGCCGTGTTGGAGGATTTGGCCGACCTGGCCTGGTCGGGTCAGCATCAGCGTCTGATCGACGCGAGTGCGGGCTGGCTTGCCGACGGTCGCGTGCTGGAGTTGCGTGTCGAGAGCTTCATCGCGCTCGGCGACCTGGCCGCCGCCACAGGTGCCGCTGAAGCCCTGGCCAAGCTTGCCGAGCGCCATCCCGCGTGGCTGCTGCGCGCCCGCCTGGCGCTGGGCCTGGTGCAGATGCGGCGCGGCGAACTGCTGGCCGCAATAGCCACCGCCGAGGCCGCGCTGGCCGAGGCCGGCGCCGAGCCGCTGAACCGCGCCTACGCGCTGGCCCTGCTGGCCGAGGCTCAGTGCCGCTGCCAGCGCGAGCCCGAGATGGCGCTGGGCCGCGTGCACGAGGCGGCGGCGCTGTTCGCCGCGGCGGGCAAGCCGGTGCCGCGAGGGCGCTGCGGCTATGTGGAATCGTTGCTGCTGGGCATGCTGGGCTTCGTGCCCGAGGCGCGCACGGCGGCCGAGCGCGCGCTGGCCCTGGCGCTGGGCAGCGGCGACCTGCTCGGCCAGGGCAACGCCTACAACGCGCAGACCTTCAACAACCCCGACCTCGCCGAATGCCTGCGGCTGTGCAAGCTCGCGCTGGCCGCCTACGCCGCGGCCGGCTACGCCGAGCGCCAGGGCACGGCCATCCACAACATCGGCAACCTCTACGTCACGCTGGGCCTGAACCGGCGCGCGCGCCGCCACTACCTGTCCGCGCTGGCCATCTGGCGACGCACCGGCGCAACGGCGCTGCTGCCCTATACGCTGACCGCGCTGGCCCGGCTGGACCTGGAGGCCGGCTCGCTCGTGGCTGCCCGCATCTACGCCGACGAGGCCGAGGCGCTGGCGCTGGCGGGCCAGAACCCGGGCTTTCGCTCCGAGACCGCGCGGCTGCGCGGCGAGCTGGCCATGGGCGCGGGGCAGCCTGCCGCGGCGGTGGAGCAGTTCCAGCTGGCGCTGGCGCATTCCCCCTCGGCGGCGCAGCGGATGATGGACCTGAGCCTGGTGGGCTGGGCCGAGCTGGCGGCCGGCCGCGTGGCTGCGGCGCTGGCTGCCACCGGCGAGGCCGCACGCCTGCACGCCGTGCAAGGCCTGGCGCCGCTGGAGAACCTGGACCTGACGGCGCTGTGGTGGCGCCGCTGCGAGGCCCTGCGCGCAGCCGGCCGGCGCCGCGCCGCCGACACCGCCCTGGCCCGCGCCTACCGCTTCCTGTGCCTGCGCGTGGGCGGCTTGTCGGACGAGGGGCTGCGCCGCAACTCGCTGAACAAGCGCCCGGTGGCACGCGCGGTGGTGCAGGCCTGGCTGGACGCCGGGCGCCGCCCCCGCCACCTCAACGGCGCCGTGCGCCTGGACGAGCGCTTCGCCCGCCAGGTGGACGTGGGCCTGCGCCTGGCCGAGCTGACCAGCGTGAACGAGGAGTACGAGTTCCTGGCCGAGGAGTCGGCCGAGATCAGCGGTGCCGAGCGCGTGCTGGTGCTGCTGCAGGTGGGCGAGGCGCGCGTGCTGGCCAGCAGCCTGCTGCCGCAGGAGGAGTCGGGCAGCGAGCCGCAGCTGATGGCCGCCATCGAGCCGTGGCTGGAGGAGACGCGCAGCAGCCGCGCGGCCTCGCTGCGCATCGGCCCCGAGGGCTTCCCTGGGCTGCAGCAGCGCAGCTGCGTCATCGTGCCGCTGATCGCCGAGCGCGAGCTGCTGGGCTTTCTGTACGCCGACATCGGCGGCGCCTTCGGCCGCTTCGGCGAGGCCGACCGCGACCTGCTCGTCATGCTGGGCGCGCAGGCGGCCGTGGCCCTGGCCAACCTGCGGCTGCGCGCGGGCCTGGAGCAGCGCGTGGCCGAGCGCACCGCCGAGCTGCTGGCCTCCAAGGCCCAGGTGGAGCGCCGGGTGCTGGAGCTGGCCATGATCAACAACCTGCAGCAGAGCATCACGCCGGAGCTGGGCTTCGAGGCCATCATCGAGCGCGTGGGCGACAAGCTCTGCGAGCTGCTCGACACCCGGGACATCGGCATCCGCTGGTTCGACCCGATCAGCGGCATCAACCACTATCTCTACGAGCTGGAGCACGGCCAGCGCATGCGCCTGGCGCCGGAGCGCCCCATGCCGGACGGCCCCTTCGAGCAGATGCGCCGCACGCGCCAGCCGCTGGTCTGCCGCAACCTCGCCGAGATCGACGCCGCCGGGCTGCTCGCGGTGCCGGGCACCGACCAGGCGCTGTCCTTCGCCAACGTGCCCATCATCGGCAGCGATCAGGTGCTGGGCTCCATCCTGGTGGAGAACTACGAGCGCGAGGACGCCTTCAGCGAGGCCGACGTGAGCTTCCTGAGCACGGTGGGCGCCAGCGTCGGCGTGGCGCTGGAGAACGCGCGGCTGTTCGACGAAATCCAGCGCCGCACGCGCGAGAGCGCGGCCCTGGCCGAGGTGGGCCGCGAGATCTCGGCGACGCTGGACCTGGCCACCGTCATGAACCGCATCGCCCAGCACGCCAAGGAGCTGCTGGACGCCGACAACAGCGCCGTCTTCGTGCCCGAGGAGGAGGAGGGGCGGCGGCGCGGCGCGGCGCTACCGCGCCATCGTCGCCGTCGGCAGCTACGAGGAGGCGCTGCGCGACGCCGTCATCACCGCCGGCGAGGGCATCATCGGCTCGCTGATCGCCAAGGGCGAGCCCGGCGTCATCAACGCCACGCGCGACGACCCGCGCGGCGTGCGCATGGAGGGCACCGACGAGGACCCCGACGAACGCATGATGGTGGCGCCGCTGCACGCCGGCCCGCGCGTGCTGGGCGCGCTGACCGTCTGGCGGCTGGGCGGCCAGTCGTTTCGCCGCAGCGAGCTGGACTTCCTCGTGGGCCTGTCCCTGGCGGCTTCGGTCGCGATGGAGAATTCGCGGCTCTTCGGCGAGGCGCGGGCCGCCAAGGCCGCGGCCGAGCAGGCCAATGCGGCCAAGAGCGCCTTCCTGGCGACGATGAGCCACGAGATCCGCACGCCGATGAATGCCGTCATCGGCATGAGCGGCCTGCTGCTGGACTCGCCCCTCAGCGACGAGCAACGCGACCACGCCGCCA
>CAUJSJ030000161.1:0-21486 GCA_963422775.4 uncultured Roseateles sp.
GCCTGGTGGCTGATGACCGACCTCGCCATCTGGATGGCCGGTTATGTCTCCGTGCCGCTGTACCCGACGCTCGCGGCCGACACCATCACGCAGATCCTCACGCACAGCGAGGCGCGCTTCATCTTCATCGGCAAGCTCGACGGCTGGGAGGGCATGAAGCCCGGCGTGCCGCCCAGCCTGGCCGGCGCCAGCTACGAGCTGTCGCCCGACGACGTGAAGAAGAAGTACGAAGGCTGGGACGCCATCTGCGCCCGCACCGAGCCGCTCAAGGGCGAGCCCACGCGCGCCGCCGATGAGCTCTGCACGCTGATCTACACCTCGGGCACGACGGGCAACCCCAAGGGCGTCATGCACAACTTCGGCGCCTTCGCCTGGGCCATCGCCGAGGGCCTGGATCGCTTCCCGATGAGCGCCAGCGACCGCATGATGTCCTACCTGCCGCTGGCCCACGTGGCCGAGCGGGTGCTCGTCGAACACAGCTGGCTGAAGGTGGGGCTGAAGGTGTTCTTCGCCGAATCGCTGGACACCTTCGCCGCCGACCTGCAGCGCTCGCGGCCCACCATCTTCTTCAGCGTGCCGCGGCTGTGGGTCAAGTTCCAGCAGGGCGTGCAGGCCAAGATGCCGCCGCAGAAGATGAACAAGCTGCTGCGCCTGCCCATCATCGGCGGGCTGGTGCGCAAGAAGGTCATGAAGGCCCTGGGGCTGGACCAGTGCCGCATCGCCGTCGGCGGTGCCGCGCCGATGCCGGTGGCGCTGCTGGAGTGGTACGGCACGCTGGGCCTGCACATCAACGAGGGCTACGGCATGACAGAGAACCTGGCGCTGTCGCACATGACGCTGCCGGGCAAGAACCAGCGCGGCACCGTCGGCCCGGCCTACGGCGGCGTGCAGACCCGCATCGACCCGGCCAACGGCGAGCTGCAGATGCGCAGCCCGGCGCTGATGATGGGCTACTACAAGGAGCCCGGCCTGACCGCCGACGCGCTGACGCCCGACGGCTGGCTGCACACCGGCGACAAGGTGAAGCAGGACGCCGATGGCTGCGTGCACATCACCGGCCGCGTGAAGGACCTGTTCAAGACCAGCAAGGGCAAGTACGTCGCGCCGGCACCCATCGAGGACCGGCTGGGCATGAACCCGAACGTCGAGGCCTGCTGCGTGGCCGGCGCCAACATGGGCCAGCCGCTGGGCATCGCGATGCTGTCGCCGCAAGGTGTGCAACGCGCCAGCAGCGACGCCGAGAAGGCCGCGCTGATGGCCGAGCTGAGCAAGCACCTGGACGACGTCAACGCGCGCCTGGACCCGCACGAGCAGCTCGACACGCTGGTGCTCATCAAGACACCCTGGACCGTGGACAACGGCTTCATCACGCCAACCTTCAAGGTCAAGCGCAACCGCATCGAGGAGGCCTACGCGGGCAAGTTCGATGCGTGGGTGGGGAAGCGGGCGAAGGTGCTGTTCGGGGATTGAAGTGCACCCCTCGCCCAGTCTCGCGCCGCTGAACGCAGGCGAGCCTGGTCGGTTCCCCGGGGGGACGGCGATGCTCGCCGGATCGTCCGGCAAGCATATCGCCCTGGGCGGGCCGGCTTGGGAGCGGCCCGGCGCTCGGCCCGCAAATTCAACATTCGCGTTCGACGCGCCAGTACTCCGTCCGCCCGTAGTGGGCGCGCAGGTGCTCCACCCACAGCCGCGTCCTCAGCGGCAGATGGCGTGACTGCGGGAAGATGGCGTAGATGCCATTGGGCGGCGCGGCGAACTCGTCCAGCACGGTGACCAGCCGCCCGGCTGCCAGGTCGGCCTCCACCTCCCAGGTGCTGCGCCAGGGCCAGCCCGAGCCCCTCGACGCACCAGTCGTGCAGCACCTGGCCATCGCTGCAGTCCAGCCGCCCCGTCGGGCGCAGGTGTTGCACGGCCCCGTCGATCTGGAAGGCCCAGCCGCGCGTCTGGCTGGCCTCTGAGCTCAGCGTCAGGCAGGCATGGCGGCCCAATTCATCGGGGTGCTTCGGAACGCCGGCGCGCTTCAGGTAGGCCGGCGCCGCCACGCACAGCCGCCGGTTGTCGGCCAGCCGGGTGCTGACGAGGCTGGAATCGGGCAGGTCGCCGACGCGCACCGCGCAGTCGAAGCCTTCGTGGACGATGTCGACGACGCGGTCGCTGAGGTTGAGCGACAGGCTCAGGTCGGCATGCTCGGCGAGAAAAGCCGGCACCAGCGGGGCCACGTGGCGGCGGCCAAAGCCGGCCGGAGCCGTCACGCGCAGGTGGCCGCTGGCCTTGAGGCCGCCGGCGCTGACGGCGGCTTCGGCGTCAGCCAGCGACGCGATGAGGCGCTGACAGTCCTCCAGGAAGGCCTGGCCCTCGGGCGTCAGCGTCAGCCGCCGTGTGGTGCGCAGCATCAGCTTCACGCCCAGGCGCGCCTCCAGTGCGTCCAGCCGCCGGCCCATGACGGCAGGCGCGACGCCTTCGGCCTGGGCCGCGGCGGTGAGGCTGCCCTTGCCGGCAACGAGGACGAAAGACTCCATCTGCTTGAGCTTGTCCATGCATGCATTGTGCTGGTTCGTCGACCCAAAGACAGCGGTTTCAGCCCGCACCTTTGCGTTCAAGTCACAGATGAATGGCGTACCGAACAGTGAATACGACGCACAGGCCGGCTAGATTTCGGCATCTGTTCTTGCCCGGAGCCCCGTCATGACACGCACCACCCTCCACCGCCTGCAGGTCGATGCCGACCTGGCCCGCTTCATCGACACCGAAGTGCTGCCCGGCACCGGCATTGCGGCCGACGCCTTCTGGGCTGGCTTCAGCCAGCTGGCGCACGAGCTGGCGCCGATGAACCGCGCGCTGCTGGCGGAACGCGACCGCCTGCAGGCCGAGCTGGACGCCTGGCACGAGGCCCACCCCGGCCCGATCGCGGACATGCCGGCCTACCGGTCCTTCCTGACCCGCATCGGCTACCTCGTCGAGCCGCCGGCCCAGGTGCAGGCCAGCACCGCCAACGTCGACGCCGAGCTGGCGCTGCAGGCGGGCCCGCAGCTGGTGGTGCCCATCCTGAACGCGCGCTACGCACTGAACGCGGCCAACGCGCGCTGGGGCTCGCTGTACGACGCCCTCTACGGCACCGATGCGATCTCCGAAGCCGATGGCGCGACACGCGACGGCGCCTACAACCCGCTGCGCGGCGCCAAGGTCATCGCCTTCGCGCGCCAGGTGCTGGACCAGGCCGCGCCGCTGGCCGCGGGCTCGCACACGGACGCGACCGGCTACCGCGTGGAAGCCGGCCAGCTCGTCGTCACGCTGGCCTCCGGTGCCACCACCGGCCTGAAGGACGCGAGCGCCTTCGCCGGCTACCAGGGCGATGCCTCGGCGCCCAGCAGCGTGCTGCTGGTCCACCACGGCCTGCACCTGGACATCCGCATCGACCGCAGCACGGCCATCGGCAAGACCGATGCGGCCGGCGTGGCCGACGTGATCGTCGAGTCGGCGCTGTCCACCATCCTGGACCTGGAAGACTCCGTCGCCGCCGTCGACGCCCAGGACAAGCTGCTGGCCTACCGCAACTGGCTGGGCATCCAGCAAGGCACGTTGACCGAGGAAGTGGCCAAGGGCGGCAAGACCTTCACGCGCCGCCTGAACGCGGACCGCGTCTACACGGCGCCAAATGGAAGGGACGGCGGCGTGGTCACGCTGCATGGCCGCTCGCTGATGTTCGTGCGCAACGTGGGCCACCTGATGACCAACCCGGCCATCCTGTTGGCCGACGGCAGCGAGATCCCCGAGGGCATCATGGACGCGGTCGTCACCACGACCATCGCGATGCATGACCTGCAGCGCCGCGACGGGTTGAAAAATAGCCGCACGGGCAGCGTCTACATCGTGAAGCCCAAGATGCACGGCCCGGCCGAGGTCGCCTTCGCATCAGAGCTGTTCAGCCGCGTCGAGCAGCTGCTGGGCCTGCCCGACAGCACCGTCAAGCTGGGCATCATGGACGAGGAGCGCCGCACGTCCGTCAACCTGAAGGCCTGCATCGCCGCCGCGGCCAGCCGTGTCGCCTTCATCAACACCGGCTTCCTGGACCGCACCGGCGACGAGATGCACACCGCCATGCGTGCCGGCCCGATGCTGCGCAAGGGCGACATGAAGACGTCCAGCTGGATCCAGGCCTACGAGCGCAGCAATGTGCTGACGGGCCTGGCCTGCGGCCTGCGCGGCCGCGCCCAGATCGGCAAGGGCATGTGGGCCATGCCCGACCTGATGGCCGCGATGCTGGAGCAGAAGATCGCCCACCCCAAGGCCGGTGCGAACACCGCCTGGGTGCCGTCGCCCACCGCCGCGACGCTGCATGCGTTGCACTACCACCAGGTCAGCGTGGCCGCCGTGCAGCAGGCGCTGGAAAAGGTGGACCTCGCCGCCGAGCGCGAGGGCATCCTGAACGCGCTGCTGACCATCCCCGTTGCGCCCGAGGCCCACTGGACGCCCGAGCAGCGCCAGCAGGAGCTGGACAACAACGTGCAGGGCATCCTCGGCTACGTGGTGCGCTGGGTGGACCAGGGCGTGGGCTGCTCCAAGGTGCCCGACATCAACGGCATCGGCCTGATGGAAGACCGCGCCACGCTGCGCATCAGCAGCCAGCACATCGCCAACTGGCTGCGCCACGGCGTGGTGACTGCCGAGCAGGTGCGCGAGACCTTCACGCGCATGGCCCAGGTCGTCGATGGCCAGAACGCGGGCGACACGGCCTACCAGTCGCTGGCTGCCCACCCGCAGGGTGCGGCCATGCAGGCGGCGCTGGACCTCGTCTTCAAGGGCGAAGCCCAGCCCAGCGGCTACACCGAGCCGCTGCTGCATGCCTGGCGGCTGAAGGTGAAGGCCGCGCACTGAGCGCAACGGCAGTTGCCCGGTCCTGTTCCGGTCGGGCAACTGCTAGGCTTGCGCCATGCGTACCTTCACCTTGATCGCTCTCTCCCTCGCCGCCCTGCCGGCCCTGGCGCAGGACAGCTTGCAGCGCTGCCGCGCGATGACGGATGGCGCCGCCCGACTGGCTTGCTACGACGCGCTGGCCGACGCGGCTCGCGTGCCGGTCCAGCCTGTCGCGCCCGCCGCGGCGGCCCGGGTGGCGCCGGCCGCCATCGCCGCAACAGCCGCGCCGGCTGCGGCAACCGCCCGAACGGGCGAAGCTGCCTTCGGCCTGCCCGAGAGCAAGCGGCCGGATTCGGTCCAATCGGTCGAGAGCTCGGTGGGCCCGCGCTTCGACGGCTGGGGGCCCAACTCGCGCATCCGCCTGGCCAACGGCCAGGTCTGGCAGGTTGTCGACGGCACCTCCGTCGCGCTGCCCGAAGGCCCGCGCAAGGTCAGCGTGAAGCGCGGCGCGCTGGCGTCGTTCTACCTGGACTTCGAAGGTCTGAAGACCTCGCCGCGCGTACGCCGCGTGGAGTGATCAATCGGGCAGCACGTCGAAGGCCACCGTGAGCCGGTAGGCCTCATCCTGGAACGGCGTCGTGCCATGCCAGAGATAGGACGGAAACAGGGCGAGGCGCCCCGGTTGGGGCGCCTCCATGCGGCCCGCGGGCAGGCTTGAGCGCAGCGGTTCGGGCAGGTCGGGCTCGCCGAACTTGATCCAGCCGTCGCGGCTGCCGTCGCGCAAGGCGCTGGGCGGCGTGGCCACGTAGTAGCAGCTGCTCAGCCAGCCATGGCTGTGGATGTGGTTGGTGTGAAAACCGCTGCGGCGCAGCCGCGAACTCCAGCTGTCGGTGAAATGCCAGGCCTGCAGGGGCGAGGGCAGGCGGCCGAGGAAGGGGTGGCCGGGCTCGGCCGGCAGCGTTGCCAGCCAGGCCGTGATGGCGGCGGCAATCTGGCCTTTGAGCGCCTGCACCAGCGGCAGGTCGAGGTCGAAGAGGTCGCCGCGCGTCTGCGTACCGTGGCGCAGCGTCTGGTCGATCGGCGCCTCGGCGTCGGTATGCAGCCGCGTCAGCTCCTGCGCCAGTGCGGTGTTGAAGCTGGCCATGTCGGGCCAGCCGGCCGGCGGCTCGATGTCGATGACGGCCACGCAGCGGTCCAGGTCATTGAGCCAGTCCGCGCGCGGGTCGCCCGTCAGACGCCAGCCGGTGCCGACGAGGGCCAGCGCATGCTGGTTCTTCGGCGCCAGCGCGAAGGCGCGCTCGGCCAGGGCCAGGCCCTCGACGGACTGGCCCGCGGTGTACAGGCTGCGGGCGGCGTTGCCGAGCACCGCCACGTCTTCGGGCGCAAGCGCGACCGCCCGCCGATGAGCCACGCAGGACTCGTCGTGGCGGCCCAGCAGGCACAGGGCCCCTGGCCCAGGCCGTCGGCATAGGCCGCGTTGGCCGGTGCCAGCGCCGCCGCGCGTCGGTAGGCGGCAGCCGCGGCTTCGGCCTGTTCGGCGCGCAGCAGCAGCAGGCCGAGCAGGCTGGGCGGGATCTCCGACGCAGGCGCGGCGAGCGCGGCGGCGTCGAGCTCGGCCGTGAAATCGGCGTGGCCCAGCGCCCAGCGCAACTTGGCCAGGTCGTACAGGCTCAGGGAATGAAGCGGCTGCTGCGCGAGGGCACGGCGATAGGTGGCCAAGGCATCGTCGGCGCGGCCCAGGGCCTGCAGCGTGTTGCCGAGGTTGTAGTGCGCTTCGGCAACGTCCAGGCCCAGGCCTTGCGCGCGTTCGTGCGCGGCCAGCGCGTCGGCGTGGCGGCCCAGGCGGTGCAGCAGGACGCCGCGGTTGTGATGCAGGGCGGCCCGCTCGGGCGCCAGCCGCAGCGCGGCGTCCAGCGTCGGCAGCGCGGCGGCCAGCTCGCCGCTTTCCTCCAGCAGCATCGCCAGCAGCTGCAGCGCGTTGGCGTCCTGCGGGGCCAGCCGGACGGCCTCGCGGGCAGCCTGCAGCGCGCGCTCGCGCTCGCCGAGATCGCGCCTGAGCCGGGCGTGCTCGTAGTGGGCGACGGCGAGGTCGGGCTGGTGCAGCACGGCCTGGGCGAAGGCCTCGGCGGCGGCCGCCGGGCGCTGCAGCATCTCCAGCATCTGGCCGCGCGCCACCCAGACGCGCGGCTGGCGGACATGCAGCTGCAGCGAGCGCAGGAACCAGGCCTCGGCCTCGGCCCATTGCCGGCGTTGGGCGGCGAGCTGGCCCAGCGCGGCGGGCGCCTCGGGCGCGGCGGGCGTCTCGCGCAGCGCGCGTTCGAGGAAGGCCTGGGCGGCGTTGAACTGGCCCGTGGCCAGCGCGCGCAGGCCCTGGCCGAGCGCGGAGGCCGGATGGATGGCTGGCATGGGTCAGTAGAGGAATGAAGCGCGAATTGTCCGCGGCAATGAAAAACGGGCCCCGAAGGGCCCGTCGCATCGAATCGCCGAAGAGGCGATGGCCAGACTTGATTAGAAGTTGGCTTGGACGCTCGCCGTGTAGCGGCGGCCGATGACGTCGTAGAGGCTCGGGAAGGTGTTGCCGAAGTTGTTCGCGCCTGCACCGATACCGGTGCCCACCAGCGGCGGCTGCTTGTCGAACAGGTTGTTGACCGTCATCGACAGCTTGATGTTCTTCGTCACCTGCCAGGTGCCGTTCAGGTCGAAGTAGTCGTAGGCCTTGATGGAGTTCGCTGGGGTGTAGGCGGACTCGCCGCCAGGCGCCACCGAGGAACTGCCGATATGGCGCCACGACAGACCCGCAGAGTAGTCGCCGAAGGTCCAGCTCGTGCGCTGGTTGAAACGAACCTTGACATACGGGTTGCCGTCATCGAAAGCGGTGCTGTAGTAGCCCGCTTGATTCAGGGTGTCCAGGCTCGGCAGCGCCTTGAAGTCGGCACGCTTCAAGTAGCTCAGCTGCAGGCTGAGATCAACGCGACCCCAGTTAGGCAGCCCGATCTTCTTCAACGGCAGGCGGTAGCTGGCACCAAGGTCGATACCCGAGAAGTTGTAAGCGCCCAGATTGGACGACTGCGTGCTCACGCCCTTGCTGCCCGTACCGTTCAAGCCACCATTCAGCGGATCACGTTGGATCAACTGGCAGAAGGCGTTGTAGGCAAGGCCAGGGTTCTGCGCCGTGGTGTAGCAACCATCGATCACCTGACGTGCGCTCGGAGAAGACACGGCGCCGTTGATCTTGATCTTCCAGTAGTCCAGCGTGAACGACAGATTATCGATGAAGTCCGGCTCCCAGACGATGCCCAGCGTCGTCGTGTCGGCCTTCTCGGGACCGAGGTTGGGATTGCCGCCCCCGGTGTTGTTGATCTGGCTGGACGAGGGCGGGGCCACATTGCCGACCTGCGATGCGGGCACACCGGTCTGCTGGCACAACGCCGTCAGCGCCGCCGCGCCAGCGCCACCGATGGAAGCGCCCTGGCAGGGGTCAACCTGCAGCGTGGCCAAGCCCGTGGTCACGGGCGCGTAGAGCTCGTTCACGTTCGGCGCGCGGGTGGCGCGTTGGGACTCGCCACGGAAACGCAGGCCCTTGATGGGCGCGTAGTCCATGCTCTTTTTCCAACTGCCGTAGCTCTTGACGCCGCCGATCGAGTCGAACTCGGTATCACGGTAGCCGTAGCCGACATTCAGGGCGTAGATGAAGGGCTTGCCCTGGATCAGCGGCATCGTGGCTTCGCCGTAGACCTCACGGAACTTCAACGTACCGCTGCGGTCAGGCGTCGGAGCGCCCGAACCCAGCAGCTCGCCCTGGGTCTGCACGACCGCGTCGGACGCGTTGCCGCCGAACACCGTGCGGTCTTCGTAGCCGATGGCGACGCCCAGCGGGTTCTTGGCCCAAGGGCTCTTGGCGATGGCGACTTCACCACTGGCCGAACCGGCCATGACCTTCTGGTCGACGCGCGTCGTCTGGAAGGTCGGCGTGGCGATGAAGGCCAGCATTTGCGGGGTGATGGTGCCGGCGGCACCGAACAGGTTGATCGGCACGCAACCACCGGTGGTCACCGTGCAGGCGCCAGCCGTCGTGGCGCGGGCGGCTTGTTGCAGTTTGGTAGCCGAGAAGCCGTTGCCGGTACGCTGGATCTGGTCCGAGCGGCCGCTCTGGTAGTACGCGTCGTAGCTCCAGCCCTCGAACATCGGGATGTCACCGCGCAAACCGACGGTGTACTGGCTCGTCGCGTTGTCGTAGCTGTAGACGCGTGGGCCAGCTTCAACAAAGCGGCGAGCGACGTTGGCGCGGAACTCGGTAGCGCTACCTGGCACGCAGTTGGCGGCCGAGATGTTGTAGGCCGCGCAAAGCTGGGCACGAACGGCAGGAGTGATGTACGGGTTGCCGATAGGGATGCTCAGTGCCGCACCGAAGGTACCCGACGGCGCCAAGTTCAGCGTCACGTTGGACTTGGTGTGGAAGTATTCCGCGTACACCTCGGCGTACTCGTTGACCTGGTAGCGGCCCATCGCCGTGAACTGGGTGCGAGTCAACGGCGTTTCGAAGTAGTTCGGCGGGTTGGTGTTGTAGCCGTCCGGCGGGCCAGAGGTCACGGCGGTGCGCAGCAGGCCGGTGGTGGCGTCGATGACGCGCGAACCTGCGATTGGTGTCGGCATGCCGGAGAACACGGCCGGCACGGAGGTGCCGGAGAAGCCGCCAGGGTTGCCGGTCGCCGAAGAAATCACGGTGCCCGAGTAGTCGCGCTCGCCCAACTTCAGCGGGCTGGTGCGGGTCGTGCCGACATGCAGCACGACGTTGCCCTTGCCGTCAGGCAGGTTGGCACCGACGGTCAGGTCGTTCTTGTAGCGCTGGGCATCGCCCTTTTCGGAGGCGCTGTACAGCGTGGTGGCTTCCACGCCGGAGAAATTGCGCTTGGTGATGAAGTTCACCACGCCAGACACGGCGTCGGCACCGTACACGGCTGAGGCGCCGCCGGTGACCAGGTCCACGCGTTCAAGGAGGGACACGGGAATGGTGTTGGTGTCGACCACGCCACCCAGCGTCGCAGGCACCATGCGGCGGCTGTTCACCAGGACCAACGTGCGGTTGCTGTTCAGGCCGCGCAGGTTGATGGAGGCCGTGCCGTTCGAACCGTTGTTCACGTTCGGGCCGATGGCCGGGTAGGCGGAAGGCAGGCCGCGCACCAATTCTTCAACCGCGACCGGCTGCTTGATGCTGATGTCTTCCTTGCCGACCGAGGTGATCGGGCTGCTGGATTCGGCGCCCACGGACTTGATCCGCGAGCCGGTGATCTCGATGCGTTCGAGCTTCTCCGGCGAGGCCTCTTGGGCCATTGCCGAGACGGCGCTCAGCGTGCCGATCATCGCCAGCGCTGCTGCGCTTCGGGCGTTTCGTTTAAACATGACTACTCCTTCGTGAGGACGTTCTCGACGCTGTGTTGCAGGTGATTTGGAAATGCGAGTCCCTCGCGGAGAAACGCCTTTTCGCGGCGCGAGTCTGGCGACTGCGGACGGCCCGGCCGATACGGGTAGCCCCCAATAGACTCCCCAACCGGGCGCCAAGCGTGCTTTACACAGCAGAAAACTAGGGCAATCACTGCCCCAACCGGGGGGTGACGGACGGCACAGGCGTTGTCACATGACCACACAAATTCCAATCCCCTAAATCGGTCAGGGCGGTATCGAGGGTGGTAGTCGTTCCGCCCGCGACTTCCAGGGGGCTGTCGGGCTTTGGGCCGGGTGCGCGCCGGGGCGAGTTGCAGGGCGAGGCAAGGCGCCGAGAAGGCGTGGGATCGCCCCCCACAACGAGGCGGCAACGCCGAATCGCCCCGCAAATCGCCCCGGCCCTGCGGGTTGGGCCTGCAAGGGGGCTGATCCGTTCTTGGAAATGCTCGCTGGGCGTCCAGCCCAGCTCCGCTTTGCGCCTCGGCTGAGCCCCCTTGCAGGCCCAACGCGCACCCGGCCCAAAGCCCGACAGCCTCCTAGAATCGCCGACCCCATCGAAATCCCCATCCCATTGACTGCTGAGAGACAGACAGGCGGCCTATCCGCCCGGCCGGATTGCCAAGTCCTGATCGTCGGCGCCGGCCCCGCGGGCAGCGCTTGTGCCCGGCTGCTGGCCCGCGCCGGCGTCGACGTGCTGCTGGTCGACCAGCAGCCCCCGGGCCGCGACAAGATCTGCGGCGACGGCCTGATCCCCGATGCGCACCAAGCCCTGGCACGCCTGGGCCTGCTGGACGAGGTCATGCGGCTCGCCCAGGCCGTGACGCACGTGGGCTGCATTGGCCCGCGGGGTGGGCGCATCGACGTGCCGGGGTCGCTGGCCGTGCTGCCGCGGCGTGAGCTGGATGCCCTGCTGCTGCGCGCCGCCTGCGACGCCGGCGCGCGCTTCGAGCAGGCGCGCTTCGAGGCGCCGCTGGAGCAGGATGGCCGCGTCATCGGCGCGCGGCTCAAGCAGGGCGAAGAGATCATCGAGGTGAAGGCACGCTGGGTCGTGCTGGCGACCGGCGCTGTCCCGAAGGCCCTGACCGCCGCCGGCATGTGCGAACGCCACACACCCAGCGGCGTGGCGCTGCGCGGCTACGTGAAGGCGCCGCAGATGGTGGGTCGGATCAAGGCGCTGGAAGTCGTCTGGGACCAGTCGGTGCGGCCGGGCTATGGCTGGATCTTCCCGGCGCCGGACGGCCACTTCAACATCGGTGTCGGCGTGACCGACAGCCACAAGGACCTCGGCGGCGGCAAGGGCGTCAAGAAGGACGTCAACCTGCGCGCCATCTTCGACGCCTTCGTCGCCAAGTACGCACCGGCGGCCGAGCTGATGCGGGTGGGCGAGCTGGTCGGTGACCTCAAGGGCGCGCCGCTGCGTTGCACGCTGACGGGCGCGAAGTGGACGCGGCCCGGCCTGCTCGTGACCGGCGAGGCGGCGGGCAGCACCTACTCCTTCACCGGGGAGGGCATCGGCAAGGCGATGGAGACCGGCATGCTGGCGGCCGAGGCCGTCCTCGGGCACCCCGACGACGCGGCCGCCCGTGCGGCCTACGAGGCCGGCCTGACGGCGCTCAAGCCCAAGTTCGACCTCTACGAGCGCGCCAACCGCGTCAATGCCCACCCCTGGCTGGCCGACCTGCTGATCTGGCGCGCCAAGAAGAGCCCGCGGCTGCTGGCCCGCATGAGCGGCGTGCTCAACGAGACGAGCAACCCGGGCAACCTGGTGAGCCTCAAAGGCATCAGCCGACTCTTCTTCGAGTAGTCCAGATCAGTTGGGGACAGCGCGTGGCGCTGCGCGCCACGCGCTGTCCCGCAAGGTCATCAGACTCGCTCAATGACAAGCGCGATGCCCTGCCCGACGCCGATGCACATCGTGCACAGCGCGTAACGGCCACCCGTCACTTCAAGCTGGTTGATCGCCGTCGTCACGAGGCGCGCGCCGCTGGCGCCCAGCGGATGGCCCAGCGCGATGGCGCCGCCGTTGGGGTTCACTCGCACGTCGTCGTCCGGCAGGCCCAGGTCGCGCAGCACGGCCAGGCCCTGGGCTGCAAACGCCTCGTTCAGCTCGATGACGTCCATCTGCGCGAGCGTGAGGCCGGTCAGCGCCAGCACCTTGCGCGTGGCCGGCGCCGGGCCGATGCCCATGATGCGAGGCGCGACGCCGGCCGTGGCCATGCCGACGACACGAGCGCGGGGCATGAGGCCATGGCGCGCGGCTTCCGCCTCGCTGGCCAGCAGCAGCGCGCAGGCGCCGTCGTTGACGCCGCTGGCATTGCCGGCCGTCACGCTGCCGTCGGGCTTCACGACGCCCTTCAGCTTCGCAAGCGCCTCCAGGCTGGTCTCGCGCGGATGCTCGTCCAGCAGCACGCGCAGCGGGTCGCCCTTCTTCTGCGGCACCTCGACCGGCACGATCTCGCGCTCGAAGAAGCCCCGCTTCTGCGCCGCGATGGCCTTCAGCTGCGAGGCCAGCGCCATGCGGTCCTGGGCTTCGCGCTCGATGCCGAAGTCGGCGGCCACGTTCTCGGCCGTCTCGGGCATCGCGTCCACACCGTGCTGGGCCTTCATGGCCTTGTTGATGAAGCGCCAGCCGATGGTGGTGTCGTAGATCGCATTCGCGCGGCTGAAGGCGCTCTCGGCCTTGGGCATGACGAAGGGCGCGCGGCTCATGCTCTCGACGCCGCCGGCAATCATCAGCCCGGCCTCGCCGGCGCGGATCGCGCGGGCGGCCGTGCCGACGGCGTCCAGGCCCGAGCCGCACAGGCGGTTCACCGTGCTGCCGGGCACGTCGACGGGCAAGCCTGCCAGCAGCGCCGCCATGCGGGCGACGTTGCGGTTGTCCTCGCCGGCCTGGTTGGCGCAGCCGTAGATGACGTCGGCGACCTGCGCCCAGTCGACATTCGGGTTGCGCGCGATCAAGGCCTTGATCGGCAGCGCCCCGAGATCGTCGGTGCGGATGGAGGACAGTGCGCCGCCGTAGCGGCCGAAGGGCGTGCGGATGGCGTCGCAGATGAAGGCGTGGGTCATGTCGGGAATGCTCTCAGATAGGGACTGACGCGGTAGCGCTCGCCGCGGTAGTAGGCGTCGAGTCGATCCAGCAACGCAACGATGGGCTCGGCGCCCCAGAAGGCCAGCCATTCGAAAGGCCCGGCGGGGTAGTTGACGCCCAGCTTCATCGCCGCGTCGGCGCCTTCCTCGCTGCAGACGCCTTGTTGCACGGCATCGTGCGCCTCGTTGACGAGCATCGCGATGGTGCGCGCGACGACGAGGCCCGGCACGTCCACCATCTCGCGCGGCACGAGGCCCAGGCGCGTCAACCACGCCGCGGCGCCGTGGTCGCCCGCGTAGGCGATGTCGCCCGCAAGAGCCAGCGGCAGATCGAAGACCGCCACGCGCGGGCCGAAGTCCCTCGCACGTCGCCCATCGGTCAGGCGCAGTTCGCAACCGTCTGCGCTGATGCCAACCCAGTCGCTGTCCATGTCGCGGATGGCCTCCGGAACGTTGGCGACGAAGCGCTCAGCCAGGGCACCGCGTCCATGCACGACGACGCGGGCGCCCCTGGGGGGCGCAATGCTGGAGTCCCGCAGCGCCGGCGCGCCCTCCGGGTAGCGGTAGAAGCCCCGCCCGCTCTTGCGCCCGAGGAAGCCGGCATCCACCAGCTCCTGCTGCACCAGCGACGGCGTGAAGCGGCGGTCGAAGAAATTGGCCGCGAAGACGGAATTCGTCACCGCGAAATTGGTGTCGTGCCCGATCAGATCCATCAACTCGCAGGGGCCCATGCGGAAGCCCGCCGCGCGCAGGCAGGCGTCGATGACCTCCGGCCGCGCCGCGTGGTCCTGCAGCAGCATCAGCGCCTCGGCGTAGTAGGGCCGGGCGATGCGGTTGACGATGAAGCCGGGCGTGGAGCGCGTGTGCACCGCCGTCTTGCCCCAGCGGCCGGCGAGGTCGAAGACGGCCTGCGCGACGGCCGGGTCGGTGCCCAGGCCTGACACCACCTCGACCAGCTTCATCAGCGGCACCGGGTTGAAGAAATGCATGCCGACCAGCCGCTCAGGGTTCTTCATGCCGCGCGCCAGCGCCGTCACCGAGATCGACGAGGTGTTGGTCGCGATGACGGCGTCCGCCGGCAGCAGCGCCTCCAGCTCGGCGAACAGCGCGCGCTTGATGTCGAGGTTCTCGACGATGGCCTCGACGACGAGGTCCACCGGCACGAGGGCCTCCACTGGCGTGATGCGCGTGAGCGTCGCCGCAGCAGCCTCGGCCGTCAGCTTGCCCTTGGCGACCAGGCCCTCCAGCGTCTGCACGAGCTTGGCCTTGGCAGCGTCGGCGGCACCGGCGCGGGCGTCGAACAGCGCGACGGCATGGCCGGCCTGGGCGGCCACCTGGGCGATGCCGGCGCCCATCAGGCCGGCACCGACGACGAGGATGCGGGAGTCGCTGAGTGAGGTTCGCGTCATTCGGGAAGCGTCCAGTTGGGCTTGCGCTTGGCCAGGAAGGCCGCGAAGCCCTCGCGGGCCTCGGGCGTGGTGCGCACGCGGGCGATGGTCTGTGCGGTCAGCTCGCGCACCTCGCCGGTCACGGGGCCGGGCGCGAGCCGGGCGTAAAGCTGCTTGATCTCGGCCTGGGCCGCGGGGCCGCAGCCGAGCAGGTCGGCGACGAGGGTGTCCACGGCGGCATCCAGCCCCTCGGCCGGCACCGCGCGTTGCACGAGGCCGATGCGCTGCGCTTCGTCGGCACCGATGCGCACGGCCGTCAGCGCCAGCCGCCGCGCCTCGCGCAGGCCCACCGCGTTGACGAGATGCGGGCCGATGACGGCCGGCAGGATGCCCATGCGGGCCTCGCTGACCGAGAAGCTTGCCGCCTCGGACGCGACGGCCATGTCACAGGCACAGGCCAGCCCCACGCCGCCACCGAGGGCCGCGCCCTGCACGCGGGCGACGGTCGGCTTCGGGCATTCGGCGATGCGCGCCAGCATGGCCGAAAAGCGGCGCGCGTCGGCCAGGTTGTCGTCGTGGGACGCGGCGGCGGCACGCTGCATCCACTGCAGGTCGGCGCCGGCGCTGAAATGCTTGCCGGCACCGGCCAGCACGATGACGCGCACGCTGGTGTCACCCCCCAGCAGCGCGAAGGCCGCGTCCAGCTCGGCGATCAAGGTCTCGTCGAAGGCGTTGAACACGGCCGGCCGGTTCATCGTCAGCGTGGCGACGCCGGTGTCATGTCGCTGCAGGTCGAGGGAGGTCCAGGAAGGCATGCCGGCATTCTGGCACCCCACCTTCCGCGCACGTCAACCGCAGCCCAAGCGCCCCAGGCTGCCATTCGCCGCCTGCCCGGACTGCCGCGCCGGGGCAGCCCCCTAGACTCACCGCCATGTCCTCCCTGCTCAGCTCGCTCCATTGCCGGCAATGGTTCTACCCCGGGCCCATCCGCGTCTTCACGCCCGAAGAAATGGCCAAGGCGGGCATGCAGCCCTGGCCGGTGGCGGTGGACAGCTACGTGGCCATCAACCTGCTGACGCTACTGCCGGCAATGCTGTGGGTGCGACACGGCAATGGCTGGGCCACGCAGGCGCTTTGGTGGGCGGTATGGTGTGCGCTCGCCTTTGCAGCGCTGCTGATTGCACGCTCGCTGTGGCGCCAACCGACGCGAGCGCGGCTGAACATCTACTGCTACGGCACGGCCCTCGCGCTGACGGCGGCGTTCGTGGCGCTCGTCAAGGGTGGCAAGCAGGAATGGGTGCTGAGCGAGAACGTGGCCCTTATCGCCGGCATGACCGGCGTGCTGAGCGCCTGGTGGATGCTGACGGTGTTCCGCGTGCAGCAGATCGAGTCGCGGCTGCGTGAGCTGCGCGATCAGGACGCCGCGCTGCGCCTGTCCACGCGCCTGGCCGCTGCCCAGATCCAGCCCCACTTCCTGTTCAACACGCTGGCCTCGCTGCAGCACTGGGTGGACACGGGCGACGCCCGCGCCGCGCCGCTGCTGCGCGACTTCACGGCCTATCTGCGCGCCACGCTGCCGATGTTCGAGCGCGAACTGCAGCCGCTGGCAGACGAGGTGGAGATGGTGCGGCGCTATCTGGCCATCATGCAGGCGCGGCTCGGCGCGCGGCTGGCCTTCACGCTGGACGTGGACGCCGACCTGGATACGCCCTTGCCACCGGGCATCGTGCTGACGCTGGTGGAGAACGCCATCGCCCACGGCATCGAGCCACAGCTGCGCGGCGGCCACATCGAGATCGCCGCGCGCCGTGATGGCGGCCGCCTCGTGCTGAGCATCCGCGACGACGGCCCCGGCCTGGCACCGGGCTGGACCGAGGGCGTGGGCCTGTCCAACACGCGCCGCCGCCTGGTCGACACCTTCCCCAACGCCACGCTGACGCTGGCCGATGCCGCACCCGGCTGCATCGCCACGCTGACCCTATGAACCCCATCACCGCCCTGATCGCCGACGACGAGGAAGCCCCGCGCGAGCAGCTGCGCGCCGCGCTCACCCGCCTGTGGCCCGAGCTGGCCGTCGTGGCCGCCAGCACCAACGGCGTCGAAGCCTGGGACGACTGCCTGGCCCACGAGCCGGCCGTCGCCTTCCTCGACATCCGCATGCCAGGCCTGACGGGCCTGGACGTCGCACGCCGCCTGTCGACTCTGGCCGCGCCGCCGCTGATCGCCTTCGTGACGGCCTATGACGACCATGCGCTGGCCGCCTTCGACGCGGGCGCCATCGACTACGTGCTCAAGCCCGTCGACGACGAGCGCCTGGCGCAGACGCTGGCGCGGTTGCGCACCCGCCTCGCCCAGCCGGCGCCGGACACGACGGCGCTGCAACGCCTGCTGGCCAGCCTGCCGCAGGCCAAGCCCTCGCCGCGCCCCATCCAGGCCAGCGTCGGCCGCGAAGTGCAGCTGATCCCGCCCGAGGACATCATCTATTTCGAGGCCGACCAGCGCTACACGCGCGTCGTGCACCAGGGCGGCGATGCACTGATCCGCACGCCGCTGCGCGAGCTGCTGACGCAGTTCGACCCGGACCAGTTCTGGCAGATCCACCGCAGCGTGCTCGTCAACAGCCGCTGCATCGCCAAGGCCATCCGCATCGACGAGGGCACCATGGTCGTCACGCTGCGCGGGCGCGACGAGAAGCTGCCGGTGTCGCGGCAGTTCCAGGCCCTGTTCAAGGGTCAATGAACTGACGCCAAGGGCAAACCCTGGCCTGGGCGGCGGGGCGAGTTCCGACAATCCGCGCCACCTACAAATACCCCTAGATCTTGGGGCACCGTACCCAGGACATCGCCGCCATGCCCACGCCATTGCCCAGCCCGCGATTCGACCACTTCTACCGCCACGACGAACTCACTGCCCTGCTGTTCGCCTACGCCGAGGCCCGGCCCAACCTGGTGTCGGTGCGCTCCATCGGCAAGAGCTACGAGGGCCGCGACATCTGGGTGGTCGTCGTCACCAACCTGGCCAGCGGCACGGACATCGACAAGCCGGCGCTGTGGGTGGACGGCAATATCCACGCGGCCGAGCTGACCGCGTCGACCACCTGCCTGTACTACCTGCACCAGCTGCTCGGCCTGCACGGCGGCACGTCGCCCGAGGCCGCCCAGGTCAACCGCCTGCTCGACACGCGCGCCATCTACCTCGTGCCGCGCCTGAACCCCGACGGTGCCGAGCTGGCCCTGGCCGACCGGCCGCGCCACATCCGCAGCTCGACGCGCCCCTACCCCTACACCGAGGAAGCCGTCGACGGCCTGACCGCCGAGGACATCGACGGCGACGGCCGCATCCTGACGATGCGCGTGCCCGACCCGCACGGCGGCTACAAGAAGCACGCCGGCGACCCGCGGCTGATGGTGGCGCGCGAGCCCGGCGAGTTCGGTGGCGAGTACTACCGCCTCATCCCCGAGGGCTTCATCAAGAACCACGACGGGCTGACGGTCAAGGTCAATGCCGACCGCGAAGGGCTGGACCTGAACCGCAACTTCCCTGGCGAATGGCGCCAGGAGTTCGAGCAGCTCGGCGCCGGCCCCTACCCGACCAGCGAGCCCGAGGTGCGGGCCATGGTGGAGTTCATCACCCAGCATCCCAACATCGGCGCGGCCGTCAGCTTCCACACCCACAGCGGCGTCATCCTGCGCCCCTGCGGCACGCGCAGCGACAAGGACATGACGCCCGAGGACCTGTGGCTGTTCAAGAACTTCTCGGCGCTGGGCGAAAAGCACACGGGCTACCCGGCCATCAGCATCTACGAGGACTTCCGCTACCACCCCAAGGACGTCATCACCGGCACGCAGGACTGGGTCTACGAGCACCTGGGCGCGCTGTTCTGGGTGGTGGAGCTGTGGTCGCCGAGCAAGGAAGCCGGCGTGGAGGTCGACAAATACATCGACTGGTACCGCGAGCACCCGGTCGAGGACGACCTGAAGCTGCTGAAGTGGAGCGACGAGAAGTGCGGCGGCAAGGCCCACGTGGACTGGACGCCGTTCCAGCATCCGCAGCTCGGCTCGGTCGAGATCGGCGGCTGGGACAAGATGAACTACTGGCGCAACCCGCCGCCGGCCCTTGCGCGAGCGTGAGGCGGCGCGCTTCCCTGGCTGGTTATCTCAGATCGCGATGAGCCTGCCCAGGCTGGAGCTGATCCGCACCGAAGTGCGGGCGCTGGGCCCCGACATGTGGCGGGTGCGCCTGGCCGTGGCCAATGCCGGCTACCTGCCGGCCTACGTGACGCAGCGGGCGCTGGAGCGCAAGACGGTGCGCGGCGTGATGTTCGAGATCCACATGCCCGTCAACGACCCGACCATCAGCCTGGTCAGCGGCAAGGAGCGCATGGAAGGCCCGCAACTCGAAGGCCATGCGCCCAAGCAGAGCCAGCTCGCCTTCCTGTTCAACAAGCACCCGACCGGCGACCGCGCGGTGGCCGAGTGGGTGGTGCGCGCGCCGGTGGGCACGCGGCTGGCGCTGTCGGCCAGCGCGGAGCGGGCGGGGGTGGTGAGGACCGAGGTGGTGCTGGACTGAGCGCAGGCGGGTTGGCAGGTTCTCGCACGCTTTCACAGCGCCCTTGATGCACGCCGAGGGTGGGGCCGGGTCGCAAGACTCAGCCCGGCAACACAGTGACCAACTCGCGGTAGAGCCGGCTGGCTGACACGGGTTTGTGCAGCAACGGCAGTCCACTGGCCACAGCTTCGCGCAGTCGCTCGGGCGCGGTGTCGCCAGTGATCAACAAGGCGGGCAGGTCACGCCCCGTCACCGCACGAAGAGCCTCGATCACTTCGAGGCCGGTGCGCTGGTTGCGTAGCCGGTAGTCGCTGATGACAACCTCGGGCGCCCACCCGCGCGCCAGGCTCAGCGCCTCTTCGATGGACTCAACGGCATGACACTCGCAGCCCCAATCGCGCAAGAGATGCTCCATGCTGTAGCGCACCGATTCATCATCGTCCACCACCAACACTCGAAGTCGGAGCGGCTGTGCCGCGCGCGGCTCGACCGCTGCGGGCTTTGCCACCGGAGCTTCGGTGGCGAGCGGAACCGTCAATCGAAACACGCTGCCACGCGCCGGCCTGGAGTCCAGCGACAGGGCGTGCCCCAAGGTGCGGGCGAGGCCCTCCACGATGGCCAGCCCGAGCCCCAGCCCCTTGGTCCGGTCACGCTCCGGATTGCCGAGCTGATGGAACTCGCGAAACACGGCACGCTGCTGCGTCGCCTCGATGCCCATGCCCGTATCGAAAACCTCCAGCAAAACTTGGCTGCCGCGGCGCCTGCAGGCCACCAGCAGGCCGCCGCGCTCGGTATAGCGGATGGCATTGGAAACCAGATTGCGCAGGATCATCTCAATCAGGGCCGGGTCTGATTGGACAGCCAACGCGCTCTCGCGTGATCGGTATTCCAGGCCTTTGGCGTCGGCCTGCTGGGCGAACTCGCGTTCGATCTTGTTCAGTAGCGGCTGCACCATGAATGCGCGAATTTGCGGCTTGATCACACCGGCTTCGATCCGAGAAAAATCCAGCAAAGTGTTGAGCATCTCGGCCGATGCGTTGCACGCCGCGCCAGCGCTGGCCACCAGTTCATGCTGCGCCGGGCTCAAGTTCGTGCGTGACAACACATCCAGAAACAGGCCCTGCGCATGAATTGGTTGGCGCAAATCATGACTTGCCGCCGCCAAGAATCGTGATTTGGCTTGGATTGCAGCCTCGGCAATGTCCTTTTGCACCTGGAGACTGATTGACAATTCTTCGAATTCGAAGTTTTTGCGAATCGACTGCAAGAGTTCGCGGTGGGCAGTGATGCCGAATCCGATGCACCAGGCCATATAAAGCAATGTGCCTACGCCAATATTCAGGCCGTACGGGCTGGGGTAAACGAACGCCATGACCACGATACTTCCAACGCAGGGAATGAAAAAACGTAAAAGTGCCGGCAGGTGTGCCTTCAATGTCTGTAGCGAGCCCAGGGAGATGCCAGCAATGACAAGGATTAGCAACAGCTGCAATTCCAGATTGTCCGGAACCCACATGATCCAAATGCCCGCTGCCCAGAGCAGGCCATTGATGGTCGGTAATATGGTGGAACTGCGCAGTCGTTGAAGCAGGTTGCTCGCATCCAAGGGCTGTCGGCGCAAGTACAAGGTTCGCGAGACCGCTGAAATGTTGAAACAGACCTGCGCCGTTAACCACGCAAGTAAAAGCCATTGATTGGCGTCGTGTCGGCACAGCCAACTTGCCGCTGCACCCTGGATGAAGGTCGCTACTCTGGCGCCTGTCGATGCTCTTTCAAGCGCCTGCACCTGCTGTATCAGCACCTTGTCGGCAATGGTTTTGCTGTCAGTCAGGGGAGGCAACGCTGGCATGTGGTGATCTGTAGTTGTTCCGAGTACTCAGCAGCACGGGCACCACGGGCGTGCTGCTGCTGTCCAGCGAGTGACGCAGCGGCTGCACCGGGACATTCCCCGGCGCGAACTGCAGCACTCTGAACCTCATGGGCGGTGCAGCTTGAAATCTTCTTGCGCTAACCGACCAGTCGCTGTTGCCGCGCTGTCGCCACCGCCTCCGCGCGGCTGCCCACGTTGAAGAATTCCAGAATGTCCTGCACGTGGCGCCGCACCGTATTGTCGGAAAGCGACAAGCGGCGAGCCATGAGCTTGTTGCTCATGCCCTGATTCAACAGG
>CAUJSJ030000162.1:0-7356 GCA_963422775.4 uncultured Roseateles sp.
CGCCATCAACGTCAGGGCAAGACCGAAACCACCAAGGTCAGCGGCGAAGGCCGCTGGCTCGGTGCCGACTGCGGCGACGTGCAGCCGATGAAGTCCTCCCAGGCCAAGCCTTGAAGCAAAAACTTTCCCAGATCCTTTTCAGCCAGGGTTTCGGCACGCGGCGGCTGTGCGCCGGCTTGGTGTGGAACGGTGAAGTCACTGTCGATGGCGAGGTGGTTGAAGAGCCGGACACCGAGTTCGAGACCGAAGGGTTGCGCTTCACGATCAACGGCCTGGAATGGCCCGTCTTCGACAAGGCCCTGGTGGTGCTGAACAAGCCGGCCGGCTACGAGTGCTCGCAAAAGCCCAAGCACCACCCGAGCGTCATGAGCCTGCTGCCGGCGCCGCTGCGCGAGCGTGGCATGCAGCCCATTGGCCGGCTGGACGAGGACACGACGGGCCTGCTGCTGCTCACGGACGACGGCACGCTGATCCACAAGCTGACCTCGCCCAAGCACCATGTGCCCAAGGTCTACGAGGCGCGCTGCAAGCATCCGTTGACGGCGGCCATGGTCGAGCAGTTGCTGGCCGGCGTCGAGCTCAAGGAACCCGAGGGCAAGTTCCAGCGCCCGCCTGAAACCAGCCGTGCAGACGGCGCCGAAATCGTCGACGAGACCTTGCTGCGGCTCACGCTCATCGAAGGCAAATATCACCAGGTCAAGCGCATGGTCGCGGCGGTGGGCAACCGCGTCGAGGCGCTGCACCGGCCGCAGTTCGGCGCGCTGACCTTGCCCGCCGACCTCCAGCCTGGCGGATGGCGCTGGGTCGCCAGTCCATCCGAGGTCTGGGGACAATAAGGCCCATGCGAGTTTTCAGAGGCTTTCACCATCCCGACATCGCGCCAGCCTGCGCCCTGACCATCGGCAACTTTGACGGCGTGCACCGCGGCCACCAGGCCATGCTGGCGCTGCTGCAGTCCGAGGCACGCCACCGCGGCCTGCCGACCTGCGTGATGACGTTCGAGCCCCATCCGCGCGACTTCTTCGCGGCCAAGGCCGGCAAGTCGGAACTGGCACCGGCCCGCATCGCGACGCTGCGCGACAAGCTCGTCGAGCTGGAGCGCAGCGGCGTCGACCAGGTCGTCATCCTGCCCTTCGACGAATCCCTGGCCTCCCTGCCGGCGCAGGACTTCATCCGCCAGGTTCTCGTCGACGGCCTGGGCGCGCGATACGTGCTCGTCGGCGACGACTTTCGCTTTGGTGCCAAGCGCCAGGGCGACTACGCGACGCTGGACGCCGCCGGGCGCGCGCGCGGCTTCGACGTGGCGCGCATGATGAGCTACGAGGTGCACGGCCTGCGCGTCAGCAGCTCCGCCGTGCGCGCGGCGCTCGCCGCCGGTGACATGGCCACGGCCGCTTCGCTGCTGGGTCGGCCCTACGCGATCAAGGGTCATGTCACGCACGGCCGCAAGCTCGGCCGCCAGCTGGGCGAAAGCGCACCCGGTGCGGCCGATGGCTTTCGCACGCTGAACCTGCGCTTCGACCACGACAAGCCGGCCGCCAGCGGCATCTTCGCGGTGCTGGTGCACGGCCTCGCACCAGAGCCGCTGCCGGGCGTCGCCAGCCTGGGGCGCCGGCCCACGGTGGAAGACGCAGGACGCGTGCTGCTCGAGGTGCACTGCCTGGACTGGCCCCTCTGCGTGGAGGGGGGCTACGGTAAACTCGCTCGCGTGGAACTGCTGCACAAACTTCGCGACGAAGCCAAGTACGACGGGCTGGACGCGCTCACGGCCGCCATCGCCGCCGACACCGAGGCAGCGCGCGCCTTCCTGGCCACCCACGCCGCCCAGCGTCGCCAGACCACGCGCGACCGAATTTGAAGCGGCGCCCTGCCGCTCTCATTCCGCCCTCCCCGCTTCTCGATTGCCAGGCCCACCGCCTGGCCGCATGCCATGACCACCCCGGACGCACCTGACTATCGCTCCACGCTCAACCTGCCCGACACGCCCTTCCCGATGCGCGGCGACCTGCCCAAGCGCGAGCCGGGCTGGGTCAAGGCCTGGGACGAGCAAGGCCTGTACAAGCGCCTGCGCGACGCGCGCTGTGGCGCGCCGAAGTTCGTGCTTCACGACGGCCCGCCCTATGCCAACGGCCAGATCCACATCGGCCACGCGGCCAACAAGATCCTCAAGGACATGATCGTCAAGGCGCGCCAGCTGGCGGGCTTTGACGCGGCCTACATCCCCGGCTGGGACTGTCACGGCCTGCCCATCGAGAACCAGATCGAGAAGACCTTCGGCCGCGGCCTGCCGCGCGACGAGGTGCAGGCCAAGAGCCGCGCCTACGCCACCGAGCAGATCGACGGCCAGCGCTCGGACTTCAAGCGCCTGGGCGTGCTGGGCGAGTGGGACAACCCGTACAAGACGATGAACTTCGCCAACGAGGCCGGCGAGATCCGCGTCCTGAAGCGCATGTTCGAGCGCGGTTTCGTCTACCGCGGCCTGAAGCCCGTCTACTGGTGCTTCGACTGCGGCTCGTCGCTGGCTGAGTTCGAGATCGAGTACGCGGACAAGCAGAGCCCGGCCGTTGACGTCGCCTTTCTGTCGGCTGAGCCAGAGAAGCTTGCTGCGGCCTTCGGCGTCGCACCCCTTGCCAAGGACGCCTTCACCGTCATCTGGACGACGACGCCCTGGACGATCCCTGCCAACCAGGCGCTGAACCTGAATCCCGAGCTGCCCTACGCGCTGGTGGACACGCCCAAGGGCTACTTCGTCGTCGCCGAGGCGCTGGTGGAGAAGTGCCTGGCGCGCTGGCAGCTCGAAGGCAGCGTCGTCGCGACGACTCCCGGCCGCTCGCTTGAACTGCTGAAGTTCAAGCATCCTCTGGCCCACGTCGACCCTGGCTACGACCGCGAAAGCCCGGTGTATCTCGCCGACTACGCCACCGCCGAGGACGGCACCGGCGTCGTCCACTCCGCGCCCGCCTACGGTCTGGACGACTTCAACTCCTGCGTCGCCCATGGCCTGGCCTTCGACGACATCCTGAACCCCGTGCAGGGCAACGGTGCCTACGCGGCCGACCTGCCGCTGTTCGGTGGCCAGCACATCTGGAAGGCCAACGCCGTCGTCGCGCAGACGCTGCTGGACGCCGGCCGGCTGATGGCGCAGTCCAAGCTGACGCACAGCTACCCGCACTGCTGGCGCCACAAGTCGCCCGTCATCTATCGCGCCGCGGCCCAGTGGTTCGTGCGCATGGACGATGGCGATGGCCTGTTCACTACGGACAAGGCGCCCAAGAGCCTGCGCGAAACGGCGCTCGCCGCCATCGAAGCCACCAGCTTCTACCCCGAGAACGGCCGTGCTCGCCTGCACGACATGATCGCCGGCCGGCCCGACTGGTGCATCTCGCGCCAGCGCAGCTGGGGCGTGCCGCTGCCCATCTTCCTGCACAAGGACACCGGCGAGGCGCATCCGCAGACGCTGGAGTTCATCGAGCGCGCGGCGCAACTCGTCGAGGCCGGTGGCGTCGAGGCGTGGTCGCAACTCGATTCGGCCGACTGGCTGGGTGCCGAGGCCGAGCACTACACCAAGGGCCAGGACATCCTGGACGTCTGGTTCGACTCCGGCTCCACCTTCGAGCATGTGCTCAAGGGCAGCCACAAGGGCGCAGGCCACGAGACCGGCCCCGAGGCCGACCTCTACCTCGAAGGCCACGATCAGCACCGCGGCTGGTTCCACTCGTCGCTGCTGATCGCCTGCGCGCTCTACGGCCGCGCGCCCTACAAGGGCCTGCTGACCCACGGCTTCGTCGTCGACGGCCAGGGCCGCAAGATGAGCAAGTCCATGGGCAACGTGGTCGCACCGCAGGCCGTGTCGGACAAGTTCGGCGCCGAGATCCTGCGCCTGTGGACGGCGGCGACCGACTACTCCGGCGACCTGGGGCTGGACGAGAAGATCCTCGCCCGCGTGGTGGACAGCTACCGCCGCGTGCGCAACACGCTGCGCTTCCTGCTGGCCAACGTCAGCGACTTCGATCCGGCGACGGATGCCGTCTCGCCGGAGCAGCTGCTGGAAGTCGACCGCTACGCACTCGCCCGCGCCGCCGAACTGCAGGCCGACATCCTC
The DNA here is from genome assembly GCA_963422775.4 of uncultured Roseateles sp. Classification (GTDB taxonomy): domain Bacteria; phylum Pseudomonadota; class Gammaproteobacteria; order Burkholderiales; family Burkholderiaceae_C; genus Pelomonas. The sequence continues at coordinate 4,103 of CAUJSJ030000162.1, forward strand.
AGCCACTTCGAGCGCTACGAGTTCCACCCGGTTGTGTCGAAACTGCAGGTCTACTGCTCGGAAGACCTCGGCGCCTTCTACCTCGATGTACTGAAGGACCGCCTCTACACGACCGCGCCCAAAAGCCTGGCGCGCCGCTCGGCGCAAACGGCGCTGTGGCAGATCACGCACGCCATGCTGCGCTGGATGGCACCCTTCCTGAGCTTCACGGCCGAGGAAGCTTGGGGCCTGTTCGGCAAGGGCGAGAGCATCTTCACCGAGACCTACTGGAAATTCGGCGCAGCCGACGCGAGCCTGCTTGCCAAGTGGCAGCGCATCCACGAGATCCGCGACGAGGTCAACAAGGCCATCGAGGCGGTGCGCGTGACGGGCGCCGTCGGTGCCTCGCTGCAGGCCGAGCTGGTGCTGCAGGTCAACGAGCAGGACGAAGCTCTGCTGCGCAGCCTGGGCGAGGACCTGCGCTTCGTGTTCATCACGTCGGCGGTCAAGCTGGTGTCGGCCGCGCAGCTGGGCGTGGTCGTCACGCCCAGCCCGCATGCGAAGTGCGAGCGCTGCTGGCACTACCGCGCCGACGTCGGCAGCATCGCCGCCCACCCGACGTTGTGCGGGCGTTGCGACAGCAATCTGCACGGCGCAGGCGAGATCCGCACCGTCGCCTGAGCTGGGTCAGGGAAAGGCTGGAACGTTCGGTTCCATGCCTTCGAAATGCGCCTCGGGATGGGTGCGTTCGAGCAGGCGCTCGATCTCGCCCACCCGGCTGCGCGGCACGTCGACGATGAGCAGGTACTGCCCGTCGGCGATGGCGGCCTCGAAGCGTTTCAGGCGCCGGCTTGGCGTCGAGCTGCCGATCATGCTGGACGACCAGGTGCCCAGCATGGCCCCCACGGCGGCCAGGCCGATGACGACGGCGGCCGGCGAGGCGGCGCTGATGGACAGCGCCGCCGCCACGCCGCCGGCGGCCCCCAGGCCGGAGCCGATCAAGGCGCCGGACTGAGCGGCCTCGACGAGGTCCGATGTCTGCAGCACGTTGGCCGCGTGCAGGCCGTCCATGGCAGCGCCATCGTTGGCCGCGAAGTGTATGTGGTGCTCGGTGATGCGGGCCAGCAGCAGCTCGTCCATCGTGCGCCGCGCGCTGCCCAGGTCGGGCAGCAGCCAGTAGATGCGTTTGCGCATGGTGTCCTCCAGGGACAAGGGGAGAGCCCTGCTTCTACGCCGCTTCTCCTGCGCCTACAAGCCCGGCGCCGCCGGCAAGTTACATTGACGCCCCTCGCATTGCACTGCTGCCCATGGCCTCTCGCTCCTCTGCCCCCGCCGGCCTGACCCAATGGCTGCTGATCGCCGCCGTCATCATCCTGGCCGACCAGTTCACCAAGATCCTCGTCATCGGCAGCTTCCAGCTCGGCGACGTGCACCCGGTCACCGGCTTCTTCGACTTGGTGCGCGCCCACAACTACGGCGCCGCCTTCAGCTTCCTGCACGGCGCCTCGGGCTGGCAGCGCTGGTTCTTCCTGGGCCTGGGCCTCGTTGCAGCGGGCTTCATCATCTGGATGCTGCGCCGCCACGGCCATCAACGGCTGTTCGCCTGGGCGCTGACGCTGATCCTTGGCGGCGCCCTGGGCAACGTCATCGACCGCGCCATCCATGGCTATGTCGTCGACTTCATCCAGGTCCACGCCGGCGGCTGGTACTTCCCCGCCTTCAATGTCGCCGACAGTGCGATCACCATCGGCGCCATCCTGTTGATCCTGGATGAACTGCGCCGTGTCAGACGCACCTGAACCTTCCCCGCCCGGCTACGTTCCCTACGTCCCCGAGCCCGTTGTCGAGCTTGGGCCCAAGCTGCATCGGCTGTCGCTGCTGGCACCGTTCTCCTGGCTGCGCCTGGGCTGGGCTGACCTGAGTCGAGCCCCGGCCATCGGTGGCTTCTTCGGCGCCTGCTTTGCGCTGATGGGCCTGGCCGTGCTGATGGTGTTCCGCCACGCGCCCATCTACACGCTGGCCCTGTGCGCCGGCTTCGTGCTGCTGGGGCCGCTGCTGTGCCTGGGGCTGTATCAAGTCAGCCTGCGCCTGGAGCGAGGCGAAACGCCCAGCATCGAGGACGCCCTGGGCGCCTGGATGGCCAACGTCAAGCAGATCGCCATCTTCGGCTTCGTGCTGCTCATCCTGGAAATGCTGTGGGGTCGTGCGGCCCTGGTCATCTTCGCGGTCAGCTTCAATGGCATGCCCGACTTCGCCGGCTCGCTGCAAAAGCTGCTGAGCGCGGACACCCTCGGCTTCGTGACTGCCTACCTCGCTGTCGGTGCCCTGTTCGCCGGGCTTATCTTCGCCATCAGCGTCATCGCGATGCCGCTGCTGCTGGACCGCGACACCGATGCCGTCACCGCGGGCCTGGCCAGCCTCAAGCTCTGCCTCACGCAGCCCGCCGTCATGCTGCTCTGGGGCTTTGTCGTGACGACACTCGTGGTGCTGGCCATGCTGCCCTACTTCGCCGGTCTGATCGTTGTCGGCCCCTGGCTGGGTCACGCCAGTTGGCACGCCTACCGGGCTGCCCTGGGTCAAGCTCCAGTCAGATAGCGCAGTAGTTCACACGGGGCACCTGTGACAAACGGTGACAATCGCGCGCCGCTTGCCACCCCCCCCATGCTCCTCGACTTCGCCAGCCTGAGCCACTACGACTGGCTCGACGTCCCCCTCTGGGTCTATGACCCCGAGCACCTGCGCAACCTCTGGGCCAATCCCGCCGCCCTGCGCTTCTGGCATGCCGACAGCGCCGAGGAGTTCCTGTCGCGCGACTTCTCCGAGCATGGCGACGCGGTGCGCGAGCGCCTGGCCGTCACGGCGGCCGACCACGCCCAGGGCAAGATCGTCCGCGAGCAGTGGACGCTCTACCCCAAGGGCGAGCCGACCACGGTGATGCTGGTCTCGCGCGGCATGCGCACGCCGGACCGCCGCCAGGTCATGTTGTTCGCGGCCGACTCGCTGGGTGGCGGCGCCGATCTGGCCATGCTGCGCGGCGTCGAGGCCCTGCAGCACACCTCGGTGCGCATTGCCGTGTTCGGCCTGCAGCAGGGCGAGCTGCTGATGCGCAACCCCGCCGCCGCCGTCACCTTCGGCGACACGCCACCGGCCGCTGGCCGCACCGAGTTCACCCGGCTGTTCGCCCACGCGCCGGACGCCGACGGCATCCTTGGCCGCGTGCAGCGCGGTGAGACCTGCCGCCAGGACGTCGAGCTGCAGACCCTGGCCGGTTTGCG
>CAUJSJ030000163.1:0-24741 GCA_963422775.4 uncultured Roseateles sp.
CCGTACTTCCCGGTGAACACGCTCAGCACGATGCGCCTCGCCGTTGCAGCCCAAGCGCTGGGCTGCGGCCCCCAAACCATCGATGCTCTTTATGCCGCGATGTGGGAGCAGGCGGTGAACCTGGGCGAAATCGACCAGGTCTCCGCGGTACTGAGCGAGGCAGGCTTGGACGGCCCCATGCTCTCGGCAAAGGCAAAAGAGCCGGAGATCAAGGAGCGCTTGATCCAAAACACTCAGTCAGCCTACGAGCGCGGTGCTTTCGGAGCGCCCTCGTTCTTCGTTGGCGACCAACTCTTCTTCGGAAAGGATCGGCTGGCAGACGTCGAGGCTGAAGTCGCCCACCAACGCGACGTGGCATGAGATGCCATGTCGCGCCACGCGTTGGTACCCGCTCCGGATTTCGGGTGGCCGAAGGGCAGAATTCAGTCGACGCCAGCACACACCGACGGTCCGGTGCGTCAAGGTCGGAGGCCCAGCTGACAGCCGCCCCAGGAACTGGCCAACGTGAGGGATCGCCCCCGCCAGCACTCGCCTGTCATATCCGAGCGGCCGCACCCACCCTGGCGCTGAGGTTCGACGACCCTCAGCTTTCGAGGGTGAACCTGCCGGTCAGCACGGTTGGCGTTCAATGACTGGTGTTGGCGGTTGCGGACGTCCAGGTACTGAAGTGCGAATGACTCAGATCAGCCTGAAGCAGCCGACGGAGTTCGACACTCGTTGTGGAAAGGAACACCCCGATGTTTCCGAGCGGCTGAACGCCGTCGCTGTCATCGCGGGCGCCTGCTCAGCAACCGTCTTGATCGTCAAGCTTCAGCGTGACTGCACCACGAATCCGTCGCGTTGGCCCGCGCAGGCACCCATCTGATCCGGTGCGCTTTCTACGGATCTGAACCTGTTTCTTTCATCTCGCCGAGGGCACAGTGGCAAGCTGTTGCTGTGCCCGTTCGCCTCACTAAAGACAGCGTCAAGTAGAAGTCTGGAACATCGAAATCATGGAATTGGTCCCCACCGTCTTCATTGTGTTCAAGGTGAGCGTGCTGGGAATCGGAATGTTCCTCGCCATCAAATGGCACTACGACAAAGCGAAAAGAGAGAAGGGGCCAGAGTCGCAGCGCGCGGTGCTTTGGGCGGCCGCAAAGGCGGTTGTTGTCTTCCTGCTGTTGCTCGTCGCCCTACTGTTCCTGACATTCGGCCTGGGCTCGATGCTCGGCATCGACTTGACGCCTCCATGATCGAGAAGACGGGTCGGTCGATACCAATCCTTCGCACAACCAGGTCGAGTCCATCGAAGTGTGGGAAGACTTGGCATGCCAACAGAATCTGTCACGCCACAACGGAGGGATAGGCTGGGGACGAGGCGCCCTCGCGCTGAAGGTCCTGGACGAATTGAACGGCCGCCGTTGAAGACTGCCTCCAGCCTCAAGCGGCACTCTTTTGAGCCTGCGCCAGCCCTCCGCAACTCCGTGACAACCCGCCCGGGACATTCCCGGGTGCGGCACGCCGACGCAAGTCCATGTCGCGCTGCGGCAAGTCGCCGCCTACCCAGCGCGAGGAGCGCTCACTACCGTGCATCCAGGGTCGAGGCCGCCGTCCCGGCGCCGCCCTTCACGCCTGGAATGCCATGAAAAAAACCATCACCGCCCTCGTTGGGGCCTTGCTGCTGGGCCTGGCCAGCGCACCGGCGTCGGCCGGCAAGCTCTTCCTGTCCGGCGGCGCCTATTCGGACACCAACACCGACCTCTTCGTCAACGGCCTGCGCAAGGCCACGGGGCGCGACGCTGCCTTCGTGCCCAACATCAACAGCACCGCCAACTGCGGCACCAACTGGACAACGACCGCCTGCCCGCGCATCGCCGTCATCACGGCCGCCAAGGACAGCTACGCCACGGGCCTGGATGCGTTCAACAACGACATCCCCGCCACGTCCACGTCGTCCCTCAAACGCGGTTACTACAAGCTGTTCCAGACCCACGGCTTCAGCCCGAAGTTCATCACCGCGCACGTCGATAACTACGGTGTGCACTCGAGTGCCAGCACCACGCAGGGCCAGGCCAACATCGCCATCCTCAACCAGGCCGATGCGGTGTGGTTCGTCGGCGGCGACCAGGCCAAGATCATCCGCACGCTGCTGACCGACAGTGGCGCCGACTCGGGCCTGGCCGCCGCGCTGCGTGCGCGCTGGAGCAACGGCAGCGGCAGCATCGTCATCGCCGGTGACTCGGCCGGCAACCATGCGCTCAACGTCAAGATGCATGCCGCGGGCGTCAGCTACGGCTACCTCTACTTCGGCGCCGACCTGCCCGACACCGCCGTCACCGGCTACGCCACGCTGGGCGACACGCGCGACGGCACCAGCGCGCTGCGCTACCTGGAAAACGGCACCACGATGAAGGCGCTGGGCTTCCTGCCTGCAGGCATCCTCAGCGACACCCACTTCGACAGCCGCTCAGGCCGCCTGGGTCGCCTGGCTGCGGCGCTGCGCGACCTGAGCGTGCAACAGGGCTTCGGCGTGGACGAGGACACCGGTGTGGTGGTGGACACCTCGGCGCAGACGGCCACGGCCTACGGCACCAACAAGCTGCTCATCGTGGACACCGCCGCGGCCAGCGTGCAGACGGGGACCTACTACAAGGTCAACGGCCTGCGCGTGAGCCTGCTGACGCCGGGGGACAAGTACAACTACGCCAGCAAGGTCGTCACCAGCAGCAAGAGCGCCATCGGCACGGCCTACTACTACAGCAGCGCCTACAACTCGGCCGACATCTTCGCGGCGCTGGAGACGTCCAAGTCGCTGACCCGCACGGTGGACCAGACGCCGACCGTCAACGTCGGCACGGCGCCGGTGCCGGCGTACACCAGCGACCCCACCTACCCGAGCGGCGTGCCCACCATCCGCCTGCGCTTCACGCGGGACGCGACGAGCAAGGGCTATTACGCCAGCGGGAAGTACACGGTGGACAAGGTGAAGGTGGATATCTACTGAGTCTGAACCCACCTCGCAAGAACTGGACAGCCGCAGGAGGCCGGGCGGACCTGATGCTCGTGTCCCCCGGCCGCTTCGCAGCCTCCTCCTTTACCTTCGCATCAGGCCCGCCCGACCTCCTGCTCATCGCGGCATTGGCTTTCGCGGAAACCTACTGGTGGAGAAGCCGGGATGCGGGGGCGCGCAATTGCGCAAGTAAAGGAGGAGGTCCGCGAAGCGGGCCGGGGGACTGAGCCCGGACACAAACAGTCCTGAGGACTGTTTGTGCCTGGCGAAGGATCGGGCCTCTGGCCCGAGCAATGGAGCAATTGCGTGCCCCCGCGTCCCGGCTCGCACCCGGGCCAGCCTTGAGCTAATTCCCGCGCGGCACGGGCCAGGCGAGCACCGGCCCCCCATCGTCGATACGCGCATGCACCGGCGGGTGGAAGCCCGCCGCCTGAAGTCCCTTCAAGGCAGGCCGAGCCTGGTCGTCCACGTCCAGCACGCGGCGTTCCGCCTCTTCGCCGAGGAAGGACAGGTACAGCGTCTGCCGCGGCAGCAGGGCGGCGAGGTGGCTGCGCCAGTCGGCACCGAAGCGCGCCTCGGCCTGGGCGCGGTCGCCGGGGTAGAAGCGCGCGCCCAGGGCCTGCCAGAACGGCGAGCGCCGTGAGTCGTCCACCCAGCCGGGCAGCTCGGCCACCAGCCAGGCGCCGAAGTCCGCCGGCCGCTCGCGCAACTGCGCCTGGGCTGCAGCAATGAGTTGCGACAGCGCAGCCACTTGGTCCGCCTCGCTCAACCCGGGCGCCGTGCGCAGTTCGGCCAGCTCGGCGCTGCCCGTGTGGTCGTTGCCGAGCAGCAGCGTCGTCTGCACGCGGAACAGGTCCAGCTCGGCAGCCGCATGCACGACGCGGCCCAAGCGGAAGTGATAGCGCGGCAGCTTGAGCCCCAGGCGCGGCACCAGCAGCAGCGAGGCGCCGGCATCGGCCAGCGCCAGGCGCAGGCCGGCCGGCTCAGGGGTGATGTGAACCCGGCTCATGCGGCCACCTCCGTCAGCAGTGGCGTCATGACGAGGCGATCGCCTGGCTGGGCGCCCAGACGCGCGGCCGTGCGTGCATCCGCCTCGCGGCCCACGTCGGCGAGCACGGCGCGAAAGCGCGCGCGCTCCGTGCAAGCCAGCAGCGCCCACTCGCGCGGGCCTGAATCGGCATCTGGCTGCACGACGACCTCGCGTGCCAGCCTCACGCTGCGCAGCGACGCCAGCGGCGCCTCCACCGTCGGCCCGCCGTCGAAGATGTCGACATAGCTGTCCGCATCGAAGCCCTCGTCCTGCAGCACCGAGAACGGCAGCTCGCCCACCGGATGCAGCTGGCCCAGCGCCCACTGCGCGGCCTCGGGCAGCAGGGCCACGTAGATGGGCGAGGGCGGCATCAGGTCGGCGATGAAGGCCTTGCTGCGCCCGCCCACGATGACCTCGGCCTGTGGGTAGTCCATGCCGAAGAAGCGCCGGCCGACGGCATCCCAGAAGGGGCTCTGGCCAGCCGCGTCGGTGATGCCGGGGCTCTCGGCGGCGATGCGTTCCGAGAAGCGCTCGGCATGGGCCTGGATGAAGAGCAGCCGTGCGCGCGACAGCAGCTGGGCGGCGGGACCTTGCTCGTAGTCGGGGTCCAGATAGAAGGAGGTCAGCAGCGTCGCGCCGGTCAGGTCGTGGCAGAGGTGCAGCGTGTGCATGCGCTGCGACACGCCCAGCGCCGCGCTCGCATGCACGACGAACTCGTTGCGGTAGCTGTAGAAGCGGTCGAAGAAGCCGGCGCTGGCGGCGATGCCCGAGCAGCCGACGAGGCGGCCGGCCGCCGTGTCTTCGAGGACGAAGAGATAGGTCTCCTCGCCGCTGGCGTCGTCCAGGCTCGCGAAGGACTGCATCGACGCGCTGATGCGCGCGGCCAGCTTGGCCTCGTCGTTGGGCAGCGAGCTGATGCCGTCGGCACTGGCCGCCGCCATGCGCACGAGGTCGGCCAGGTCGGCCTCGGCCACGGGGCGCAGCAGCAGGTGGTTCATGGGGTGTCTCCCTGGGTGGGGCCGCCGCGCCAGGCCAGCGCCCGGCGGCTGCGCTCGTCGCGCGGGGTGTGGCCGAAATGGCTCTTGTAGGCGTTGGAAAAGTGCGGGCCGGACGAGAAGCCGCAGGACAGGCCGATCTGCAGGATGGACTGCGAACTCTGCTGCAGCAGCCGCTGCGCGCGCGCCAGGCGCAGCGCCAGGTAGTGGCGCGAGGGCAGGGTGTCCAGGTGCTGCTTGAACAGGCGCTCCAGCTGGCGGCGCGACACGCCCACGAGCGTGGCCACCTCCTCGGTCGGCAGCGGCTCGCCGAGGTTGGCCTCCATCAGCGCCAGCGCCTCGGCCAGCTTGGGGCTGCCCGCGCCGCGGCGCTCGCTGTAGCCGGCGCGCTGGCGTTCGTCGCGCGGGCGCAGGCCCTTGAGCCCGAGCAGCTGCGCGAGCTCCTGGCCCAGACGCTCGCCGTGCTGGGCGGCCAGCCAGGCGCAGCACAGGTCCACGCTGGCCAGGCCGGAGGCAGCGGAGAGCCGCAAGCCGTCGGCGCTGATCTCCCACAGGCCGTTGGCCCAGGCGACGCCGGGGTGGCTGTCGGCCAGGCCGTCCAGCAGCGCCCAGTCGGCGCAGGCGCGCTGGCCGTCGAGCAGGCCGCAGGCGGCGAGCTGGGCGGCGCCGGCATCGATGCCGCCGAGCACGATGCCGTCCGTCGCCCAGCGCCTGAGCCGCGCGGTCAGGGCCGGCTCGCACGGCGTGGTGTCCGCCGCGATGACGAGGACGGCATGCCATTCGGCCTCGGCCGGCAGCGCCACGGTCAGCAGCTGCGTGCCGCTGCCGGCTGCGACCGGCCCGCCCGCCAGCGACACGCAGTCGCCGCGCCACACCACCTCGTCCTGCAGCTCATTGGCCGCGGCCAGGCAGTCGAGCACGCCCGCGAGGGCGAGCATCGAAAAGCCCGGCAGCGGCAGCAGGCCGACGCGGCGAATCGGGAGCGGGTTCATGCCCCACATCGTCTCATTGCCAGTGGATGAACGCGGGCACCGCGAGCAACGTCAAGGCCATGACGAGGTAGATCGCCTGCAGCGGCAGCATCCAGCGCACCCACTGGCCGAAGGGCACGCCGGACAGCGCCAGCACGCCCACCGTGATGCCCGAGGTGGGGATGATGGGCGTGGTCAGCTCGCCGAGCTGGAAGGCCAGCACGGCGGTCTGGCGCGTGACGCCCACCAGGTCGGCCAGCGGCGCCATGATGGGCATGGTCAGCGCGGCCTGGCCGGTGCCGGAGTGGATGAAGAAGTTGATGACCGACTGGATGGCGAACATCTTCTGCGCCGCCAGCACCGGCGTGCTGGAGGCCACCAGCGGTGCCAGCGCGTTCAGCAGCGTGTCGATGATCTGGCCCTCGCGCATCAGGATGACGGTGCCCTTGGCCAGCGCGATGACGAGGGCCGTGCCGACGAGGTCGCGCGCGCCGTGCAGGAAGGCAGCCATGAACTCGTCCGCCGACAGTCGCACCACCAGGCCCACGGCCACCGCCATGACGAGGAAGAGCGCGGCGATCTCCTCGACGTACCAGCCGAACTTGACGACGCCGCCGATCATGACGAGCAGCGTCAGCGCGAACAGCCAAAGCACGGTGCGGTGCCGCCCGCTCATGCCGGCGAAGTTCTCGAAGCCGGCCAGGTCCAGCGTCTTGCGGCGCTCCTGGTCCATCGCGAAGGTGGGGCTGAGCTCCGGCGTGCGGCGGATGCGCGCGGCCCACCACATCAGGAAGCCGATGGTGACCGTCGTCGCGATGGCCCAGCAGATGGCGCGGTAGCCGATGCCGGAGAACAGCGGCACGCCCGCGATGCCTTGCGCCACACCGACGTTGAAGGGGTTCAGGAAGGCCGTGGCGAAGCCCACCTGCGAGCCGACGAAGGGGATGGCCACGCCGGTCAGCGTGTCCAGCCGCAGCGCCAGCGCCAGCGGGATGAAGATCAGCACGAAAGGGATGGCCTCTTCCGCCATGCCGAAGCTGGCACCCCCGAGCGAGAACAGCGTCACGAACACCGGGATGACGGCCACGCGCACCAGCGCCGAGCGGTGGTGGGCGCGGGCGACGGACTTGATCAGCGCGTCGATGGCCTCCGTGCGCTGCAGCACCGAGAAGGCGCCGCCGACGATGAGCACGAAGCCGATGATCAGCGCCGCCTCGACGAAGCCCTTGATCGGCGCCGTCAGCAGCGCCGTGAGGCCCTGCGGCTTGGCGTCGATGAGGTGAAAGCTGCCGGCGACGATCAGCGTCTTGCCGTTGACCAGCTCGGTCTGGAAACGCCCGCCGGGCACGACCCAGGTGGCGGCCGCAATCAGCGCCAGCAGCGTGAACAGCAGCACATAGGTGTTGGGCAGGCGCAGCTTCATGGCGAGAGCAATTTGCCGGAGCGGTAGGGCAGGGCGCCGGCGATCTTGGCCAGGCGCATGCCGCGGATGGCGAAGCGGCGCGCGCTGCGTGCGAAGCAGCGGCCGCTGGCGCGGGCGTGCAGCGGCGTGCGCTCGTCGGTCAGCGGGTCGATGATTTCGGCGACCAGCTCGCCCGCCTCCACCCAGTCGCCCGGCGCCTTGGCGAACACGACGATGCCGCTGCTGGGTGCGGTGATCGGCTCCACGCCTTCGAGCGGCGTGGGCGCGCAGGCGGTGGGCGGCGGTGGCGCCAAGCCGTCGACGTGGCCCAGATGCCGCAGGAAGGCCAGCAGTGCATCGGCATCTTGCTCGGCGAGTTCGTGCGTGACCTCGGCTTCGCCGCGCAGCTCGACCGTGGCGGCCAGGCAGGCGTTGTGCTCGATGGGAAAGCGACCCTCGAAATGCGCAGCCAGCTCCCACCAGATGCGCGAGATGGATTCGTCGAAAGGATCGTCGCCCGACACCTCGCTGAACAGCAGGGCCTGGGCGCCGAGATAGCCGGCCAGCGGCCGCAGCGCCTCGGTCTGCGGTGTGCCCGTGTAGACGTGCATGACGGCCTGGTTGTCGCAGTGCAGGTCCAGCACGAGGTCGGCGTCCATGGCCAGGGTCTGCAGCAAGCGCTTCAGTGCCTCGGCCTCGCTCATCGGCTGCCAGGCCGACAGCAGTTCCTGGCAGGCGGCGCGGATGATGCCCGTGTTGGCGGCGGCATCGGCGCCCAGCTTGCCTTCAACGAGCGGGATCAGCCCCGCCGTCAGGTGCTTGAACTGGCGGTTGAAGTTGACGCCCGTGCCCAGGTCGAAGCGCCCGAAGGCCGAGCCCTGCACATCCTGCGCAAGGCCGATGGGATTGGCCATCGGCACGAGGACGATCGCGCCGGCGATCGCGCCTGCCGCATCGAGTGCCGACAGCCGCTCGATGAGGGCCTGCGCGACGAGCATCGGCGGCACCTCGTCGGCATGCAGCGAAGCGTGGATGTAGGCCTTGCGGCCCGATTCGCTGCGGCCGAAATGCAGGCTGCGCACACGGCGGTGCGTGCCGGCGCTGGCGGCCGGCAATTCATGGTGGACGCTGCGCATGTCAGTTCGGCCCCAAAGGTGCGAACAGCGGGGCGGCCATGCGCACGGGGATGACGTCCAGACGCGCCTTGAGCACCGTGTAGTCCTCGCCGCCGAGGGCGCCGCTGAACCAGCCGACCAGGCCCGGCCCCTTGTAGAGCCGGAACTCGAAGCCCAGCTCGGGCGACAGGTCGCCGGGACGGGGCCTGACGCGATAGGCCAGGCCGCGCACCTCGGGCGCGCGGCCGTCCAGCAGCTGGGCCATGGCGGTGACGATGGTGTTGTCGGCCAGGATGTCGAGGAAGTAGTTTTCGTTCTGCAGATAGGGCTTGTAGTCGCTCGCGGCCGGGTCGATCTTCTGGTCGCGCAGCTTGTGGGCGGCGGGTGTCGTGACACCGCTCTTGAGGTTGTGCCTGTCGCCGCGGTCCAGGTAGCTGACGAAGGCGCCGCGCAGGTTGAAGGCGGGCAGCTTGGCATCGGTCGTGGCCTCGGACAGGTCCACCAGCAGCGCGCCGCGCGCGCCGACGATCTCGACCTCGCTGCCCTTGACGACGGCGGCCGTGTTCTCCTCCACGCCCAGGCCCAGCGTGTAGCCGAAGGCGCGCATGGCCGGCAGCATGCGGCCGATGCGCCCGCGCTTGAGGAAGTGCTGGTCCACGAACAGGTCATGGCCGACAAAGCCCAGGCCGCGGTCGTACTCCCGTCCCTCGCGCCACTGGCCCTTGAGGATCTGCATGTTGTCCCCCGCGTCGCGGAACATCATGCGGCTCATGATGGCTGCGCCGGCGCTGCTGCCGGCCACCACGCCGCCGCCGTCGAAGACCTGCCAGATGGCCTTGAGCATGGCGGTCGGCTCGCCCTTGGGCTGCAGCGTGTCGACGATGTACTCCTGGGCGCCGCCCGAGAAGAACACGGCCCTGGATGCGGCGACCTTGGCGATCAGCTTGGGGTCGTTGAGGTTGGCCTGCAGGTCGACATCCTTCTGGCGCGGCGCCACCGGGATGGCCTCCGCATTGGCGCCGTGGCGGTTCAGCGCGGCCACGATGAGGCCGGCGCTGCGCTCGGGATTGGCCGCGGCCGTGGCGAACACGGCGATGGGCGCGCCGGCGCCGCCCGCCTCTTCGACGATGCGCTGCCAGACGGCTTCGTTGTCATTCTTCAGCGCACCACCGATGACGATGGCTGTGCCGGCGTGGGCCGTGGTGCCGCACCACAGCGCCACGAACAGAAAGCGGGTCATGAATCTCATGAGGCCCATCTTGGCAGCACCGCGCTGCACCAACCACCGGGTTAGGCCTCAAAGCGGTGCGCCGCGCACCGCCGACGCAATTGCATGTCGCATCGAAGCAAGCGCTGTTGCGGGCCTGCCCGGCGTGTTTGCCCAGAAGCGACGCGCATTTGCGTGCAAGCGACCGGCACGCCGAAACCCCATAGGCAAGGTCGGGAGGGCCTCCCTAACCTGAATGGCATCCGCTTCACCCATTCACCACAGAGGCCTTCATGACCCGCTCCTTCACCCGGCACCCGCTGGCGCACGCCGCCCTGCTCTGCGCCATCGCGTTGCCCTCGCAGGCACAACAGGACCAGAAGCTCGAACGCGTCGAGATCACCGGCTCCAGCATCAAGCGCGTGGATGCCGAGACCGCGCTGCCGGTGCAGGTCATCAAGCGCGATGACATCGCCAAGGCCGGCGTGACCACCGCCGCCGAGCTGCTGAAAAACATCAGCGCCGCCACCGCCAACCTCGGGGACGGGGCCTCCATCACCGACAACACCGGCGGCCAGCGCGGCTTCAACGGCGCCAACCTGCGCGGCATCGGCGTTTCCAGCACGCTGGTGCTGCTGAACGGCCGGCGCCTGGCCAACTTCGCCTCGCCCGGCGACTCGGCCGGCGTGGACCTGAACAGCATTCCGGCCGGCGCCATCCAGCGCGTGGAGGTGCTCAAGGACGGTGCCTCGGCCATCTACGGCACCGACGCCATCGGCGGCGTCATCAACTTCATCACCCGCCAGGACTACACCGGCCTGGACCTGTCCGCCTACGCCTCCACCACGCAGGAGGGCGGCGCCGGCAAGAAGACCTTCACCGTCAGCGGCGGCGTGGGCGAGCTGGCGCGCGACGGCTTCAACGTCTTCGCGACGCTGGACGTGCAGCGCCTGGACGCGCTGCGCTCCACGCAGCGCGAGTTCATCAAGGAGCGCCCGCTGACCGAGACGGTGCCCTACTACCTGTCCAGCCGCCCCTACCCCGGCAACATCCGCCTGGCCAGCAGCGGGGCCGCACGCGCCGAGCAATTGGCCGCGATCAACGCCGCCGGCTACACCTTCAGCGGCAAGCCCTACACCCAGCGCACGGTCAACCTGTTCGCGCCGGCCTGCAACCCACCGGCGTCGGTCTATGCGCCGACCGCGATCGGCAGCGAGGCCTGCGGCTACGACTACATGGCCGACACCGAGATCTACCCCAAGGCCGACAAGACTTCGCTGCTGAGCCGCGGCGTGGTCGACGTGGGCGGCGGCCAGCAGGTCTTCGCCGAAGTGCTGCTGGCGCGCGCCACCACCGACTACGTGCTGGCACCCAACCCCACCACGCTCAGCGGCGTGACCTGGGCTTCGATCAACCCCTTCCTGCCCAAGCCGGTCAACAACGCCCGCACGATCGAGGTCCGCTTCCGCGCGACCGAACTCGGCAATCGCACCAGTGAAGTCACCAGCGATGCCAACCGCTTCGTCGTCGGCACCACCGGCACGGTCTTTGGCGACTGGGACTACACCGTGGGCGCCAGCTACGCCGAGAACAAGGTCAAGGACCGCTACGTCAACGGCTACTTCAAGTTCAACGAGCTGCTGCAGGCCGTCAAGGACGGCAAGATCAACCCCTTCGGCCCGTCGCCTGCGACGAGCAAGGACCTGATCAACTCGCTGCGCGTCGACGACGTCGCCCGCAGTTCCTCCGGCGCCACGTCCGGCCTGGACTTCAAGCTGACCGGCACGCTGGCCCAGCTCGAAGGCGGCGACCTGGGCGTGGCCGTGGGCGCCGACCTGCGCCGCGAGACACAGAAGTTCACGCCGTCGGCCCTGCTCGTCAGCAACAACATCGGCGGCGACCGCGACAGCTCCGGCACCTCGCCCGCGCTGGTGGCCACCCGCTACGGCCGCAACATCATCTCGGCCTATGCCGAGCTGAACGCGCCCGTGACCAAGCAGCTGGAGATCCAGGCCGCGCTGCGTGGTGACCACTACGAGAACGTCGGCTCCTCCTTCAACCCCAAGATCGGCCTGCGCTACCAGCCCACCAAGCAACTGGTGCTGCGCGGCTCGGCCGGCACGGGCTTCCGCGCACCGAGCTTCAGCGAGCTGTACCGCCCCACCTCCTACGGCACCAGCCCGGCCTTCCTGTACGACAAGGTCTACGACCTGTTCGACCAGTACCCCACCGAGAAGATCGCCAACCCCAACCTCAAGCCCGAGAAGAGCAAGCAGTTCTCCGCCGGCATCGTGTTCGAGCCCGTCAAGGACGCCACCGTCAGCCTGGACTACTGGCGCATCACCAAGACGGACGTCATCAGCGACCTGTCGGGCAAGATCATCCTGGAGAACCCGACCCGCTACGCCGCCTACATCAAGCGCGCGTCCGATGACTACCCGACGCTGATCCTGAAGAAGGAGAACCAGGGCGGCCTGAAGACCTCGGGCCTGGACTTGGACGCCCGCTGGCGCTCGGCCGCCACGGAGGCGGGCCGCTTCGGCCTGAACTTCAGCGGCACCTACGTCGTCGAGTACAAGCGCCAGTTCGGCCAGGCCGAGGGCTACCTGGAAAATGCCGGCCGGTTCCTGCAGGACCAGGTCATCCAGCGCTGGCGCCACCGCGTGTCGGGCGACTGGGACATGGGCGCCTTCTCGCTGACGCTGGGCAACAGCTTCTTCTCCAGCTACACCGACGACAGCTACCTGCCCGACACCGCGCCGCGCAAGGTCAAGGCCTACTCGCTGTGGGACACCAGCGCCAGCTACCGCGTCAACAAGCAGATCAGCGTGCGCGCCGGCATCCAGAACCTGCTGAACACCGACCCGCCGTACTCCAACCAGTCCTACTACTTCCTGTCGACCTTCGACCCGACGTACACGGACCCGCGTGGCCGCAGCTACTTCGTCAGCCTGAGCTATCAGCTGCGCTGAGCGCCAGGGCGGGAAACCGCAGGAAACAACAGGAAAGACCCGCAACCTGTCGCAGCGCCGCGTGAGCCCACAGGCTCACGCGGATGCATCGCGATACAAGCCGCGCCGGCGCGGGCGGCGCAGGCCTCAGACTCGCCCCATGAGCCTGCAGATCGATGACACCCCCGCCAACCTCACGTCCGCCCAGACCCTGACCGGCTGGCGCCGCGAGTTCTGCGTGGAATTGCTCGGCCCCGGCCAGGCGCGCGTCTTCCTGAGGGCGGTGGAGCAACCGTCACTCAAGGCCACGGAGTTGCACCGCGGCGTGCTGTTCCACCGCGTCGGCTCGGCGTTCGGCGACCTGGCCGGCTGCGTGGCGGCGGCGCGCGAGCCGCTGGAGCGGCTGGCCGAAAGCGCCACCCGGCAGGAGCCGGCCAAGGAGAACCTCTTCGCCGCCGTCACCTTCGACCGCGCAGCCTGGGAGCAGGTCGTCAGCGCCATCGACGGCTGGCAGCGCCGGCCGCACGCCGTGGCGGCGCGCTGAGGCACGGCCGCTAGGCCGGCCAGGCCATCTCGGCACGCAGCCCGCCCAGCGGCGAGTCCGCCAGGCTGACGCTGGCGCCCTGCTGCCGGGCCGCTGCACGCACGATGGCCAGCCCCAGGCCGCTGCCCTCGGCGTTCGTGCCCTCGCCGCGCTGGAAGCGGTCGAACACGCGCTCGCGCTGGTCGGGCGGAATGCCCGGGCCATCGTCGTCCACGCGCAGCAGCGGCGCGCCGCGCGGGCCGCGCAGCGCGCTCACCTGCACGGTTCGAGCGCCGTACTTCACCGCGTTGTCGATGAGGTTTCGCAGCGCGCCGCGCAGGGCCTGCGGGTCGCCTTCCAGCCGCAGCGGGTCGGGGGCGGTCAGCGTCAGCGCGACACCGGCCCGGTCGGCCAGCGGCTGCACGTCGGCCACGGCCTGGCGGGCGAGGTCGGCGAGGTCCAGCGGTTGGGGGGTGGCCGTGGCGCCGGGCTCGGCGCGGGCCAGGGCCAGCAACTGCTCGACCAGGTGCACCGCGCGGTCGATGCCGCCGCGCAACCGGGCGATGGCCTCCTCCTGCTGCGCCCCCGGCGCCGAGTCACGCAGCAGGCCGAGCTGCAGCTTCAGCGCCGTCAGCGGCGTGCGCAGTTCGTGGGCCGCGTCGGCGACAAAGCTGCGCTGCGCATCGAAGGCCGTGGACAGCCGCGCGAGCAGGCCGTTGAAGGCCTCCACCAGCGGCGCGATCTCTCCGGGCAGGCCTTGTGTCGGCAACGCGCCCAGCGCGTTCGCCCCGCCAGCCTGCGCAGCCTGCACGACGCGCGCCAGCGGCGCCAGGGACAGCCCGATCAGCCACCACAGCACCGCCGCCACCAGCGGCAGTGCCACCGCCACCGGCGCCACGCTGCGCAGCGCGGCGAGCGCCGCGAGCCTCTGCCGCACCGCCAGCGGCTGGGCCACCTGCACCACGCGCAGCGGCGTGGCCGCGCCGAAGACGCGCCAGTCCTGCCCGCCCAGGCGCAGGTTGGAGAAACCCAGCACGGCGCGCGCCGGCAGCGGCTCGGTCAGCCCCTGCGGCCGGCTGGAATACAGCTCCAACCCCTGCAAGGACCAGATCTGCACGACGTAGTCGAAGCTCGGGTCGGCCAGCGCCGCGGCCTCGTCGCCGGCGATGCGCCCCTGGTCGCGCAGCGACAGCGCCGTCTGGCGCAGCTGGTAGTCGAACAGCGCATCGGCCTCGGCGCGCACGCTGACGTAGGTGGCGCCGCCCACGGCCAGCGCCGTCACGGCGCCGAGCACGGCGAGCAGCGCGAAGAGGCGGCCGCGCAGCGTGCCGAGCAACTTCATGCCGACCCCTGGCTGGGGCCGTGCGTCATGGGGGCGTCTTGGGCGGGCAGCTTGCGCATGGTGGGTGAGGTGTCGCGCCGCATTCTGCCGCTCCAAAAAAAGTTGGGCAGCTGTCGATCGGGGGTCGCCTCGCGCATCACCAGCTCAGGAGCCCGCACGTTGTGGGTTCCGCCCCGGTAACCTGCGCTCGGCAAGCCCGCCGCGCGCCGGCCCTGCCTTCGACCTGGAGCCCTCATGCAATACATGCTCATCTACCGCGAATCCACCGCTGAAGTCGGCCGCCGCGACGACCCCGCAGCCGCGCCCGCCTATTGGGGCGCCTGGAACGCCTACATCGGTGCCCTCGGCGGCGCCGGCGTCATCGTCAGCGGCAACGGCCTGCAGCCGCCGCGCACCGCCACCACCGTGCGCGTGACAGGCGGCCAGCGCCAGGTGCAGGACGGCCCCTTCGCCGACACCCACGAGCACCTGGGCGGCTATTTCATCGTCGAGGTGCCGTCGCTGGACGAGGCGCTGGAATGGGCCGCCCGCGCGCCCTGCGCGTCGGCCGGCAGCGTCGAGGTGCGGCCGGTGCTGCCGCCACCGCCGGCGCAGTGACCGAAGCCGCAAGAGCCGTGACCGACGCCGCGCGAGCCGGGACTGACGCCGCGCGAGCGGCGGAGCGCGTCGCCCGCGAGTGCTACGGCCGGCTGGTGGCGCTGCTGGCCTGGCAGTGGCGCGACCTCGCCGCGGCCGAGGACGCGCTCAGCGAGGCCTTCGCTGCCGCCCTGCGCACCTGGCCCGGGCAGGGCCTGCCCGCCTCGCCCGAGGCCTGGCTGATCGCGGCCGCCAGGCGCCGACTGCTGCACGAGGCGCGGCACCAGCGGCTCACGCAGGACCCGGCCGTGACCGCCCTGTTCGACGGCGACGCCGCGGCACCTGCCACTGAGGCCGTGCCCGACGCGCGGCTGCGGCTGATGTTCGTCTGCGCCCACCCGGCGCTGGCCGAGAACGTGCGCGCGCCGCTGATGCTGCAGGCCGTGCTGGGGCTGGACGCGCAGGCCATCGCCAGCGCCTTCCTCGTGTCGCCCGCGGCCATGGCCCAGCGGCTGGTGCGCGCCAAGGCCCGCATCCGCGAGACCGGCCTGCGCTTTGACCCGCCCGAGGCCAGCGAACTGCCCGGCCGGCTGGCCGCCGTGCTGGATGCCATCTACGGCGCCTACACGCTGGGCCGCCAAGATCCCGACACGCCGGCCGGCGACCTGCGCGAGGAAGCCGTCTTCCTGGCCCGGCTCGTCACCGCGCTGCAGCCCGACCAGGCCGAGGCCTGGGGGCTGCTGGCGCTGCTGCTGCACGTCGAGGCCCGGCGGGCGGCGCAGTTCAATGCCGCTGGGCGCTTCGTGCCGCTGGCCGCCCAAGACCCCGCGGCCTGGGACACCGACCTGGCCAACGAGGCCGAACAGGCGCTGTGGACCGCCGCGCGGCTGCGCCGGCCCGGTCCGTTTCAGATCGAGGCGGCCATCCAGTCCGCTCATGCACAGCGCCGCGTGACCGGTCACACCCCGTGGACCGGCATTGCACAGCTCTACGCGCTGCTGGTGGCCCACCACCCCAGCCTGGGCGCACGCGTGGGCCAGGCAGTGGCGCAGGCTGAAGCCGGCGACCCCAAAGCAGCGCTGGCGACGCTGGACGCCTTGCCCGCTGCTGCCGTGCAGGCCTACCCGGCCTACTGGGTGGCACGCGCCCATGTGCTGCAGCTGGCTGGCGCGCCTGGCCACGAGGCGGCCTTGCAGCGCGCCATCGGCCTTACGGAAGACCCGCGGCTGCGCGAGTTCCTGGCCGCTTCAGCGGCTGGGTCGCTTCACGCCGCGCCGCCCTTCTCAGGCCCCGCGTAGTAGCCCAGGCCTCGCACCGTGTGCAGCAGGTCGGGCCCCAGCTTCTTGCGCAGCTGGTGCATGTAGACGCTGATCGCGTTGCTCTCCAGCTCCTCGCCCCAGCCGTACAGGCGGTCCTCCAGCTGCGCGCGCGACACGATGGCGCCGGGGCGCTCCAGCAAGGCTTCCAGCAGTGCGAACTCGCGGGCCGACAGCAGGATGGACTTGCCGGCGCGCGTGACCTCGCGGGTGGCCGGGTCCAGGCGCAGGTCGGCCACCTGCAGGCCGGTGTCAGTTCGGCCGCCATGACGGCGTGTGACGGCGCGCAGCCGCGCCAGCAGCTCGTCCAGCTCGAAGGGCTTGACGAGGTAGTCGTCGGCGCCGGCGTCCAGCCCGGCCACCTTGTCACCCAGCGCGTCCCGCGCGGTCAGCACGATGACCGGTGTCGCGTCCTCGCGCGCCCGCATCGAGCGCAGCACATCGAGGCCGCTGCGCTTGGGCAGGCCCAGGTCCAGCAGCACGGCGTCGAAGCGCTCGCCGCTGGCCAGCACCGCGTCGGCCGCCTGGCCGTCGCGCACCCAGTCAGCCGCAAAGCCCTGGCGGCGCAGAGCCTCGCGCAGGCTGTCGCCGATCATGGGGTCGTCTTCAACGAGGAGGAGGCGCATTTCGGCCGTTGAGGTTTGCAGGCGGTGAATTGTGGCGACTGATGCTGCGCGCGAGGAATTCGCGGGCGGTGCATCGCCAGCGACATTGGCTGGCTCGCAGCGGCTACGGACGCTCGCGGCCAGCGTCCGTAGGGCAGCAAAGTGCCCAAAGCCGAAATTCGTCAAGCTACAGCACCAGACTGGCTGTGGATGCTGGGTTTTTGCTTTCAAGCGACCGCTCCTGTCAGCACCGGTCTTGCTAGATGTGCGCTGTCCAACAGACCTGCCCCTCGGAAGTGCCTACGCTATGGACACCATGCCTTCCATTCCTGATGAGGCCGCCGCACCCTTTCGAATCTTGCACGTCCTGGACAAGGCGCTGGATCAAAGCCATGAAGTCAAGGCCGAAGTAGAGGCCGTTGTCGAGGACCTGGGGTCGGTCAACGAAGTGGCCAAAGCTCGAATCCAGGGCGGGGCGACCGAGCTGCCTGCCGATCAGGTGCTGAGGGATGGTCTGGCCGTTGAAGTACGGGTGCAGGCGGTTGCCGACGACCTGGAGCAAGTGACCGACAACCTGGCCGACGGCGTCGATGAAGTCAAGGCGATCGAGTTAGCCTTGAGCCAGTCGCGCTCGGCCTTGGCCGAGTCGGAGGCTGCGCTGGCGGCGTCGCGCAATGCCGAGCGCGCAGCCAGCCAGATTGCCATGCACGATCAGAAGACCGGCTTGCCCAACCGCACGCTGTTCGACGATCGTCTTGCGCAGGCGATTGCAGGGGCCGAGCGCCACGGCTGGCAGCTCGCGGTGATGTTCCTTGACCTCGACCGTTTCAAGCTTGTCAATGACACCCATGGCCATGCGGCCGGCGACGCAGTGCTGTACGTCGTCGCGGAGCGGCTGATGCGCAACGCCCGCGGCGAAGACACCGTCTGCCGCAACGGCGGCGATGAGTTCCTGTATCTGTTGATCAATCCGACAGATCGTGAAGCGCTGCTCCGTATCGCCGCCGAGGTCAGGCAGGCTATCCAATCTCCGATCGACCTAGGTGGGTCGCAGTTCGTCATCACGCCGAGCATCGGCATCGCGCTTTACCCCGAGCATGGCAGCAGCGGGTCGACGTTGATCGCCCGCGCCGACGCCGCGATGTACCGGGCCAAGCAACTTCGCAGTCCATGCGAATTCTTTGAGCCGGCGCTCTCGACAAGCAGCGTGACGCGCAGACCGACACACTGAAGCAAACGAGGCCGAGCAGGCCCACGATGGCTGGGCGTTGCTGTACGGCATGGAAGCCGGAACTGCGGCCCTTTTCTTCATGCCCGTTCCCCGGGGGCGTTGTCCTTCGCCGGCGATCTCGAACTTCGGCTTTGGGCACATTGCTGCCCCACGACTGACGAATCCGAGCGGCAGCAGCCAGCCTGCAGCAGTCCTCTGCAGCACGCGCTTGATACCCGACGCTTCAGAACGCGCTCTTCGTCGTCCCACCATCCACCCGCAGCGTCGCACCAGTCGTGGCCGACGACAGCGGGCTGGCGACGTAGGTGACCATCGCCGCCACTTCCTCCGGCGTCGAGAAGCGCTTGATCAGCGACGTGGGGCGCACCTTCTCGAAGAACTCCTTCTCGAACTCGGCAAAGCTCTTGCCTTCGGCCTGCGCGAGTTGCTCGACGAAGTCGTTCACGCCGCGCGAGCGGGTGGGGCCGGGCAGCACGCTGTTGACCGTGATGCCCGTGCCGGCCAGCGACTCGGCCAGCCCGCGCGAGACGGCGATCTGCGCCGTCTTGGTCATGCCGTAGTGAATCATCTCGGCCGGGATCTGGATGGCGCTCTCGCTGGAGATGAAGATGATGCGGCCCCAGTTGGCGGCCTTCATCGCCGGCAGCACCAGCCGCGCCAGGCGCACGCCGCTGAGCACGTTGACGTCGAAGAAGCGCAGCCAGTCGGCGTCGGGGATCTCCTCGAAGGGCTTGGGCTCGAAGATGCCCAGGTTGTTGACGAGGATCTCGATGCCGGGGTGCTGGCGCACCAGGGCTTCTGCCACGTCGGCCTGGCTGAGGTCGCCGGCAAAACCCAGGGCCTTCTGGCCGGTGGCGGCTTCGATGCCGGCCACGGCTTCGTCCACCGCCGCCTGCTTGCGGCCATTGACGATGACGCGCGCGCCCTCGGCGGCGAGTGACTGCGCGATGGCGTGGCCGATGCCGGCGGTGCTGCCGGAGACGAGGGCGAGGCGGTTGGCAAGTTGCAGGTCCATGGCGCGCTTTCGGCGGGTGTTGCGATGCCCACGGTGTAGCCGATGCAGAACGCCCCGACGCGGGCTGGGGCTGTTGCGCACCGCGCCGGCCAGCCGCTGCCGGGTTTCAGCGCTCGGTGCGGCCGCCGCGCAGATGTCCCGACAGCCGGCCCACGCGGAGCCGCTGCGCGTTCAGCAGCCGACCGAAGCCGCCGCCGCTCAGCACCTCGAACTCGCGCACGCGGGCTGCGGCGATCGGGTCGCCCGGCGCCGCCGCGCTGGCCGCGTGGCAGATCAGCAGGCCGCCATCGGGCAGCTCCGCGCACCAGCCGCTCAGGCGGTCGGCATAGGCTTGCGCCGTGCCGCTGAAGTCGTAGACGCCGGCCATGCCGCAGTTCTGCGCGAAGCCCATGCCCTGCGCCAGCGTGGCCAGGCCGGCAGCGCCCAGCGCGGCAATCAGCCGCGGCTTGAACGCTGAGCCATCGCGGCTGCCTCGGCTGCCTCGATGGCCTCGATGGCCTTTTGGCGGCGCGGTGTCGCGCAGCCAGGGCCGATGTGTCGGGTAGCGCCGCAGCAACTCCTCCAGCAAGGCGTCGCGCACCTGGGGCAACTGGTGCACATGCTGGTGGCCGTCGACAAAGCTGGGGGCGCTGCCGAGTTGCTGCTCGAAGGCGTCGAGCTGCATCGCGATCTCCTGGCGCAGCGCGCCCCGCGGCAGGCCGATGCTGTAGGCCGACAGGATCAGCCCGCCCAGCCCGCGCCGCCAGGAGGAGGTGCCGCCAGGACCGAAGGCCTCGGTCAGGTTCAGATGCAGGCCGGCCTCCACGCGCCCGCTGCCGTCCTCCCGCAGGCGCCGGGCCCCTTCGGCCCAGGCGGGCGCGGTGCTCAGGCAGGCCAGCGTGCAGACGCGCCCCTGCTCGACCAGGCGCCAGGCGCCGTCGTTGACCGCGGCGTTGAGGCCGAAGTCGTCGACGCAGATGGCCACGCGGCGCCAGGGCGGTGTCAAGGCGTGGCCGCTCGGGGAGTGGCGGCCGCCAGGTTGGCGCCGGGCAGGCCCACGCGCACCAGCTCCTCGTTGCCGAAGCGACCGACGGTGGCCTGCAATTGCAGGCCGGCTGCGGCGAGCGCCGTCCGGTCCTGGCCCTGTTCGAGCACCAGGTAGCCGCCGTCGGGCCCGAGGTGCGAGGCGGCCTCGTTGAGCTGCTTCAGCTGCAGCGCCTGCCCGCGGCTGTAGAACGCAGCCGAGAACGGCCGGCGGTCGGCGTACATCAGCGGCTGGCCGCTGTGTGCCTGTGCGGCGTAGGCGTTGATCAGGCCTTTGGCGCTGCGCTCTTCCTGGCGCTGTTCCTGAGCCAGCCGTCCAAAGCCCACACCCGCGCCCGCCAGCACGATCACCAGGCCCGCCGCCACCCACTGCTCGGCCTGCGCCGAGCGGCGCGCCATCCAGTGCGCCATCAGCAGCGCCGCGGCCGGCAGCGAGGGCAGGGCGTAGGTCCAGATGATGTTGCGCGCGGCGGTGAAGAAGACCAGCGGCGTCAGCAGCCACAGCAGCAGGTACAGCCGCAGCGAGGGTTGCGGGTCGGGCGCCGTCGGCGCGCGGCGCCAGCGCCACGCAGCCAGCGGCAGCAGCAGTGACCAGGGCAGCAGCGCGCCCCACGCAAAGCCCCAGATCGTGCCGCGCGCGAACTCGTGGGCGTGGCCGTACAGGTCGCCGCTCCAGCCCGGCGTGACGAAGCGGTGCCAATGCTCGCCGACCAGGAAGTAGTTGATGAAGCCCGGCGTGCGCGCCTCCGCCAGCACATACCAGGGCGCCGCCAGCGCCAGCGCCAGCAGGCTGCCGCGCGCCCAGGGCAGGCCGCGCCAGGTCTGCGCCCAGCGCTTCTCGAAGAGCACCCAAAGCAGGATGGGCAGGCCGCTGAGCACCACCGCCACCGGCCCCTTGGCCAGCAGCCCCAGGCCTTGGGCGATGAAGAAGAGCCAGCCCATGCGGCGCCGCTCGGCGTCGTCCTGGCCGTGCAGCGCGAACCAGAACGCGAACAGGGCCAGCGTGGTGCACAGCACCAGGGCCGCGTCGGTCATCACGGCGCCGGCGGAGACGAAGAACAGTGCCGACCCGAGCAGCAGGGCGGTGGCGAGCAAGGCCTCGCGCTCGCCGGCGCGCTTGCGTGCGAACTGCCACACCACGGCGGCGATCAGCAGACCGCACAGCAGGTGCGGCAGGCGCGCGGCGAACTCGTTGACGCCCAGCAGCTGCAGGCTCGCTGCGGTCAGCCAGAACGACAGCGGCGGCTTGCCCCAGAAGGGCACGCCCACGTCGTGCCAGGGCGTCACCCAGTCGCCCAGCTCGGCCATCTTGCGGCCGATCTCGCCGTAGCGGGCCTCGGTCGTGTCCATCAGCGGCAGCCCGGCCATGGCCACCAGCCGCGCCAGCAGCAGCAGCGCGAGCAGCGCGAGCAGCCAGCGTTGCGCCCGGCCTGGGCCGGCCCCCATCGTTTCGTTCAGCATCAGCGCCCCGTGGCCTGGTGAAGGCGCGGCGCAAACGCCGTGGCGGGTTCGTAGGACTCGACCAGGAACAGCGGCCGCTGCTTGCTCTCCAGGCTCAGTCGCCCGATGTACTCGCCCAGCACGCCGATGGCCAGCAGTTGCAGGCCGCCCAGCATCAGCACGACGATGACGAGGGTCGGGAAGCCCGGCACCGGGTCGCCGAAGGCCAGCGTGCGCACAAAGAAGTACAGCCCCAGCGCGAAGGACAACAGCGCGCTGGCCAGCCCGATCTTGGTGGCTGCCTTCAGCGGCGCGACCGAGAAGGCGGTGATGCCCTCGATGGCGAAATGCCAGAGCTGGGAGAACCGCCACTTGCTGTGGCCGGCGGCGCGCTCGGCGCAGTCGAAGTCCAGCATCACCTGGCGGTAGCCGATCCAGGCGAACAAGCCCTTCATGAAGCGGTTGCGCTCCGGCAACTGGTTCAGCGCGTCGACGGCACGCCGGCTGAACAGCCGGAAGTCGCCCACGTCCTCGGGGATGGGCATGTCGCTGAGGCGGTTGATGGCGCGGTAGAAGCTGCGCGCCGCCTGGCGCTTCAGCCAGGACTCGTCGGCCCGGCTGCGCCGGCGCATGTTGACCACGTCGGCGCCCTGGCGCCAGGCGGCCAGCATTGCCGGGATCATCTCGGGCGGGTGCTGCAGGTCGGCGTCCATGACGATGACGGCCGCGCCGCTGGCGTACTGCAGGCCTGCGGTGATGGCCTGCTCCTTGCCGAAGTTGCGGCTGAAGCGGATCACCGTCACCCGCTCGCAGCTGGCGTGCAGCTGCTTGAGCAGGTCGGGCGAGCGGTCGGTGCTGCCGTCGTCCACGTAGACGATCTCGACGCCGCCTTCGACGGCGGCCAGCGCCGCCAGCAGCCGCCTGTGCATCATCGGCAGGGCCGCTTCCTCGTTGAATACCGGCAGCACGACGCTGAGCAGGCAGCTCTGCGCTGGCGCGGGCGGCAGCGTGCGCATGTTCATGCAAAGCTCCAGGTCTTGTTGAGCCGAAAGCCGAACAGCAGCACGGCCAGCGTGGCCAGCATCTGGGCCAGCAGGTAATGCAGGCCCAGCGCCACCGTGCCGACCCAGACGATGGCGCCGTTCAGCGCTGCGCCCAGCAGCGCCACCAGCGCGAATCGCGGCAGCGCCCGGCCGTGGGGGGCCGTGCTGCCGGCGAATGTGAAATGTCGGTTACCGGCATAGGCCAGCAGCGCGCCGCACAGCGAGCCCGCTGCCGCGGCCACCGGTGCGGCGGTGTGCAGGCCTTCAACCAGGGCCAGCAGCACGCCGTAGTGCAGCGCGGTGGCCAGGCCGCCCGTCAATGCATAGCGCAGGATTTGCACGCCAATACTCCAGAGCCTTGCAAGACCTGAACCGTAGCGCCGGGGGCGTTAAGACCGCGTGAAGGCGGCCTGACAGAACGCAGTCATTCCGCCATGCGGATGCTGAATCGGCTGCCGCCGCCGGGCGGCGTCTCGTAGCGGATGTCCCAGCCGAGGTGCTCGACGATGCGCTTGACGATGGCCAGGCCCAGCCCGGAACCGCCATCGCCCAGGTGCTCGGCGCCGCGCACATGGCGCTCGAACAGCTGCGCCCGCACGCTGGCCGGCAGGCCCGGGCCACTGTCCTGCACCTCCACCAGGCCCGGCCGCAGCCGCAACCTCACCTCGCCCTGCTCGGTATACAGGCAGGCATTGCGCAGCAGGTTGCCCAGCACCATCTCGGCCAGCTCCGGCCGCACGAAGGTCCAGCAGGGCTCGCTCACGTCCAGGCGCAACTGCACCGGCCGGCCCGCCAGCAGCGGCTCGCAACGCTCCAACTCGCGCTGCGCCAGCGGCAGCAGGTCGATGCGCGGTGTGTCCAGCACCTCGGGTGCGCGCGACAGCAGCAGCAGCGCCGATATGCGGTTGGCCGTGTTCAGCGCCGTGCGCTGGATGCGCTCGATGGCGGCCTGCAGCTCCGGCTGCCCGCCAGCGCGGGCCTGCAGCACCTCGGCCGCGCCCAGGATCACTGCCAGCGGCGTGCGCAGCTCGTGGCTGACGTCGCCGGTGAACAGCCGCTCACGCGTCAGCACGCGTTGCAGCTCGTTGGTCCGCTCGGCAAAGGTGCGCGCCAGTTGGCCGATCTCGTCCTCGCGGGCCAGCAAGGCCTGCTCGGTGTCCAGAGAGCCGCGCCGCACGGCCTGCGCCAGCCCGGTCACCGGCGAGATGACCCGCCCCGCCGTCACGCGTGCCAGCACGGCCGCGAGCAGCGCGGCGGCGGCGATGCACAGGGCCAGGCCCAGCATCAATTGCTTCTCGATGCGCTCGAAATCGCTGACCAGGTCCACCGCCACGTACCGCTCGCCGTCAGGCGTGCGGCCCACCAGCGCATCGAGCGTCTGGCCGTGGTCGTCGATTTCATGAAAGCCCGGCTCCAGCGTGGCCAGGGCTGCCGGCGTGGCAGCGCCGCGGTAGAAGGCGATCTCCGGCGTCATCTCGGCGGCCATCGGCGTGTCGGCGCGCGCCAGCCGCCACTGCGCCACCGTCTCCAGCGCGCGGTGCACCACGTACTTCTCGATCTGCTGGCGCGCGAAGAACACCATCACGGCGAAGAACAGGCACACGGCCACGGCGAGCAGCGCGTAGGTCGCCACGATGCGGTTGCGCAGCGAGCTACTGAACATCGTCACCCGCCGGCTGCCCGTCGGTCTGCAGCCGGTAGCCCTGGCCGGCGCGGGTCTGCAGCAGCGCGGTGGGGAAGGGCTTGTCGATGGCCTGGCGCAGCGCGTGGATGTGGGTGCGCAGCGCGTCGCTCTCGGGGGGCGAGTCGCCCCACAGCTCGTGGCTGAGCGCCTCGCGGCTGACCAGGTTGGGCGCGGCCAGCATCAGCCGCGCGAGCAGCCGGTAGCCGCTGGGTGTCAGCTCGATGGGGCGGCCCGCGCGCGTCACCCGCATCGCGCCGCGGTCGAAGTGCAGGTCGCCCACCTG
>CAUJSJ030000164.1:0-11073 GCA_963422775.4 uncultured Roseateles sp.
CGCTGGGCAGCACCGACTTCGCCTTCACTGGCGTGAACGGCAACACCACCGTAGGCGGCTGGTCCTTCGTCAGCTTCGTCGACATCGCCGCCGGCACGACGATCTACTTCACCGACACCAACGTGCTGCAGACGACACCGGCGGCCGGCGTTTTCTCGACAACGGCCGAGACCTTCTGGTCCTGGACGGCCGGTGCCGACGTGGCCGCAGGCACCTCCGTCGCGCTGCTGGGCACGGGCGTCAACGGCCAGTACGCGGCCAAGTCCGGCGCGGCCGGCGGCACGGCCAACGGCAACGGTCACCAACCTGAACGCCGGCGCGTCCAACATCTCCAGCGGTGGCGACATCCTCTACGCCTACCAGGCCGCGTCGTACGCCACCAACTACCAGCCGGCGGCCATCACCTTCCTGGGCGCCATCTCCAACCGCGGCACCTATTCCACCTCCGACAACCCGACCGCCGCGACCGGCCTGTCCGGCATCCAGCTGCGCGAGTACAAGATCGACGCGGCCACCGCGACGCGCTACACGCAGTTCACGGCGCAGGTGACGACCAACGACGCGCCCTTCAGCTCTCTGGCCCAGTTGCAGTCCGCGCTGGCCCTGGGCGCCAACTGGACGACCATCGCCGGCTCCAACTCGACGCCCATCGTGGCCGACGTGCTGGCCGTCACCGCCGTGCCGGAGCCTGGCAGCTACGCGCTGATGCTAGCCGGCCTGAGCGTGGTGGCAGGCGTGGCGCGCCGGCGCGCGCCGAGGTTGTGACAAGCCTGCGGCCCGCCGCAGCTCAGGCCTTGGGACGCAGGCCGATGCGCAGCACGACGAGGCCGCAGACCAGCAGCAGCAGCACCTGAGGCTCAGGCACCGGCGACTCGGCGACGGCGTGGGCGACAAAGTCGAAGCCGCCGCCGTCGAGCGTGTAGTCGGTGTCGATGTAGCCGTTCGTGAGGCCTTCGATGGCGACGGTCTTTTCGGTGCCCGTCCAGGGGTCAATGATCTTCATCGACCCCTTGTTCGTCACGTCGTCGAAAGTGATGCCGGTCAACGTGATGTAGTGCTGGTTGGCGCCGTTGGCCATGAAGAGCTCGACGTCCTGGCCCTTGCGCAACTGCTCGGCTAGCCACGCCAACGTCGGCTTGGTGCCGTCCTGCACCAGGGCGGGCTTGGGCGAGGGGTGCTTGAGGTCGGGCGTGGTCGTCGCGTTGTCGCGCCATGTGAAGTTCATCTGCGCCTCGACGACCGTCGTGCCCGGCGCCCGGTCGCTGAAATAGCCCATCTTGCCGATGATGAAGTCCTCGATCAGCGTGCCGCTGGGCGTCGCCCCGCAACTGGCGCCGGCACAGCCCCCCATGTAGGCGGCGCCCAGCGAGTTGGCGACGCCGGCCAGGTCGAAGCCGCCGCCCTGCAGCGTCGGCACCAGCGTCGTGTTGCCGGTGTAGATCGTCGGGAAGGCCTGCTGCAGATACAGGAATGAATTGGCCGCCGACGCCGGCCCGCAGTTGACGTTGGGGCAGTCGGTGTCGTGCTGGTCCAGGTGGCCGAACTTGGCGGGGTCGAGCTCGAACTTGACCTCCTTGGCCGCGGCCGGCGCGGCCATCAGCAGCACCGTCACGCACAGCGTGGCGAGCAGGGGCGAAAGCAGGTGGCGAAGCTGGCGCATGGCGGCTCTCCCGGTGGGGGCGGCGCGTGCGTGCGGCTGCGGCACGGCCCCGCGCCTGGGAGGGCGCCGCAAGACGTTTGACCTTAGATGCCGGCCGGCCGCGTTTCAACCGCCACTGCCGCGTTCGCGGGGAGGGCTTTCAGCGATAGCGCGCGAGGATGCGCTCGACGCTGCCGTCCCGCACCATGTCGCGCGTGGCCTCGTCCAGCCGCTGCAGCGGCAGCGCGTGCGCCAGCGTGAACGCGCAGTGAGTGCGGTAGCGGACGGTCAGCAAGGCGGCCGTCAGGCCGTCCTTGGGATGCAGCTTGTTGTGGTACTGCAGCGTGATCTGCTCGGTCAGCGCGTAGTGGGTGCGGTGGGCCGCCAGCTTGCGCAGGTTGATCAGCATGCTGGGCGCGTCGTCGCGGACAAAGTGTTTGCCCAGGGCCTGCTCGAACTGCGGGTAGCGGTAGGCGTAGACGGTGCCGACCGGCTGGTCGGCCAGGGCCTGCACGCTGGTGAGGACCGGCGCCTGAGCGTGGGCCGCGACGACGCCGGCATGCTCCAGCACCGGTGGGCTCCAGTGGAAGTCGCCGTCTATCCAGTCCCGCGCCACATAGCAGACGCCATCGGCCTCGCCCGCGGCCAGCACCTGGGCCACGCGGCGCGGTGGCACCGGCAGGTACGCCACGCTGCGGCCCAGGCGCCGAGCGATGTCGTCGCTGAGATCCTTGACGATGCCGGTCGCGAACCGGCCCTGCTCGAAGCCGCCGAAGGGCATGGCGTGGTTCAGCGGGGCGATGAAGCGCAGCGGCGGCTCCGCCGACCACGCGGACCAGGGCAGGACGCAGCCCAGCAGCAGCGCGGCGAATCGCATGGCCTCAGCGGTACCGGGCCAGCATGCGCTCGACGCTGCCGTCGCTGACGAGGCGGTCCAGCACTTGGGCCAGTTCGGCAAACGGCACGCCGGAGCGCGACGAGAAGGCGCAGCGCGCATCGAAACGGTCGATGACCCAGGCGATGCGCACTGGTGCGGTGGGCTGCTCGTGCAGGAAGAACTGCAGCGAGGTCTTCTCCACCAGCGCGTAGCGCACGCGGCCGGCGGCCAGGCGGCGCAGGTTGGCGGCCATGCTGGGCACGTCGGCGCGCTTCAGGGCCTTGCCCAGCGCCTGCTCGGCGAGCGGGTAGCTGTAGCCCAGCACCGTGCCCAGCGGCTGGCCGGCCAGCTGTTCCAGGCTCCTCAGCGCCGGTGCATTCGAGTGGGCGGCGACGAGGCTGGCGTCGGGGATGAGGCCGCGCGTCCAGCGGAAGTCGCCCTGCAGCCATTCGGGCAGCGCGAAGCAGATGGCATCGGCGTCGCCGGCCAGCAGGGCGGCGCTGACGCGCTTGCTCGGCAGCGGCACGAAGCTGACCGGCCGGCCCAGGCCCGCGGCGATCAGCTCGCCCAGGTCCTTGGCGATGCCGCCGACAAGGCGCTCGTGGGCGTCGAACTCGGCGATGGGCAGGGTGTTGTTGGTGGCCGCGACGAACCGCAGCGGCGGCGGGGGCGACTGGGCCACCGCCGCGCCCGCAAGCACGGTGGCCAGCAGCGCCGCCAGCCGGCTCACGGCCTCACCAGCTCCAGCAGCCTCTCGAGGCCGCCGTCGTTGATGGCGATGCGCGTCTGCTCGCGCACCTTGGGCTTGGCGTGATAGGCCACGGACAGGCCGGCGGCGCCCATCATGGGCAGGTCGTTGGCGCCGTCGCCGACGGCCATCGCCTGGTCGGGCCGGCAGCCTATTGCGGAGCAGCATTCCAGCAGCATCAGGCGCTTCTGCTCGCCGTCGCAGATGTCGCCCCAGCCCTGCATGACGACGTGGCCGGTCAGCGCGCCATCTTCAATCTCCAACTCGTTGCTGCGCACGAAATCCATGCCCAGCTCGGCGGCGACGAAGCGCGTGAAGAAGGTGAAGCCACCCGAGACGAGGACGAGCTTCAGGCCGGCGCGTTGGAGCGCCGCGCACAGTTCGCGGGCGCCGGGGTTGAAGGTCAGGCGCTCGGCCAGCACGCGGTCCAGCACCGAGGCGGGAACTCCGGCCAGGATCGCCAGGCGGCGTCGCAGGCTGTCCTTGAAGTCGGCGATCTCGCCGCGCATGGCGGCCTCGGTAATGGCTGCCACTTCCTGCCCCTTGCCCGCCAGCGCGGCAATCTCGTCGATGCACTCGATGCTGATCAGCGTCGAATCCATGTCGAAGGCGGCGAGCTTGAAGTGGGACAGCGGCGGCAGCGCGGGGCCGTCACGCAGGACGAGGCCTTCTGAAGCGGTGGAGGTCACGGGTCGGGACAGAGCGGACAGTTGCCCGCCATTATCCCGGTGTGCTCAGGCCCGGCGCCGGGTGGCCAGCAACGCGAGGCCGGCCAGCAACAGTGCGGCGCTGGCCGGTTCGGGCACGGGCGCGGTCTGCATGTCGAGCTGGAAGAAGGCCTGGGCGCCTAGGCTGAGGGCGTGCAGGTCGAGCTGCACGCCGTGGGCCGAGAAGCTCAGCCGCGACGCGTCCAGCCCGGCGATATTGGTGGACAGCTGCACGCCGGTGATCGTGGCCCCGCTGCCGAACAGCTGCTCGAAGGCGAAGCCGTTGACGGGCACGTCGTTGAAGCCGCTGGTGGCGCCGCCGAGGCCGATGTAGTCGTAGCGGACGCTGGCGTCGGCGATGTCCAGGGTCTGCGTCGGCGCGATCAGCACGGTGCACAGGTTGGCCGCGCCGGGGCAGCTCAGCTCGGTGCCGGCGCCCACGAGCACACTGTCCAGCGTGTGGAAGACCTGCGGGCCGTCCTCGTAGTGGTAGCGCACATCCACGGTCGAGCCGAGCAGGCCGGCGGCGCTGGCCAGGGCCGGCAGCAGCAGGGCAGACACGAGAGCCAGCTTCTTCATCGCACGTCTCCGAAAGGGAAGCTCCAGTCTAGGCATGTGCCCTGAGCTGCGCAGCCCCTAGCTCGACTTGATCGGCTGGCCCAGCAGCCTCAGCACCTCGCGCACGGCCTGTGCGCGATCCTGCGGGCTGGAGAGGGCCTTCTCGATGCGCAGCTTCTCGTTGCCCACCAGCTTGATGTTGCGGTTCTTCTGCACCAGCTCGATGACGCGCATCGGGTCGATCGGCGGGTTGGGGCGGAAGTTGACGTTGATCAGCGCCGGCGACGCGTCGATCTTGCTGACGCCGTAGGGCTTGGCCAGCACGCGCAGGCGGTGGGTGTCGAACAGCGTCTGGCCTTGCGCCGGCAGCTTGCCGAAGCGGTCGGTGATCTCCTCCAGCATCGCGTCGATCTGCTCGTTCTTCTCGGCTGTGGCCAGGCGCTTGTACAGCGAAAGCCGCACCTGCACGTCGCCGCAGTAGGCGTCGGGCAGCAGCGCCGGGGCGTGCAGGTTGATCTCGGTGGTGGCGGCAAAGGGCGACAGCAGATCGGGCTCGCGGCCGGCCTTCAGGGACCGCACGGCCTCGGCCAGCATGTCGTTGTAGAGCTGGAAGCCCACCTCCATCATGTTGCCGCTCTGGTGCTCGCCGAGCATCTCGCCGGCGCCGCGGATTTCCAGGTCGTGCATCGCCAGGTAGAAGCCCGAGCCCAGTTCCTCCATGGCCTGGATGGCATCCAGCCGCTGCATTGCCTGCTTGGTCAGGCCCTGCAGGTCCGGCACCATCAGGTAGGCATAGGCCTGGTGGTGGCTGCGGCCCACGCGGCCGCGCAGCTGGTGCAGCTGGGCCAGGCCGAACTTGTCGGCACGGGCAATGATGATGGTGTTGGCGCTCGGCACGTCGATGCCGGTCTCGATGATGGTGGAGCACAGCAGCAGGTTGTGCTTGC
This sequence comes from uncultured Roseateles sp., assembly GCA_963422775.4. Taxonomy (GTDB): domain Bacteria; phylum Pseudomonadota; class Gammaproteobacteria; order Burkholderiales; family Burkholderiaceae_C; genus Pelomonas. The sequence continues at coordinate 5,477 of CAUJSJ030000164.1, forward strand.
CGGCCACGAACTCGCGCATGACGCGCTCCAGCTCGCGTTCGGGCATCTGGCCGTGGGCGATGACGATGCGCGCCTCCGGCACCAGCTCTTCGAGCTTCTGGCGCCGGTTCTCGATGGTGTCCACCTCGTTGTGCAGGAAGTAGACCTGGCCGCCGCGCTTCAACTCTCGCAGCACGGCCTCGCGGATGGTGCCGCTGCTCTCGGCGCGCACGAAGGTCTTGATGGCCAGGCGGCGCTGTGGTGCGGTGGCGATGACGGAGAGGTCGCGCAGGCCTTCCAGCGCCATGCCCAGCGTGCGTGGGATGGGCGTGGCGGTCAACGTCAGCACGTCGACCTCGGCGCGCATGGCCTTCATCGCCTCCTTGTGGCGCACGCCGAAGCGGTGCTCCTCGTCGATGACCAGCAGCCCCAGGCGGTTGAACTTGACCTCGGCCGACAGCAGCTTGTGCGTGCCGACGACGATGTCCAGCGTGCCGTCTGCGATGCCCTCCATCGCCGCCTTGATTTCCTTGGCCGAGCGGAAGCGGCTCATCTCCGCCACCTTGACCGGCCAGGCGCCGAAGCGGTCGACGATGTTCTGGTAGTGCTGCTCGGCCAGCAGCGTCGTCGGCGCCAGGATGGCCACCTGCTTGCCGCCCATGACGGCGACGAAGGCTGCGCGCAGCGCGACCTCGGTCTTGCCAAAGCCCACGTCGCCGCAGACCAGACGGTCCATGGGCTTGGGCGAAATCATGTCCTGGATGACGGCGTGGATGGCGGCGCGCTGGTCGGGCGTTTCCTCGAAGCCGAACGATGCTGCAAACGCCTCGTAGTCGTGGCCCGAGTAGCGGAAGGCGTGGCCCTCGCGGGCGGCGCGGCGGGCGTAGAGGTTGAGCAGCTCGGCGGCGGTGTCTCGCACTTGCTCTGCGGCCTTGCGCTTGGCTTTCTCCCACTGGCCGGAGCCCAGCTTGTGCAGCGGCGCTTCTTCGGCACTCACGCCGGTGTAGCGGCCGATCAGGTGCAGTTGAGCCACCGGCACGTAGAGCGTGGCCTTGTCGGCGTATTCCAGGTGCAGGAACTCCGAGCTGCCGTCGCCCACGTCGATGTTGACGAGACCCTGGTAGCGCCCGATGCCGTGGTTGATGTGCACGACCGGGTCGCCCACCTTCAGCTCGGACAGGTCCTTGATCAGCGCATTGACGTCGCTGACCTGCTCCTGCTTGCGCCGCCGCCGTGTGGTGGGCGTCGTGGCGAACAGCTCGGTCTCGGTGAAGAGCTGGACCGGGTGCTCGGCGTCGTTCCAGAAGAAGCCCTGCGCCAGCGGCGCTGCCGTGATCGCATACTTTTCCTCGCCGACCAGGAACTCGGCCAGGTCCTTGACCGACGGCGTGTCGATCTTGCTGTCGCGCAGTTGCTCCAGCAGGCTCTCGCGCCGGCCTTCGCTCTCGGCCAGCAGCAGCACGCGGTGCGGCGTGGCCTTCAGGTGGGCGGCCAGGCGCGCGAGCGGCTCCTGGGCGCCGCGCTCCACGCTGATGTCGGGCAGGGGCCGTGCGAAATCGACCGGGTCGGTGCCGCGCACCGACAGCACGGCATGCGGCTTGGTCAGCCCGAAGAAGTCTTCGGTCGTCAGGAAGATCTCGCCCGGCGGCAGCAGCGGCCGCTCGGGGTCGTGCTGCAGGAAGCGGTGGCGCTCCCGGGTGTCCGTCCAGAAGCGCTGGATGGCTTCATCGACCTCGCCGTGCAGGGCCAGGCCGGCCTCGGCGCCGAGGTAGTCGAACACGGTGGCTGTCTGCTCGAAGAACACCGGCAGGTAGTACTCGATGCCGCCCGACGCGATGCCGTCGCCGATGTCGCGGTAGATGCGCGACTTGGTCGGGTCGCCGTCCATCTTCTCGCGCCAGCGCTCGCGGAACTTCTTGCGCGCCGCGTCGTCCATTGGGAACTCGCGGCCGGGCAGCAGGCGCACGTCGGGCACCGGGTAGAGGCTGCGCTGGGTGTCGGGGTCGAAGGTGCGGATGGAGTCCACCTCGTCGCCGAACAGGTCCACGCGGTAGGGCACGTTGGAGCCCATCGGGAAGAGGTCGATCAAGCCGCCGCGCACGGCGTACTCGCCCGGCTGCACGACCTGGCTGACGTTGGTGTAGCCGGCCAGCGTCAGCTGCGAGCGCAGCGAGGCTTCGTCCAGCCGCTGCTTCTGCTTGAAGTTGAAGGTCGTGCCGGCCAGGAAGCTGGGCGGCGCCAGGCGCGTCAGCGCGGTGCTCGCCGGCATCAGCACCACGTCGATGCTTTTCGTTTTTTTGCTTTGCAGCAGCTCCCACAGCGTGGCCAGGCGCTCGGAGATCAGGTCCTGGTGGGGGCTGAAGCTGTCGTAGGGCAGGGTCTCCCAGTCCGGGAACACGACGATCTTCAGCTCGGGCGCGAAGAACTTCAGCTCGTCTTCCAGCCGCTGCGTGTCGCCGGGCTCGGCCGTGAAGATGGCGGCCAGCCGCCCGGCGTCGCGCTGTTGCTGCACGAAACGCGCGAGCAGCAGGGCGTCCGCGGAACCGACGGGGCGGGGGGTGGGTGAACTTCTTGCCGGGTTGAATAGCCGGCAGCGAGGGCAGAGTCATTGAGGCCTACAAACGACGACAGCCCCCGAAAGCGGGGCGTGGCGCAATTCTAGGGAGAGGGTGCCCTTTGGCTGTTCGTCAGGGGCATCGCTAGCATCGCCGCATTCGAAACCGGAGACTTCATGCGCCGCCGTCATGCCCTCAGCCTGCTTGCGACCTCCCTGGCCCTGAGCCTGCCCGCCTGGGCCGCGCCCACCGAGAGCGAACGCTTCCACCAGTGGCTGGACGCCCAGTGGGAGCTGACGCTGCAGCGCCAGCCCATCCTGGCCACCTCGCTGGGCGACCCGCGCTACAACGACCGCCTCGTCGACACGACCACTGCCGCCTACCGCGCCCAGGCCAGGCGCGAGGTGCAGGCGCAGCTCAAGGGCCTGGCCGGCTTCCACAAGGACAAGCTCGACGCCAAGGACCGTGTCTCCTACAGCATCCTCAAGCTGGACCTGGAGCAGAACCTGGCCGGCGACCGCTTCCCGGACTGGATGCAGCCCATCAGCCAGATCGGCGGCCTGCCGAGCTTCCTGGCCCAGATGGGCACGGGCCAGTCCATCCAGCCCTTCAGGTCGACCCAGGACTACGACGACTGGCTCAAGCGCCTGACGCTGGCCGTGCCGGTGTTCGACGGCACCATCGCCAACATGCGCGAGGGCCTGAAGGCCGGCGTGACCCAGCCGCGCGCCGTCATGGACAAGGTGCTGCCCCAACTGACGGCGCTCGCCGTGACCGACCCCGAGAAGAGCCTGTTCTGGGGCCCGATCACCAACTTCCCCGACGCCGTGCCGGCGGCCGATCGCGAGCGCATCACGGCCGCGATGCGCAGGCTGCTGGCCGACAAGGTGCTGCCCGCCTATGCCCGCCTGCTGGCCTTTGTGCGCGACGAGTACACGCCCAAGGCCCGCGCCAGCACGGCCTGGGCGGCCCTGCCCAACGGCAAGGCCTGGTATGCCTGGCGCGTGCAGCAGTCCACCACCGTGGCACTCACGCCCGACCAGATCCACGCCATCGGCCTGAAGGAGGTGGCGCGCATCCTCGGCGAGATGGAGGGCGTGCGAAAACAGGTGGGTTTCCAGGGCGACCTGAAGGCCTTCTTCAAGCACCTGCAGGATGACCCGAAGTACTACTACGCCAAGCCCGAAGAGCTGCTGGCCGGCTACCGCGAGCTGCAGAAGAAGATCAACGGCCTGACGCCCCGTCTCTTCGACATCGCGCCCAAGGCCGACTACGAGGTGCGCGAGGTGGAAGCCTTCCGCGCCGAGAGCGCGGCGGGTGCGTCCTACCAGCAGGGCACAGCCGATGGCTCACGCCCTGGCGTGTTCTACGTGAACACCTTCAACCTGAAGGCCCAGCCCATCTTCGGCATGGAGACGCTGTCGCTGCACGAGGCCTCGCCGGGCCACCACTTCCAGATCGCCATCGCGCAGGAAGATGGGACGCTGCCGGCCTTCCGCCGCTTCGGCAGCAACTACACCGCCTACGTGGAAGGCTGGGCCTTGTATTCCGAGAGCCTGGGCAAGGAGCTGGGCCTGTTCACCGACCCCTACCAGTGGTACGGCCGCCTGTCCGACGAGCAGCTGCGCGCGATGCGGCTGGTGGTGGACACCGGTCTGCACCACAAGGGCTGGAGCCGCGAGCAGGCGATCAAGTACATGCTGGACAACTCGTCCATGGCCGAGAGCGACGTCGTCTCCGAAGTCGAGCGCTACATCGTCTGGCCGGGCCAGGCGCTGGGCTACAAGATCGGCCAGTTGGAGATCACCCAGCTGCGCTCCGAGGCCGAGAAGGCCCTCGGGGCGAAGTGGGACATCAAGGGCTTCCACCGCGTCGTGCTGACCGCGGGGCAGGTGCCGCTGCCGGTGCTCAGGGAGCTGGTGAAGGAGTGGGTGAAGGCTCGCCAGTCGTCGTGAGGTCGCGGCCCCGGTGCGCCCAGCGGTACAGCAGCGGCAGCACCAGCAACGTCAACGCGGTGGATGACAGGATGCCGCCGATGACGACGGTGGCCAGCGGCCGCTGCACTTCGGCTCCGGTGCCGGTGGCCAGGGCCATCGGGACGAAGCCGAGTGACGCAACCAAGGCGGTCATCAAGACCGGCCGCAGCCGCGCGAGCGCGCCCTCGCGAACGGCCTGATCCAGCGGCAGGCCTTCATCGCGCAGGCCGCGGATGAAGGCGATCATCACCAGGCCATTCAGCACCGCGACGCCCGACAGCGCGATGAAACCGACGCCCGCCGAGATCGACAGCGGGATGTCGCGCAGCCACAGCGCCGCGACGCCGCCGGTCAGCGCGAAGGGCACGCCGGTGAACACCAGCAGGCCGTCGCGCACATTGCCGAACATCGCGAACAGCAGCGCGAACACCAGGCCCAGGGCCACCGGCACCACCAGCTTGAGCCGCGCGGTGGCGGACTGCAGCTGCTCGAAGCTGCCGCCCCAGCTCGTCCAGTAGCCCGCCGGCACCTGGACCTGCTGGAGCCGCTCCTGCGCCTCGGCCCACGAAGGAGCCGACGTCGCGCCCGCGCACATTGGCCGTCACGACGACGCGGCGCTTGCCGTTCTCGCGGCTGACCTGGTTGGGGCCCGGCGCTTCGTCGAAGCGGGCCACCTCGCCGAGCTGCACATGCGCGCCGTTGGGGAGACGAATTGGCAGCCGCTTGAGCGCGTCCACGTCGCCGCGCACGCTGTCGGGCAGCCTCACCTGGATGTCGAAACGGCGGTCGCCCTGGAACAGCACGCCCGCTTCCTGGCCGCCGATGGCCGTGGCGGCGGTCTGCTGCACGTCGGCCACGCTCAGGCCCAGCCGGGCGATCCTGGCGCGCTCGATCTGCAAGGTCAACAGCGGCAGGCCGGTGGTCTGCTCCACCTTCACGTCGGCTGCGCCCGGCACCTGGCGCAGCACGTCGGCGATCCGGTCGGCGGTGCTCTCCATGACGGCCATGTCGTCGCCGAACACCTTCACCGCCACGTCGCTGCGCACGCCCGAGATCAGCTCGTTGAAGCGCATCTGGATGGGCTGCG
>CAUJSJ030000165.1:0-3315 GCA_963422775.4 uncultured Roseateles sp.
CGCTGTACCGCGTCGATAGCGGCCATCGCATACCCGCCGGGCTGATGAGCAGCGCGCCACGGCTGATTCCCGAGGTGGTGGACGAGATCGCCTTCCAGACGCGGCGCAACCTCGCGCAGCAGGCGCTGGCCGACGTGATCCTCTTCACCCCCGCTGACCAGGACGCCATCCTCGAAGGCGCCCGCTGCCTGGCCGCAGGCCGCCCCACGGGGCTGGCGCCCCGCCACGTGGTGAGCGCCGCGCACTACGCGCTGGAAGCCGGCCGCATCCCGCCGCAGCGGCTCGCCCACGTCGTGACCGACCAGCTCAGCGGCAGCAGAACGCGCGCCCCGCTGCGCCTGGCGGCCTGACCCCCTGAACCCCTGAACCACTACTCCCCAAGGACCCCCCATGGCCTCCTCCAACACCCTGTCCACCGTGCATACCGGGCAAGACCGCCTGGTGCTGGACAACCTGATCCGCCGGGAGCTCAAGGTCGGCGACCCGAACGATGCCCAGCAGGTGGCCCAGGCCCTGCTCACCCGCTACAGCGCCGACCCGCGTGCCCAGGCCATCGGCCAGGAGTCGCGCGGCCTGCCCTTCCTGCAGGCGGCCAACACGGCAGCACCCGTGGCACTGATGCTCACGGCCGCCGGTGGTGCGGAGTGGCAGCAGGCGCTGGACGACATCAACGTCGACCTGGAACACCTCACCCGCAGCGCCCTGCTCAAGGACGTGGCGCCGGAGCTGCGCGGCTGGGGTCAGGCCATCCGCGCCGCGCTCAGCGAGGGCTACAACGCCGCCCGCTTCGGGCTGGACCCGCGCAACCGCGACAAGGGCTTTGCGATGCGCCGCCAGCTCAACGACTACGCCCGGCTGGCCCGCCTGGTTGGCGCGCACACGCCGTCGATGCTGACCGACTTCCGCAAGCTCGCGCAGAGCCTGGACGAGGCCGCCAACCTGCTGCTGGTCATCATGGGCGAGGCGCTGGCCAACGTCGGCTTCGGCGGCGGCCGCTACGTGCCGCAGGTGGCCTATGCCGACCTGCAGACCCGCCGCGACGCCGCCATCTACGCGCTGCGCAACCTGGTGGGCAGCACGCAGGCGGCCTACGGCCCCGACGACTGGCCGCGCGGGCTGGACGCCTACCGCCAGCTCAACGACCTGCTCGAAGCCCAGGGCCAGAACGACCTGCGCTCGCTGCTGGTGGAGACCGAGCTGGCCCGCACCATGGACGAGCTGGTGCAGCGCAGCGGCGACAACACGGCCGAAGGCCTGCGCTCGGTGGGCTCCACCGCACAGCTGGGGCTGGACCGCTTCCGCCGCCTGGTGGCCGTGGGCCGGCGCGGCATCAGCCCCGAATCGCCCGCGCTCTATGCCTTCCTGGAGGCGCTGCAGCTGTTCGCCTCGGCGTTCGACTCGGCCGGGGGCTTCCGCCTGATGAAGATCGCCCGCCCGCCGCTGCTGTTCTACGGCCTGTACGGCAGCACCGGGCTGGACGACGCCGACCGCCGCATCGTCGAGCTGGCCACGCGGCGCGGGCAGCTGGCGGACGCCATCGACTGCCTGGCCGGCGCCTGCTGCACCACGCACCGCAACTGCCTGGTGCTGCTGGACAAGCTGCTCTACGACATCGACCGCGCCATCGACCTGTACGGCCTGGGGTTCGAGAACTTCGGCAGCACCGAGCGGCGCGCCTCGGCCTATGCCTTCCTGATCGACCAGGTCGTCACGACGACGCCGCGGCAGGACGGCGGCGCGGCCCTGCCGCTGAGCGCCACGGTGGAACTGGAAGACGCTTCGGTGAAGGTCGACGACGCCTCGCTGCAACTGGGCGCTGCGTCCGCCGTGGCCGGCGATCTGGCCGACCAGCTGCGCCAGAAGGCCGATGCGCTGCGCGCCCAGCTGGTGCAGCTCGGCAAGGACGCGCAGGCCCCTGAACGCGGTGCCGCCCGGCGAGCCCGACGGCGTCACCGCCTGCATCAAGCTGAGCAGCGACGTCGTGGGCGACGATCTGCGCCACCAGCTCATCGCCATCGCCGACTGCCTGCGCCCCACGCTGGCGCTGCGCGACGACGGCGCGTTCGACGAAGCCTGGACGCTGGCGCGGCGCCTGGGCACCCAGGTGCTCGGCGCGCTGAGGAACGCCAAGCAACGCGACGCCCGCGGCCTGCAGCGGCTGCTGGCCGCACCGGGCGCGCCGGCACGCGCCAACATCCAGTCGCTGTGCGACCTGTACCGCGCCATCGCGCTGTCCAGCCTCGACCTGGAATCGCACGGCATCCCCGGCTTTGCCGACAACGACCTGGACGGCTACGTCAACGTCATGGAACAGGAGCTGTGCCTGCAGCTGGAGATGGAGGAGAGCTGGAAGTCGCTGGTGCACTCGATGGTGACCAACTGCTCGCAGATCGACGCCTCGCTCAACGACCTGCGCCTGGTGCTGCAGCAGGCGGTGCGCTCGGTCGTTGGCCGGCCGTGCGCAGGCAACCGTGGCATCAGCCTGCCGCCCACGCTGGAAACCTCGCTGGACAGCATCGTCGACCGCGTCGAGCGCAGCGGCCTGGGCCGCCCCAACCGCGTGCTGGCGCTGCAGCGCCGCCGTTGAACGCCTGCCGAGCCCCTCAAGGGGAACACCAAGGAGAACACCATGCCCATCGAAGAGATCAACGCCTACACGCCGCAGCTGTACCGCAGCCTGGGCACGCCGGTCACGCTCAACCTCGGATCGACGGCCGACGACATCACCCGCACGCGCGACGGCGTGGCGGCGCTGCCCAAGATCGTGGGCGACGCTGTCAAACCTATCAGCGAAAGCCTCGACAAGATGAATGGAGAGCTGACCGGCACCGTGAACAACGCCGTCACCAAGCTGGACAACGCGCAGACCGCATCGATCAACGCAGCCCGCGACGCCTTGAAGGAGCAGGCGAGCGAACACCTCGAAAAGGTGCTGACCGCCATCGCCGACATTCCGGCGCCGGCGCCGGTGCCGGTGCCCGTGCCAGCGCCTGTGGTGGTGGCCATCACCGAGCATTCCGCCCCGCTCGTGCGCCCGCTGACGCAGGTGCTGACGCTCGGCATCGATGCTGCACCCGGGCAGCCGGACAAGCAGGCCAAGCCCGAATGGGGCGAGAACGTCACGCTGGCCAAGCTGCTCGCCACCACCGAGGCCGACGCGCGGCAGCGGCTGGACGGGCGGCCCGAGCTGCTGGAGCGCTACCTGAAGGCCTTCGCCAGGTTCAAGACGCCCGAGGCCGCCGAGCGCCACCACCGCTACGCCGAGGTGTACGCGCTGATCCCCGAGATCACCGCCCACCTGGGCTAGTCGATCCC
>CAUJSJ030000166.1:0-38474 GCA_963422775.4 uncultured Roseateles sp.
GGCTCGGCGATGACGGCGCAGATCGGCGTCATGCGGGTCACGCAGGAGCTGGATGCGCTGTCCGTCATGGGCATCTCGCACACGGTGCGCCTGGTGCTGCCCAAGGTCGTGGCGCTGGCCGTGTCGCTGCCGCTGGTGGCGCTGTGGACGAGCGCGCTCATGCTGCTGGGCGGCATGGCGGCCGCGCGCGCCCAGCTCGGGCTGGACCCGCTGCAGTTCCTGCACATGCTGCCCACCGTCATCGAGCCGGCCAACCTCTGGCTGGGCTGGACCAAGTCCATCCTCTTCGGCGGCCTGATCGCGCTGCTGGCCAGCCACTTCGGGCTGCGCGTGAAGCCCAACACCGAGAGCCTGGGCCAGAGCGTCACGCAATCGGTCGTCACGGCAATCACGCTGGTCATCGTGGTCGACGCGGTGTTCGCCGTGCTTTTCTCGGACGTGGGCGTATGAGCACCGACGCGATCATCGAAGTCGACAACGTGACGACGGCCTTCGACGGCCACGTCATCCATCGCAACCTCAGCCTGACCGTGCATCGCGGCGAGGTCGTGGCCCTCATCGGCGGCTCCGGCTCGGGCAAGACGACGCTGCTGCGCCTGCTGCTCGGCCTGGAGGTGCCGCAGGCCGGCAGCGTGAAGATCTTCGGCCACCCACTGGGCCGCTGCGCGGTGCGCGACCTGGAGCGCGTGCGCTACCGCTGGGGCGTGCTGTTCCAGGCCGGCGCGCTGTTCTCGGCGCTGACCGTGTTCGACAACGTCGCGCTGCCGCTGCGCGAGCTGGGCAGCGTGCCTGCCGATCTGGTCAAGCCGCTCGTCATGCTCAAGCTGGCCCAGGTCGGCCTCAAGCCGGAGGATGCGCTCAAGCGCCCCGCCGAGCTGTCGGGCGGAATGGTCAAGCGCGTGTCGCTGGCGCGGGCGCTCATCCTGGACCCGCAGCTGCTGTTCCTGGATGAGCCCACCGCCGGCCTGGACCCCGACAGCGCCAAGCAGTTCGTCAAGCTGCTGCGCCGCCTGCGCCTGGAACTGGGCCTGACCGTCGTCATGGTCACGCACGACGTGGACACCCTCTTCGCCGTCGTCGACCGCGTCGCCGTGCTGGCCGACCAGCACATCGTGGCCTACGGTCCGCTGGCCGAGGTGGCGCGCCTGCCGCATCCCTTCGTGCGCAACTTCTTCCTCGGCCACGTGGAACGCTGCGCCGAGGAGGACGTGCGGCGCTTTCGCCTCAGCCTGGACGACACCAGCGATGACGGTGGCGTGCCGGCGGTCCTGAGAGAAGAAGAACCCTCCCACTGAGCCCCAGATGGAAAACAAAGCCCACGCCCTCGCCGCCGGTCTCTTTCTGCTGCTGCTTGGCCTCGCGCTGGCCGCCAGCGTCGCCTGGTTCCAGGGGGACCGCACGGAGCGCGTGCGCTACACCGTGGTCGCCCGCACCGGCGTGCCGGGGCTGAACCTGAAGGCGCCGGTGAAGCTGCGCGGCGTGGAGGTCGGCTATGTCGAAAGCATCGCCTTCGACGTGGCCGACCCGCGCCAGGTCCTCGTCGGCATCGCCGTCGATGCGGCCGCCCCCGTGTCGGCCACCACCTATGCCCAGCTGGGCCTGCAGGGCGTCACCGGGCTGTCCTTCGTCGGCCTGGAGGAGGCCGACCCCCAGGGCACGCTGAAGCGCGCCGCGCCGGGCGCCCGCCTGGCGCTGCGGCCGACGCTGCTGGACCGCCTGGCCGAGAGCGGCCCCGGGCTGGTGGCCGGATTTGCCGAGACGGCCACGCGGCTGAACGCGCTGCTCAGCGACGACAACCGTGCCCAGCTCGGCCGCACGCTGACCGAGCTGCAGCAGGCCGCCGGCGACACCAGCCGGCTGATGGCCGCGCTGCAGCCCGGCGCGCGCGAGCTGCCCGGCCTGCTCAAGGATGCCGACGCTGCCACGCAGCGCGCCGATGCCGCGCTGCGCCGCATCGAAGCGCTGGCGGCCGACGGCCAGCAGCTCGCCCAGGAGCTCAAGACGCGTGCTGCCGTGCTGGACCGCCTGGACGCGGCCGCCGCCCAGGTGCAGGCCACCAGCCGCAACCTCGAACTCGCGCTGGTGGGCGACACGCCGCCGCGCAGCCGCCCCGTGCTGGCCGACATCTCCGCCGCCAGCCGCAGCGTGGAGCGCGCCGCCAACGACCTCGGCGACCAGCCGCAGAGCCTGCTCTTCGGCCGCGGCGCGCGGCCACCAGGGCCTGGCGAGGCCGGCTTTGCCGACCGGCTGAAGGCGGGTGCCAAATGAGACTCGCCTTGACCTTGCTCGCCGCCACGCTCCCACTGGGCGCCTGCTCCCTCGCACCGACGACGCCGGCCCGCGCCGTCTACGACCTCGGGCCCGCCCCCGCCGCGGCGGTCACCGGCGGCGCCGTGGCGTGGCGCGTAGCCGACGTGACCGCAGCGCCTTCCCTCGGCAGCGACGGCATCGCCTACCGCCTGGCCTTCCAGCAGGCCGAGCGCCTGGAGCATTACCGCGACAGCTTCTGGGCCGCGCCGCCGGCCGCGCTGCTGACGCAACGCCTGCGCGAGCGGCTCGCCGCACCGGCCGCCTGCGCAGGCCGACCCGCCGCGCTGCTGGCCGTGAACCTGGACGAGTTCGAGCAGGTCTTCACCAGCTCATCGAACAGCCATGTCGTGCTGCGCCTGCACGCCACGCTGTGGCCCGCCGGCGCGGGTGGCGCGGCCCTGCAGCAGCACTGGCGGCTTGAACGCCCCGCCGCCACGCCGGACGCACCTGGCGCCGTGCGCGCGCTGGCCCTCGCCGTGGACGAGCTGCTGCCGCAGCTCGACGGCTGGCTGGCGGCGTCGGCCTGCCGCTGAGGCCGGACCGAGGACAGCGCCTGCGCGCTGTCCGACGCCAGGCGAAGGCCAGCCGGCCTGCATGCCGGCTGGCATGAATCCACGGCACCGCGGCGCACGTAGCTCCGGTCATGAGTCAACTCGGTCTGCTGCTGCGCGTCGGCCTGCAACGCGCCCGCCAGGACACCAGCTCACGCTGGAGCGTCGAGCGCCAGCGCCGCCACCAGCAGCAGGCCCTGGCCGGGCTGCGCCATTTCGTGCGCGAACGCTCGCCCTTCTACCGCCGCTTCCACCACGGCCTGGACGACGCGCCGCTGGACGCGCTGCCCATCCTCGACAAGGCCACGCTGATGGCCGAGTTCGACCGCGTCGTGACCGACCCAGCCATCCGCCTGGCCGACGTCGAGGCGCACCTCGCCGCGCCCGCCCCGGGCCGGCCCTATCTGGGCCGCTACACGGCGCTGTCGACGTCGGGCTCGACGGGGCTGCGCGGCGTCTTCGTCTTCGCGCCCGACGAGTGGCGCGCGAGCCTCGCGGCCATCATGCGGCCGCTGCTGTGGTCGGGCGCCCCGTCGCCATGGGCGCGGCCCCGCACGGCGCTGATCGCCTCCGGCGCGGCCTGGCACTTCTCGGCGCGCGTCGGCGCCTCGCTGTCGACGCCGCTGCTGCGCGGGCTGAGGCTGGACGCCGGCCTGCCGCTGGCCGAGCTGGTGGCAAGGCTGAACGACTGGCAGCCGGTGTCAATGGCGGTCTATCCGTCCATCCTGCGCCAGCTGGCCGGCGAGCAGCTCGCCGGGCGGCTGCGCATGCCGCTGCGCCACGTGGGCACCAGCGCCGAACTGCTGCCGGACGCCACGCGCGAGCAGGTGCACGAAGCCTGGGGCATCCCGGTCTTCAACACCTACGGTGCGACCGAGTACGCGCCGATTGCCACCGAGTGCCGCGAGGGCAGCCTGCACCTGCTGGAGGACCGCGCGATCTTCGAGATCGTCGATGACCGGGGCCGCACCGTGCCACCGGGCGAGTCCGGCGCGCGGCTGCTCGTCACCGTGCTGGACCGCCGCACCCAGCCGCTGATCCGCTACGAGATCAGCGACGGCCTGCGCGAGCTGCCGGGCGCCTGCGCCTGCGGCCGGCCGTTCCCGCGCCTGGCGCGCGTCGAGGGTCGCGTCGAGGAGGCCCTGCACCTGCCCGCGGCGGGCGGCGGCGCGGCCGTGGACATCCACCCCAACCTCGTGCACGCGCTGCTGGAGCGCGTGCCGGCCACCGGCTGGCAGTTGCGCCAGGAGTCCCCCGACGCCCTCACCGTGCTGCTGACCGGCCAGCCCAGAGACGCCGACGTCACCACGCTGCAACAGCGCCTGGCAGCCCTGCTGGTGGCGCGCGGCGCGGCGCTGCCGCGGCTGGACGTGCGCTGGGTGGCCGAGCTGCCGCGTGGCCCCAGCGGCAAGGCACCACTCATCGTGGCCCTGCCTGCATGAACACGCGGAGTCGCCACCGCCGGCCCGCCCTGGCTCCGGCTCAGGACACCATGAGGGACGTCACGCCGGTCTGGCCTGGCTGGTAGAGCCGCAGGCGCACGTGATAGCGGCGCCCGGCAAACAGCTTGTAGACGATGCTGGCATTGCGCTGCTCGCCGCTGTCGTCATCGGTGGCGAGGTTGCGCGGCACGCCGTTCACCTCCTCGAACAGGCCCAGCAGCGTGTCGGACGCACCCTTGGTGGCGATGGTGTACTTGCGCGACTCGGTGGGCTTGAAGAGGTAGTCCACCTGCTGCCCGGCCGCGAGCGTGACCGACACGGCCTTGAAGGCCTCCAGCATGGGCGGCTGGGAGGCCAGCGGCGGGTACCACTTGACCACCCAGGCCTTGTCGGCCTTGGACAGCGTGCCGGGCGGCACCAGGCCGTTGACGTCGTAAGGCTCGGGCTCGTCGATGAGGCCGGGCTCGAACTCGTACTCCATGATGGAATCGGGATCCCAGGACGAGCCCTGCACCTGCGTGGGGTCGAGCTTCTCCAGGATGTTGTGGAAGGTCGTCTCGCGCGTCCAGCTGTTGGGCGGCTTGCCGAGCGACGTGTAGACGGCCTCCTCATGCCACTTGATGCCGGCGAAGGGGTTCTGGTGTTCGTGCTCCATGCCCAGCACATGCCCCAGCTCGTGCAGCGCCGTGCCGCGGCCGTAGGGCGTCGTCAGGTCCCAGCCGTAGACAGTGGTGGGCTCGTTGGTGGGCACGTGCAGCACATCGCGCCCCACAGCCGAGGCGGAACTGCCGTCGGCCTCGGAGTAGCCGATGCGCACCTCGGCTTCGCTGAGCTGCGCCACCTCCTGGAAGACCAGGCCGACGCCCACGGACTTCCATGCCGCGAAGGCGGCGCGCACCGCGTCGGCCTGCTTCTTGGGCACGGCGTAGTGACCGCTCTTGAAGAAGCCGTAGTGCAGCACGGTGCCGTTGAGCCACTTGCCCTGCGAGTTCAATATGGCGCGGGCGCGGCGCGGGTCGTTGGCGACCAGGGCCGGCAGCGTCGGCTTCATGCGCGGCGGTGTGCTGCACAGCGGCTTGGGCGCGGGGCGCGCGGCCTGCCTTGAGTCGGTCGGCTTGCGGGAACGTGCCATGAGATGACTCCACCAGATGCCGCCATCAATCGCAGCGGTGCGGCCAGCATGGACCCGACGTCGCGCGGCACCAATAGCAAACTTGAGGAAGACCCCTAGTTCATCAACTCTCGGTCAGCCTGCAGCAATGCACTCGATCTCGACGCGCGCCCCGAGCGCCAGGCCGCTACAGCCCAGCGCGCTGCGCGCCGGCAGCGGCGTCGCGCCGAAGAACTCGCGGTAGACCTCGTTGAAGGCCGGCCAGTCGGCCATGTCGGCCAGCATCACCGTGCAGCGCACCAGGTGCTGCAGGTCCAGCCCCTGGCCGCGCAGCACGGTGCGGATGTTCTCCAGCGTCTGCCGTGCCTCGGCACGCAGGCCACCGTCGACGAGCTTGAGCTGGCCCGGCACGTTGCCGAGCTGGCCCGAGAGGTAGAGCATGTTGCCGACGCGCACGCCCTCGGGAAAGGGCACGGTGGGCGGCACGACCTGGCCGCTGTTGAATCGTTCAATCATCTTGGGCTCATCCCCATGGCTTGTTCGAGCGCGGCAGGGTCGAAGACCTGGCCGCCCTTGATGGTGCGGTAGACACGACGAATGTCGCTCATCGTCGTCAGCGGGTCGCCGTCGACAAGGATCATGTCTGCCAGCTTGCCCGCGGCGATGCTGCCGCGGTCCTTCTCGACGCCGAGCACGCGGGCCGGCACCAGCGTGGCGATGCGCAGCACCTCGGCGTTGGCGATGCCAGCCTGCGCGTACAGCTCCAGCTCGCGGTGCAGGCTGTAGCCGGAGAAGCCGTCACTGCCCGGCATGATCGTCACGCCGCCGTCGTGCAGGCTCTTGAGCATGCGCAGCAGGCCGGGCAGCGCCTGGGCGTAGACGGCCTCCTTGCCGGCCGGCACCGCCACAGCGCCCGACAGCTGGCGGCGTTTCACCACCGCGGGGAAGCGCTGCACCACCGGCCGCAGCGCCGGCGCGGCGCGCGCGGGCTCGCCGGAGAACAGGCCTTCCAGCACCACCATCGTCGGGTCCAGCACGGTCTGGTGCTGGCGCAGGAAGGCGACGAACTCGGTGAAGCGCCCGTCGTTGAAATCGAACTGCGCGAGCCGATCGGCCAGCACCGTGTAGCGGTCACGCGTGCGCGTGTCCTTCACGTCCGGGAAGAAGTTCAGCAGCACGAAGTTCAGGTGCTGGATCTCGTCGGCCCCGGCCTCGACGAAGGCCCGGGCGTAGGTGAAGGCCGGCACATGGCCGCTGACGCGCAGGCCGCGCTCGTGCGCGCGGTCGGCCACCGTGGCCACCAGCGCCGGGCTGAAGGACGAGTAGATCTTGACCTGGGCATAGCCGTGGTCGGCATACCAGTCCACCGCGGCGCGCGCCTTCTCGGGCGTGTCGACCTTCACGTCGGTCGGGCCGGCGAGCGGGCCGATGCCCTCGACGATGCCGGCCAGCGTCACGCGCGGGCCCAGCTCCGTGCCGGCGTCGAAGCGCTTCACGCGGGCCAGCATCGGCAGGTTGTCGTTGGCCATGTCGCGCGCGCTCGTCACGCCGGCGATGAGGTCGAACACGCCGTCGACATTGCTGAAGTGCTGGTGCACATCCCACAGGCCCGGCATCAGGAAGCGACCGGCGGCGTCCAGCACCTCGGCATCGGCCGGTGCATCGACGTCGGCGTCGGGGCCGACGCGCACGATGCGCTCGCCGCGGATCAGCACGCTGGTGCCGGGGCGTGCGCTCAGGGAGACCGGATCGAACAGCCGCGCGTGGCGGATCAGCAGCGCGCCCTTGGGCTTGTGCGTGTGCTGCTGCGCCAGGCGGGCATGCCAGGCCTGGTCGGCGGCCTGCTGAGCGGCCTGCAGCTTGGGCAGGACCGGCAGCGTGGCCGCCTCCAGCACCTCGAACCAGTCGTCGATGACGCCAGCCGTCTCGCCGTTCTCGTCGAGCCACACCGGCACGGGCGTGAACTCGATGCCGCTGATGCGGTACATCGTGAGCTTGCCCAGCGTCTGGCCCTGCTCCAGCCAGGCTTCGCCCGCGGGCAGTAGCTTGAGCCTGCGGCCAGGCGCCTTCAGCAGCGCGCGGGCCAGCACACCCATGAACTCCGGCGGCGGGTTGGCGGGCAGGTAGAAGCCGGGCTCACGCGTCTCGCCCGTCGCGATGCGGTTGCGCCAGCGCGCCAGGCCGGTTGCATCGCGCTCGAAAAGCTCGCTGAACTCGACCTTCCAGTAGTCGTTGCCCCTGGCCTCGTAGCTGAGCGGCAGGCCGCGCGCGTCGAGCCGCCAGCGCGCCTGGATGACGTCGCCGCGGCCGCGGTCGTTGAAGCGGTAGTCGGCCGCGGTGATGCCGGGCTCGGGCTGGGTCAGCGTCTGCGTGCCGGCGGCGTTGCCATGGATCTGGATCTGGTCGTCGCGCGCGCAGGCAGCGTGGGCGACGAAAGCAAGAGCGACGATGAGAAGCTTCATTGCCAGGCCTCGTTCATGAGGCGGCGGAAGTTGCCGCCGAGGATCTTGTCGATGCGGCTCGCCGGGTGCCCGCGCGCCGCCAGCAGCCGGGCCAGCTCGACGAACTGCATCGGCCCGCAAAGGTCAGGCAGGAACAGGCTGACGTCGGCCGACTCGCCCGGCGCGCCGATGCCCATGCTGCGCCGCAATTCGGTCTCGGCGGCCAGCATGGTGCGGTAGGCGGCCATGTCGTCGATGGCCGTCGTGCCGCCGTCCGTGCCCAGGCCGACATGGTCTTCCCCGCAGACGTGCAGGGCATGCTCCAGATGCGCGATCAGGTCGGATGCCAGCGGCTGGCCGGCCAGGCGCAGATAGGGCATGAAGTACAGGCCGACGACGCCGCCATTGTCGGCCAGCAGCCGCAGCTCGACGTCGCTCTTGTTGCGCGGATGGTCGGCCACGGCGCGGCAGCCGCTGTGCGTGATGGCGAGCGGCCGGCGCGCCAGGCGCAGCGTGTCCAGGCAGGTCTGCTCGCTGCTGTGGCTGAGGTCGACGAGGACGCTCTCGGCCTGCAAGCGCTCGACGACCTCGGCGCCGAAGCCGCTCAGGCCAGTGTCATCCGGCACCGTGGCGCCGCAGCCCACGGCATTGCGGCCGTTGTAGGTCAGCTGGATGACGCGCACGCCGAGCTTGGCGAAGAGTGCGACGCGGTCGGTGTTGCGACCGAGCATCTCGGTGTTCTGGAACCCGTAGATGACGCCGATCTGGCCGGCGGCGCGGGCCGCATCGATATCGGCCGCCGCGTGCACCTTGCGCAGCAGCGCCGGCCGGGCGCGGATGAAGGTGTCCCAGCTGGCGATGTCGCCCACGGTCGCCTCGAAGGGCTCGCCACTGCCTGCCACATGGCCCAGCGTGATGTTGACGGCCGTGAGTCCGGCGGCGCGGGCATCGTCCAGCGAGCGGGCATCGACGTTCTGGCCGGTGCTGGTGTAGGCCATGGCGCTGCGGTCGCCGGCACTGGGCTGGAGTTGGCGGTTGGGGTTGTCGAGCACACCCAGGGCGTTGATGACGAGGTTCATGCGGGCTTCTTGATCTTCAGCAGGGGCAGCAGCAGCAGGCAGCTCAGGCCGACGAGCGCGTCGACGCCCAGCGTGGTGGCATAGCCCCACTGCTGGACGGCATAGCCCTGCCAGACGACGCTGTAGGTGATGGAGAGGTTGGTCAGCGCCATGTAGGCGGCGAACTGCGTGGCCGCGACGGCCGGCTGGGTGATGCCGATGAAGACGGCCACCCGAGCGCCGTAGATGAAGCCGAACAGCAGCTGGTAGGTGACGACGGCGGCCATGAAGGCGTTGACCAGGGCCGCTGGCGCGGGCTGGCCGGGCGCCCAGCCCTGACGCTGCAGCTCGAACATCAGCCAGAGGCCAGGCAGGCTCAGCAGCGCCACATAGCTGGCCAGCGCATGGCGCAGGTTGACGCGGTCCGACAGCCAGCCGCCGGCGACGCAGGTCAGGGCCGTGGCGGCCTGCGACACCGTGGCCAGCCAGCCGATCTGCTCGTTGGACAGGCCGAGATCGACGGCCAGGTTGGATTGCAGCCCACGCGCCAGCGCCATGGCCGAGATGGGCAGGGCGGCGAACAGCAGGCCGGCCAAGGCCAGGCGCGAGCCGAACAGCGCCTGCAGGGCCTGGCGCAGGAAGGCGAGGACTTCGCTGCCGGCCGCGGCCAGACCGGCCGAACCGGGCGCCTCGCTCGTGGCTTCGCGCATCGGCAGCACCACCAGGCACATCACCGCCGCAATGACCAGCGCCAGCACGAGGATGCCGGCGTCCAGGCCGATGCGGCCCACCAGCAGCAGCGCGCCACCACCGCCCATCAGCACGCCCAGGGACTGGCCGGCGAACATCATGCCGCTGGCGAAGGCGCGCTCGTCCTCGTGCAGCGTCGTCACCGCCAGCGCATCGACGGCCACGTCCTGCACGGCGCCGAAGAGGTTGTGCACGACGAGCAGGGCCGTGAACAGGCCGAGCTGTGTGGCCAGGTCGAGGCCGGCCAGGGGCAGCAAGGTCAGCACCATCATGAGCTGGGCACCGAGGATCCAGCCACGCCTTGGCCCCAGGCGCCTGGAGGCGATCAGGTCGATGAACGGGCCATAGGCCCATTTGAAGGCCCAGGGCAGCAACACCAGGCCAAGGAAGCCACCGATCTCCGCCGTGCCGACGCCCTGGCGGCGCAGCAGCGTCGCGACCGTCGTCATCGCAAAGCCGACGGGCAGGCCCTCGGTCAGGTACATCAGGAAGAAGGCCCCGATGCGCCCCTTGCGGGACCCCAGCAGGTTCGGCAGTCGCATCGCCCGTCATTCCTTCACGTGAGCAGGATTCGATTCTAGAATTTCATTCTAATGAGCAAGCCCCGTGGTTCTACTGCCCTGGACGCCGTGCTGGCGCAGGCCTGCCCCGGCGAGCGCGGCGCCAGCCGGCGCGCCGTGCTGCGCCACGCGCTGGCCTGCTTCAACGCCACCGGCATCGAGGCCGCCACCATCGAGGATCTGCGCAGCGGCAGCGGCCAGAGCGTGGGCACGATCTACCACCACTTCCGCAACAAGGAGGGCGTGGCCGCGGCGCTTTTCTTCGCCGGCTTCGACGACCAGAGCCGCGCGATTGCCACGCGCACGGCGGCAGCGCCGGACGCGCATGCCATGGTGGCGGCGCTGGTGTCGGCCTACGTGGACTGGGTGACGGCCCAGCCCGAGCTGGCGGCGTTTCTGTTCATGGCGCGCGAGACCATCGCCCAGGGGCCGCATGGCCCCGAGCTGGTCGAGCGCCTGGAGGCCCGCTACGCGCCGATCGACGCCCGCCTGGACGAAGGGGTGCGCGCCGGCCTCATCAACGAGCTGCCCAGCGAACTCATCCCCGCGCTGGTGCTGGGTGGCGCCGAGTCCTACTGCCGCGGCTGGCTGGCCGGGCGCCGCAAGGGCAAGCCGACGGTCTACGCAGCATTGCTGGCCGAGGCGGCCTGGCGCAGCATTGCTGCCCGCGCCTGAACGCGCAGCCGCTTGACGGCTTCTTCAGCTCAGCGCCGGACCGGGGTAAACCATGTGAGCCCGAATGAACGACTAGGTTATCTTTATTGAACCGTCGTTTCATTTTTGAATCCGTGAATCCTTTCCCCACGGCCGCCAGCCGGCCGGTGTCGATTGCCGCCCTGGGCGAATGCATGCTGGAGCTTCAAGGCCCCGCCTTCGGCAACCTGCGCCAGACCTTCGGCGGCGACACGCTGAACACCGCTGTCTACCTGGCACGCTGCGGTGGCGCGGGCCTGCGGGTGCACTACGCGACGGCCCTGGGCGATGACAGCCTCAGCACCGGCCTCATCGAGCGCTGGGCGGCGGAAGGCGTGCAGACCAGCCTGGTGCAGCGCCTGCCCGGGCGGCTGCCGGGGCTCTACCTGATCGAGCTGGACGAGGGCGGCGAGCGGCGCTTCCACTATTGGCGCGGCCAGGCCGCGGCGCGGTCCTATTTCGACACGGCCGCAACAGCGCTGGAGGCGCAGGCCGATGCGCTGGACGCCCTTTACCTGTCGGGCATCAGCCTGGCCATCCTGCCCCAGGCCGGCCGCGAGCGCGTGCTGGCGCTGATGGCGCGCATGCGCGCCAACGGCAAGGTCGTCGCCTTCGACAACAACTTCCGCCCACGGCTGTGGGACTCGGTGGCCGATGCGCGTTACTGGTATGGCCGCGCCTTCGCTGCGGCATCCGTCGCACTCATCACGGCCGACGATCACCAGGCCCTGCACGGCCTGCCCGACCTGGCCTCGGCCGTCAGCGCCGCCCAGGCCCTGCCGATGGACGAGATCGCCATCAAGCGCGGCGCGCTGCCGGCCATCGTCGGCGGCGATGGCGGCTGGCAGGAGGTGGCCACCGAGGCCGTGCCGCGCGTCGTGGACACGACGGCGGCCGGAGATTCATTCGCGGCTGGCTATCTCAGCCAACGCCTGCGCGGCGCAGCACCGGCCGAGGCTGCGACCTTCGGCAACCGGCTGGCGGCCCGCGTCATCCAGCATCCCGGCGCGCTGATCCCGCGCGAGGCGATGCAAGACCTGATGAAAGACTGACCCCATGCGACTGCTCTGGACATTGGCGCTGGCCGCCGGGCTTTGCCACGCCGAGGGCGGCACCCCGCTGCACCCGGCCACCTATGTGCACGCCGGCTGGGCGCAAACCACGGGAGGCGCGGGCGGCAAGATCCTGCGCGTGACGACGCTGGCCACCGACGGCCCCGGCAGCCTGAAGGCAGCGCTGGACACGCCGGGTGCGCGCATCGTCGTCTTCGAGGTGGGCGGCGTCATCGACATGGCGGGCAAGAGCTGGAAGCTGCGCGAAGGCAAGCTCACCATCGCCGGCCAGACCGCGCCCGACCCGGGCATCACCCTCGTGAAGGGTGAACTGGAGGTGTTCGCCAAGGACGTCATCATCCAGCACCTCAGCATCCGCCCCGGCGCCTACGGCCGCGGCAAGCGCAGCGGCAACGACCACGACGGGCTGTCCACGTCCGACGGCGCGGCGCGCGTCATCGTCGACCACTGCACCTTCTCCTGGGCCACCGACGAGAACCTGTCGGCCAGCGGCAAGCGCTTCGAGGGTGCCACGCCCGACGACTGGCGCGAGCACACCTCGCACGCCCTCACCTTCAGCCACAACCTCATCTACGAGGGCCTGGGCGAGGCCGTGCACATCAAGGGCGAGCACAGCAAGGGCAGCCTCATCCATGACAACGTCACGCAGATCCTGCTGCTGGGCAACGTCTACGCGTCCAACCGCGAGCGCAACGCGCTGTTCAAGGGCGGCGTCTGGGGCGCGATGGTCAACAACCTGATCTACAACCCCGGCTGGCGTGCGGTGCACTACAACCTCATCGCCCACGAATGGGTGGGCCGGCCCTACCAGGTCGGCAAGATCACGCTGGCGGGCAACGTCTTGCGCGCGGGTCCCGGCACGGCGCTGAACCTGCCCTTGTTCACGCTGGGCGGTGTGGGCGATGTGCAGCTCTACGAGCAGGACAACCTCGCCGTCGACCGCCAGGGTCAGCCCCTGCCGATGACGGGCCGCTACACGACCAGCGCCGAGATCATCCCCGTCCGCCAGCCCTACCTGCCAGCCGGCCTGAACTGGCTGCCGCCGCGCGAGCTGGAGAAGCTGCTGCCGCTGTACGTCGGCTCGCGGCCCTGGGCGCGCGACCCGCTGGACTTCAAGCAGCTCTCCGATATCGCCGAGGACCGCGGCATGCTCATCGACGACGAGACCCAGAACAACCCCGATGGCCTGCCCCGGCGCAAGCCGACGCAGCGTGCCTTCGTCGAGGCGGACTGGAACCTTGTCGACATGAGCCCCAAGGCGGGCTGGGCGTCGCTGTTCACGCAGGTCTCCAAGTGAGCCTGGGCCGCCGCGGGCTGCTTGCACTGCTGGCCACTCCGCCGGCCTGGGCCGACTGCAGCGATGCGCCCGGGCAGCCCTACCTGCCGCCGTGCACGCCCTGGCCCAGAGGCGTGGAACGCCAGCGCAAGGCCGACATGGGTGAATTGGAAGGAAGGGGCCGCTACCTCAACCCCGTGCTCGCCGGCGACCGCCCCGACCCGACGGTGCTGAAGGACGGCAGCGACTACTACCTCACGCACTCCAGCTTCGAGGCCGTGCCAGGCCTGTTGATCTGGCATTCGCGCGACCTCGTCAACTGGCGGCCAGTGGCGAATGCCCTGAACGAGGCCGTGGGCAGCGTCTGGGCGCCGGACCTGTGCAAGCACGGCGGCCGCTACTACCTCTACCTGCCGGTCAAGAGCACGCCCAACGACATCCTCGTCAGCTGGGCGGATCGCATCGAAGGTCCGTGGTCCAAGCCTCAGCCGCTGGGGCTGTCCAGGCACATCGACCCGACGCACGTCACCGGCGAAGACGGCACGCGCTGGCTGTTCCTGTCCGGTGGCGACCGCGTGCGCCTCAGTGACGACGGCTTGAAGCTCGCCGGCCCCATCGAGCATGTCTACGACCCCTGGCGCTACCCCGAGGACTGGGATGTCGAGAGCTTCTCCCCCGAGGGACCCAAGATGCTGCGCCACGGCGGCTGGTGGCACATGCTGCTGGCCGTGGGCGGCACGGCGGGGCCGCCGACCGGGCACATGGTCATCGCTGCGCGCAGCCGCACGCTGGACGGGCCCTGGGAGCAGGCCCCGCACAACCCGCTGATGCGCACGCGCTCGCCGCGTGAACGCTGGTGGTCGCGCGGGCACGGCAGCCTCGTGCAGGGGCCGGACGGCGGCTGGTGGATGCTGTACCACGGCTACGAGAACAGCTTCCACACGCTGGGCCGCCAGATGTTGCTGGCGCCGGCACGCTTCAGCGCCGACGGCTGGTTCCATGTCGATGCCGACGACGGCGCACCGCTACCCAAGCCCCAGGGCGGCGAGGCGGTGACGCACGGGCTGGCGCTGTCGGACGACTTCGCGGGCAGCACGCTGAAAGCCCACTGGCAATTCCTCAGCGGCAGCCGCCAGATGCCCCGCGCCCGCGTGGCCGGCGGCAAGCTGCACCTCACCGCCACGCCCGGCAAGGGCCCTGGGGACAGCGCACCGCTGGGCTTCATCCAGGGCGACCCGGCCTTCGAGGTCGAACTGGACCTCGACTTCGACGAAGGGGTGCAGGCCGGTCTCGTCATGTTCTACAGCCCGCGCCTGTACGCCGGCATGGGCGCCAACGCAAAGAGCCTGCAGCTGCACCGCTACGGCCGGGACATCCGCGCGGTGCCCAAGCCGGCCGGCCTTGCCCGGCGCATGCAGCTCAAGCTGCGCTGCGTGCGGCATGTGCTCACCCTCTTCAGCCGCGCCGACGCAAGCCAAGCCTGGGTCAAGTTCCCGGTGCAGATGGACGTCAGCGGCTACCACCACAACACCGCGGGCGGCTTCGCCAGCCTGCGACCGGCGATCTACGCCGCAGGCACTGGCGAGGCGAGGTTCTCGAACCTGCGCTACCGCGCCCTCGACTAGGAGACAAGACATGAAATTTCTTCCGCTCATCGCCGCCCTGCTGAGCCTGCCTGCGCACGCCCTGGAGCTGAAATCCGCCGACGTGCACAACAGCGACGACTACCCCACCGTCGCCGCCGTCAAGCACCTGGGCCAGCTGCTGGCCAAGAGCAGCGGCGGCACGCTCACCGTCAAGGTCTTCAACAAGGGCGCGCTGGGCAGCGAGAAGGAGACGGTCGACCAGGTCAAGCTCGGGGCGCTGGCGATGGCGCGCGTGAACCTCGGCCAGCTGACGGCCATGTGCCCCAAGACATTGGTGCCCGCCCTGCCTTTCCTGTTCCGCGACACGGCCCACATGCGCCGCGCCTACGACAGCGCGCCGGGCGAGGAGATCCTGAAGGCCTGCGAGCATCAGGGCATGGTGGGCCTGGCGCTGTACGACTCGGGCTCCCGCTCCGTCTACGCACGCAAGCCCATCAAGACGCTGGCCGACATGAAGGGCCTGAAGATCCGCGTGCAGCAGACCGACCTGTGGGTGGCCGCGGTGACCGCGCTGGGCGCCAACCCCTCGCCCATGCCCATCGGCGAGGTCTACACGGGCCTGAAGACCGGCCTCATCGATGCGGCCGAGAACAACGTGCCGAGCTATGAAGGCTTTCGGCACATGGAGGCGGCGAAGTTCTACAGCCGCACCGAACACGCGATGACGCCGGAGGGCCTGTTCATCAGCAAGAAGATCTGGGACAAGCTGACGCCCGACCAGCAAAGGCAGCTGCGCGAAGCCGCCAAGGCGTCGGTGCCCGTCGAGCGCCAGCTCTGGGATGCGCAGGAGGCCAAGGCCCTGGCCGCGGCCAAGGCGGCCGGCGCGCAGTTCATCGACGTCGACCGCGACGCCTTCCGCAAGGCCGTGCAGCCGGTCATCGCCAGGTTCGTCAGCACGCCCGAGCTGCAGGCGCTGCTGAAGTCCATTCAAGAAACCAAATGAGCGGCTACACAAAGCTCTGCGCGGCACTGTCGCGCTGGTCGCTGCGCGCGGCGGTGCTGGGCCTCGTCGTGCTCGTCGTCTGCGTGCAATGGCAGGTCGTCGGCCGCTACCTGCTGAACGACTCGCCGACCTGGACCGAACCCTTCGCGCTGCTGCTGGTGCTCTACATCACGGCTCTGGCCGTGGCGGTTGGCGTGCGCGATGCTGGGCACCTGGGCATGGAGTCGCTGGTCGTGTTGCTGCCCAAGGCCGCGCAGCGCGTCGCCGAGGCGCTGATTCATGTCTGCGTGCTCGTCTTCGCCGTGCTGATGGCCATGGCCGGCTGGGAGTGGCTGACGCTGAAATGGGAAGAGCCCAAGCCCATGCTGGGCGTGCCCGAGGGGCTGGACTATCTGCCGCTGGTCATTGCCGGTGCGCTCATCGTGTTGTTCTGCATCGAGCATCTGATCGCACTGTGGCGCGGCCACGAAGTTCAAGAGGCTGGAGTCTGAGATGGAAGGCCTAGAACTTTGGGTCATGTGTGGCAGCTTCGTGCTGCTGCTGCTCCTGGGCGTGCCGGTGGCCTTCGCCATCGGGCTGTCCTCCGTCGCCACGGCCTTCGCGGCCGACCTGCCCATGGCCATCGTCTTCCAGAAGATGGTGGGCGGCATGCAGGTGTTCTCCTTCCTGGCGATTCCCTTCTTCATCTTTGCCGGCGAACTGATGCTGCATGGCGGCATCGCCGAGCGCATCGTCAACTTCGCCAACCGGCTCGTGGGCCATGTGCGCGGCGGCCTGGGCATGAGCAATGTGCTGGGCTGCACCCTCTTCGGCGGCGTGGCCGGCTCGCCGCTGGCGGACGTGTCGGCCATGGGCTCGGTGATGATCCCGCTGATGAAGCGCGAGGGCTATGACGCCGACTACGCGGTCAACGTGACGACGCACGCGGCGCTCGTGGGCGCGCTGATGCCCACCTCCCACAACCTCATCATCTACGTGCTGGCCACGGCCGGCATCGCAGCGGTCAGCGTCTTCAACCTCATCCTGGCCTGCCTGATCCCGGCCCTGCTGCTGACGCTGTCCAACCTCGCCGCTGCCTACGGCGTCGCCGTCAAGCGCGGCTACCCCACGCACGGCGCCTTCCCTGGCTGGCCGGCCGTCTTCGCCGCCTTCCTGGCGGCGCTCCCCGGGCTGTTCGTCATCGTCATCATCCTGGGCGGCATCCTCAGCGGCGTGTTCACGGCCACCGAGTCGGCGGCCACCGCCGTCTGCTGGGCGCTGGTCGTCACGGGCGTGGTCTACCGGTCGCTGTCCTGGCGCGGCTTCCTGGCCGCCTGCGCCAAGGCCTGCAAGACGACCGGCGTGGTGCTGCTGCTGATCGGCATCTCGGCCGCCTTCGGCTACTTCATGGCGCTGTACGAGGTGCCGCAGAAGACCGGCGAATGGCTGGAGCAGCTCAGCGGCAACCGGCCCTGGGCGATCTTCCTGTGGGTGAACGTGCTGCTCTTCCTGCTCGGCACTTTCCTGGACATGGCCGCCACCATCCTGATCTGCACGCCCATCTTCCTGCCCATCTGCATGAAGGCCGGCATGGACCCGACGCAGTTCGGCGTCGTCATGCTGCTGAACTGCGCGCTGGGGCTGAACACCCCGCCCGTGGGCAGCACGCAGTTCGTCGGCTGCGCGATCGGCGGCGTGTCGGTCGGCCAGGTGATGCGCTCGATCGCGCCGTTCTACGGCGCGCTGCTGGCCACGCTGCTGCTGGTCACCTACATCCCGGCGCTGTCGATGGCGCTGCCGAGATGGTTCGCCTAGAGCAGGCCGGGATAGCGGGCCAGCGCCTGCGCCCAGGCCGGCTGCGCGCGGGCCCGCTGCAGGCCCTGGTTGAGGCGCGGGAGCAGCTCCGGCCGGCGCTCCAGCAGCCGGCGCGACACCAGCAGGTGCACGGGGCTCACCGCCAGCTCCAGCGCGACGACGACGGTCTCGCCCGGCGCGTGCGAGGCGCGGTAGAGGATGGTGACGGGGTCCTCGATGACGTAGTCGACCCGGCGGTTGCGCAAGGCCGACAGCGTCAGGTCGTTGGCATGCAGGGTCACCAGGGCGGGCGTCAGCTCAAGCTGCTCCAGCTCGCGCCGCACCGCCGCCGGGAAGACGGCACCCCGGATCATGCCGATGCGCACCGGCTGACCCTTGAGGTCGGCCAGGCGGTGCAGCACCGGCGCCCCGCTGGACAGCGTCAGCAAGGCCACGCGCTCCTGCCGGTACGGTGCGGTGTAGTCGCCGATGGCCAGCCGCTCGGGCGCGTGCGTGGCGGACGCCACCACATCCAGCTCGCCGCTGGCCAGATCGGACAGCTGGCGGGCAAACGGCAGGCGCAGCCACTGCAGCCGCTCGCCGGCAGCCGCAGCGAGCTGCTCCAGCAACTCCACGTCCAGCCCTTCGGCGCCCCGGGCGCCGCGCACCTGGAAGGGCGGGTAGTCACCCCAGCCCACGCGCAGCGGCGCCGGCTCGGCGGCCCGTGCAGCGATGACCGGCCATCCCAGGGACGGCAGCAGGCAGACGCTTCGGCGTGTCAGGCTCATCGGGTTGTCATTAGGCGGCGGCCAACCCCGGGCCACCACCGCCCGACTCTGGCACAGCGCCACCAGCCTGGAACTCGGGTCCGACCATGAGTGTGCTGCGCCGCCAGTTGCTCGCCACGCTGGCGCTGTCGCTGGGCGCGAGCCACGTCCGCGCCGCAGCCTTGGACGACACCCTCGCGAAGCTCCAGCGCCAGTGGCATCCGCGGCTGGCCTGGCGGCCCGACGCCGGCTGGCGCGCCGAGGCCCTGGCCAGCGCACGGCGGCTCATGCTGCAGCCGGGCGACGATGGCAGCGGCTTCGCGGCCGAAGTCAGCGCCGAGGAAGACCGCGGCGGCCACAACGCCCAGGCGCTGACGCTGGGTGGCGCCCTCGGCGACCGCGTGCCGGCGCTGTACCTGCGCCCCAAGGGAGACGGCCCGCACCCGGCCGTGCTCGTCCTGCACGACCACGGCGCGCGCTTCGACATCGGCAAGGAAAAACTGATCCGGCCTTTGCAGCCCTCACCTGCCGCCGCCGCCTGGGTGCAGCGCTACTACGGCGGCACCTTCGTAGGCGATACGTTGGTGGACGCCGGCTTCGCCGTGCTGGCCATCGACGCACCCGGTTGGGGCGAGCGCAGCCGCGCCGGTTTCGCCAAGGACGACCAGCAGGCCCTGGCCAACCACCTGATGCAGCTTGGCCACAGCTGGGCAGGCTGGATCGCCAGCGACGACCTGCGTGCCCACCGTTGGCTGTGCGAGCAGCCTGGCATCGACGCCAGGCGCGTGGCGGCGCTGGGCTTCTCGATGGGCGCCTTGCGCGCCTGGCAGCTCGCGGCCGGCTGCGACGAGGTGCAGGCCTGCGTCGCCGCGCACTGGATGTGCACCCGCGAGGGGCTGCTGCGCGCCGGCGAGCACACGCTGCAGGGCCAGTCGGCCTTCAGCATGGCGCATCCGGGGCTGGCTGCAGAGCTGGATCACCCCGACGTGGCAGCACTGATCGCGCCGCGGCCCCTGATGCTGTTCGGATCGCCAGAGGACCGGCTCTTTCCCTGGGATGCGGTGCAGGCGGCTTGGCGGCGCCTGGGCCGCGCCTGGGGGCAGCGCGCTGGCTTCAGCACCCGCGCGACGGAGGGCGGGCATCGCTTCGACGCCGCACAACAACGGGCGGCGGCCGCCTGGCTGGCCGGCCAGAGCTCGCTGCATCCGCTGCCGATAGGAAGGCCGTGACAACGCCCTTGTCCGGCGCAGCAACACCGCGCCACACTCGCGTCAACGCCAGCCCGGATTGCCCACGATGAACGAACTGCTCGCCGCCTACCGCTACACGACCAACAACTACGCCCAGATCGAGGCCAGCAAGGTCTGCGGCTGCTGCAACTGCGTCGCCCTGTTCAGCCCGGACGAGATCGTCGGCTGGACGGGCCTGACGGTGCAGAACATGGACGATCCCAAGGCCCTCAACGAGCAGACCGCCATGTGCCCGCGCTGCGGCTCGGAAGCCGTGCTGGGCGACGGCTGCGGCTTCCCGATCAACGCGAACTTCCTGGCGCGGATGAACGAGGCGTGGTTTCAGCGGACGATGATTCACAGGCCGGCGGCGAAGAAGTGACGGCTGGAATCTGGCTGACAGGCCGGTGCCTGTGCGGCGCCGTACAACACGAATCGCTTAGCCCACCCCTTGTGCATCGTCTGAGCGTTTGGCCTTCATGATCACCAACCACTGGGGGCACCATGACGCCGCGCTCGTCATGCGCACTCACAACTCAACGCTCGACGTTAGCGGCGCACCCTACCTTTCGACGCCTACGGAGTACCAAAGCTCCGGCAAAGGCCATGCCGGCAAGCATCTGGCTATAGGTACTTGGCTCGGGCACGACAACAACCAAGGTTGCCGAATTGAAGCCGTAAAGGCTTGCATATGAGCCGGACGTGGTGAACGCCGGAGCCGTGAAATAGTAGTAGCCGCTGAATCCTGCAGCCGTTGTGAGCTCGACTGCCTGGACGCCAGAATTCGGTGTCAGCCCATCAGCCGCCGCGTCCACATGAAACGTCACACCCACGCAAGGCGATACGTGAGTCGTACAACTGGACATTGCCGCTGCCGGTACAAACGTATTCGAATGGACGGAATCCGCTAGCGACAGCAAAAAGGTCGCAGTGGCGTCCGACTGACCTGGCGGCAAAGGTTCACTGAAGAAACCGGAAAAGGCGTACGTTGTTGCGTGAGCCTGAAACGAAAGCGCCACGCCTGCCAGCAGGACCAAAAGTCCCTTGCATGAAATCATCGTTTCCCCCTGAATTGTTCTTGCGGAGCTTCTGCAAGGACCAACGCTAGTCAGCAATCCGACAGGGAAGCCCGCGCCCCCAGCCACAAGCACCGCCAAATCAACACCCGCCGAAGTGCTCCCATTATGAATATGCAACCCGCCACTTAAGACTGCGAACCTTGAATGGCTAGGGATATCGAGCATCACAGCTCGGCCGACGATTGCAGTTCGTCTGCGGCGAGCCAGTTCAACCCTTCATCCCTCCGCCACTTTGCACGGCTCAGGTCCCCGACGTCATCGCCGTCGCCAGTTCCGGTTTGAGCTTCAACAACCCTTCCATCACCTGCGCGGAGAACAGCGCCGCCCCCTTGGGACCCAGGTGGGTGCGATCAAACCTCGGCGGCGCCTCGGCCAGCGCGTCCGCGGCCGGCTGACCCATCGCGGCCACGGCGGCGTGGCTGCTGGCGTTCAGGTCCAGCACCGGCACGCCCTGCTCCGCGCCGACCTTGATGACGGCCTCGGCCCAGGGCCGCAGGTCGGCGTCGAGTTCGCCGTTCTTGAAGGTCCGCCGCGTCAGCGGCGTGACCAGCAGCACGTCAGCGCCGGCCGCCCTGGCCTCCTTCACATAGCCCGCCATGTTGGGCCCGAACTCGGTGGCCAGGTCGGTGGAGCGGCCGGGCTTGCCGGGCTGGTCGTTGTGGCCGAACTGGATCAACACCAGCGTCTTTTGCTTGCCACCGTTCTCGCCGCGTTCATTGAGCAAGGCCAGCACCGTGTCCCACAGGCCTTCGGCGCGAAAGCTCTTGCTGGAGCGACCGCCGCGCGCGAGGTTGATGCAGGCGACCTGCTGCAGGCGTGCGCACAGCGCATTGCCGTAGCCGCTGCGCGGCGCCATCGTCGAGTCGCCGACGAGGATGATGCGGGGGCCGGCCGGCAGCGACGCGGGCGCGGAGGCCGCCGGGGCGGCAGGCGTCTGGCCCATCACCGAGCCGGCGAACAGTGCAGTGAGAAGAAGAAGTCTTTTCATGGATCAGGAGGTCGTCGTGAGCGCCGGCCAGCCGGCCTTGGGACTCATATCGTCAAGGTTCCAGTCCTCGGGCTTGAAGCCACGCTGAGTCGGCGCATGGCGCGGGTAGCCAAGCGCGTTCTCGACTTCGGAGTCGATGAGCTTGCTCTTGCCGTTGGCCATGTCGGCCAGCAGCTTCGCATCCAACGGGTCGCGCGCCCAGGGCCGGGCGCCGACGAGGGCGGGCAGTTCGCGTGCCAACGTGGCGGCAGGCCGCAGCGGTGGCAGGCCCGACGGCAGGTTGGCCTGGTCCGCGACGATGAGCTTGGCCGTTGTCGCCGCGTTGCGCCCCAGCAGCGGCACGGGCGCGCCCTGCGCGTCGTGGGCGATGTTGTCGGCCATGTAGAGCTCCAGGTCGCCTTGGCCCAGCAGCATGAAGAACGGTGTGCCGGCCACCGTGCTGGGGCCGTGGCGCAGTGCATTGCCCACAAGCGTCAGCCTGCCTGTCTGCCAGGGCTGGCCTTCCCACTCGTTGGCGAGCAGGTTGTAGTGCACCGCCCGGTCACCCGGGTTGAAGACGTAGTTGTTGACCATGGCCCCCTGTGCCCCGCCCTTGAAGAGCGCGTTGCGCTGGCGGTTGGACGCGTAGACGTTGCCGTAGATCAGCACGTCGGTCGTGTTGTCGTGGATCAGCGAGCCCTTGCTGTGCTCGCCCTTCACGTGCACCGAGATGCCCAGCCCCTCGTAGATGAGGTTGTGGCTGTAGGTGATGCGGTGGGAGGTGGCCTCGCGCCACTGCTCGACGCTCTTGCCGCCATCGAAGCGCGGGCCGCTGGCGGAGAGGTTCTCGTCCGTCGCCCAGGAGAAGCTGCAGTGGTCGACGATGACGTCGTGCGCGCCACCCAGCGTGGAGATGCCGTCCTGGTCGCCGCCGCCCTTCTTGGGCCGGCCGAACTCGCCGGGCCGAAAGCTCAGGTGCTGGATGACGACATCGTGCGTGGCGATCATCGTCTCGGCCTTGACGACGCTGATGCCCGGGTCGGGCGCCGTCTGGCCGGCCAGCGTCAGGAAGGGCTGGGTGATCTTGAGCGGCTGGCCGCCCATGTCGACGACGCCGCCCACCTCGAAGACGACGATGCGCGGCCCCTCGGCCTCGATGGCTTCCTTGAGGCTGCCGGGACCGGAGGGCGCAAGCGTCGTGACCTTGATGATGCGGCCGCCGCGGCCGCCCTGGGTGGACGTCCAGCCGCGCGTGACGATGCCGGCCGATGAGGGTGGCTGTGCATGGGCCGGCAGCCAGCCGCCCAGGCCCAGCCCGCCACCCGCGGCCAGCAGGCCGCGACGGCGCAGAAGGTGCAGGCAGCTCATGGTCAGAACGTGTAGTCGGCCGTGACCTTGTAGGCCCGGCCCAGCACATCGGCCAGGCTGGTGATGTAGCCGGTGTAGAGGGTGTTGGACGTGACCGGCGGATTGGCGTTGGTGAAGTTGTTGACCGCCAGGCTGAGCTTGAGCCCCTTGAAGCCGCTGTAGGCGAGGCTGGCGCCGTACTGGCTGTAGGGGCTGACGCGCGTGAGCGTGGAGCCGGCGCGCGGCGTGAGGTCGGTCAGGGCGGTGTTGTAGCGCACCGAGACCAGGCCCGACCACGGGCCGTTGCGCAGGCCCACCGAGGCCGTGTGCTTCCAGCGCGGGTTGATCTGGGGCATGCCGGCCAGGCCGGAGTTCACGCCGGCGCCGCCGTAGCGGGCGTCGTTGGTGATGATGCCGACGTTGCTCAGCACCTCGCCGCCCTTCTCGGCGCTGAAGCGGTAGCTCTCGTAGTAAGTGCCGTCCAGCGTGAAGCTGGCCTGGCCGATGGGCGTGGCCACGCGGTACATCATGGACAGGTCCAGGCCGCGGATGCTGGTGTCACCGCGGTTGGCCTGGCTGGCGACGATGTAGTCGATGGTGCCGTCGGCCTTGCGGATGATGTTGGTCGCGTACTTGGCCGGCTGCTGTTGCACCTCGGCGATGGCCACCGCGCCCAGCATGTCGGTCAGCTTGATGCCCCAGTAGTCGGCCGTCATCAGCAGGCCCTTGGTGGGCTCCAGCGCCAGGCCCAGCGTCCAGCCCTTGCTCTTCTCGGGCTTGAGGAAGCTGTTGTCGGGCGACTTGGTCCAGTAGTTCATGACGACATTGCAGACCTGGTCGCGCGTGAAGCCGGCAACCGGCGTGCCGGTGTTGGCGACGGTGGGCGTCGGGCTGGGGCACAGCACCGGGTCGTCCATGGTCTGGGTGCGGACTTCGGGCGTCGGGTTCTGGATGTCCATGATGGACGGTGCGCGGAAGCCCGTGTTCGCCGAGGCGCGCAGCACCAGCTCGTCCAGCGCCTGGTAGCGGGCCGACAGCTTGGGGTTGACGGTCGTCGTCTTGAGATCGCTGTAGGTGTCGGAGCGCACCGCGGCGTTGAAGCTCAGGCGGCGCGTGACGGGCGCATCCACTTCGACGACCGCCGACTTGATGTTGCGGCCGAGGTCGCGCGCCACGCCGGTGGGCGTCTCGCCGACGAGGTCATGCTTGGTGACGTTGCCGAAGGCGTCGATGGCATAGCTGCCGTTGGCGTTCTTGGCCACGTAGTCCAGCGGCGCGGCATCCACCTTGGCGGAGTCTCGGCGCAGCTCGCCCGTCAGGGCCAGCACCAGCGGGCCGCCGGACAGGTCCATCAGCGTGCGCGTCAGCGTTGCGTCCACGCTGCGGTTGTACGCGTGGTTGACGCGGTAGCTGTAGTCGCTGGCCTCGATGCTCCTCAGGTACTCCAGGCCGGCGGCGTCCTGCAGGCCGAAGGGGTTGAGGATGCCCTTGGTGAAGCCTTCCTGGGCCTTGGAGTAGAGGATGTAGCCGCCGCCGGCGCGGGTGTCGCGCAGCGAGCGGCCGTAGTTCAGGCCCACGCGGTAGTCGAAGCCGGCCACGGTGCCCTCGGCGCTCAGCACCAGGCGGTCGCTGGTCTGCTCGTCGTTGCGGTAGGCCGAGCCCAGTTCGGCCGGGCCCCAGACGAAGAAGATCGTCCGGTTGTTCATGTTGAGGTCGGTGACGGTGCCCGGCGTCTTGCTCGCATCCAGGAACATCGTTGGCGAGTTGGCGCCGGTGTTGCTGCCAACGACCTTGATGGCCGGCGTGATGCCCTTGCCGGGATAGAACTTGCTGGTGGCCGGCATGCTGTAGGTGGTGGCCGGCGCGGTGGCGCCCGGCACCTGCATGCCGCGGTATTTCTGCACGTTGAATTTCGAGTGCAGGCCTTCCAGCGTCAGCGAGTGGTCGTTGTTGATCTTCCAGCTCAACTTGCCGAAGACGTTGGTGATCTCGCTGCCGTCGGTGATGGCGTCGAAGTAGTTCGGGTTGCGGTAGCAGCCGGCGTTCGCGTAGGTCGCCGGCGTGGCCACGCTGCCCGCACCGAGCGTGGGCAGCGAGTACGGCGCCGCGCAGCCGGTCGCGAAGGCCGGGTTGTAGTTGGAGTTGGCGCCCGTCGCGAAGCCGAAGTTGGCAATCGGGCTGGGGTTCTTGTTGTCCGGCACCAGGCCCAGGCCCATGGCCGACAGCACCGCGTAGTCGTAGAGCTCCGGCCGGTCGATCTTGAACAGCGCCGACTTGCGCTGGTGGTCCAGCGACAGATAGGCGTTCCAGCCGTCGGCGCTGAGATCGCCCGCGCCGACGATGGCGCCGATGGCCTGGGTCTCGCCACCGCCCGAATGCTCGGGCTGGTTCCACTCGGCCTTCACGCGGGCGCCCTTGTAGGTGTTGTAGGTCCAGAAGTTCTGCACACCGCCGATGGCATCGGAGCCGTAGATGGATGACGCGCCGTCGCGCAGCGTCTCGGCACGGTCCAGCGCCATGCGCGGGATGACGTTGACGCTGACGTACTGGTCCTGCAACGGCTCGTTGGCCATGCGGCGGCCGTTGAGCAGCGTCAGCGTGCGCATCGGGCCCAGGCCGCGCAGGTTGAGCATCGGGCCGGCCGCGCCGCTGTTGGTGCCCAGCGAGAGCGACTGCGGCATCTCCAGCACCAGGTCCTTGAGCTCGGTGTGGCCGCGCGCCTCCAGCTCCTCGGACTTGACCACCGACACCGGCAGCGCCGTCTCGCCGGCCAGGCGCTTGATGGAGGAGCCCGTGATCTGAATGCGCTCCAGCGTCGCGGGGGCGTCGCTCGTCTGGGCCTGGGCGGTGCCGACCAGGCTCAGCACGGCGGCGGCGCACAGGGTCAGGCGACCGTGGGGCTTGTTCATGTTCATCGTGTCTCCGTGGTTCTTCTTCGTGCGGGATCAGGGCGCCGGCACCCAGCCGCCGGGTGCGCCGGTGGCGATGGTCGAGTTCTGGAAGATCTCGGCCCGCGTCGTCAGGCCGGCGGCCGAGCCGAGCTGCTTGGCAAGCACGAGGTTGGTCGGCACGTTGGCGACCTTGACCGAGGCCATGCCCAGGCGCGCACTGACATCCAGCGGCGCGCCGGACAGGTCCATGCTGCCGAACTCGCGCCAGCCGACCGCGTCGGTTGCGCCACCATCGGCCGTGCCGGCCCAAGGCGGCGGGTTGCTGCCGCAGCTGCCCGTGCCCACGCCCGTCTTGCTCGTGCCGGTGCCCACGCACCAGCCCGTCGGCAGGATGTGCGAGCCCATCTTCGTGTTCACGAAGGCGATGTGGTCGATGTAGGTCGTCGCCGTGGTGCCGCCGCTGCGGGCGAGGTAGGCCTGCCCTCCACTTGCAATCAGGCCGGGGTCGGCCGTCAGCGTACTGTTCAGGAAGACGAAGCCTTTGTCACTCGCCGTGGCGCGCGACTGCAGGATGAAGCCGGCCGAGCTGCTGGCCGTGTCCGCCACCGAGCGGATCTCGCACTCCTCGAACAGGCTGGCCATCACGCTGCCCCAGATGAAGTCGACGTTGCCGGCGACCAGCGACTGGTAGATCCAGTTGTAGCCCTTGAGCTGCAGCGTGTCCTGCTGGCTGAGGAAGTTCATCTGCTTGGCGACAAAGCGCGCGGCCGCGGCCGTCGTGCTGGTGTTGAAGTAGATGGCCTCGGCCTGGTTATCCCAGCTGGTGCTGCGCACGTGGGGGTTGCGCAGCGTGAAGTTGGTGAGCGTCAGCAGGTCGGAGGTTTCGACGAGCCAGGACGCACGGCCGCCGCCGAGCACGCGGTGGCCTACCGTCTTGCCCGAGGCGCTGAGCGCCGTGCCGGCCGTGGCAGAACTCGCACCACTGCCCGAGTTCAGCGACTCGAAGTTCACGTCGCCCACCACCACGCCGTCGCGGCTCTCGCCGACCACCGTGAGGTTGGAGACCTTGCGCAGGATGTTCAGCTCCGGGTAGCTGCCGTTGGCCAGGTGGATGGTCTTGGGCGTGGCCACCGTGTTGCAGCCGTTGGCCGCCGGGCTGTTGGTCGAGCAGTTCTTCATGACCCAGTTCAGCGCACCCTGCAGCGTGCGGAAGTCGGCCGTGTTGCCGCTGTCGTCCACGTTGAGGCTCGTGAAGCTCGCCGGTGCGGCGCGGGTCGTGAACTTCCAGTTGTCGGCTTTGCTGATGCCCGCGAAGTTGGCGCCCTTGATGGTGCCGGTGAGCACCGCGGCATCCACGGTCACGTAGTAGGTCGTGCCGAAGTCCAGCTTGTTGCTGTGCAGCTTGACCGAGGCCGTGCTGCCTTTGATGGTCACGGGGCGGTACCAGACATAGCGCGCGAAGGTGGCGCCGTCGGGCATGGCGCCCAAGCCCAGCGCGTCGATCTCGAGGTTGGTGCGGGCGAGCACGGCCTGTGTGTCCGTGCTGGACGGCGCGCTGCTGACGTCGATGCTGTCCACCAGCACGTCGTCGCTGGCGCGGTAGACGCTGATCTTGCCCGTCGTGCCGATGGCGGGCGGTGCGTCGAACGACAGCGAGACACGCGTGTCGGTCGGTACGCCGGTCTCGTTGGCGGCGGGCAACTTGGTGCCGGCCACGTCCGACACGTTGCCGTTGCCGCTGATCTGCGTCGTCAGCTTGCCGGCGCCAGCCAGGGCCAATGCATTGGCCTTGACGAGCGCCGTGGGCCGCGGCTTGAAGGCATAGCCTGGCGTGAAGGCCGTGCCCGCCTGCACGCTGCACGCTCCGAGCGGTGCGCCGTTGACGGTGGAGCCGCTGTCCTGGAACACGCCGGTGTGATCCGAGCTGGCGTAGACGACGACGCCGTCGCAGCCTGCCGCACCGTCGACGGCGAAGACGTTGGCGTGCGACAGCACGTTGCTCGCCTTGCCCACGCCGATGCTGTAGGAATGCGGATAGGGGTTGGCCGTCTTGCTGCCGACGAAGTAGTTGTTGAAGACGTGGACCTGGCCGAAGCGCACGCGCGGTACGCGCTGGGTCACGCCGTTGAAGACGTTGTTGGCGATGGTGATGCGCAGCTTGCCGGCATCGCTGGTGAGGCTGTCGGAGCCGCCGATCAGCATGGACTTGTCATGCGTGGTGACGACGTTGTAGGAGACCGTGATGAGGTCGGCGCCCTTGGTGATGTCGATGGCGCCGTCGTGGCACTGCTTGGTCTTGCCGTTCTCGATGGGGAGCGTGTCGTCCGTGACCGGCGCATCGGTGATGGTGTTGCGGTCGATCCAGACCTGCGTGGCCGTGACGATCCCGATGGCGTCGTACTGCGAATTCCAGTTGCCCAGGGCGCCGTCGGTCGGGTCCCAGATGGGGCCGACGTCACAGGGCGCGACGAGGTGCAGGTTGCGCACGATGACCTGGCTGACGCTGGTGATGTCGATCCAGGCGTTGACGAAGCCGGCGCCGGGGCCTTCGCCGATCAGCGTGGTGTTACTCGTGAGGCGGATGCGCGCCCTCACCTTCTGGTCGGCCGTGTTCGCGAAGGGCGTGCCCTCGGTCATGTCGATGGTGCCGGCCACCTTGATGATCTTGGGCGCGTTGCTGGCGTTGGCCAGCGCGTTCAGCAGCTCGGCACGGTTGTGCACCGTGTAGATGTGCTCGGGCGTGGCGGCACTACCGCCGATGGTGCCGGCGCCCCAGCCGTCGGCAGGCGCGGTCTGCTGGGCCGGATCGATGGCAAGCGCCGGCAGGCTGAGAGCGAGCAGCGCCGCCATGCAGCTCAGTTGCTTGAGCGTCTTCATGCCTGCACCCTCCGCGCACGGCGCAGCGCCACCAGGCCGAGGCCCGCGACCAGCAGCGCGAGGCTCGCAGGCTCGGGCACGGCGCTGGCGGCGAGCTGCGTCGTGAAGCTGCCGTATTCGCCCGTGAAGCTGAGGTTGTTCAGCGTCAGGCTGACGCTGTTCGGGCCGGTGAGCTGGAGGTTGACGGTGCCGCCGTTGACGCCGGTAAGGTCCAGCGGCGCGAAGCCGGTGATGGGCTGGCTCAGGCCGGCGAAGCTGAATGTGAGCGTGTAGCTGCCGGCCAGGCTGGTGGCGCCGCTGTTGTTCCAGACCTGCACGCGGCCATCGGCGAAGAAGTCGATGGCGACATTGGCGTCCGCGGTGATGAACTCCAGGTCGGCCGCGGCGAGAGCTGTCGTATTGCTGCCGGGCTCATCGGCAAAGAGATGGTCCAGGCCCAGCAGCGCCGAGCTGGCACCACTGACTTGGGCCGTGATGAGGGTGCCGGCGGGCAGGCTGTCAGCCCCCCAGGCCGAGGCGCTCAGCCATGCGGCGGCGATGACCGCCAGGGTCTTGCTTGTCTTCATGTTGTCTCCGTGAATGAGGCCTGGCTTGCCACGGTGCGTGGCAGCCGGCGCTTCTATGGCGGAGACCTGCAGGGCTTCCGCAAGCAAAAAAGGGCGCGAGACGTAGGTCCGCGCCCTTTGCTTATTTCCAGACGGGAACCGCCTTAGAACTTGTAGCGGCCGCCGACGATGAACTCGCGGCCGGTGTAGTTGTTGACCACCACGTTGTTCATCGCGCGGGAGATGAACTGGTCGTTGGGCTGGTTGGTCAGGTTGGTGGCCTCGAAGGTGAGCTGCAGCTGCTTGTTCACCTGGTAGCCCATCGACAGGTCGACGTTGAAGGTCTTGTTCTTGCCCGCCACGTCCTGGTTGTTGCCGGCCGGGATGGTCGTCAGGAAGGCCGAGCGTGCGGAGCTGGACACGCGGCCGCTGAAGGTGCCGTCGTCGTAGTAGATCGACAGGTTCCAGGAGCGCGGCGACAGGTTGACCAGGTCTTCCGTGACGGTGGCCGCGCCGACGGCAGCGGAGATCACGCAGTCCATCTTGGACTTCACCTGCGTGTAGTTGGCCAGCACGCCGAAGTTCTTGCCCCAGCCCGGCAGGAAGGTGAAGGGCTGCTGCACGTTGATCTCGAAGCCGGTGAGCTTGCCGCCCGGGCTGTTGACCGGCGCGCTGACGAGGAAGATTTCGTCGCCGGTGAAGTTGGTCGGCAGCAGCGACATCGGCAGGCCGGTGTCCTTGTAGGCCACGTTGCGGCCCACGGTCAGCACATAGCTCTTGATGTCCTTCTGGAACAGGCCCAGGCCGATGAAGCCGTTCTTGGAGTGGTACCACTCGGCGCTCAGGTCCAGCGTCGTGGCGCGGAAGGGGTCCAGCGCGGGGTTGCCGCCGGTGTAGCTCAGCGTGCCGGTGGTGGAGAGCGTGCCGCCGGGGTTCAGGTTCTGCAGCGGCGGGCGCGACATGACTTTGGCCGCCGCGGCGCGCAGGATCAGGTCCTTGGTCAGGTTGACCGCCACGTTGGCCGAGGGCAGCCAGTCGTTGTAGTCACGCGTGGCGGTGACGGGGCTGCCGCCGCCGGTGGCCAGGTAGCCACTGGCGACGATGGCCGTCTTCACGTAGCGGGTGCCGAGGTTGCCGCGCACGGGCATGCCGCCCAGGCGCGTCTCGAACTCGGCCATCAGCCAGGTCCCGGTGTCGGTCTCGCTGATGGCGCGGTTGCCGCCGCGGGCGCTGCCGTTGGTGATGGAGGTCAGCGTGTAGTCGCCCGGGCCACCGGCCGGGCCGGTCTTCAGGCAATTGCAGTAGATGTCGTAAGCCTTGGTGATGGCGTCCAGGTTGGGAATGACCCAGGACGTGATCGATCCATTGGGCAGGTTCTGGCCTTTGCCGAAGCCAGACAGCGTCGTCACCAGCGTGGACGCGTCCACGCCCGCCGGCACCGTGTTCATCGTCTCGACGGTGCGGCGGATGTCGTAGCTGGTGAACTTGAACTGCTTGTAGCTGACGCCGCCCTTGACCGTCAGCACGTCGGGGATGACTTCCCAGGCGACGTCGGCGGTGGCCACGTCCTGGCGGTTGGTCACGCCGTTGGGGCGGATGCGGATCTCGCTGGGCGTGAAGTTGGCGATGCTGGTGGCGCCGACCGGCACGCCGTAGATCTTCAGGCCGCCGGCAGGGTCGCCGGGGTTGAGGTTGCCGTAGCCCAGCAGCGGTGCGCGGTCGTCGCCGCGGGCGTCGAACACGTAGCCATTGACGTTGGGGGCGTCCAGCGTGGTCGTCGTCTGGATGGGGTTGCGGAACCGGGACGTGGCCCGGCCGCCGCGCAGGGTCAGCTTCAGTGTGTCGGTGATGTCCTGTTCCACCGTCAGCGAGGGCTGGGTGAACTCGGTGCTCAGCTTGTCGAAGCGCGACTCGGCGCGCACGTCCACGCCGTTGAACTTGCCGTAAAGCATCTGCCCGCTGGGCGCGAACTGCGCCTCGACGACGCTGGTCTGCTGCTTGCCGCCGGCCGACAGTGCGCGGCTGAAGGAGATGGCTTCCAGGAAGTCTTCCTGACGGGTCGCCTCCAGCTTGCTGTACAGCATGTCGAAGGTGATCAACATGCTGTCGGCCGGGCGCACCTGGATGGCGCCGGTCAGCCCCAAGCGTTCCTGGTCGTGCGTGAGGCGGCCATAGCGCGGCAGGCGCGGGTGGAAGCTGGTGGCCTTGCTGGCTTCGTTGTACGCGGCCAGGTTCTCCGGCGTGTTGGGCAGGCGCGGAACGCCCTGCGCGGCCGGGCCGCAGGTGGTGGCGGTGGAGCCAGTGGGCAGGTTGGTCGTCACGCCCTGCGGCGGGCACCAACCGCTGACGGCATTGCCGCTGGACGGGCCGTTGTCCCACCGCACGGTGCTGAAGCCCTCCTCGTAGACCTTGCGCTTGGAGTAGGCACCCGACAGCAGCATGCCGATCTTCTTGTCTGCAAAGACGTTGGAGATTAGGAAGGAGGTCTTGGGCGTGGCCTTGCCCGACAGGTCGTTGTAGGTGCCCTTGACGGACACGGCGGCGGCGAACTTGTTCAGGTCGAAGGGGCGCGCCGTCTGCAGGTCGATGGTGGCACCGAGCGAGCCCTCGTCCACGTCGGCCGAGCTGCTCTTGCGCACGGTCAGCGAGTTGAAGAGGTCGGCCGCAAAGACGTTGAAGTCGAAGGCGCGGGTGCGGTTGGCGCCGCCGGAGCTGTCGGTGCCGCCGGTGGTGGCCAGGGCCTCGATGCCGTTGATGCGGGTGCGGGCGAAGTCGCCGCCCAGGCCGCGCACGGTGATGTTGCGGCCTTCGCCGGCGTCGCGGTCGATAACGACGCCCGGGATGCGCTGCAGCGACTCGGCGAGGTTGGTGTCCGGGAACTTGCCCATGTCCTCGGCCTTGATGACATCGACGATGCCCTTGTCCTGGCGCTTGGCGTTCAGCGCACTCTCCAGCGAGGCGCGGATGCCGGTGACGGTCACCGTCTCCAGTTGCTGGGAGGCTGCCGGTGTGGTTTGAGCCCAGGCGGGCGCGGCCATGAGAGTGACGGCCAGCGCCACCGGGCTCAGGGCCAGGCAGCGGGAAGGACGGAATGCGGGCATGTGATGTCTCCTGGTACAGGCCGCCTGGGCGCGCTGTGTCGCGCCGGCGGCTCTCGGGTTATGCAAGGCTTGGAGCCGGGGCGCACGCAGGGCACCCGTCGATTTCTAAGGCCGGCAACGCTGCAGTGCGAGCGCCGGTTCGATCACCACGACGACAGAAAAGCCGTCGCAGCGAGGGGAAAACTGCTCGAGCAGGAGGGCGTCACTGAGGAAGTCGGCGCTCATCGCTCGGTGTGTAAAGGTCTGTTGTGGACGATGATAGGCGGAAGACGCGAAAATCGGAACATCGGTTCACTAATTAGAAACCATGATTCCGCAACACTGGTGCCGCACCTAAAGTCGTGGCATCGGAAAAAGTGGAACTGCGTTTCAACTGCTTCCCCACCACCGCGGCTGCCCTCGCCGAACGGCCTTCAGTCCGCGCAACCGGTGCGCTGAGCACCTTGGACAAAGACATGGTTCTCCAGAACTTCAATCTGGCCGGCAAGACGGCCATCGTGACCGGCTGCAACACGGGGCTGGGCCAGGGCATGGCCCTCGCGCTCGCGCAGGCCGGCGCCGACGTCGTGGGCGTCAATGTCTCCGAGCCGGATGAAACCAAGGCCGGCGTCGAAGCCCTGGGCCGGCGCTTCCTGGACCTGCG
This sequence comes from uncultured Roseateles sp., assembly GCA_963422775.4. Taxonomy (GTDB): domain Bacteria; phylum Pseudomonadota; class Gammaproteobacteria; order Burkholderiales; family Burkholderiaceae_C; genus Pelomonas. The sequence continues at coordinate 33,074 of CAUJSJ030000166.1, forward strand.
CGCCAACCTGGGCGACGTCAGCTGCATCCCCGACCTGGTCGCGCAGGCCAAGGCGCTCAACGGCGCGGTGCACATCCTGGTCAACAACGCCGGCATCATCCGGCGCGAGGACGCCATCAAGTTCTCGGAAGCGGACTGGGACGACGTGATGGACTTGAACCTGAAGTCGGTGTTCTTCCTGTCGCAGGCCGTGGCCAAGGTCTACATGGCCCAGGGCACGGGCGGCAAGATCATCAACATCGCGTCCATGCTGAGCTTCCAGGGTGGCGTGCGCGTGCCCTCGTACACCGCGAGCAAGAGCGGCGTGATGGGCATCACGCGCCTGATGGCCAACGAGTGGGCCTCGCACGGCATCAATGTGAACGCCATCGCCCCCGGCTACATGGCCACCAACAACACCGCCGCGCTGCGCGCGGACGAGCAGCGCAACAGCGCCATCCTGGACCGCATCCCGGCCGGCCGCTGGGGCAAGCCCGAGGACCTGGCCGGCCCGGTCCTGTTCCTGGCATCCCAAGCGTCCGACTACGTCAACGGGTATACCGTGGCCGTGGACGGCGGCTGGCTGGCCCGCTGATCCCATAAGAACAAGGCCCGCAAGAACGCGGGCTCATCAAGCCACGGACGGAGACACCGGGCGATGTACGAGAACAAGAAATTGGGCTTCATGTTCGTCCTGCCATTCGTGCTGGGCGTGCTGCTGTTCAAGGCCTTCCCCTTCGTGATGAGCTTTGCGCTCAGCTTCACGCAGTACGACCTGATCGACCCGCCCGAGTGGATCGGCCTGCGCAACTACGAAGAGATGCTGACCGGCGACCCGCTGTTCAGGAAGTCGCTGGGCGTCACGCTGACCTTCGCGCTGCTGGCCGTGCCGCTGCGCGTCGGGTTCGCTTTGGTTGTGGCCCAGGTGCTGAACTTCAAGCTCAAGGGCATCAACGCCTTCCGCGCGGCGTTCTACATCCCTTCCATCCTGGGCGGCTCCATAGCGGTGGCGGTGCTGTGGCGCTTCGTGTTCGCCAAGTACGGCCTGGTCAACATCATCCTGGGCAAGCTGGGTTTCGAGCCCATCCCCTGGCTGGCCGACGAGCATTACTCGATGTGGACCATCGTGCTGCTCTTCACCTGGCAGTTCGGCTCGGCCTGCGTCATCTTCCTGGCCGCGCTGCAGAACGTGTCCAAGTCGCTGTACGAAGCCGCCGAGATCGACGGCGCCAGCCAGAACCAGCAGTTCTGGAAGATCACCGTGCCCCTCATCACGCCGGTCATCTTCTTCAACATGATCATGCAGATGGTGCATGCCTTCCAGGAGTTCAACGGCCCCTACCTCATCACCGAGGGCGGCCCGCTGCATTCCACCTATGTGCTGGCCCTCTACATCTACGACCAGAGCTTCCGTTTCTTCAACCTGGGCTACGGCGCGGCCCTGAGCTGGGTGCTGTTCGCACTGGTCGCGGGCCTGGCTGCCATCTCGTTCTGGAGCAGCAAGTACTGGGTGTTCTACGCCGGTGAGAAGGAGAGCAAGAAGTGAGCGCCGCCGTGGAAATCCAAGAGCCCGCCGTCGGCAGCGATGGCCGCACGCCCTGGCTGCGCTACCTGCTGCTGGGAGCGACCGCCATCGTCATGCTCTACCCGCTGCTGTGGCTGGTGGGCGCCTCCTTCAAGAGCAACAGCGAGATCTTCACCTCGGCCGGCTTCTGGCCTTCCAAGTTCTCGTTCGATGCCTACGCCAAGGGCTGGAAGACCAGCACCGAGTACACCTTCGCGACCTACTTCCTCAACAGCTTCCTGATCACCATCCCGCGCATCATCGTCACGGTGATCTCCTGCGTGCTGGTGGCCTATGCCTTCGCGCGCTTCGAGTTCTGGGGCAAGAAGATACTGTTCAGCATCATGGTCGGCACGATGATGCTGCCGCTGATCGTGCTGCGCCTGCCGCAATACCTCGTCTTCCGCGAGCTGGGCTGGCTGGACAGCTACCTGCCGCTCATCGTGCCGTCGGCCTTCGCCACGGACACCTTCTTCGTCTTCATGCTGGTGCAGTTCCTGCGCGGCATCCCGCGTGACATGGAAGAGGCCGCGCTGATCGACGGCTGCAACGCGCTGCAGCTGCTCTGGCACATCATCGTGCCGCTGCTCAAGCCCGCCATCATCTCGGTCATCGTCTTCCAGTTCATCTGGACGATGAACGACTTCATGGGCCCGCTGATCTACCTCGCCTCGGTGGAGAAATACCCGGTCAGCCTGGCGCTCAAGATGAGCATCGGCGCGACAGAAGAGGTCGAGTGGGCCAACGTCATCGCGATCTCGGTCGTCGCGCTGATCCCGTCCGTCGCGGTGTTCTTCGCGGCACAGAAACATTTCATTGAAGGCGCCACGTCCAGTGGCGTCAAGGGCTGAGTCATGGCTGCCGTATCGCTGCGCAAGGTCGAGAAGACCTACCCCAATGGTTTCAAGGCCGTGCACGGCGTCGACCTCGACGTGCGTGACGGCGAGTTCATGGTCTTCGTCGGCCCGTCGGGCTGCGCCAAGTCCACGCTGCTGCGCATGGTGGCGGGGCTGGAATCCATCAGCGGCGGCGAGCTGAACATTGGCGGGCGCACCGTCAACGACCTGCCGCCCAAGCAACGCGGCATCGCGATGGTGTTCCAGAACTACGCGCTCTACCCGCACATGACGGTCTACGACAACCTGGCCTTCGGCCTGAAGTTGGCGAAGACACCCAAGGCCGAGCTGGACCAGCGCGTGCGGCACGCCGCCAAGCTGCTGGAGATGGAGCACCTGCTGGAGCGCTACCCCAAGCAGCTGTCGGGCGGCCAGGCGCAGCGCGTGGCCGTGGGCCGAGCCATCGTCAAGAAGCCCGAGGTGTTCCTGTTCGACGAGCCGCTGTCCAACCTCGACGCCAAACTGCGCGCCGCGATGCGCGTGCGCCTGACCGAACTGCACCGGGCGCTGCGCGACGCTGGCCAGCCGGCCACGACGATCTACGTCACGCACGACCAGACCGAGGCGATGACCATGGGCGAGCGCATCTGCGTGCTCAAGGCCGGCGTCATCCAGCAGGTCGACACGCCCACGGCGCTGTACGACCGCCCGGCCAACGCCTTCGTGGCCAGCTTCATTGGCTCGCCGGAGATGAACATCGTCAAGGCCGAGCTGGCCGACAACGCCGTGGTGCTGGGCGGCATCAGCCTGCCCTTGCCGCGCGGCCGCTTCGGCCCCTTGCCGCAAGGTCCGGTGCAATTCGGCCTGCGCCCCGAGCACATCGGCCTCGCCGCCAAACCCGGCAGCGTCGCCGTGCAGGCCACGCTGAAGTTCTGCGAGAACATGGGCGCCGAGGTGTTCACCTACTTCGACGTCGGCGGTGTGGCCTTCAGCGCGCGCATCCCCGCCGAGGAAGGCCTCGCGCTGTCCACGCTGCCACGTGGCTCGGCACTGACTTTCCACTTCCAGATGAATCACGCCCATCTGTTCGCCGCGGGCGACGACGGCTTGAGCTACCTGGCATGAACGTCAATCGCCGCATCGTCCTCGCCGGCGCACTGGCCGCACCCTTCGTCCATGCGCAGGAGCGGCCTGTGCTGCGCTTCGCCTGGTGGGGCGGCGCCAGCCGCCACCAGTCCACGCTGGCCGCGCTGAAGGTCTTCGAGCAGCGCCACGGCGTCAAGGTCAAGGCCGAGTACATGGGCTTCTCGGGCTACCTGGAGCGCCTGACGACGCAGATTGCCGGCCGCTCCGAGCCCGACGTGATGCAGATCAACTGGGCCTGGATGGCCATGTTCAGCAAGCGTGGCAACGGCTTCACCGACCTGAACGGCGTCGCCAAGGAGCTGGCGCTGGACCAGTTCACCGAAGACGACCTCGCCTACGGCCGCGTGCAGGGCAAGCTCAACGCGCTGCCCACGTCCTTCAGCGCGCGCGTCTTCCTGTGGAACCAGACGGCCTTCGGCCGCGCCGGCGTCGCCCTGCCCAGGACCTGGGATGAGCTCTTCGCCACCGGCCCCGCCTTTCGCGCCAAGCTGGGCGACTCAGCCTATCCGCTGGACGGCGAGCTCTACGACATGATCCTGCTGTCGCAGAGCTATGTGCAGCAGAAGCACGGCACGCCCTTCGTCGACCCGGCCAGGCCGCACGTCGCGATGAGCCCCGCCGCGGCGCTGGATTGGGTCAAGACCTACAAGCGCCTCGTCGACTCGCACGTGGCGACACCGCTGCCACTGCGAGCGTCCCTGGGCGGCGCCGAGAAGCCCACCGAGCAGCAGCCCGACTGGGTGACCGGCCGCTGGGCGGGCAACTACACCTGGGACTCGGTCATCGGCCTGCGCGGCTCCACGCTGCAGCCGGGCGACAAGCTCGCGCTCGGCGCCTTCCCGACCCTTCCCGACGCCAAGGAAAGCGGCCTCTTCGGACGACCCACGGTCATGTACACCATCGGCCGCAACTGCAAGCAGCCCGAGCTGGCCGCGAAGCTGATGAACTTCCTGCTGACCGACCCCGAGGCCGCGCGCATCCTCGGCCGCACCCGCGGTCTGCCGAGCGCGAAGAACGCACTCGCCGAGTTGCAGAAGGCCGGCGGCCTGCCGCCGCTGGAGCTGGCCGCGCACGACCAGATCCAGGCCCAGCGCGACGCCGGCCGGCTGATCCGCCCGGCTCCGCTGTTCGAGCATGCCCGCTTCCAGAAATTCATGCGCGAGGTCTTCGAGACCATCGCCTACAACAAGACCACCGACGCCGAGGCCGCGCGCCGGCTCGTCGAAGAGGGCAACGCCCTGCTGCTGAGGATCCAGTAAATGAAAGCCACCGAACGCAAGTTTGATTTCCTCACCCACGAGGACCCCGACACCGGCGCCCGCGTCACCCGGCTCACGCCCCCGGATGTCACCTGCCACCGCAACTACTTCTACCAAAAATGCTTCACGAACGACGGCACGAAGCTGATGTTCGGCGGTGAGTTCGGTCCCCAGCCCAGCCCGAACTGGAACCTGCACCTGCTGGACCTGCCCTCGCAGACGGCCATCCAGCTGACCGACGGCGCGCGCGAGAACACCTTCGGCGCCTTCATGAGCCCCGACGACCGTTTCGTCTACTTCGTGCGCGGCGAGCGTCAGCTGATCCGCCTCGAACTGGCCACGCTGAAGGAAGAAGTCGCCTACGTCGTGCCCGATCGCTGGGTGGGCTATGGCACCTGGGTGGCCAACAGCGCGTGCACCAAGATGGTCGGCATCGAGATCGCGGCCGACGACTGGTTCCCGCTGAACACCTGGCAGAAGTTCAACGAGATGTTCCACAAGAAGCCGCTGTGCCGGCTTTTCAGTGTGGATCTGAAAACGGGCCAACGCACGGTCATCCTGGAACAGCGCGGCTGGCTGGGCCACCCACAGTACCGGCCCTTCGACGACAACACCGT
>CAUJSJ030000167.1:0-1592 GCA_963422775.4 uncultured Roseateles sp.
TCAACACCTTCGAGAACTTCATCCAGACCGACGCCGCCATCAACCCGGGCAACTCGGGCGGCGCGCTGGTGGACGCCGACGGGCGGCTGGTGGGCATCAACACGGCCATCTTCTCGCGCAGCGGCGGCAACCTCGGCATCGGCTTTGCCATTCCCGTGGACGTGGCGCGCCAGGTGGCTGCGGCATTGCTGCAGGACGGTGTCGTCGCCCGCGGCTGGATCGGCGTGCAGACGCGCGAGCTGACGCCCGAGCTGGCCGAGGCACTGAAGCTGGGCGACGGCAAGACGCAGATTCGGGGCGTGCTGATCGGCGGCGTCGTCAACGATGCGCCGGCCGCCCTGGCGGGCATCAAGCCGGGCGACGTGGTGACCCGCATCGGCGAGCATGCGGTGGCGTCCCCTGCCGAACTGCTTGCCAGCGTGGCGGCGCTCAAGCCCAGGACGCAGGTCGAGGTGGGCGTGCAGCGCGGCGGCAAGACGATGAACTTCAAGATCGCCGTGGCACAGCGGCCCAGGCCGCCGCGCAGTCAGGACGACTGATCGGCCGGATCGTCGGGCGCCTTGGTGTGGCGCACGAAGTACTTGGCGGCGAACAGGCCCACCTCGTAGAGCAGGCACATCGGGATGGCCAAGGCCAGCTGGGAGACGATGTCCGGCGGCGTGATGACGGCCGCCACGACGAAGGCGACAACGATGAAGTAGCCGCGCCATTCGCGCAGCTTCTCCACCGACACGATGCCCATGCGCACCAGCACGACGACGACGACGGGCACCTCGAAGGCGGCCCCGAAGGCGATGAACATGTTCATCACGAAGCCGAGGTAGGCCTCGATGTCAGGCGCCGCGGTGATGCTCTTGGGAGCGAAGCTCTGGATGAAGGCGAAGACCTTGCCGAAGACGAAAAAGTAGCAGAAGGCCACGCCGCTGAAGAACAGCAGCGTGCTCGACACGACCAGCGGCATCACCAGTCGCTTCTCGTGCGAATACAGGCCCGGCGCGACGAAGGCCCAGGCCTGGTAGAGCACGATGGGCAGCGCCAGCATGAAGCCGGCCAGCATCGTGATCTTGATCGGCACGAAGAACGGCGCGATGACGTTGGTCGCGATCATCTTCGTGCCTTCGGGCAGGTTGGCTATCAGCGGGGCTGCCAGCCAGTCATAAAGCTGGCTCGGACCTGGGTAGAGGCACAGCACGCCGAAGCAGACGGCGATGGCGATGACGGCACGCAGCAGCCGGTCGCGCAACTCCATCAGGTGGGTGACGAAGGGCTGTTCGGTGCCGGCGAGCTCGTCGTGGTCGGGGTTCTGGAAGGAGCTCATCGGTTCAGGCCCGGCGGGCGGAATCGTGCGACCCGGGCTGCCCCCGACTGGGTATGGCGCTTCACGCCGGCCTTCTGTTTGAACCACACAGGCGTCGCTCCGCGCTTGAGGCGCCAGTTCTTCTTCGGATGGCGGTACGCGGGCGGCGGCGGCGCGATGGCCGTGCCGGCTTCGTAGGACGAATCGCTCGTCACGTCGCTCCAGGTCTGATTCAGCGCATTTGTGGCCGAATCCACCTCCTGGCGCACGCTCTGCCCGACGTCACGCGCGGCGG
>CAUJSJ030000168.1:0-2640 GCA_963422775.4 uncultured Roseateles sp.
AGAGGCAGAGCTGGCCGTGATCAGCGGCATTCAGCAAGGGGTGGCTGCGGGCCGGGAGATGAAGGCCATCGTCATCGAGGTGGGTGCCAGGCTGTGCGAGGTCTTGCAGACCGAGAACATGAGCATCCGCTGGTTCGATCACGAAGCCTTTGGCCAGCACTACCTCTTCGCCATCGAACATGGCCGTCAGATGGACATACCGTTCTGGCACATCGGCCCGGGCGAGCGATGGGATCGCATCATGGCCCGGCGTGAGCCGCTGAACCTCAACAACTTTGCGGAGCAGGCCGCCGTGGGGATCAACGCCGCGCCGGGCACGGACCGGGCGCCCTCGCAGCTGACGGTCTATCTGAGGATCGGTGATCGCTCGGTAGGCGCCATGACCGTCGAGAGCTTCGAGCGCGAGTTCGCCTTCGGGCCGGAGGATGTGCGCCTGCTGCAGGCGGTAGGCGGCGTCATGAGCGCGGCCCTCGAGAACGCCCGCCTGTTCGCCGACAACCAGCGCCAGGCCCGCGAGAGCGCTGCCCTGGCCGAAGTCGGCCGCGAGATCTCGGCCATGCTGGACATCAGCCAGGTGATGCAGCGCATCGCCCAGCATGCGCGCGAGCTGCTGGCGGCCGACAGCAGCGCCATTTTTGTGCCCGCCGACGATCGAGGCTACCGCACCATCGTCGCCGAAGGCGCCATGGCCCCGCAGCTGCTCGACGCCGAAGTGCGGCTGGGTGTGGGCATCGTCGGCAGCATCATCGAGAGCGGCCTGGCCGAGCGGGTCAACAACGCCGGCGGCGGACCCGCGTGCCGTGCAGATCGCGGGCACCGAGGTGACCGGCGAGGAGCGCCTGATGGTGGCGCCGCTGCGCGCGGGCGAGGAGGTGCTGGGCGCGATGGTGGTGTGGCGCAACGGCGGCACGGTGTTCACCGCCCATGAGCTGGGCTTCCTCGTCAGCCTCTCGCTGGCCGCCAGCGTGGCCATGCGCAATGCCAGCCTGTTCGACGAAGCCCGGGTGGCGCGCACCGAGGCCGAAGCCGCGCGCGTGCAGGCCGAGTCCGCCAATGCCGCCAAGAGCGCCTTCCTGGCCACCATGAGCCACGAGCTGCGCACCCCGATGAACGCGGTCATCGGCATGAGCGGCCTGCTGCTCAGCTCGCCCCTGAGCGACGATCAGCGCGACCATGCCCAGACCATCCGCCAATCCGGCGAAGTGCTGCTGAGCCTCATCAACGACGTGCTCGACTTCTCCAAGATCGAAGCCGGCCGCATGGAGATGGAGGCCCAGCCGTTCGAGCTGCGCGAGTGCTTGCGCGGCGCGCTTGATCTGGTCAACCCGCTGGCGCAGTCCAAGGGCTTGAAGCTGGGCTGCGAAGTGACGGCCGAGGTGCCGGCTGCCGTGGTGGGCGACGCGGCCCACCTGCGCCAGATCCTGCTGAACCTGCTGAGCAACGCGGTCAAGTTCACCGAGCACGGCGCCGTGACGCTGCGCGTGTCTCGGCCGGCGCAGGATAGCCTGGCCTTCGAGGTGATCGACACCGGCATCGGCCTGACCGAGGCGGGCAAGGCGAGGCTTTTCCAGCGCTTCAGCCAGGCCGATGCGGGCATCGCCAGCCGCTACGGTGGCACGGGCCTGGGGCTGGCCATCAGCAAGCAGCTGGCCGAGTTGATGGGGGGCAGCATGGGCGTGGAGAGTGCCGGGCCGGGCCGCGGCTGCCGCTTCCACTTCGAGATCGTGGCGCCGGCCAGCGCGCTGGCTCTGCTGCCCCAGCGTTCGATCGACGCCGTGCTGGAGCTTGACCCCCGCATGGCTGAGCGCCACCCCCTGCGCATCCTGCTGGCCGAGGACAACGGTGTGAACCAGAAGCTTGCCTTGAGGCTGCTGCAGCAGATGGGCTACCGCGCCGACATCGCCAGCAACGGCCGCGAGGCGGTCGACAGCGTGGCCCGTCAGCCTTACGACGTGCTGTTGATGGACGTGCGCATGCCCGAGATGGACGGCCTGCAGGCCACCCGCGAGATCGTTTCACGCTGGCCGGCGGGCAGCGCCCGCGCATCGTCGCGATGACCGCCAACGCGCTCAACGGCGACCGCCCGCAATGCCTGGCCGCAGGCATGGACGAGCACCTGAGCAAGCCGCTGCGCGTCGAGACCCTGGTGGGCGTGCTGGCCGACACCCAGGCACGTGGATCATGAAGCTGCCCCGCATCGACCCCCGCGCTTTCGAGGCCTTGCAGGCCAACGCGGGGGCGGACTTCGTCGTCACCCTTGTCGAAGCCTTTGCCGAAGAAGCGCCACGGCTGCTGGCCGAGCTGAAGGCTGCGCTGGCCGCCGCCGACGGCGAAGGCTTCGAGACCGCGGCCCACACGCTGAAGAGCAATGGCATCGCCTTTGGTGCGACCCGGCTGGCGGAGATGGCGCGCCGCATCGAGTGGCAGGGCCTGGCGACGGCCGGGCCCGACGTGGACGAACTGGCCGCCGAGCTGGGCGCCACCTTGACGGCCCTGCGCGCCCTGGCACGGCAATGAGTGCACCACTCACAGCTCTGGTGTTTGGTCACATCGAGCTGAGGCTGGCGGAGCGCCTGCTGCTCGTGGATGGCCAGCCGGTCAGCCTGGGCAGCCGTGGCTTTGACCTGCTGAAGGCGCTGG